>NZ_JBITJS010000044.1:0-1065 GCF_044460245.1 Streptomyces sp. NPDC050145 | reverse complement strand
GCGCCCTAGGTGTGCTGTTCTGACACGTTGGTGACGCGGCTGGCTGGGGTGTGGCCGCTGATTCCGGTGTGGGGTCGGTGGTAGTTGTACCAGTCGAGCCAGTCGGCAAACGCTGCCTGGCGTTCCGCGTCGCTGGTGTAGGGCCGCTGGTAGGCCCATTCTTCGAGCAGGGTGCGGTGGAAGCGTTCGACCTTGCCGTTGGTCTGGGGCCGCCAGGGCCGGGTCCAGCGTGGCTGGATGTCCAGCTGCCGGCAGGTCTCGCGCCAGGTGGTCTTGCTGTAGGCCCAGGCGTTGTCGGTCAGCACGCGTTCGATGGTGATGCCGTGGTCGGCGAACCAGGCGGTGGCCCGCTGGAGGAAGCCGGCGCAGGTCGTGGCGGTCTCGTCAGGCAGGTCTTCGGTGTAGGCGAGGCGGGAGTGATCGTCCAGTGCCGTGTGCAGGAAGGCCAGTCCGGCGTGGTTGCGGTTCTTGCGGCCCGCGGCCCGGCCCAGCGTCTTGTGGCCACCGCCGTCGGGGATGCGGCCGAGCTTTTTCACGTCGATGTGGAGCAGTTCGCCGGGCCGGCTGCGTTCGTAGCGGCGGATGGGCCGGCCGGTGGCCCGGTCCAGCGTGGCCAGCGGAGGCAGGCGGTGATCACGAAGGATGCGGTGAACGGTCGAGGCGGCGACACCACTGCGGACCGCGATCCGCTGGGGGCCGATCCGGTGTTCCTGGCGTAGCCGGACGACCAGTTCCTCGATGTCGGTGGGGGTCTGGTGCGGGCAGTGGTGAGGGCGGCTGGAGCGGTCGTGCATGCCGGCCCAGCCCGACTGGCGGTAGCGGTCGGCCCAGCGTTTGGCAGTGGTGTGACTGACCTGGAACCTTTCCGCGGCCCGCCGCAGCGGCCAGTCGTCCTCGACTATGCACCAGGCCAGACGCAGTCTCCCGGTCGGCGTCAGCGGCGCGTTACGGTGGCACATGAGGGCCTCCTGCACTCGGCGGTAGATGTCGCAGTCACCACCGAACCCAGAAGGCCCTCACCCATGCAAGCCCCTTGCAGCGTCACCAACGTGCCCGAACAGAACA
>NZ_JBITJS010000042.1:0-2494 GCF_044460245.1 Streptomyces sp. NPDC050145 | reverse complement strand
AACACAGTGGACGCGAGCAACTGAGGACAAGCCCTCGGCCTATTAGTACCAGTCACCTCCACACCTTGCGGTGCTTCCAGATCTGGCCTATCAACCCAGTCGTCTACTGGGAGCCTTACCCCATCAAGTGGGTGGGAATACTCATCTCGAAGCAGGCTTCCCGCTTAGATGCTTTCAGCGGTTATCCCTCCCGAACGTAGCCAACCAGCCATGCCCTTGGCAGGACAACTGGCACACCAGAGGTTCGTCCGTCCCGGTCCTCTCGTACTAGGGACAGCCCTTCTCAATATTCCTGCGCGCACAGAGGATAGGGACCGAACTGTCTCACGACGTTCTAAACCCAGCTCGCGTACCGCTTTAATGGGCGAACAGCCCAACCCTTGGGACCGACTCCAGCCCCAGGATGCGACGAGCCGACATCGAGGTGCCAAACCATCCCGTCGATATGGACTCTTGGGGAAGATCAGCCTGTTATCCCCGGGGTACCTTTTATCCGTTGAGCGACGGCGCTTCCACAAGCCACCGCCGGATCACTAGTCCCGACTTTCGTCCCTGCTCGACCCGTCGGTCTCACAGTCAAGCTCCCTTGTGCACTTACACTCAACACCTGATTACCAACCAGGCTGAGGGAACCTTTGGGCGCCTCCGTTACTCTTTGGGAGGCAACCGCCCCAGTTAAACTACCCATCAGACACTGTCCCTGATCCGGATCACGGACCGAGGTTAGACATCCAGCACGACCAGAGTGGTATTTCAACGACGACTCCACAACCACTGGCGTGGCCGCTTCAAAGTCTCCCACCTATCCTACACAAGCCGAACCGAACACCAATATCAAACTGTAGTAAAGGTCCCGGGGTCTTTCCGTCCTTCTGCGCGAAACGAGCATCTTTACTCGTAGTGCAATTTCACCGGGCCTATGGTTGAGACAGTCGAGAAGTCGTTACGCCATTCGTGCAGGTCGGAACTTACCCGACAAGGAATTTCGCTACCTTAGGATGGTTATAGTTACCACCGCCGTTTACTGGCGCTTAAGTTCTCAGCTTCGCCAAGACGAATCTTGACTAACCGGTCCCCTTAACGTTCCAGCACCGGGCAGGCGTCAGTCCGTATACATCGCCTTACGGCTTCGCACGGACCTGTGTTTTTAGTAAACAGTCGCTTCTCGCTGGTCTCTGCGGCCACCCCCAGCTCAGAGTGCAAGACTCATCACCAGGAATGGCCCCCCTTCTCCCGAAGTTACGGGGGCATTTTGCCGAGTTCCTTAACCATAGTTCACCCGAACGCCTCGGTATTCTCTACCTGACCACCTGAGTCGGTTTAGGGTACGGGCCGCCATGAAACTCGCTAGAGGCTTTTCTCGACAGCATAGGATCATCCACTTCACCACAATCGGCTCGGCATCAGGTCTCAGCCTTAATGGTGTGCGGATTTACCTACACACCGGCCTACACCCTTACCCCGGGACAACCACCGCCCGGGATGGACTACCTTCCTGCGTCACCCCATCACTCACCTACTAACCGCTTGGGCCGGCGGCTCCACCACTTTCCTTTCCCCGAAGGGTCCGGAACGGCTTCACGGCCTTAGCATCACGATGCTCGATGTTTGACGCTTCACAGCGGGTACCGGAATATCAACCGGTTATCCATCGACTACGCCTGTCGGCCTCGCCTTAGGTCCCGACTTACCCTGGGCAGATCAGCTTGACCCAGGAACCCTTAGTCAATCGGCGCACACGTTTCTCACGTGTGTATCGCTACTCATGCCTGCATTCTCACTCGTGAACCGTCCACAACTACCTTCCGGTGCTGCTTCACCCGGCACACGACGCTCCCCTACCCATCCCAGCGCCCGTTGGGGCTATTGCTGAAATGACACGACTTCGGCGGTACGCTTGAGCCCCGCTACATTGTCGGCGCGGAATCACTAGACCAGTGAGCTATTACGCACTCTTTCAAGGGTGGCTGCTTCTAAGCCAACCTCCTGGTTGTCTCTGCGACTCCACATCCTTTCCCACTTAGCGTACGCTTAGGGGCCTTAGTCGATGCTCTGGGCTGTTTCCCTCTCGACCATGGAGCTTATCCCCCACAGTCTCACTGCCGTGCTCTCACTTACCGGCATTCGGAGTTTGGCTAAGGTCAGTAACCCGGTAGGGCCCATCGCCTATCCAGTGCTCTACCTCCGGCAAGAAACACACGACGCTGCACCTAAATGCATTTCGGGGAGAACCAGCTATCACGGAGTTTGATTGGCCTTTCACCCCTAACCACAGGTCATCCCCCAGGTTTTCAACCCTGGTGGGTTCGGTCCTCCACGAAGTCTTACCTCCGCTTCAACCTGCCCATGGCTAGATCACTCCGCTTCGGGTCTTGAGCGTGCTACTGAAACGCCCTGTTCGGACTCGCTTTCGCTACGGCTTCCCCACACGGGTTAACCTCGCAACACACCGCAAACTCGCAGGCTCATTCTTCAAAAGGCACGCAGTCACGAG
>NZ_JBITJS010000041.1:0-5897 GCF_044460245.1 Streptomyces sp. NPDC050145 | reverse complement strand
GGTCTCCTGGTCAAGTCGACCGTGATCATGAAGGAGAACCTCCAGGAGCTCAACCAGCGCAAGCTGGCCGCCGACTACCCCGTCATCCTCGGCGGCGCCGCCCTGACCCGTGCCTACGTCGAGCAGGACCTCCACGAGATCTACGAGGGCGAAGTCCGCTACGCCCGCGACGCGTTCGAGGGCCTGCGCCTCATGGACGCCCTGATCGCGGTCAAGCGCGGTGTCCCCGGAGCGACCCTGCCCGAGCTCAAGCAGCGCCGGGTCCCGAAGAGGGAGCTGCGGCTGGAGGAGCCGGAGAACGTCGGGCGTTCCGACGTCGCCGTCGACAACCCGGTCCCGGAGCCGCCGTTCTGGGGCACCCGCGTCATCAAGGGCATCCCGCTCAACGACTACGCCTCCTGGCTCGACGAGGGCGCCCTCTTCAAGGGGCAGTGGGGCCTCAAGGGCGACACCATCGAGCGCGAGGGCCGGCCCAGGCTGCGGATGTGGCTGGACCGGCTGCGCACCGAGAACCTGCTCGAGGCCGCCGTCGTGCACGGCTACTTCCCGTGCGTGTCCAAGGGCGACGACCTGATCATTCTCGACGAGTTCGGCAACGAGCGGACCCGGTTCACGTTCCCGCGTCAGAGCCGGGGCCGCCGCCTGTGCCTGGCCGACTTCTTCCGCCCGGAGGAGTCCGGCGAGACCGATGTCGTCGGCCTCCAGGTCGTCACCATGGGCTCGAGGATCGGCGAGGCCACGGCCGAGCTGTTCGCCTCCGACTCCTACCGCGACTACCTCGAACTGCACGGCCTGTCCGTCCAGTTGGCCGAGGCCCTCGCCGAGTACTGGCACGCCCGCGTCCGCTCCGAGCTCGCTATCTCCGGGGCCGATCCCTCGGCGCTCGACGGCATGTTCCGTACCGAGTACCAGGGCTGCCGCTACTCCCTCGGCTATCCGGCCTGCCCCGACCTGGAGGACCGGGCCAAGATCGCGGACCTGCTCCGGCCCGAGCGGATCGGGGTCGTCCTCTCCGAGGAGTTCCAGCTCCACCCCGAGCAGTCCACGGACGCCATCGTCCTGCACCACCCCGAAGCGAGCTACTTCAACGCCGGAGGCCGCCCGTGAGCACCCTGCGCGACACCCTGGCACGCGGCGGCCGGACCTTCTCCTTCGAGTTCTTCCCGCCGAAGACCGCCAAGGGGGAGCAGACCCTGTGGCAGGCCGTGCGCCGCATCGAGGCGCTGGCCCCCGACTTCGTGTCGGTCACCTACGGGGCCGGCGGCTCCTCCCGGGACCGGACGATCGAGGTCACCGAGCGCCTCGCGACCGAGACGACCCTGCGCCCGGTCGCCCACCTGACCGCCGTCGGACATTCGGTGGCCGAGCTGCGGCACATCATCGGCCGGTACGCGGACGCCGGGGTGCGCGACGTGCTGGTGCTGCGGGGCGACCCGCCGGGCGATCCCAAGGGCCCCTGGACGCGGCACCCCGAGGGCCTGAACCACGCCTGGCAGCTCGTCGAACTCGTGCGCTCGCTCGGGGACTTCAGCATCGGCGTGGCGGCGTTCCCGGAGAAGCACCCGCGCTCGGCGGACTGGGACGGCGACATCCGCCACTTCGTCGCCAAGTGCCGGGCCGGCGCCGACTACGCGATCACGCAGATGTTCTTCGACGTGGAGGACTACCTGCGGCTGCGCGACCGGGTCGTGGCCGCCGGCTGCGACGTGCCGATCATCCCGGAGATCATGCCGGCCACCGACGTCCGGCAGATCCGCCGCTTCGCGGAGCTCTCCGACGCCGCCTTCCCCGAGGACCTGGCCCACCGTCTCGAGGCCGCCCGGGACCGGCCCGGCGTCGCGCACGAGATCGGCGTGCACCACGCGACGCTCATGGCGGACCGGCTGCTCGCCGAGGGCGCGCCCGGCCTGCACTACATCACGCTCAACAAGTCCACGGCTGCCCTGGACATCCACCGCAACGTACTGAGCTCGAGGAGCCTCCATGTCAGCTGAGTTCACCGACTTCAAGGTCGCCGACCTCTCCCTCGCGGAGTTCGGCCGCAAGGAGATCACCCTCGCCGAGCACGAGATGCCCGGCCTGATGTCGATCCGCGAGGAGTACGCCGCCGCGCAGCCCCTGGCGGGCGCCCGGATCACCGGCTCCCTGCACATGACGGTCCAGACGGCCGTCCTCATCGAGACCCTGGTCGCGCTCGGCGCCGAGGTCCGCTGGGTCTCCTGCAACATCTACTCCACCCAGGACCACGCCGCCGCCGCGATCGCCGCCGCCGGCATCCCGGTCTTCGCCTGGAAGGGCGAGACGCTGGAGGAGTACTGGTGGTGCACGGAGCAGGCCCTGACCTGGTCCGGCCACGCGGGCCCGAACATGATCCTGGACGACGGCGGCGACGCCACCCTTCTCGTCCACAAGGGCGTCGAGTACCGCAAGACCGGCGAGCTGCCCGAGGCCTCGAACGACGAACTCACCGTCGTACGGGCCCTGTTGGAGAACAGCCCGCTGGACTGGGCGCAGATCGCGTCGGAGATCCGCGGCGTGACGGAGGAGACCACGACGGGTGTCCACCGTCTCTACGAGATGCACCGTGACGGCGCCCTGCTGTTCCCGGCGATCAATGTCAACGACGCGGTGACGAAGTCGAAGTTCGACAACAAGTACGGCTGCCGTCACTCGCTGATCGACGGCATCAACCGCGCCACCGATGTCCTGATCGGCGGCAAGACCGCCGTCGTCTGCGGTTACGGCGACGTCGGCAAGGGCTGCGCGGAGTCGCTGCGTGGCCAGGGCGCCCGCGTGATCATCACCGAGATCGACCCGATCTGCGCGCTCCAGGCGGCGATGGACGGCTACCAGGTCACGACGCTGGACGAGGTCGTCGACAAGGCGGACATCTTCGTCACGACGACCGGCAACAAGGACATCATCATGGCCTCGGACATGGCCAGGATGAAGCACCAGGCGATCGTCGGGAACATCGGCCACTTCGACAACGAGATCGACATGGCCGGCCTCGCGAAGACCCCCGGGATCGTGAAGGACGAGGTCAAGCCGCAGGTCCACACGTGGACGTACCCCGACGGCAAGGTCCTCATCGTCCTGTCCGAGGGCCGCCTGCTGAACCTGGGCAACGCCACCGGTCACCCCTCCTTCGTGATGTCCAACTCGTTCGCGGACCAGACACTGGCCCAGATCGAGCTGTTCACCAAGCCCGAGGAGTACCCGACCGACGTCTACGTGCTCCCCAAGCACCTCGACGAGAAGGTCGCCCGCCTCCACCTCGACTCCCTCGGCGTCAAGCTCACCACGCTGCGCCCGGAGCAGGCGTCGTACATCGGCGTCGAGGTCGACGGCCCGTACAAGCCGGACCACTACCGCTACTGAGCACCCACCGCTTGATCGGACATGACAGTGGGGGCCGCCCGCAAGGGCGGCCCCCACTGTCGCGTGCAGGTGTTGCCTCAGTGCGACCGGCGGCGCAGCAGCGACGCGGCCACCAGGGCCAGCGCCGCGAAGCCCGCACCCGCCAGGAAGCCGCCCGGCATGCCACCGCGGGCGGACACCGTCACCAGTGTGGCCAGGCCGATCGAACCACCCACCGACTGAAGGCAGTTGAGCACGCTGGACGCCGCCCCGGCCTCGCTGTCGCGCAGCTTCGACGTGGCGATCAGCGTCGGCGGCAGCACGCACGCCGCCATACCGGCCCCCAGCAGGACCAGCGCGGGCAGCACACCGGTGGCGTACGGGTCCGAGGCGTCCAGGACGGAGAGCCACAGGTTGCCGAGGACGAGCAGCGTCGCACCGGCCGCCATCAGCCGCTTCGGGCCGAGACGCCGCTCCAGGCCGACCGCGGCCAGCGCCGTCGTCGCCATGGTCACCGGCATTGGCAGCAGCGCGCACGCGGTCGCCAGCGCCGACCAGCGGTGCTCGCCCTGCAAGTACTGGTTGAGGAAGAAGTACGTGCCGATCAGCGCGCCGGGGATCGCCAGCGTCGCCAGGTAGGCCGGCAGCCGCTCGCGGTCCGTGAACAGCCGCGGCAGCACGATCGGCTGCTCCGCACGCCGCTCGATCACCGCGAACACGGCGAACAGCGCCACCGCCGCCGCCAGAGGGCCCACCACCGACGGGTCGCCCCACGGCCGCTCGGCGGCCTGCCCGAGCCCGTACACCAGCGCCCCGGCGCCGAGCGCGGACACCAGCGCCCCGGCCAGGTCGAAGCGGCCCGGGTTCGGAGCCGTCTCGCGCAGCACGAACGGGCCGAGGAGCAGGATCGCCAGGCCCAGCGGCACGTCCAGGTACAGCACCCACCGCCACGAGCCGAGGGAGGTCAGCGCGCCCGCGAGCAGCAGCCCGCCGGCCGTGGAGGCGGCGCCCGTCGCCGTGCACACGGCGATCGCCCGCTTGCGCGCCGGGCCCGGCGCGAACATGGACAGGACCAGGGCGAGACCGCTCGGCGCCGCCAGCGCCGCCCCGGCCCCCTGGGCCACCCGGATCGCTACGAGGAACTCGCCGGAGGTCGCCGCCCCGCGCAGCAGCGCGGCCGCGGTGAACAGGCCCACGCCCGCGAGGAACACCTTGCGGCGGCCCAGGATGTCCCCGGCCCGGCCGCCGAGCAGCAGCAGGCCGCCGAACGTGAGCAGGTAGGCGGTGACGATCCAGGACGTGGCGACGGGGGAGAGGCCCAGTTCGGCGCGGAGCCCGGGCAGGGCGATGTTCACGATCGGGTCGTCGAGCTGGATCATCGCGTTGCATCCGGCGATCACGGCCAGCGCGAGGCCCGGACGGGCCAGGCGGGGGGTGCCGGGAGGTGCCGGTGCGGCCCCGGCCGGCGGGGACGCCGGCGCTTCGGTGGTCTGCGCGGACATGGGGGACTCCTCGGCTCCGGGGACGGTGTTGACGGTGTCTGCCCCGGCACCGTGGCAGGGGTGACTCAGCCTCGGCTCAAGCCCCGCTCGAAGCGGGCCGCAGAGCCTGTCCACCAAGGGGAGGGGGAAACAGCGGGGGCCGACCAGCGCAGGAGGACCGCCCATGGCACACCTCGAACACCGAGGTCCGTCGACGCCGCCGATGTCGATACGGACACCGACACCGACACCGATGCCGTTGCCGTTGACAACACACGCGCTCTCCTATACGCTGTATAGCGATCCTGTTGTCGTCGATCGGAGTAGGACGTTGCTCGTCTGAGGTCCTGAGGCACCGCCGCGTCATGCCGCCCGCGCTTTCCCGCGCCGGTGTGCCGACGCATCGTGTGCGACCTCGGCGCTGCGAGCCGTCCCCCGTACGACCTTCTGCCGCACGGTCCTGACCGGACCGTCGGACCGGGACCCTCTCTCCTCCCTCGTCGCACCCGCGGTGTCTCGAACGCGTTGCACCCCCACCGTTCACACCGAGCAACCGCGAGGCCACATGACCACCACCCACCCCGACTTCTCCGCGCCCTCGATCGCCGTCGCGGGCCTGAACTACGGCTGGCCGGACGGCACCCCCGTCTTCGACGGGCTCCAGGTCGCCTTCGCCCCCGGACGCACCGGCCTCATCGGCCTCAACGGATCAGGAAAATCAACCCTGTTGAAGCTCATCGCCGGCGAGCTGACCCCGGCCGGCGGCACCGTGCGCGTCTCCGGCGAGATCGGCTACCTGCCGCAGAACGTCACCCTCGACACCACCCTGCGGGTCGACGACGCCCTGGGCATCGCCGCCACCCGCCGCGCCCTGCACGCCATCGAGGCCGGCGACCCGAGCGAGGAGCACTTCACCGTGGTCGGCGACGACTGGGACGTGGAGGAGCGGGCCACCGCGACGCTCTCGCAGCTCGGCCTCGGCCACATCGGACTGGACCGCACCGTCGGCGAGGTCTCCGGCGGCGAGTCCGTCCTGCTGCGGCTCGCCGCACTGCT
>NZ_JBITJS010000040.1:0-6458 GCF_044460245.1 Streptomyces sp. NPDC050145 | reverse complement strand
CGTGATGCCATGTCACCAGCGCTCCGCGCTGGTGAAGGCTCGGATCGCTCCGCGATCCGGCCTAGCGCCTACGGCGGTGATGCCTGTGGTGCAGCGGAGCGGGGCCGCCTGCCGAAACCTGACACACCTTCAGAACTTCTCGTGTGTGTCAAAGTTGATGCCGGATGAGATAGTGACTCATCGTGCACTACCAGGCCTCCTGACTCACCGTCAGGGTTCCGCGTCAGTCGCCTTGATAAAGGCTGACTTTCGCAGTTCCGTCCGTGCTGATCATTGTGGCGATAACGATTCCTGCATGCGCCTCGCAGACGAGTTGCGGAGGATTCGCCGGAGCCCTGACCACGAATTCTGGACGTGCGTAGCAGGGAGTTTCATTGACGGCCCATGAATGGGCGCAGTCGCGTAGGTCGTGCGGTTTGCGTGTGGGGGTGTCGGGCATGGGTGGGTGCTTCCCTTTCTGCGGGGCGGCTGGTGAGGGACGCGAGGCCGCGCGGTGTCGTGGGGCTTGGGGGCGCCGGAGGCGGCCCTTACCGGGGCGCGGAGCGGTCCGGCGCCGGAGGCGGCCCCTCGGCGGCGTGTGGCACCGTGACGCCGCGCCAGCCGCCCCGCAGGAAGGGTGTGTTGGGTTCGCCGGGTGGTGCGGCTCGCTGTGTCGAGCCGCCGCCGGGCGCGCGGCCCCCGGCCGACGCGCAGGGGAACAGCTCGGCGCCTTTGGCCCCGAGCACGCGCCGCCGTCCGTCCTGTCCAGCTCTTCTCTCCCTGCTGGTCGGGGCGGACGGGGGTGCGTGTGAGGGGTTGTCAGCGCTACTGGTGCGCGTTTGCATGTCGTTGACCAGGGGAGATCTGATGCCGGCCGATTCAGGGTCGGTAGGGGGTATGGCCGCCTGTTCGGTAGGGGGTTTGGTGCTGGACAAGCTCACGTGAGACACACTATTATTTGGAGTCCTGGGGGAGGCGAACCCCGGGAACCGCACAGAACCAACGAAGGGAACACCATGGAGATCAAGATTTCCGACGGGATCGTCCGCCGGGTGCACGGCGGCACCGACGCGCCCATGAACGGCCTTGCCGTCCAGGCCCGCACGATCGCGAACCTTCTCCCCCTCGTCGCCCAGCGCGCCGACACGAGCATCGTTCACAACGCGGACGCGAATTACACGGGAATCCGTTTCAACACGAAGGTCGGCCCGGTCGTCCTCGAAATCCCGTCCGGCGAAAAGCCTTACCGCATCGTTCACGAGCTGGTGGAGCCTGACGCGAAGGGGCGGACCGAGGTCGAGATGCGGCGAATTCCGCAGCTGTACAAGCCGCAGGGAATCGCTCTCATGACGTCTGAATTCCTGCGCACGCGCGGATTCCTGGGCTAGAGGCCTCTGGGTGGGGGCGCCGGGCGGGCGCCCCCACTACACATCAGGTCGGCACGGAATACGACCCGTCGGCGGGTCCGAGGAGAGGAAGAGGCAGTGGAGAAGACGATCATGGCGCAGGCGGAGCAGGAGACCGGTGTGCCGGTGGCGGACGCCGAGCGCGAGCAGGCGCGTTACGCGCTGGAGGAGTTGGCCGCGACGGAGTGCGGGCGGGTGTCCGGTGCGCGGGTTCCGGAATCGGTGCTGGAGCCGGTGCGGCCGTTCTTCGAGCTGGGGTGGGCCCTGGGTGTTCGTCTCGGCTACACGGGGC
Source organism: Streptomyces sp. NPDC050145 (assembly GCF_044460245.1). NCBI lineage: Bacteria > Bacillati > Actinomycetota > Actinomycetes > Kitasatosporales > Streptomycetaceae > Streptomyces > Streptomyces sp. NPDC050145. The sequence continues at coordinate 4,781 of NZ_JBITJS010000040.1, read as the reverse complement.
GGGCACTGTCGGGTGTGCCCGTGGACGCGGACACGGTCCGGCGGGCGTTCGCGCAGCTGCGGAATGCCTGGCTGGATCAGGGTGAGGTGGAGCCGGTGTTGTGGCAGCGGGTCCGGTATCACGGCAGTGTGGAGCGCAAGCACGGCTTGTGGTGGGTGTACGGGGTCCGTCAGGTCTGCCACCGGGCGGACGAGCCGGCCGAGGTGCGTTACGACCTGTGCGAGGTGTACGGCAACACCATCGTGACCCAGGTGACGAACGTGCGTCGGGAGAGCGTGACGCCGCTCCCCGAGTACCGCGCGCGGGGGTAATGGTGCTGGTCAGGGGTGGGTTCACACACCCCTAAAACTCACTATTATTGAAGTTGTTCGGGGGCGGTTGGCCCCGCCCCCGAACCCGCAGAAACCAACACGAGGAGAAACCACATGACCCAGCAGTTCGCCGAACGCGCCACCGCCGTCGCCCCGTCGGGAGCCCGCAACGCCGACCTGCCCGACCTGGTCCGCATCCTGGAGGACCAGAACCGGCGCAAGCTCGACGTCATCGCCCCCGCCTCCGCGCTGCGGCTGCACGACGGCATGCTCCACGTCAGCGGCGTGGAATCCATGCTCACCGAGGACGGCGTGACCCAGGTCGACGGCATCTACCGCCCCACGGGCGTCACCGACGAGGGCATCGCGAACAAGCTGCGCATCCCGCTCGCCTACCTGCGCCGCATGCGCGCCGAGAACGTCCCGCTCCTGGACGACAACGTGAACTCCTGGCTCGGCCAGGACCCCGGCCGCCGATTCATGCTCCGCGCGTTCCGCTCCGACTCCGCCCCCGGCGGGTCGCCGGCCGAAGGCGTCGCCCGCGCCCTGCTGTCCGACAGCTACAAGCTCATCGACAACCTGGACGTGCTGCTCGCCGCACTCGACGGCGTGAAGCAGTCCGGCCACCCCACCCGCGTCACCGGCTGCGACCTGACCGACCGGCGGATGCACGTGCGCGTCGAGTCGGACGCGGTCGCGGTCCAGGCCCGCGAGCTGCTGCGCGGCTACCGCTCGCCGTTCGACGGGCGCAGCGGTGACGAGCTGCCGATGGTGTCGGCGGGGTTCGTCATCACCAACAGCGAGGTCGGTTCGGGGGCGTACACGATCACGCCGCGCATCGTGTTCCAGGTGTGCACGAACGGGATGACCGAGACCCGGGACGTGATGCGGTCGGTGCACCTGGGCGGGAAGCAGGAAGAGGGCGTGGTGAGCTGGTCGGGGCAGACGCAGCGCAAGACGCTGGAGCTGATCACGTCGAAGACGACCGACGCGGTGCGTACGTTCCTGTCGCGTGAGTACGTGGAGGCGAAGGTGGCGTCCATGGAGGCCGCCGCCGGTACGCCGCTGGCCGACCCGGCGAAGACCATCGAGCACGTCACCAACACGCTCAGCATCGGCACCGAGGCCAAGGAATCGATCCTGGCGCACTTCGTGCGCGGCGGGCAGATGACGGCCGGCGGTGTCCTGCACGCCATCACGTCGACCGCGCAGACCATCAAGGACGCCGACCAGGCCGCCGAGCTCGAAGGCCTCGCGCTCCCCGCGCTGAACGCCGCCGCCGCGCACGGCTAGACCCCCCGGCGGGGCCGGACCCTTCCGGCCCCGCCCCAGGCCCAGCGCCTGTGCCGCCGCACCACGGGCCGCGCAGGCCCCGGGGCCCGAGCGCGGAGCGCTCCCCCACCCCGACAGGGAGCGCGGAGCGCGCCCGCCCGGCCCCTGCCGCGTAGCGGCAGCGCGACGCGTCTGCGGAGCAGACCGCGCGCCCAGAAAACCCCTGCTGCGCCCAGACCGGCGCGCGCCCTCCCTGCCTGCCTTGCTCGGCCATCACCAGGAGTTGTCATGCCCGAACTCATCCGTCCCGACGATGCTGCGCTCAAGGCGGCCATGGACCGTTCTCAGGTGGCGCTCGCCGCCGTCATCAGCGCACTCGGCGAGGGCCAGCACACGCTCAACATCATCAGCCTGCGCACCGACGACACGCTCCTGTCCGGCCGCGCCGACCTCTCGATCATCGATGCCCCATTCTCGGCCTCGGTGCTGTCCGAGGAGGAGTTCTTCCACCTGCGCGTCCTGCTGACGTTCGCCATCGAGGGCAGCACCGTGCGCAACGCCGTGCTGGTCTCCACCACCGGAGCCGAGCCCCTGCCGCGCGCATGCGCCTGGACCGTGTCCGACGGGTGGCCCCGCCCCATGGACGCCGACGTGCTCGGCGCCATGGCCACGCCGTGCGCGGGGTCCGGCGGCATCGAACGCGACACCTATACCGCGCCCGAGCTGTCCGAACACGCCTAGCAGTCTTCGCGCCCCCGGTCTGCCGCACGGCAGGCCAGCAGGCCGGGACTCGCCGCGATCCTGACCGCTGCCCCACCTGCCCAGGAGTTGACCATGCCCCGCCCCCTTCACGTGCTCGCGGCCCTCGCCGCTGCCTCCGCTCTCGTCCTGAGGGCCGCCGGCTGCGACGACACGGACGACAACTGCGCGATGAGCGCGAGCCGGACGCGCCAGGTCTCGACGATGGGCTTCACTCCCCCTCCGGCGCCCCGCCCGGTCCCGAAGGCACCGGACCTGCCGAAGGTGCCCACCCTGCCGCAGGCTCCGTACACGCCGCCCCAGAACAACCCTGCTCTGGACGGCACGCCCTGCGGCTGAGCACGCCGCGCCGTACTTCCCGCCACCCAGCCGGATCGCCGCGGGACGCCACCTGTCCCGCGCCCGACCCGGTTGGGGCCACGCAGCCCCCATCCCACTGCGAAGGACATACGAATGAGCAGTCAGACCGACCACCCCGAGCCCGGCACCGAATACCCGTTCAGCATCTCCGACATCGCTTACGCGACGGCCCGCGCACTCAGTGCCGGCTGGCTCGCCGACTCCGGATCCTGGGGCGTCACCGGGTACCTGGAACTCCCGGGCGTGCACACGACCGTGTTCAAGATCGGCGTCGACGAGGACAGCGATCTGTACATCGAGTACACCCGCTACGAGGACGACGCTTTCCCCGATTCCCCGCAGCTCCCTGACCGTGTGAAGTACTACGACGCCGGCGTCTACCTGGACGAGGCACGTGCGGATGAGGGCCTGGAGGAGCTCGCCGAGCGGTGCGCCGCCGCGATCCGCGCCGTCACCGGACGGGACTTGCGCACGAACGAGACCCCTCAGGGCTAACCCACAAGCAGTCTGTGCGCCCTGACGGACAGCGAGGGCCTTGCCCGATGTCTCGATGCGCTGTAATGTTGTTATTGCGAGTGAGGCACGCCTCCCTTCGCGGGTGACTGCGTCACGCGGCCCCGCCCCGCACCCCCTCCGCACGCGAGCAAAGGAGCTCACCTATGCGTCACCACGCCATCGCCAAGCACATCGGAGGGCGTTCCCGGCAGTGCGACGCCACCGCAGTCGTCGCAGCCCCGAACGGCGTTCGCGCCTACGCCCTGCTCGACGGCGTGGGCAGCACCGCCGAGGTCGCGCGCTGGACCCGGGGTGCCGCGCACCGCGTCGCCGCCCTCGCGGCCCGGCACCGCAATGCCGAGGCCGGCCTCCGGGCCGCCTACGACCACTACGCCGCCCGCGAGGAGCCCGACAGTCCGTTCGCTCCGCAGCTGCCGCACGCCGCCGCCGTCGTGGCCGTCAGCGCGCCGGGGAAGGCCCTCAGTGTCGCCTGGTGCGGCGACGCCCGCGCTTACCTCTGGGCCGGCCCGGGCGTCGCCCGGCTCACCGACGACCACAATCACCGGCGCGCCCACCCGCCCTACGGCCGCGCCAACATCCTCACCTCCTGCCTCGGTTCCAGCCAGACCGATGCTGAGGTCCAGCTCCTGCACGGCCACGAGGCCGTCGAATCCGCGTCCCGCCGCCTGGGCAAGCGGGGTCGACTTCTCCTCGCCAGCGACGGCGCGTACGAGCCGATCGAGGAATCCACCCTCGACCTCGCTGATCTCCTGGTCGGGGCCCTCGAAGACGCCGCAGACGTCACCGTTGCCACCGCCGTCGAGCTCTGGGGCACGGACGCCGACAACGCCACCGTGCTCGTCGCGGACCTCTTCCGCGGCATCCACTACTGAACAGCCACCCCGGATCGCCCAGTCCGCCAACGCCGCGGCCGGGCCCCTCCGACCCGCTCGACGAGGCGCCGAGGGTCCAGCCGGTCGCCACCCGACCCGTTGAACGGCCGGCGACCGTCGAGTCGCCACCCCCTATCCGCTGGGAAGACACCGCCCGGACCCTGCGCACCCAAACCCACGTCCGTCCAGGGCGCGCCGACACTTGCCTATTGTCTCGATGCGCTGCAATGTTGTTCATGACGGAAGGGGTCGGCGCCCCGCGAATCCGGCACCCCACCAACGAGAACGAGGCAGCAGATGACGACGCCCTTGCAGCTCGCAGACATCCAGCCCGGCGTGATCGTTTCCCTCGGCGCGGGGCCGTCCGTACCGACGGTGCAGATCGCGCATGTCGACCGCTTCCACATCACCTACGTGAGCGCCGACGGCTACCGCGATGGGGTGGAGGCAACGCTCTACAGGACGCTGGCCGAGAAGACGGCTGGCTGGCGTGCGGCCACGCCGAACGAGGCCGAGACGTTCCGCCGCAACTCCCGTCCGGCCCCCGAGAACTGGGAGTGACCGGCAGTCCCCCGCCCGGGGTGGGGGGGCCCCCGGGGCCCCCCCCCCGGCCCCCCCCCGGGGCCCCCCCCCCCCCCCGGGGGGGGGGCCGCGGCCCCCCCCCCCCCAACCCATGCCCGGCCCCCCCCAA
>NZ_JBITJS010000039.1:0-12588 GCF_044460245.1 Streptomyces sp. NPDC050145 | reverse complement strand
GGGGCGGGTCCCGCGGTCCCCCGCGCCCCTGAAATGCAGACCCTTCGGGTCGCATTTCCCCGATGAGGCGCAGCCTCATCAGGGGCGCGGGGAACTGCGCGAGACGGAGCCACCGGCCCGCAGCCGCGGACGCGTCAGCACCCGGCAGACGGATGGGCGCCTAGGAGTGCCCGAGATCGTCCGCGCCGGGATCGGCAACCGCGCCGACGGACCCCGCGTCCGGCGCCGGGTGCAACGGCATCGGCTCCACGATCGTCTCGTCGATCACCGGCGGAGCAGGCCGCGGAGTCTTCGGCATGACCGCCGCCTCGGAGTGGCCGCCACAACCGTAGGAGAGGGAGACGACGCGCCCGTCCGCCGGAGCGAACTCGTTGGCGCAGACACCGAAGGCCTGGCCGAGGGACCCGCCGATGGGCGTGAGGAAGCCGCAGGAGACACACGTGGCCGGGGCCGCCTGCGCCATGGGCGTCTTCGCGCCGAAGGACTCCTCCCAGCGGTCGGCCGCGACATGCAGCCCGTAGCGGGACAGGACCCGGGCGCGGCGCAGGCCGAGCTCCTCGGCGACCGCGCTGATGGAGCCGCGGGACGGCGCGACCGGCAGGTCCGCGACGGGCCCCTCGGTCACCTCGACGTCCTCGGCCTCGACCAGCTCGGCCATCTCATCGGACACCGCCGAGTTCGGCGGCGGCGCGTCCTCGCCGGTGAACCCGGGCTCCAGGCGCAGATCGTCCGCCTCCGTGGGCAGCAGATCGCCCGGCCCCATGTCCCCGGGGCGCAGCCGCTCGCTCCACGGCACCCACTCGGGGGCGAGGAGGGCGTCCGGGCCGGGCAGCAGCACCGTCTCGTCGAGCGTGACGTGTTTGGCGCGGGAGGCACGGGCCACGGTGACGGCCCAGCGCCAGCCCCGGTAGCCGAACTCCTTGCACTCGAAGAGATGCGTGACGACGCGGTCGCCCTCGACGACCATCTCGACGTGCTCGCCCACCACCCCGGGCGCGGCCGCCTCCTCGGCAGCCGCCCGTGCGAGGCCGACCGCCTCGGCGCACAGACGGTCGGGGGTGCGGCTTCGCGTTGTCGCTGCGCTCACAGGTATCGCTTCTCTCCTACGCCGTCTCACGAGTGCGCCGTCCTGTGTGCGGGAGCGCGGGCGGAGCGGACCAGGGGGCCGCGTCGACGTCCGCGCCCGACGTTCCGGGCGCACCTACGTCACCCATTCTGCGGGATGGCCGAGAGGCGCGCGGCCGAGAACAACCACCGCGGGCGCGCTACGCACGCTACCTCTTCCTGCGCCCCGCGCCCACACCGACGTACGAGCGGCACCGCACGCGAAACCAGACCCGCATGCCCATATCGGCACTAGTACACCCGTTCACGGGGCACTATGGCTGAGTGGCCTCCGGGAAGTCGTCGTCCGCTTCGTCGCGTTCGTCCGGCGCGACGCGGTACGAGAAGAGCGGTGCGGGCCCGATGAGCGGGATCGCCCGCCGCATCGGGCGCGCCTTGCGATTTCCGTTCACCGGAACCGCCCGCGGCATCCGGAAAGCGACCCACGCGCACGGCGCCGGCGAGTCGGGCCTCGGAAAACTCATCGAGCTGCACGCGGTGAACGGCGCGGGCGACGTCATGATCACCGTCGCGCTCGCCTCCACGGTCTTCTTCTCCGTCCCCACCGACGAGGCCCGCGGGCGCGTCGCGCTCTACCTGGGCATCACGATGGCCCCCTTCGCGCTCCTGGCCCCGGTCATCGGCCCGCTGCTCGACCACCTCCCGCACGGCCGCCGGGCCGCGATGGCCGGCGCCATGCTGGCCCGCGCCCTGCTCGCCCTCGTCCTGTCCGGCGCCGTGGTCACCGGCGGCATCGAGCTGTACCCGGCGGCCCTCGGCGTCCTCGTCTCCTCGAAGGCGTACGGCGTGGTGCGCTCGGCGGTCGTGCCGCGCCTGCTGCCACCCCGCTTCTCCCTGGTGAAGGCCAATTCACGGGTCACGCTCGGCGGGCTGCTCGCCACCGGCATCGCCGCGCCGATCGGCGCGGGCCTCCAGGCGATCGGGCCGCGCTGGCCGCTCTACGGCGCCTTCGTCATCTTCATCGCCGGGATGTTCCTGTCGCTGTCGCTGCCGCACAAGGTGGACTCGGCGAAGGGTGAGGCCAGGGCGCTGCTCGCGGCCGACGAGGCGCATCTGCACGGGCCCGTGCGCAAGCAGCGCAAACCGGGGCTGCGCACGGTCGGCCCGGCCGTCACGCACGCCCTGGCGGCCAACGCGACGCTGCGCTGGCTGTCCGGGTTCCTGATCTTCTTCCTGGCGTTCCTGCTGCGCGAGCATCCGCTGACCGGGGAGAGCGCGGCGGTCTCACTGGGGCTCGTCGCGGTCTCGGCGGGGGTGGGGAACGCGCTGGGGACGGCTGTCGGGGCCGCCCTGAAGGCCCGGGCGCCGGAGCTGATCATCGTCAGCGCGGTCGCCGTGGTGGCCGGGGTCGCGGTCGTCTCGGCGCTCTTCTTCGGGGCGTTCATGACGGCGTGCCTGGCGGCGGTCGCCGGGTTCGCGCAGGCCCTGTCGAAGCTGTCGCTGGACGCGACGATCCAGCGGGACGTGCCGGAAGGGGTGCGGACCTCGGCGTTCGCGCGCTCGGAGACCCTGTTGCAGATGGCCTGGGTCGTGGGCGGGGCGGTCGGGATCGTGCTGCCCCTGAACGGGACGGTGGGGCTGTCCGTGGCGGCGGCGGTCCTCACGGCGGGCTGGCTGTCCACGGTCCGGGGCCTTCTCTCCTCGGCCCACCGCGGCTCGGGACGCCGCACCCGGGTGGCCTAATCGTGTGCCGCTTTCTGTGACAGGGGCGGTCTGCGGCCGGTGACGAAACGCGCAGCCCGCGACGAAAGGGCACGGGCACACGCCGACGTACCACCCACCCGGCACACCCTCGCGCCACCCAGATAGCCTTCCGCCATGACCTCCCAGCGTTTCGTAGTGCGCCACAGGCGCACCGTGGCCGCCGTCGGTGCCGTCGGCGCCGGACTGCTCGTCCTCTCCGCCTGCGACAAGCCGACCCCGCTGGCCACCGTCACGGTGGGTACCAGCACGGCGAACACCGAGGCCTCCTGCTACGACGACGGGAAGTCCATCCCGCTGTCCAAGCTGCAGGGCTGCCTCAAGAAGACCGAGGACACCGAGAAGATCAAGGTGGACCCGGACGAGACCGTCCGCTTCGGCGTCGACCCCGACATCGCCGACAAGGGCTGGACGATCCTGATGAACGGTCAGCCGCTCACGGACTCCAGCAAGAAGACCTACCGCACGGTCCCGGGCAGCGTCTTCTTCAACCAGCAGTACGGCGCCACCGGCTCCTCCACCACCGTCACCATCCTCTCGGGCGGCGACGCGAAGGCGTACGGCACCTGGTCGTTCAAGCTCGAGAAGGACTCCTGACGGACACCGCGCGCGTCCTCGTCGCCACCGCCGTCCCGGCCGAACGGGACGCGGTGGCGCGCGGGCTCCAGGGGCACCCGGCGATCGACGTCGTCGCGGTCGGGGTCGGTCCCGCCGCGGCCGCCGCCGGGACGGCCACCGCGCTCACCACCGCGGCCCTCACCGGCCGCCCGTACACGCTCGCCGTCTCGGCGGGCATCGGCGGCGGCTTCACCGCCCCGCCCGGCGCGCTCCTGGTCGCCGACGCGATCACCGTCGCGGACCTGGGCGCCGAGACCCCCGAGGGCTTCCTGCCGGTCACCGAACTGGGCTTCGGCACCGTCACCCACCGTCCGCCGGATTCCCTCGTACGAGACCTCGCGGCCGCCACCCGTGCCGCCGTCGGCACCGTGCTCACCGTCTCCACGGTGACCGGCACCGCCGACCGTGCCGCGCTTCTCGCCCGGCGCCACCCCGGCGCCGTAGCCGAGGCCATGGAGGGCTTCGGGGTCGCCGAGGCCGCCGCCGCGCACGGTGTGCCGGTGGCCGAGATCCGCGCCGTCTCCAACGCCGTCGGGCCCCGCGACCGCGCCGCCTGGCGCATCGGCGACGCGCTCGCCGCGCTCACGGAGGCGTTCGGGAAGGCGGCGCCCGTCCTCACGAGTTGGAAGACGACATGACTGCTGAAGCCACCGGCTCCGTCCGCATCGCGTACTCGCCCTGCCCGAACGACACCTTCGTCTTCGACGCCTGGGCCCACGGCCGCGTCCCGGGCGCCCCCGCGCTCGACGTGACCTTCGCCGACATCGACATCACCAACGGCGTCGCCGAGCGCCGCGACCCCTCGTACGACGTCCTGAAGGTGTCGTACGCGGTCCTGCCGTACGTCCTGGACGACTACGCCCTGCTGCCCTGCGGCGGCGCGCTGGGGCGCGGCTGCGGGCCGCTCGTGCTGACCCGGGAGCCGGGGGTGGACCTGTCCCGGAAGACGGTCGCCGTGCCGAGCGAGACCTCCACCGCGTACCTGCTGTTCCGGCTGTGGGCCGCGGACACCGTGCCGGGCGGGCGGGTCGGCGAGATCGTCGTCATGCCGTTCCACGAGATCATGCCCGCCGTGCGCGACGGGAAGGTCGACGCCGGGCTCGTCATCCACGAGGCCCGCTTCACGTACCAGGACTACGGCCTGCACAAGCTCGCCGACATGGGCGAGCACTGGGAGGCCACCACCGGCCTGCCGATCCCGCTCGGCGCGATCATCGCGCGGCGCTCGCTGGGCGCGGAGACGCTGCGCGGGTACGCGGACACGATCCGCCGCTCGGTCCGCGCGGCCTGGGACGACCCCGAGGCCTCGCGGCCCTACGTGATGGAGCACGCCCAGGAGATGGACCCGGCGGTCGCCGACCAGCACATCGGGCTCTACGTCAACGAGTTCACGGCGGACCTCGGCGAGGACGGCTACGCGGCGGTGCGCGGGCTGCTGACCCGGGCCGCGGCGGAGGGTCTCGTCCCGGCGCTCGCCCCGGACGCGCTGGCCTTCCCCTGAAATTGACCCACGTTCTCGCGCTCTGAATGCACCTCTCGCAGGGTCGATTCCGCTCCTAGATTGGACGGAGTCGACCTCGCGGTCGACGTCGAGGTCGAGAGAGAAGAGAGTGCGGACATGAGCAGAATCGCTGTCGCGGGCGCCACCGGTACCGTCGGTTCCCTGATCACCGGGCGGCTCACGGCGGCCGGCCACACCGTGGTGCCGGTCTCCCGGTCCGCCGGGGTCGACCTGCACACCGGGGCGGGGCTCGCGGAGGCGCTCGCCGGGGCGGACGTGGTCGTCGACGCGTCCAACGCGTCTCCGGCGGACCCGGACGCCGATGTCGTCGCCGCGATCGTCGCGGCGACGCGAAGGCTGCTCGACGCGGCGCGGGAGCAGGGGGTCGGCCGGTTCGTCGCCGTCTCCATCACCAACATCGAGAACCCGGTCTTCGACCGGCACCCGTACTACCTCGCCAAGCGGGCGCAGGAGCGGGTGATCGCGGAGAGCGGGTTCGAGGCCACGGTCGTGAAGACGACGCAGTGGCACGAGTTCGCGGAGAATCCGGCGGCCGTGTGGTTCGCGGAGGACGCCGTCACGGTGGCGGACTGGCTGGTGCAGCCCGTCGCGGCGGATGCGGTGGCCGAGGTCGTCTCAGAGGCGTGTGTCGGGGAGTTCGCCGGGGCGCGGGTCGAGTTGAGCGGGCCCGAGCGGATTCGGCTCCCCGAGCTGACGGCGCGTCTTCTCGAGGCCCGCGGGGATCAGCGCCCCGTGAAGACGGTGCCGCCGGTGCTTCCCGCTCTGGGGGAGGGAGTTCTGCTGGCCCCGTCTTCGGCTCGGCTCGTCGGTCCTACGGTCGCCGAATGGCTCGGTCGGGTCTGAATCGTCGGCGGGTGCGGCCCGGTGGGGCTTCTCGCGCAGTTCCCCGCGCCCCTGATGAGGCTTCGCCTCATCGGGGAAATGCCGCCCGCAGGGCGTGCATTTCAGGGGCGCGGGGAACTGCGCGACCAGCCCCCACCGGGCCGCAGACCGCGACGAGACCTCAGACGTCCAGTTGGTCGGCGACCGCGCGGAGCAGGCCCGCGATCTTCTTGCCGGCAGCCTTGTCCGGGTAGCGGCCCCGCTCAAGGGCGGGCGTGATGTTCTCGAGAACGGTCGTCAGGTCCTGGACGATGGAGGCCAGTTCGTCCGGCTTCCGGCGCTGCGCGGCGGCGACCGAGGGCGTCGGGTCGAGGATGGTCACCGAGAGCGCCTGATCACCGCGCTGGCCCGCGACCACCCCGAACTCGACCCGCTGGCCGGGCTTGAGGCTGTCGACACCGGCGGGCAGGACCGAGGAGTGCACGAAGACGTCGCCGCCGTCGTCGCGGGAGAGAAAGCCGAAGCCCTTCTCGTTGTTGAACCACTTGACTTTTCCCGTAGGCACGTGAAGCCCTCGTCCCCGTACTCGAAGTGCTCGAAATCGCTCTGGACAGCAGTACAGCGGGTCGCGACCGACCCGCCTCCACCAAGACTATGGGTCCCTGTGCGCTGGGAACTACCCTGGCTGGGTGCGTGACAAAACCCAAACCAATTCCCGGACGAGCGAGTCCGGCCCCGGCGACGGCCTCGTGAAGGCGGGCGGCATCGTCTTCGTCGTCGGCGCGATCGCCACGCTCGTGACGATGGCTCCGCTGTTCCTGCACCGCGACCCGTTCCCGCCCGTCGCCTACGCGGTGTGCATGCTGATGGGCGTCGGCTTCCTGCTGGCCGGTGCCGGGGTCCTGAAGGGCATCGCGGCTCAGCGGCGCGCGGCCCGCTCCGTGTAGCTCTCCAGCCACGCGGGGAACGCGGTGAGGTCGGCGAGCACCACGTCCGCGCCGGCCGCCCGCAGCTCCTCGGCCGAGCAGGGCCCCGTCGTCACGGCGACGGACAGAGCCCCGGCCGTGCGGGCGCCGCGCACGTCGCCGGTGTGGTCGCCGACGTAGACGCTCGCCCCGTGCTCGCGCAGTGCCTCCCCCTTGCCCTCGGCCCACAGGTCGCCGATGACTGCGTCCGCGTCGATGCCGAGGTGCTCGAGGTGCAGCTTGGCGTTGGGCTCGTACTTGGCCGTGACGACGATCGCGCGGCCGCCCGCCGCGTGCACCGCGGCGATCGCCTCGTGCACGCCCGGCATCGGCAGCGTCGGCGCGATGGCGTGTGTGGGATACATCTCACGGTAGAGCTCGGCCGTCTCCTGGATCCGCTCGGCCGGGAACCAGTTCGCGAGCTCCTCGACCAGCGGCGGCCCGAGCCGGCTGACCGCCAGGTCCGCGTCCACGTACGTGCCGGTCCGCTCGGACAGGGCGAGCCAGGTGGCGTGGATGCCCGGTCGCGAGTCGATCAGGGTCATGTCGAGGTCGAAGCCGACGACGGGGCCGGTGTGCGCGGGGTTCTGAAGGGCAGCCATAGGGGCCATTGTGCCCGGGCATACGATGAGCCCGGCATCACCTAGTTAGCCAAGCCTTACCAATCACACCGTCCGGAGAGAGCTCGCCCATGCCCGTCAGACGCCGCGCCACCCGGGTCGCCGCACTCGTGGCGGCCGCCGCGGCGCTGGCCCTCGCGGTGCTGCTCAGCCTCGCGGTCGGGGCCCGCCCGATCGCGCCGTCCGCCGTGTTCGACGCCCTGCTGCACGGCGGGCACAGCAACGCGGCCGAGGTGGTGCGCGGGCTGCGGCTGCCGCGCACGCTCGTCGGCCTGATGGTCGGCGCGGGCCTCGCGCTGGCCGGCACCGTCCTCCAGGGCATCACCCGCAACCCCATCGCCGACCCCGGCATCCTCGGCATCAGCCAGGGCGCCTCGGTCGGCGTCGTGCTCGCCATCGCGTACCTCGGCGTCCACACACTGACCGGATACGTGTGGTTCGCGTTCGCCGGGGCGGGCATCGCGGCCGTCGCCGTGTACGCGATCGCCGCCGGCGGGCGCGGCGGGGCGACCCCGGTGAAGCTGGCGCTGGGCGGCGCCGCGATCAACGCGCTGCTCGTCTCCGTCACCACCGCGATCCTCACCACGAAGGCCTCCGCGCTCGACGAGTTCCGGTTCTGGCAGGTCGGCTCGCTGTCCGGCCGGGACGCGGAGCTGGTCGGCCAGGTGTGGCCGTTCCTGCTCGTCGGCGCCGTCCTCGTGCTGTCCGTCGCGCGCGGGCTCGACGCGCTGGCGCTCGGCGAGGACGTGGCGAAGGGGCTCGGGCAGCGGGTGGCGACCGTACGGATCGTCGGCGGGCTCGGCGCGACCGTGCTCACCGGGGTGGGCGTGGCCGCGGCCGGGCCCATCGCGTTCATCGGGCTGGCCGTGCCGCACATCGCCCGCGCCCTCGTCGGCTCCGACCACCGCTGGCTGCTGCCGATGGCCGCGCTCGTCGGACCCGTGATGCTGCTGGTCTCCGACACCGTGGGCCGCGTGGTCTTCCCGCCGAGCGAGGTGCCGGCGGGCGTGATGACGGCGCTCATCGGGGTGCCGTTCCTGGTGGCGCTCGTGCGCCGGAAGGCGGTGCCCGCGTGAGCTCGATCGCCGGGGTCCGCCCGGCCGGATACACGGTCGTCCGCGCGGGCCGGGCCCGTTTCCTGCTGCACCGCAGGGCGGCGGTCGTGGCCGTCGTCCTCGCGCTGCTGCTCGCCGCGGGCGCGCTCGCGTACCTGTGCGTCGGCGAGACGTTCACCAGCCCCGCCGAGGTCTTCAAGGTCCTCACCGGGCAGCCGTCGCCGGACGAGCTGGTCGTGGGCACGCTGCGCGAGCCGCGGATGGTCGTGGGCCTGCTCGTCGGGGTCGCCTTCGGCGTCGCGGGCGCGCTGATCCAGACCGTCGCCCGCAACCCGCTGGCCAGCCCCGACATCATCGGCATCAGCCAGGGCGCGAGCGCCGTCACCGTCGCCGCGATGACCTTCGGCCTCACCTCGTACACCGTGCTGCCGTACGTGTCCGTGGCCGGCGGGCTGCTCGCCGCCGCACTCGTCTACCTGTTCGCGTGGCGCGGCGGGCTGCACGCGACGCGCTTCGTGCTCATCGGCATCGGCTTCGCCATCGCCCTGCGCTCGGTCACGACCCTGTTCATGACCAAGGGCGACTACCTCGTCGCCCAGCAGGCGCAGATCTGGATGACGGGCTCGCTCAACGGGCGTGGCTGGGCGGAGGCCACGCCGCTCGCCTGGACCCTGCTGGTCCTCGCCCCCGGCGTGGCGTGGGCGGCGCGCGCCCAGCGGACCGTCTCCATGGACGACGACACCGCGACCGCGCTCGGCGTACGGCTCGGCCGGGTCCGGCTCGGGCTCGTCGCGCTCGGCGTCGTCCTCGCGTCCGTCGCGACCGGCGCCGCCGGGCCCGTCGACTTCGTCGCGCTGCTCGCCCCACAGATCGCCCGGCGCCTCACCCGCACCGCGCAGATCCCGCTGCTCTGCTCCGGGCTGCTCGGCGCGCTGATCGTCGTCGTCGGCGACCTGCTGGCCCGGCGCCTGTTCTCGCCGACCGAACTGCCCGTGGGCGTGCTCACTGCCGCGGTCGGCGCCCCGTACCTGATCTGGCTGATCATCCGCTCCCGTCGTCCCGGAGGCACTTCATGAGCCGGCTCTCGGCCCGCGACCTGACCCTCGCCTACGAGGACCGCACCGTCGTGCACGACCTCGACCTGGCGGTGCCCGACGGGCAGGTCACGGTGATCGTCGGCCCGAACGCGTGCGGCAAGTCGACCACGCTGCGGGCGCTCGGCCGGCTCCTCAAGCCGGCCGGCGGCTCCGTCCTCCTCGACGGCAAGGCCCTCGCCGAGCTCCCCACCAAGAAGATCGCCCAGCGCATCGGACTGCTCCCGCAGAGCCCCGTCGCGCCCGAGGCGATCACCGTCGGGGACCTCGTCTCGCGCGGGCGGCAGCCGCACCAGAGCTGGTGGCAGCAGTGGTCGGACGCCGACGAGAAGGCCGTCACCGAGGCCATGGAGCGTACGGACGTCGCCGCCCTCGCCGACCGGAACGTCGACGAGCTGTCCGGCGGGCAGCGCCAGCGGGTCTGGATCGCGATGGCGCTGGCCCAGGAGACGGACATCCTGCTCCTCGACGAGCCCACGACGTTCCTGGACATCGCCCACCAGGTGGAGGTCCTCGACCTGGTCCGCCAGCTCAACCACGACCGCGGCCGCACGATCGCCGTCGTCCTGCACGACCTGAACCAGGCGGCGCGCTACGCCGACCACCTCGTCGCCATGAAGTCCGGCCGCATCGTCGCCGAGGGCCCCCCGGCGGAGATCGTCACGGAGTCCCTGGTGAAGGAGGTCTTCGGCCTCACGTGTGTCGTCGTCCCCGACCCGGTCACCGGCTCCCCGCTGGTGGTGCCCGGGACGCCGTGGACACCGGCCGTCCCTCCGCGACCCGCCCCGACGAAAGCGGTACCCGGCAACAATTGACCGACCGGCAACGGCGCTGACCCGAAAGGCACTCCATGTACGCCTCCCTCACGCACCGCGGCACAGTCATCGGCACCCTTCTCCTCGCCACGGTCCTCGCCGTGAGCTCCTGCACGTCCTCCGACCCGGCGGAGAAGAAGAAGCCCGGCGCGGACCCGAACGGCACCCACACGGTCAAGACCGCGATGGGACCCGTCAAGGTCAAGAACACCCCCCAGCGCGTCGTCGTCCTGGACACCGCCGAGCTCGACTCCGCGATCACCCTGGGCGTCACCCCCGTGGGAGCCACCCGCGCCGGCGCCGAGAGCGCCTTCCTCTCGTACCTCCCCAAGGCGCGGACCAAGGGCATCACCGAGGTCGGCGAGATCGCCAACGCGAGCCTGGAGAAGATCGCCGGGCTCAAGCCCGACCTGATCCTGAGCAGCAAGGTCCGCGACGCCCAGCGCTACAAGCAGCTCAGCGCCATCGCCCCGACCGTCCTCACCGAGACCACCGGCTACCCGTGGAAGCAGAACTTCCTGGTGCACGCGGACGCCCTCGGCAGGAAGCCCGAGGCCAAGGCCGCGGTGAAGCGGTACGACGAGCGCGTCGCCGCCGTCACGAAGTCCCTGGGCGGCAAGGCGAAGGCGGCCCGCACGGACGTGAACGTCGTCCGGTTCGTCGAGGGCGCCGACATCCGGATCTACGGCAGGCAGAACTACATCGGCACGATCCTCGCCGACCTGGGTCTGGGCCGCCCCGCGATCACCGACAAGGCGAAGGACGGGTTCGCGTACGAGGTGAGCCCCGAGCAGATCGACAAGGCGGACGCGGACGTCGTCTTCACCTCCACGTACGGCGACCCGGGCAAGGCCAAGGTCACGCAGACCACGACGAGCGGCCTGTGGCAGAACCTGAAGGCCGTCAAGAACGGCAAGGTCTTCCAGGTCGACGACGAACTGTGGATCCAGGGCATCGGCTACACCGCCGCGAACCAGATCCTCGGCGAACTCCAGTCCGACCTGGCGTAGAGCCTCGGCCTCAGCGCTGCCGCTGCGAACGCCACACCAGGTACAGCGCCGAGGCGATCGCCGCGCCCCGCAGCACCCAGGGCCAGGTCTCGCCCATCGCCACGCTCATCCGGCCCTCGGCGATGGGATCGCCCCAGCGGCCGTCGTTGCGGCCCCAGAGCCAGACGATGCCGGCGGCCGCGGCGGCCCCGGGCAGCACGAACACGGCCCACTTCTTCTGGCCCTCGGTCAGCCGCCGGGACAGGTAGACGACCGCCCAGCCGATCAGCAGGACGAGGATGTTGCCGAGGACGGCGCCGGCGACGAGGACGAGCGCGGCGAGCACGAGTACGGGGTTGGCGAGGCCCCCTGCGGGCGCGGCGAGCCGCGGCAGCCCGCGCCGCTTGCGCGGGGCCGCCTCCTCCGCCTCCTCGTCCTCGGCTTCCTCCGCCTCGTCCTCCACGGGCTTCTTCCGCAGGTCGGGGCGTTTGTCGCCGGGCCTGGGGGGCGGCTTGAGGAGCTCCGGGATCTCGACGCCGCCGACGAACCCCGGCACGCTGTCCGACTCGCCGAGCGGCATCGCGCCGCCCTCGCCGAGCCGCCACCAGTCGGTGTCGCCGCCGGACGCGCCGAGTTCGTCGGTGCCGGCGAGGTGCGGGGGTGACGGGACGGGGGCCTCCGGCTCGGGGGCGGGGGCGCGGCGCGGGCGGGGCGCCCTGCGGCGCGGGGCGGCTGCGCCGCGCTGCTCGGGGACGGGGCGGGTGAGGGTTTCGGCGGGGTCGGGGGCGGAGCCGTCCTGGGCGCCGGTGACGATGTCGTCCGGGCTGCCGAGGCGGTCGATGATGCGGCGCACCGCGGCCGGGCTGTCGACGGTCACCTTGGCGCGCCGCTTGTCGATCTCGCCGCGCAGCTCCGACACCAGTCGCATTCTCGTCGACGACGGCAGCTGGCGCTGCTGAGCCAGGTCCCCGACCCGGCTCAGATAGTCGAAGACGATCTGATCGCTCTCAATCCCCACGAAGTCCCCTCCGGGGTCCGCACTTTGACGCCCCGACGGTACCCGTTCCCGGCGCCGATTCCGCAACCCGCGACGGTGGCACCCCCAGGGGCTCCGCCCCGGCCCCCGCTCCTCAAGCGCCGGAGGGGCTTGATTTCGGCTCTCCCGCCGCGGGGGCTGGTCGCGCAGTTCCCCGCGCCCCTGAAATGCAGACCCTTCGGGTCGCATTTCCCCGATGAGGCGCAGCCTCATCAGGGGCGCGGGG
>NZ_JBITJS010000038.1:0-13128 GCF_044460245.1 Streptomyces sp. NPDC050145 | reverse complement strand
GGACCCTGTGGGAGAGTAGGACGCCGCCGAACAAATTTTGGATAAAAGGGAAACCCCGGACCGGGATACGGTCCGGGGTTTTCTGCGTTTACGGGGAATTTCGCTGTGGCGTCAATTGCGGGTCGGCGCGCTGCTGCGGCCTTCGCTCCGCCCGCTCAGTTCCGCGTCCAGTGTCTCCTGGGCGACCCGCATCGCGTCCGCGTACTCGGGCTGCTGAAGGCGGGCCCGCATCTCGTTCTCCGCGAGTTCCTCCACGCGGCTCATCACCCACCAGATGTTGCCGAAGGGGTCCTTGATCCGGCCGCCGCGCTGGCCGAAGGCGTCGTTGACCAGGGCGGTCACGACCTCGGCGCCGGCCGCGAGGGCCTGGGAGAAGGCGGCGTCCGCGTCGGGGACGAAGACGCGGAGCAGGCTCGGCATGACGGGCCACTCCTCGCGCCGGTCGAAGGCCAGGACGACGGTGTCGCCGACCCGGATCTCGCCATGGCCGACGAGGCCGTCCTCCGTGACCACCCGGGCGAGTTCCTCGCCGGCGAAGGCCTGGGCGACGAAGTCCAGGAACGCCCCCGTGTCGTCGGTGACGACCCAGGGCGCGACGGTGGTGTAGCCCTCAGGTGTGACGGCGATCTGCTCGGACATCGGGTCGTCCTCTCGTAGCGGGCCTTGCGGTCCGGTGGGGTCCTGCGGTCCGTGTGGGCCGTGCGGTCCCTGTGGAGAGTGACGATAGGGACGATGTAGGACCGATCCGGTCCTAGAGGGAGCGGGTCGCCGCGCTGTCCGCCAGGCGCTCCGCGTCCCGCGCCGGGTAGCCGGCCGAGGAGAGGACGGCGACCACTGCCGCGCGGCCCGCCTCCTGCGCCGGGAGGGCGCCGTCGTTCACCGCTTCCATCAGGCCGAACAGGACCTGCTCGTGGACGTACGCCAGCGCGGCGGCAGGGAGTGGGGAGGCGAACTCACCCTTCTCCACGGCCTGTTCGATGAGCTGGGTGCACACCTCGCGGACCGGGGCGAGGCGGGCGCGGATGCCCTCCATCGTGACGCTGCGCTGGGCGAGGTGGACCAGCAGGCGGTAGCGGTCGGCGATCGGCCAGATCGCCAGGATCGAGCGGGCCACCGCCTCGGCGGGGTCCTCGATGCCCTCACGGCCCGCGAGGTGCGCGGCCGCGACCGCCTGGGCCGCGTCGTCCACCAGTGCCCCGACGAGCGCGTCCCGGCTGGGGAAGTGCCCGTACACCGTGCGGCGCACCACGCCGGCCGCGCGCGCGATCTGGTCCATGGAGGCGTCCGGGTCGCGCAGCAGCTCGGCGAGCGCGACGTCGAGGATGCGGCGGCGGTTGGCGTCGGCTCGTACGGAAGTCACGCCGTTCATTGTGCACGGGCCCTGGGGAGGTGCGGTGTCCGCCATCGTTTTGCACACGGCTGTGCAAGGGCGTAGATTGCACAGCAGTGTGTAATTGCACAGTGATGTGCAATGCCCTGTGCAAGGTGACTACTGCTCCTGGGAAGGTCTGCCCGCCATGCGTCTCGTCCTGAACGAGCCGGTCGAATCGATGGACCGGCCGTACGCCCGCCGCTGGTGGGCGCTTCTTGTGCTCTGCCTGAGCCTGCTGATCATCGTCATGGCCAACACGGCACTGACCGTCGCGGCGCCCGACATGACCCAGGACCTGGGTCTGACCAGTGCCGATCTGCAATGGGTCATCGACGGCTACACCGTGCCGTACGCGGCCCTGATGCTGCTGCTCGGCGCGATCGGCGACAAGTACAGCCGGCGCGGGGCGCTGATCCTCGGCCTGGTCGTGTTCGGTGGCGGCGCGGTCGCCGGGTCGCTCGTCGACAGTGGGGCCGGGGTCATCGCCGCCCGCGCGGTGATGGGCGTCGGCGCCGCGATGATTATGCCGGCCACGCTGTCGCTGCTGGCCGCGACGTTCCCGAAGGCCGAGCGCGCCAAGGCCATCGTGCTGTGGACCGCGACCGCGGGGCTCGCCATCGCGGCCGGGCCCCTGGTCGCGGGCGCGCTGCTGCGGGGCCACGGCTGGGCCTCGACCTTCCTGATCAACGTGCCGGTCGCCGTGCTCGCGATCGTCGGCGCGCTCGTCCTCGTACCGCCGTCCAAGGCCGCCCACCAGCACCGGATCGACTACGTCGGCGGCCTGCTGTCCGTGGTCTGGGTCGGCGCGCTCGTCTACATGATCATCGAGGGGCCGCACTTCGGGTGGGGCGTGAAGGCCGTCGGCGCGGCCGTGGTCGCCGGGCTCGCGCTCGTCGCGTTCGTGCTGTGGGAGCTGCGGCACCCGCGCCCGGTGCTGGACGTGCGCCGGTTCGCGAACCGCCGGTTCGCCGGGTCGAACCTGGCCGTCGCCCTCTTCTTCCTGGCCGTCTTCGGCGCGTTCTACTACCTGACCCAGCACCTGCAGTTCGTGCTCGGATACGACGCCCTGGAGACCGGCGTACGGATGCTGCCGCTGGCCGGCGCCGTGTTCGTCGGGTCCGCGCTCACCGGGTACCTCACCCCGCGCATCGGCATGAAGATCACCGTCACCGCGGGCATGGTCGGCGGCACCACCGCGCTGGCCCTGCTGACGCGGGTCGACGCGGGATCCTCGTACGGGGACTTCGTGCTGCCGCTCGTGATCCTCGGGCTCGCCATCGGGCTCGCGCTCTCGCCCTGCACCGACGCGATCATGGGCGCGTTCCCGGAGGCGGAGCTCGGCGTGGGCGGAGCGGTCAACGACACCTCGCTCGAACTCGGCGGCTCCCTCGGCATCGCGATCCTCGGCTCCGTGCTCGCCGGCTCGTACTCCTCGCACCTGTCGGACGCCACGTCCGGCACGAAGCTGCCCGGAGAGGCACTGGCCACCGCACAGGACTCGGTGGGCGCCGGGTACGCGGTTGCGCGGCAGATCGGGGCGCAGGCCGACAAGCTCGCCGGGCAGGCGGCCGCCGCCGGTGACCCGCAGCAGGCCGCGCAGTTGAAGGCGCAGGCGGGACAACTGGCCGACGGGGCCCGGCAGATGGCGGACGCGGTCGGTTCCTCGTTCTCGGACGCGGTGGCGCACACGAGCGTTGTCGGGGCCGTGATCCTCGGCGTCGGGACCGTGCTGGTGGGCGTGTTGCTGCCGCGCAAGGGGCGGGGGAGCGCCGACGGCGCGGACCCGACGGACACGGCGCCGGCCGAGGCGGCGGAGGCCGGCGAACCGGTGCCGGCCGGTCAGGGCTGAGGACGATCCCGGGGCCGTTGTCAGTGGGGCGGCCTAGGGTGGCGGGAGTTGGAGAACGACCTACCAGGACGCCCGACCAGGACCACCGACCAGGAGGCTCGCACCATGACCACTCTGCCCGACAGGCCCGGCACCGCTCTGCTCGTGATCGACGTGCAGAACGGGGTCGTCGAAGGCGCCCCCCGCCGCGACGAGGTCATCGCGAACATCGCGTCGCTCGTCGACCGGGCGCGCGCCGAGGACGTGCCCGTGATCTGGGTGCAGCACTCCGACGACGGCGGTCTGAAGGAGGGGAGCGAGGCGTGGCAGTACGTGTCCGAGCTGCCCCGGCGCGAGGGCGAGCCGCTGGTCCACAAGCGGTACGGCGACTCCTTCGAGGACACCGAGCTCGAGGCGCTGCTCGCCGAGCGCGGGGTGGGGCGGCTCGTCGTGAGCGGCGCCCAGAGCGACGCGTGCATCCGCTCGACGCTGCACGGCGGCTTCGTGCGCGGCTACGACGTGACGCTCGTCGGCGACGCGCACACGACGGAGGACCTCACCCAGTTCGGGGCGCCCGCCCCGGAGCTGGTCATCGCGCACACCAACCTGTACTGGGACTTCCAGAAGGCGCCGGGGCGCCGCGGCGGGACCGTGGCGGCCGCGGAGGTGAGCTTCGGGGCGGCGGAGTAGGACCCGCGGCTGAGTAGCGGCTGAGTACGGGGGCTCAGGCGGGACGCTCCGTCCGGAGGTTTCCTCGAGGTATGAGGAACGGACGGAGCCCCGAGCTGCTGCTGACCACCCACGCCGAGGTGGTCCGCGGCTGGTGGTTCGCCCCGCTGCTCTCCAGCGTGGTGACCCTGCTCACCGGATACTGCGCGTTCGGCTTCGCGGCGCTCGCGCCGATGGCCTGCGACGCGTGCACGGAAGTCCGGTCGGATCGGTTCGACGCGAGCTTCTCCCAGGCGATCACGGTCTTCTTCTGCCTGGTCGGCGTGGCCGTGCTGCTCCTGGCGGCCGCGTGGGCGCTGCCGCACCGGGAAGAGGTCGCGGCACGGTTCTCGGCGCGCAGGACCTGCCTCGCGGTCGCCGCTCCCGCCATGGTCGTCGTCGCCTACCTGGTGTTCCTGGCACTGGTGGACTGGCCGTAAACCGGTCGCCGGGGCCCGGGACCGCTCCGTACGCTGCCGCGCATGACCAGCGTGCCCCCGGAACACCACCGACATCTCCTCAACGTCGTCGACGTCGAGGCCACCTGCTGGGACGGGCAGCCGCCGCCCGGAGCCGTCAGCGAGATCATCGAGGTCGGGCTGACCGTCGTGGACCTGGCGAACGGGGAGCGGATCGCGCGGCACGGGATCCTGGTGCGGCCCGAGCGGTCCACCGTCAGCGCGTTCTGCACCGAGCTCACCGGGCTCACCCAGGACGAGGTCGCGGGCGGGGTCCCCTTCGCGGAGGCCTGCCGGATCCTGCGGGAGGAACACGCGGGACGGGCCAGGACCTGGGCGAGCTGGGGCGACTACGACCGCAAGCAGTTCGAACGGCAGTGCGCGGCCCCCGGAGCCGGCTATCCCTTCGGGCGTACGCACATCAACGCCAAGGCCGTCTTCACCGCAAGCCACGGACTGCGCAGACGGCCCGGCATGGCGCAGGCGCTGGACGTGGCCGGGCTGCCGCTGGAGGGCCGGCACCACCGGGGCGAGGACGACGCGTGGAACATCGCGGCGCTGGTCCTGCACATGGCAGGGCGTGGCGACTGGCCGGAGGACCCCCGCGAGGAGCCCTCCGGCCGGTGACCCGACGGGTCAGAGCTGGAACGTCTCCCCGGGCTTGAGCAGGTGCAGACGCTCGCTCAGGCCCGCCTCGGCGAACGCCGACGTCAGCGCGGCCCCGTCCTCCGTGAAGTGCCCCCAGTGCTCGAAGTGCAGCGGCACCACGTGCCCGGCGTCCAGGATCCGCGCCGCCTCCGCCGCGTCCGCGCTGGTGAGGGTGAGCGGGGCGTCCGGCACGAGCGGGGTGCGGGCCGCGCCCGCGAACAGGACGGCGACATCGACGGCCGGGAAGCGCGCGGCGACCTCACGGACCCGGTCCAGCGAGGCGTTGTCCCCCGACACGTACACCGTGGGCAGGCCCTCGCCGGACAGGACGAAGCCCGTGACTTCGCCGACCAGCGGCTCGCTGCCCTCGGGGCCGTGCAGCGCGGGCACAGCCGTCACGCGCAGGGTGCCGCCGCCGGGGCGCGGCAGTTCCACGTGCTCCCAGACCGGCAGGGCGGTGACGCCGGCGCCGAGCCGCTCGTGGGCGGCCGCTGTGGAGAGCACGAGCGGGACGTCGGCGAGCAGGGCGCGGCCGGCCTTGTCCAGGTTGTCGGGGTGGTGGTCGTGGGACAGCAGCACCGCGTCCACCGGTCTTATGGCATCGGCGGCGACGGCGGGGCCGGCTGTCTTCACCAGGCTGCGGGCGCCCACCGGGTACTCGCCCGGGGCGTCGAACGTGGGGTCGGTGAGCAGGCGCAGGCCGCCGGTCTCGATGACGGACGTGGGTCCGCCGACGTAGCGGACGGAGATCGCGGTCACGTGAATCCTCCAGTGTGTGGTGCGGTCTCCTGATCCAATTCCCTTACGTCCGTGGGTATTCCGGTGTTCCGTACACGATCCGCGGCGGTGGACGCTGGCCTTGACCCCGGCGTCAAGGTTTACGGTCGAGGCATGCGCATCGGAGAGCTCGCGGACCGCGCCGGTACGACCACGCGGACGCTCAGGTACTACGAGTCGCGCGGGCTGCTGCCCGCGCGGCGCGGTGGCAACGGGTACCGGACCTACGACGAGGCGGACCTGCGCGCGCTGCGCCAGATCCGCACGCTGCAGGACTTCGGGTTCGACCTGGAGGAGACCCGGCCGTTCGTGGAGTGCCTGCGCGCCGGTCATCCGGAGGGCGACTCCTGCCCGGCGTCGCTCGCCGTGTACCGGGCCAAGCTCACCGAGCTCGACGCGCTGATCGGCGAGTTGGGCGCCGTGCGCGAGAAGGTCGGCGCGCAGCTGGCGCGCGCCGAGGAAGCCATGCAGGCGCTGGCCGCGGAGGAGTCCGCCCCACGCTGCGAACTGATCGACCAGAACTGACCGAACCAGAACTGACCGAACCAGAACTGACCGAACCAGGGGAGTGACAGAGATGGCGTTTCGGGACGTGACCGACGCGGACTTCGACGAGCAGGTGCTCAAGGCCGGCCGACCGGTGCTGGTGGAGTTCACCGCCGAGTGGTGCGGTCCGTGCAAGCAGCTGGCGCCCGTACTGAAGGCCGTCGCCGAGGAGGAGCGCGAGCGGCTCGACGTCGTGGCGATCGACGTCGACGCCAATCCGGACACGGCGGTGAAGTACGGGGTGCTGTCGATGCCGACGCTGATGGTCTTCAAGGACGGCGAGCCGGTGTGGTCACGGGTCGGCGCCCGGCCGAAGCGGCGGCTGCTCGAGGAATTGGCGGAGGCCCTCTGAACGAGGCTTTGGGGAATTACCCCGCCCGGGGTATATTCGGTGTTTCTGTGTGCCCACAGAAAAGGCCCCTCACTGGGGGCCAATAAACAACACCGTACCGGGCAGGGAGCCGTTTTGTCAAGCCGGGAAACCGCCGCATCGCAGGAAGAATTGCAGAAGGAACAGGAATTCGTCGACACGCTCTACGCGCGCGTCGACGAACTGCGCGGCGAGGCCGCCGACTCGGTCCGGGACGCGATCACGCCGGTCGGGACGGGCCAGCAGGCCCGTCTCGAGCGGGACCTGCTGGTCGTGGAACGGTCCGGGCTGCTCGCCGCGCTGAATGCCGTCGAAGGGTCCCTCGCGTTCGGCCGTATCGATCTCAAGGACGGTGCGGCGCACCACATCGGACGAATCGGAATTCGCCGCGACGACACCGAACACACCCCGATCCTGATCGACTGGCGCGCCCCCGTCGCCCGGCCTTTCTATCTCGCGACCGGGCACACCCCGATGGGTCTGCGACGTCGCCGGCACCTCACGCTCGACGGCCGTACGGTCACCGAACTGCACGACGAGATCCTCGACCTCGACGACGCCGAGCGGACCGGGTACGAGGACCCGACCGGCGACGCCGTGCTGCTCGCCGCGCTCAACAGCGCCCGCACCGGCCGCATGGGCGACATCGTGCAGACCATCCAGGCCGAGCAGGACGAGATCATCCGGCACACGCACCAGGGCGTGCTCGTCGTCGAGGGCGGCCCCGGCACCGGCAAGACCGCCGTCGCGCTGCACCGCGCCGCGTACCTGCTCTACGAGCACCGGGAACTGCTCGCCAAGCGGGCCGTCCTCATCGTCGGCCCGAACCCGGCGTTCCTGAAGTACATCTCCGAGGTGCTGCCCGCGCTCGGCGAGACGGGCGTGCTCCTGTCCACGGTCGCGGAGCTGTTCCCCGGCGTCCACGCCACCGGCGCCGACAGCCCCCGGGCCGCCGCCGTCAAGGGCGCCGCCGCGATGGCCGAGGCACTGTCCCGCGCCGTCGCCGACCGGCAGGAACTGCCCATGCCCGGCGCCCCGATCGTCGTCCCGCACGACGACGGCGACCTGATCCTCGACTGGGAGATCGCCTACGAGGCCCGGCAGGCGGCCCGCGACACCAAGCTGCCGCACAACCTGGCCCGCCCGCACTTCGCGTTCCGCGTCATCGACGCGCTCACCGAACAGCTCACCGAGCGGATCGGCGCCGACCCGTACGGCGGCCCGAACTTCCTCGGCCCCGACGACATCGCCCAGCTCGGCAAGGCCGTCGCCGCGAGCCCCGACGTGCACGCGGCGATCGAGGAACTGTGGCCGCCGCTCACGCCGCAGCGCTTCCTCGCCGACTATCTCGCCGAGCCCACGCACCTCCCGGACGAGGACGCGGCCGCGATCCGGCGCGCCCCCGCCGACGGGGACCAGCCGTGGACCCCGGCCGACGTGCCGCTGCTCGACGAGGCCGCGGAACTCCTCGGGCACGACGACAGCGCCGAGCGCGCCGCCGCCGAGGCCGCCCGGCAGGAGCGGATCGCGTACGCGCAGGGCGTGCTCGACCTGTCGAAGGGCTCGGAGACCTACGAGTTCGAGGACGAGGACGAGTCGGAGGTGCTCGCCGCGCACGACATCGTCGACGCCGACCGGGTCGCCGACTGGTACGAGGAGGAGGACCACCGCAGCGCCGCGGAGCGGGCCGCCGCCGACCGGACCTGGGCGTTCGGGCACATCATCGTCGACGAGGCGCAGGAACTCAGCCCGATGGCGTGGCGGCTCCTCATGCGGCGCTCACCCACCCGCTCCATGACGCTCGTCGGCGACCCGGCGCAGACCTCCGAGGAGGCCGGTGTCGGGGCGTGGTCCGAGATCCTCGCGCCGTACGTCGAGGACCGGTACGAGCACACCCGCCTCGGGGTCAACTACCGGACGCCGTCCGAGATCATGGAGCTCGCGGCGCGGGTGCTGCGGGCCGAGATCCCGGGGTACGAGCCGCCGGCCTCGGTGCGGTCGACCGGCGTCGCGCCCTGGGTGCGGCGGGTCGACGAACTCGGCGGCGCGGTCGCCCGGGCCGTCGCGGAGCTCAGGCCCGAGGAGGGGCGGCTCGCGGTGATCGCGCCCCGGTCGCTCCACGAGGTGGTCGGGCGGGACATCGGCGGAGTCGTCGTCGGCGGCGAACCCGATCTGACGCGCGACGTCGTCCTGCTGGACCCCCGGCAGGCCAAGGGGCTGGAGTTCGACTCCGTGCTGGTCGTGGAGCCCGGCTCGTTCGGGGTCAGCGATCTGTACGTGGCGCTCACCCGGGCCACGCAGCGGCTCGGCGTGCTGCATGCCGGGGACGTGCCGGCCGCGCTGGTCCAGGTCACGGCCTAGGGAGTCAGCCACACCGTCGCCAGTGGGGGCAGGGTCAGTTTCAGGGACGGGTCCGCCTTCAGGGGGGCGGGGTTGCCGGCTCCGGTGCCTCCGTACTGCGGGGCGTCCGTGGTGAGGACCTCGTGCCAGGTGCCGTGCCAGGTGGAGGAGCCGGCGGGGACCGGCAGGGCGTAGTCGTGGTGGAGCACGGGGGAGAAGTTCGAGACCGACAGGAGAGGGACGCCGTCGGTGGCGTGGCGGAGGAACGCGAAGACGTTGTCCTGCGCCGCGTCGCCGAGGACCCAGGAGAAGCCGGCCGGGGCGGTGTCCTGCTCCCAGAGAGCCGGGGTCGCGCGGTACGTGGTGTTCAGGTCGCGGACCAGGTCCCGTACGCCCCGGTGGTCCCGCTCCGCGCCGTACGCCGGGTCGAGCAGCCACCAGTCCGGGCCGTGCGCCTCCGACCATTCGGCGCCCTGCGCGAACTCCTGGCCCATGAACAGGAGTTGCTTGCCCGGGTGGGCCCACATGAAGGCCAGGTAGGCGCGGAGGGTCGCGCGCTGCTGCCACCAGTCGCCGGGCATCTTCGAGACGAGGGAACGCTTGCCGTGGACGACCTCGTCGTGCGAGATCGGCAGGACGTAGTTCTCGCTGTACGCGTAGACCATCGAGAACGTCATCTCGTGGTGGTGGTGCGCGCGGTGCACCGGGTCGTGGGCGACGTAGCCGAGGGAGTCGTGCATCCAGCCCATGTTCCATTTGAGGCCGAAGCCGAGACCTCCGAAGTCCGTGGGGCCCGTGTGGTGGGTGGGGCGGGTGACGCCGTCCCAGGCCGTCGATTCCTCGGCGATCGTGACGACCCCGGGCACGCGGCGGTACAGCGTCGCGTTCATCTCCTGGAGGAACGCGACCGCGTCCAGGTTCTCGCGGCCGCCGTGCTCGTTCGGCGTCCAGCCGCCCTCCTCACGCGAGTAGTCGAGGTAGAGCATCGAGGCGACCGCGTCCACGCGCAGGCCGTCGATGTGGAACTCCTCGCACCAGTACACGGCGTTCGCCACGAGGAAGTTGCGGACCTCCCGGCGGCCGTAGTCGAACTCCAGGGTTCCCCAGTCGGGGTGCGCGGCGCGGAGCGGGTCGGCGGGCTCGTAGAGGGGGCGGCCGTCGAACTCGGCCAGCGCCCAGTTGTCGCGCGGGAAGTGCGCCGGGACCCAGTCCATGATCACGCCGATGCCGGCCCGGTGCAGGGCGTCCACCAGGTGCTTGAAGTCGTCCGGGGTGCCGAGGCGGGCCGTCGGCGCGTAGAAGCCGGTGACCTGGTAGCCCCATGAGCCGCCGAAGGGGTGCTCGGCGACCGGCATCAGCTCGACATGCGTGAAGCCGAGGTCGGAGACGTACGCGGGGAGCTGGATCGCCAGGTCGCGGTACGTCAGGCCCGGCCGCCAGGACGGGAGATGGACCTCGTACACGGAGAACGGGGCCTCGTGCGCGGGGCGGTCCGCGCGGGCGTGCAGCCACTCCTCGTCGTGCCAGGTGTGGTGGCTCGCGTGCACGATCGACGCGGTGGCGGGCGGGACCTCGGTACGGGTCGCCAGGGGGTCGGCGCGCAGGGTGCGGGTGCCGTCGGGGCGGGTGATCTCGAACTTGTAGAGCTCGCCCTCGCCGATGCCGGGGACGAACAGCTCCCATACGCCCGTGCCGCCCAGGGAGCGCATCGTGTGGGCCGCGCCGTCCCACCGGTTGAAGTCTCCGGCCACGCGGACGCCGAGGGCGTTCGGCGCCCAGACCGTGAAGCGGGTGCCGGTGATGTTCTGGTGGCGCATGGGGTGGGCGCCCAGGGCCTTCCAGAGCTGCTCGTGGCGGCCCTCACCGATGAGGTGCAGGTCGAGTTCGCCGAGGGAGGGGAGCAGGGTGTACGGGTCCGGGGTGCGGATGCTCGTGCCCGCGTAGGTGATCTCCAGTTCGTAGGCGGGTGAGGCTTCGGGTGTGGCGAGCTCCAGTTCGGCGGTGAAGAAGCCGTCGCCGTCGGGGTGCAGGGGGACGGGGTCGTCGCTCTCGGGGAGGTGGGCGGTGACGGACTCGGCGTAGGGGTGCCAGGTTCTGATGGCTGTGCGCGGGCCGGATGTGTGGGCGCCGAGGACGGAGTGCGGGTTGTGGTGGGTGGCGTCGAGGAGGCGCCGCCTGTCTTCTGGCGGGACGGGGGCCGGGCGGGGGGTCACGGGGGAGGCCTCCTGGGGGTGGGATCTCGCCGTAGGGGTGTGGTCTCGTTGCCGGGTGCGGGTTCGTCGTGGCTGGTCGCGCCTCGCGACGGAGTCGCTGATCGGGCACAGCCCCGCGCCCCTGAAGGCACACTTCGTGCGCCCCAGGGGCCAATGGGCGCGCCCCCCGACGGACTCGCTGATCGGGTACGGCCCCGCTAGTCGGCGGCCGCCAGTTCCGAGAGGGCCGCCAGGGGGACCTCCAGCCAGGTGGGGCGGTGGCGGGCCTCGTAGAGGGATTCGTAGATCGCCTTGTCCGTCTCGTAGGCGCGGAGCAGGGGCGGGTCCGCGCGGGGGTCGCGGCCTGTCGCCGCCGCGTAGCCCTCGCAGTACGCCGCCCGGCAGGCTCGGGCCCACGACGGGTCGTACGGGCGATGGCTGCGGGCCGCGTAGTCGAAGGAGCGGAGCATGCCCGCGATGTCCCGGTGCGGAGGGTGCGGCATGCGGCGCTCGGCGAGCGGGCGGGACGGTTCGCCCTCGAAGTCGATCAGCTGCCAGCCGCCGGACTGAGTACGCAGGAACTGGCCGAGGTGCAGGTCGCCGTGGACGCGCTGGGCCCGCCGGACGGGGCCCGGGCTTGCGGCCAGGTCCGCGAAGGCGCCGCGCAGCGCGGGCGCGTACGGCAGCAGCGCCGGGACCTGGCGGGCGGTCGCGTCGAGGCGCCGGGTCATCGCGGCGGCGAGTTCCTCGGTCCTGGGCCGGGTCAGGGTGACCGTGGGCAGGCTCCCGGCGAGGGCGGTGTGCACCTCGGCGGTGGCCCGGCCCAGTTCACGGGCCTCGGCGGTGAAGTCGGTGCCGGAGGCGAGCCGGTCCAGGGCGAGTTCCCAGCCGTCGGTGGCGCCGCGCACGTAGGGCTGGAGGATGCCGAGGGTGGTCGGCTCGCCCGCGCCCTCGCTCTCGTACGTCTCGAACCAGGCGACCGGCGCCGGGACCCGGGTGCAGCCCGCGCGGGCCAGCGCGAGGGGCAGTTCCAGGTCGGGATTGGTGCCGGGGCGGACGCGGCGGAAGAACTTCGCGATGAGGCGGTCGCCGTATATGACCGAGGAGTTGGACTGCTCGGCGCGCAGTGGGCGGGCCGGGAGACCGGGCGGGACGCGGCCGTGCGGGCCCCGGTGGAAGCGCAGGTCACCGAGGGGGCCCGGGGTACGGAGACGTTCCAGCAGAACGGCCGCGCGGCGCGGGTCCTGGAGCGCGTCGTACACGGTGAGCCCGGCGAGCGGGCCCCGGTCGACGTGCCCGATGACGGCCGGGGCGAGATACGGCGGCACGCTCGCGTCCGCGCCGATGAGCAGTTGGTAGCGCTCACCCGGCCCCTCATCGGCGGGCGGCTGGTGCGCGCGGAGCAGGACGTGGAGCAGGGCGGCGCCCGGCAGCAGCGGGGTCACCGCGTCGAGATCGATCCCGGTGACCGGCAGGCCCTTGCCCGCGAACCAGCGCTGGCGGGGCAGCCAGGCGCGCAGCGGCGAGGCGAGGGAGTCGGGCAGGCCGGGAGGGATCCCGCCGCCGGCGGGGGCGGTGCTGCGGGCTGCGGCTTCCGACATGGCGTCGCGTCCTTTCCCCGGGGGAGAGCGACGAGCGTTCCGCGATAGGGGGAGCGTGCCCAGGGCCCGGACCCGGAAACGGGTCCCGGGCACGCGCGTTCGACCGGGGTTCAGTGGCGGGCGGTGGCACCTTCCGCGCGCAGACGGAACCAGTAGAAGCCGTGTCCGGCGAGGGTGAGGAGGTAGGGGAGTCCGCCGACGGCGGGGAAGCGGACGCCGCCGATCAGCTCGACCGGGTGGCGGCCGGTGTAGGGGCTGAGGTCGAGCTCGGTGGGTTGGGCGAAGCGG
>NZ_JBITJS010000037.1:0-18272 GCF_044460245.1 Streptomyces sp. NPDC050145 | reverse complement strand
GGGGGGACCCTGTGGGAGAGTAGGACGCCGCCGAACAAATTTTGGATAAAAGGGAAACCCCGGACCGGGATACGGTCCGGGGTTTTCTGCGTTTACGGGACCTTTTCGCGGCCCTTTCTCCGCTTCTTTCACGGCTTCACGAGTTCCGTCTCGTAGGCCAGGATCACCGCCTGCACGCGGTCCCTCGCGCCCGTTTTCGCGAGGATGCGGGAGACGTGTGTCTTCACCGTGGATTCGGCGAGGTGCAGGCGCTGTCCGATCTCCGTGTTGGTCCAGCCCTGGCCGATGACCGTG
Organism: Streptomyces sp. NPDC050145; assembly: GCF_044460245.1. Classification (NCBI taxonomy): domain Bacteria; kingdom Bacillati; phylum Actinomycetota; class Actinomycetes; order Kitasatosporales; family Streptomycetaceae; genus Streptomyces; species Streptomyces sp. NPDC050145. The sequence goes on along the minus strand of NZ_JBITJS010000037.1, from coordinate 17,978 downwards.
AGGATCTCGCGTTCGCGGTCCGTGAGGCCGGTGAGGCGTGGGTCCTCGGCGGGCGGGGTGCCGGGCGGTGCGGGGAGATGCTGGACGTAGGCGTCGAGGAGGCGGCGGGTCAGGCTCGGGGCGACGATCGCGTCGCCGGCGGCCACCGCACGGATGCCGGCGAGGAGCTCCTCGGGGAGCGCGTCCTTCACCAGGAAGCCGGAGGCGCCGGCGCGGAGGCCCGCGTAGGCGTACTCGTCCATGTCGAACGTCGTGATGATGAGGACGCGCGGGCCGGGGTGCTCGGCGGTCTGGTGCTCGGCGATGATGCGGCGGGTCGCCTCGATGCCGTCCATGCCGGGCATGCGGATGTCCATGAGGACGACGTCGGGGCGGAGTTCGGCGGTGCGGCGGACGGCTTCGGTGCCGTTGCCGGCCTCGCCCGCGATGTGCAGGTCGTCCTGGCTCTCCAGGAGCATGCGGAAGCCGAAGCGCTGCATGGGCTGGTCGTCGACGATGAGGACCGAGGTCACGTGGCGGGTTCCTTCGGGGCGGGCGGGACGGGGAGGTGGGCCTGGACCCGCCAGCCGCCTGCGGGCAGCGGGCCCGCGTCAAGTGTGCCGTCGTACAAGGCGGTTCGCTCGCGCATTCCGGTGAGGCCACGTCCGGTGAGGCCGCGTCCACTGTGTCCGGGGGAGGGGGGCCCGCCCTTGCCGGTGTCGGTGACGGTGAGGGTCGTGCCGGTGGGGGTGTGCGTGAGGGTGACGGTGGCGGTGGCGTGGGGGCCGCCGTGCTTGAGGGTGTTGGTGAGGGCTTCCTGGGTGATGCGGTAGAGGGCGAGTTCGGCGGCCGCGGAGAGCGGGAGGGGCGGGGTGCCGTCCTGGGTGAGGTGGACGGGGAGGCCTGCGATGCGGACGCCGGTGAGGAGCTCGTCGAGGTCGGCGAGGGTCGGTTGCGGGGTCAGTTCGGGGGCGGCCGACGGGAGTTCGTCGTCGGCGTTGAGGACGTCGAGGAGGCGGCGCAGGTCGGTGAGGGCCTGGCGGCTGGTGGTGGCGATGGCGGTGAGGGCCTGGCCGGCGCGTTCGGGGTGGCGGGCGGCCGCGTAGGAGCCGCCGTCGGCGAGGCCGGTGATGACGGACAGGTTGTGGCCGATGATGTCGTGCATCTCGCGGGCGATGCGGGCGCGTTCGGTCGCGGCGGCGAGTCGGGCCTGCTGGTCGCGTTCGATCTCGAGCCGGTGGGCGCGTTCGACGAGGGACGCCGTGTAGTCCTGGCGGCTGCGGACGGCGATGCCGAGGGCGGCGACGAGGGCGAGCGACCACAGTTGCGGGACGACCTGCATGTCCCAACTGCCCTTGGGGAAGCGGAGGACGCCGATCACGACGGGGATCATCGTGAGGGCGCAGCCGAGGAGCAGGGTGCGGGCGCGGGCGCGCAGGGCGAGGTTGAAGACGACGAAGAGCTGGAGCAGGGCGGCCTGGAGGACGGCGCCGGTGGCGCTGTTCACGACGCCCGCCGCGACCATGACGGTCAGTGCGGTCATCGGGTGGGAGCGGCGCCACAGGAGCGGGACGGACAGGGCGAGGCTGAGGAAGAGGACGAGGGGGCCCGGCACTTCGGTGTTGTGGGCGATGTTCTTCCAGCCGTCGCCCGCGTAGTCGATGAGGGCCGCGGTGACGAAGAAGCCGGTGAGGAGCAGGTCCCACACCAGTGGGCGGCGCCGGTCCAGGGCGCGCACGCGCTGGGCGGTGCGGTGCAGGAAGCGGGAGGTGCGGGGCTGGGGCGGCGTCACGGCTTCTTCCTGGTCGGCCTGGTGGGCTGGGTGCGGCGGCCCAGTCTGGTCACACGTCGCGGCGCTTGAGAAGGAGCGCGGCGCCGGTGAGCGCGGCGGCGGCCCACAGGGTGAGGGTGAGCAGGCCGGTGAGCGGGGCGTTGTGGGCGGCCAGGGCGTCGATGGAGCCGAGGGCTTCGGCGGACTTGGCGGGGAAGTACCGTACGGCGCTGTCCACGACGTCGTTGCCGATCGCGCCGAGGACCTCGGGGAGGATCACGACGAGGCCGAAGAACGCGCCGATGGCGGCCGGGATCGAGCGGCACAGGGCGCCGAAGGCGAGGGCGATGACGCTGAGCAGGGTGATGCCGGCGGCGTTGCCCGCGAGGGCGCCGAGGACGCCGGGGTCGGTGAGGGAGAGGGCCTTGTCGGTGTCGCCGAGCCAGATCTGGGCGACGAGGAACGTGACGGTGTTGGCGGTGAGGGAGACGGCGAACGCGGTGGCGCCGAGGACGGCGGCCTTCGCCCACAGGACGGGCAGGCGCTGGGGGACGGCGGTCATGGTGGCGCGGACCAGGCCGGTCGCGTACTCGCCGGCGGTGACGAGGATGCCGAGGACGACGAGGCAGAGCTGGGAGATCTGGGTGCCGAAGAGGGTGAAGACGATGGTGTCGATGTTCGCGTCGTCGCCGTCGTAGGTGGAGCCCATGACGATGCCGACGGCGAGGGCGACCGTGGCGGCGAGGGCGAGGGTGAGCCAGGTGGAGCGCAGGGTGCGCAGTTTGTGCCACTCGGAGGTGAGGACGCGGCGCGGGGTGACGGTGTGGGGTGTGGCGCTCATGCGGCGGCTCCGGTGAGGGTGGCGGGGGTGGTGGCCTGGTACTCGACGGTGTCGTGGGTGAGGTCCATGAAGGCCTGTTCCAGGGACGCGGTGCGTGGGGTGAGTTCGTGGAGGGGGACGGCGTGGGCGGCGGCGATGTGGCCGATGTCCCGGGCGGTGAGGCCGCGTACGTGGAGGGTGTCGGGGGCCTCGGCGGTGATGTCGCCGGCGCCGGGCAGCAGGGTGCGGAGCCGGTCGGCGTCGGGGGTGACGACGTGGACGTAGGCGGCGCCGGAGGTGCGGACGAGGTCGGCGACGGTGGTGTCGGCGAGGAGACGGCCGCGGCCGATGACGACGAGGCGGTCGGCGGTCTGGGCGGTCTCGGACATGAGGTGGGAGGAGACGAGGACGGTGCGGCCCTGTGCGGCGAGGGACTTGAGGAGGGTGCGGATCCACAGGACGCCCTCGGGGTCGAGGCCGTTGACGGGTTCGTCGAGGATGACGGTCGCGGGGTCGCCGATCAGGGCGGCGGCGATGCCGAGGCGCTGGCCCATGCCGAGGGAGAAGCCCTTGACGCGTTTGCCGGCGACGTCGGTGAGGCCGGTGAGGTCGAGAACGTGCTCGACGCGGGAGCGCGGGATGCCGTGCGTGTGGGCGAGGGCCATGAGGTGGTGGAAGGCGGTGCGTCCGGGGTGGACGGCCTTGGCCTCGAGGAGGGCGCCGGCTTCGGTGAGCGGGGCGGGGTGGGTGACGTAGGCGCGGCCGCCGATGGTGGCGCGGCCGGCGGTCGGGGTGTCGAGGCCGAGGAGCATGCGCATCGTCGTGGACTTGCCGGCGCCGTTGGGGCCGAGGAAGCCGGTGATGGTGCCGGGTTCGACGGTGAAGGACAGGTCGTCGACGACGGTCTTGTCGCCGTAGCGTTTGGTGAGGCCGTGCGCTCGGATCGTCATGGCCCCCACGGTGCCGTCCGGGGTGCGGGCGGCGCGTCGGGCCGGGGCACGGAGCTGCGGAAATGCCGTAGTACCGGGGTACTACGGGCCCGTAGGGTGCCGTTGCATGGACTACGAGATCAGACCGGTGCGGGACGACGAGTGGCCGGCGGTGCGCGAGTTGCGGCTGGCCGCGCTGCGGGACGGGGCTGCCCCGATCGCGTTCCTGGAGACGTATGAGCAGGCGCTGGAGAGGCCGGACGGGTTCTGGCAGGACCGGGCCCGGGGGGCCTCGCACGGGACGTCGGCGCGGCAGTTCGTCGCGATCGCGGCGGACGGCCGGTGGGTGGGCACGGTGGTGGCGCTCGTGGAGGAGGCCGGGACCGAGGACTTCTTCGGGCGGCCGGTGCGGGAGCGGCAGGCGCAGCTCGTCGGTGTGTACGTGCGGCCCGAGGCGCGGGGGATCGGGGTCACCGAGGCGCTGTTCGAGGCGGCGGTGGCGTGGGCGCGGGGCCTTGAGGGGCTGCGGCGGGTGCGGCTGCACGTCCACGAGGACAATGCGCGGGCCGAGGGCTTCTACCGCAAGTTCGGGTTCGCCCTGACCGGAGAGGCCGTCCCGAATCCGGGCGACCCCTCCAAGTCGGACCGCGAGATGGTGCTCGCCGAGCCCCGGGACGTGCCTCAGTAGGGGCGTGCGGCGCGGGCGGTGCGCAGGGCGTGGGCCCACCAGTCGAGCTGGTCGAGCATGGCCTTGGCGGCGCCTGCGGCGCCCTGCGGGTCGTCGGCGGGGCCGCCGGGGGTGAAGTGGTCGGCGGTGGCGCGGTGGAAGCTGACGCCGTCGCGGACGGTGGTGCAGTGCAGCTCGGCGAAGACCAGGCGGAGCTGCTCGACCGCGCGCAGGCCGCCGGCGACGCCGCCGTAGGAGACGAAGCCGACGGGCTTGGCCTGCCATTCGGTGTGGTGCAGGTCGATGAAGTGCTTCAGGTGGGCGGGGAAGCTGTGGTTGTACTCGGGGGTGATGACGACGTAGGCGTCCGCGTCGGCGATGCGGGCGGCCAGTTCGGCCTGGTCGGGGGTGTGCTGGTGGCCCCAGTTCGGGTGGCGGTCGGGGAGGTCGAGGTCGGCCAGGTCGATGACGTCGAAGTGGGTCTCGGGGGCGTGGGTCCGGGCCTGGGTGGTGAACCAGTCGGCGACGGTGGGGCTCAGGCGGCCGTCTCGGGTGGAGCCGATGATGACGGCGGTGCGCAGGGGGGTGTCGTTCGGGGTCGTGTCCGGGGTCGTGTTCATGGTGTGGGCTCCTTCGTGGGTCGGGCTACGGGGCTTTCGTGGAGGGCGCTTGATCGGTGCGCGGTCCGGGACGGGCGGGTTTTCAGGAGGGTGTGGGTCAGGACTGCCAGGAGGGTCATCAGGGCCGTCACCGTCCACAAGGTGACGTGCCAGGCCGCTGTGAAGGCGAGGGGGTGGCCGCCCGCGCCCGCAGTGACGCGGGCCGCCGCGTTCGGTGAGCCGATGCGGGACTCGAGGGCGGACAGGAGCAGGGCGCCGAAGACGGTGAGCATGACGGCGCCGGTGCCGCCGCGGACGGTGTTGAGGAAGCCGGAGGCCATGCCGACCTCGGACGCGGGGACCATGGACAGGGCCTGGGCGTCGACGATGCCGATGGACAGGCCCTGGCCCGCGCCGATGGTGAGCAGGGGGCCGGCGAGCCCGGCGGCGGAGATGCCCGGGTGGAGCGTGGTGAGCCAGGCGTTGCCCGCGGCGATGAGCAGCAGGGACAGGACCAGCAGGTGCCGGGCGGGGACGCCGCGGTTGACGAGGCGGGCGCCGAGCGGGGGCAGGGCGAGGACCGGGACGGTCATCAGGAGCAGGGTCAGTCCGGCGGTGCGGGCCGATGCTCCGCTCGCGCCCTGGAGGTAGGTCGGCAGGAAGGTGAGGGCCCCGGTGGTGCCCGCGCCGAGTCCGAAGGCGCCGACGGCCCAGCCGGCGAAGGCGGGGTTGCGGGCGAGCCGGATGTCGAGGATCGGGCGGCGGCCGGTGCCGAGGAGGTGCCGCTCGGTGCGGACGAAGGCGATGAGCAGGGCGAGCGCGAGGGCGCCGGGGAGCAGGGCCTGCGGGGAGGTCCAGCCGGACTTGGAGCCCTGGGTGACGGTGAAGAGGGCGAGGGCGAGTCCGGCGATGAACGTGGCGGCGCCCGCCTTGTCGACCTGGGGGCGGACGTCGGCCCGGGACTCGCTCATCAGGCGGGTGCCGAGCAGGATGACGGCGCCCACGGCGACGTAGGACAGGAACGTGGCGCGCCAGCCGACGGCGTCGACGAGCCAGCCGGAGAAGGTGGGGCCGAAGGCGAGGCCGAGTCCGGCGGTGGTGCCGAGGGAGGCGAAGACGCGGGTGCGGGCGGGGCCGGTGAAGGTGGCGGCGAGCAGGGAGCCGCCGGAGGCCATGACGCCGGCGGCGCCGATGCCGGACACGATGCGGGCCGCGTCGAGGAGGAGGACGTGCGGGGCGAGGGCGGAGGCGAGGGTGCCGGCCGTGTAGACGGCGGCGCCGAGGGTGAGGATCCGGCGGCGGCCGTGGAGGTCGCCGAGCGAACCGGCGACCAGCATGCAGGAGGACGCGGCGAGGAAGTAGCCGACGACGACCCACTGCAGGGCGGTGCCGGAGGCGTCGAGGTCGGCGCCGATGCGGGGCAGGGCCACGGTGGTGCCGGACATGGCCATCGGCAGGGTGAGCATGCCGAGGAGCACGACGATCAGGGTGAACGTGGGGCGGCTGCCGCCGACTTCGCGGGCCGCCGAAGTCTGGGGTTCGGTTGCCATGCCGGTAAAGTACAACCGCGGTTGTAAGAAGTGCAACAATCGTTGTACCTAGGTCCGCGGGCCTAGGCTGTACGGGAACGGAGGCCGGGCATGACGGATCAGGATCAGGTACGGCACAAGGGCGGCGGCACGCTCGAGAAGCGGCAGGCGCTGCTGCGCGGCGCGCGCACGATCTTCGGGCGCGAGGGATACACGCGGGCGGGCATCGACGAGATCGCCGCCGAGGCCGGCGTCTCCACCCGCACCCTCTACAACCACTTCGGCGGCAAGGCGAACCTGTTCCGCGAGGCGCTCCTGGACAGCGCCGCCGCCGTCACGTCCGCCCATGTCGCGGTCGCCGAGCGGCACTTGACCAAGGTGACCGACGTCGAGAAGGACCTCCTCGCGTTCGCCCGCGAGTGGATGGGCCGCCGCACCGACCACGACGCGCACATGCGCCTGGTCCGCCAGATCATCGCGGAGGGCAACCGGCTGCCCGCCGACGTCATCGAGGAGTGGCAGCGCATCGGCCCGCGCGCGGTCACGGAGGCGGTGCGCGAGCGGCTCGCGGCACTCGGCGCGCAGGGCCTGCTGCGGATCGCCCCCGACGAATCGGCGGAGGCCGCCCGCCACCTGATGCTGCTCGTCGCCGGCGGCGTCACCACGGACACGTTCTTCGGCGTCGTCCCGATGTCCCCCGAGGACCTCGACGCCCGCGTCGTCAGCGGCGTCCGCACCTTCCTGAAGCTCTACGGGGTCTGAGGACCCCCGGCTCCTGCGAACTCCTTCAGCCGACCGGCAGTTCGGCGTCCGGCCACCGGGTGCGGGCCTGCTCGCGCGAGCGCAGCAGCGCCAGGGTGACCAGGCCCCGGTCCGCGCCGGAGGACAGCAGCTCGGGGAGCTGCGGAAGCGGGGCGACCGCGGCGACATCGTCCAGGACGAGGGTCATTGGTGGGTCGAGCCGGCCGGCGGGTGACCTTTCGGCCATGCGGCGGCCGTGCTCGACCACGCTGGAGGCGAGTGCCGTCAGGAGCGGCATCGCACCGGGGAGTTGCCTGGGGTTCTCGATGGGTTCACCCACCACATAGAGCGTGCCCCCTTCGTCCACGAAGGAATCCAGGACGAGGGAGTCGGCCCGGTTCGGTGTGCAGGCCTCGCGGACGTGCACGGAGAACAGGGCGGACAGGGCGCGGGCCGTCAGTTCCTGCGCCATGTCGCGGCGTTCGGGGTGCGAGGTGAGCGCGGCCTCCAGCTCGCCGGCCGCGCCCGAGGCGGCCTTCGGGTTCGTCCGCAGGATGCGGACCGCCTCCTGGACCTGGGTGCCCTGGGCCCAACGGTGCACATGGCGGAACGGTTTGCCTTCGGCGGCGGCCGCGTGGAGGTAGCTGCGCAGCAGGGTCTCGGCGGTTTCCGCCAGCGCGGAGTCGAGCTTCGCGGTGGGCCTGACGGGGGCGAGGAGCGCCGCGGCGCGGGCGGCCGCCGTGTCCCGGTCCTCGCAGCGGGATGCCGGGTTCCAGTGGAGGCGGGCCGGGGTGTCGCACAGGTGGGAGGGGTCGTAGAGGAGGACGGGGCCGAGTTTGGCTCGGGCGTCCTTGGTCTCCTGCCAGATTTCTGGGGACGAGGTGACGATCAGGGCTGCGCCGGGCGCGTCTTGGATGGCCTGTACCGCTTCGGTGCGGCGGGTCGGTGCCGGGCCTAGGAGGAGGGGGCCGGTTGTTCTGGGGGGCGGCACTGGTGTCGAGGGTGGCGTCTGCTCGGCCGGGGTTTCGGTCACCTGCTCCGCCGGTGGGGGCTGGTCGCGCCCCGCGACGGAGTCGCTGACCGGAACGGCCCCGCGCCCCTTCAGCGTCTGCCATGTCGCGGTTTCGTCTTCGTCCACTGCCGGTGGGGGTTGCTCGCGCAGTTCCCCGCGCCCCTTACGGGGCTCGTCCTCGCGCCCCGCGATGGAGTCGCTGGACGGAACAGTGCCGCGCTCCTGGCGGGGCGCTTCCGTGCTGCGGCGGCTTTTGCGTACCGCCCGCCACCTCGTGAACGTGCCCGCCACGAAGATGGTCAGGACCACCCCGATCAGGACCTGGCTGATGAGGAGGCCCCAGACGAGGCCGTAGCCGGAGAGCTGGGACTCGGGGGTGGACGGCCAGGCCGCGGCGATGTCGTGGGGGGCCGTGATCAGGGAGCGGAGGGCCGGCGGGGTGTGGCCGAAGGTCACCCCGTCCGGCCACGCACCCTTCGCGAACAGGCCCGCGAGCCCCGTCGCCGACCACACCAGGACGGTCATGCCGAGCACGAACGCCAGGACGCCGATCAGGAGGCCGTCCGGGACGCCGCCCCCGCGCCGCTGCTCCTCCCGGCGCTCGTAGCTCTCCCGCATCGTCACGCCACCGTGGACTCGGAGGCGTCGCCGAGGCGCTGCTCGACGAAGGCCGCGGCCCGCTCCTCCGCCTCCAGTTCCGCCGCGCGCATCGCGTCGTCGTCGTCGAGGAGCTCGTTCGACGACTCGGTCATGGCGCGGTCGGTGAAGACGAGGGGGCGTTCGGTCTCGGTGACGAGGTGTTTGACCACCTGCACGTTGCCGTTGACGTCCCACACGGCGATGCCGGGCGTGAGCGTCGGGATGATCTCGACGGCCCAGCGGGGCAGACCGAGGACCCGGCCGGTGGCGCGGGCCTCGTCGGCCTTCTGGGCGTAGATCGTGCGGGTCGAGGCCATCTTGAGGATCGCGGCGGCCTCCTTCGCGGCGGCGCCGTCGACGACGTCGGACAGGTGGTGGACGACCGCGACGAAGGACAGGCCGAGACGGCGGCCGAACTTCAGCAGGCGCTGGAACAGCTGCGCCACGAACGGGCTGTTGATGATGTGCCACGCCTCTTCGACGAGGAAGATGCGCTTCTTGCGGTCCGGGCGGATCCAGGTGTGCTCCAGCCACACGCCGACGATCGCCATCAGGATCGGCATGGCGATCGAGTTGCGGTCGATGTGGGACAGGTCGAAGACGATCAGCGGCGCGTCGAGGTCGATGCCGACCGTCGTCGGGCCGTCGAACATGCCGCGCAGGTCACCGTCGACGAGCCGGTCCAGGACCAGGGCGACATCCAGACCCCAGGCCCGTACGTCGTCTATGGCCACGTTCATCGCCTCGGCCGACTCCGGCTCGGGGTGGCGGAGCTGCTCGACGATGTCCGTGAGGATCGGCTGGCGCTCGGTGATGTGGTCGGTGACGTAGGCGTGCGCGACCTTCAGGGCGAAGCCGGAACGCTCGTCGAGGCCGTGGCCCATCGCGACCTCGATGATCGTGCGGAGCAGCGCGAGCTGGCCCGTCGTCGTGATCGCGGGGTCGAGCGGGTTGAGCCGGATACCCATGTCGAGGGCGGCCGTCGGGTCGAGCCGGATGGGAGTTATGCCCAGCTCCTGGGCGATGAGGTTCCACTCGCCGACGCCGTCCTCGCCCTGCGCGTCGAGCACGACGACCTGCCGGTCCTTGAAGCGGAGCTGACGCAGGACGTACGTCTTCTCCAGCGCCGACTTGCCGTTGCCGGACTCGCCGAGGACCAGCCAGTGCGGCGCCGGGAGCTGCTGCCCGTACAGCTGGAACGGGTCGTAGATGTACCCCTTGCCGGAGTACACCTCGCGCCCGATGATCACGCCGGAGTCGCCGAGGCCGGGCGCGGCGGTCGGCAGGTAGACGGCCTGGGCCTGGCCCGTGGAGGTGCGCACGGGCATCCGGGTCGTCTCCACCTTGCCGAAGAGGAAGGAGGTGAACGCGTCCGTGAGGAGGGACAGGGGGTCACGCATCGGGAGCCTCCATGGGTGACGTGTGACCTACCTTCGGATGCCGGTCGCGAAGGGCAATGTGTTCACGAACGCCCGGTGGTGCTCACGGTCGCACCACTCCAGCTTCAGATAGGACTTGCCGGCCGAGGCCCGGATGGTCCGCTTGTCGCGGGCCAGCGCGTCCGGGTTGCGGGAGGAGACGGTGATGTAGCCGACGAGGTTCACTCCGGCGGCGCCGCTGGCCAGGTCCTCGCCGCGCTGGTCGAGCCGGCCGTGCGCGGCGATGTCGCGCGGGTCGACCGTGCGGTTCATCTTGGCGGCGCGGGACGCCTCTGCCTCGTCGTTCGTCTTCTCGGTGAGCATCCGCTCGATGGCGATCTCGGTGGGCTCCAGATCCATGGTCACGGCGACCGTCCGGATGACGTCCGGGGTGTGGACGAGCAGCGGCGCGAGGAAGTTGACGCCCACCGGCGTCATCGGCCACTCCTTGACCCAGGCCGTGGCGTGGCACCAGGGGGCGCGGGTCGACGACTCGCGGGTCTTGGCCTGGAGGTACGTCGGCTCCATGGCGTCGAGCTCGGCCGGCCAGGCGTTCCGCTTCGTCATCGCCTGGATGTGGTCGATGGGGTGGTCCGGGTCGTACATCGAGTGGATGAGGGAGGAGAGCCGGCTCTGGCCGAGCGGCTGGCGCACCCGGATGTCGGCCTCCTGGAGGCGCGAGCAGATGTCGGTCAGCTCGCGCGCCATGACGACGGCGAGGCCCGCGTCCCGGTCGATCTTCCTGCCGCCGTGTGGACGGCTCGCACGCGCCATCGCGTTGGCCTCCGCGGCCAGGTCGCGGGTGTAGTGCATGCAGGCGACGAGGTAGGCGCGGTGCTGCTCGCTGCTCGTCGACACCATGGACTGGAGCTGGTCGTACGAGCCCTGCAGCCAGCCGGGGGCACCGGTGTCGCCGCGCAGGACGACGTCCTTGGCGTGCGCGTCCGGGTCGGCGGGGAGCGTGCGGGCCAGCATCTGGAGGCGGGTCACGAAGCCGTCGCCGTTCGCCACGTGCTTGAGCAGCGTTCCGAACCGGTCGACGAGCGCCTCCTGGTCCTCGGAGTCGCGCAGGCCGACGCCGGGGCCCTCGATCTCGATCGCGGCGGTCACCGTACGCCGGTCGGCGTGCAGCAGCACCGCGATCTCGTCCGGCCCGAACGGGGCCGCGAGCCAGGTCAGCCGGCCGATGCCGGGCGGCGGCCCGATCTCGACCTCACGCCCGTCGAGCCGCGTGCCGGCCTCCATCGTGCGCGAGCGGTAGGCGGTGCCGCGCTTGAGGTGCCGCTTGTAACTGCGGTTGATCTCGAACCACTTGTAGAACGTGCGGCCCTTGTACGGGACGTACACGGCGGCCAGCGCCAGCAGCGGGAACCCCATGAGGAGCACGATGCGCAGCGACAGGACGGGGACGAGCAGGCCGCACATCATGCCGAGGAACGCCCCGGCGATGATCAGGAAGAGCTCGCCGGACTCGCGGTTGCGCCCGACGATCGCGTTGGGGCGGGCGCGCCCGATCAGATACGTACGGCGGGGCGTGACCGGAGGGGACACATGGGACTGGGTCGTCAACGCCCTGCACCTCCTCGCGGTTTGCTGGTGTTGCCGGTCCCGCTACGGCCTGCGTGCGGGGTGTTCGTGGGGCTCGTACGGGGCGGTGGTGCGGCGGAGGGGACAGTTCCGCCGCCGCCCCCGGCGGCCGGGCGACTGCTGTGCGCGGCCACCCCGCCGGACGCGGGGTTGGAGGGGCGGGCCTGGCCGGCGCCGCCACCTCCGGAACCGCCGCTGTCCTGACGGGTGCTGTGGGTCTTGATGCCCTGCGAGACGAGCGCGGCGGGCGAGGACATGACCGCGGCGGCCTTGCCCTCGGCGCCGCGCATGATGCGGTTGTTGCGTACGTTCGCCATCTCGTCGCCGAAGCCCGGGACGAAGCGGTAGATCATGCCGCTCGCGAAGATGGCGAGCAGCACGATGGCCAGTCCGGAGACGACGGCGGCGAGCGAGTCGGGGCCGTCCTTGCTGGTCGACAGCGCGCCGGCCAGGCCGAGCACGATCACGATGACCGGCTTCACCAGGATGATCGCGACCATGATCCCGACCCAGCGGCGCACATGGCCCCACAGGTTCTTGTCGACGAGCCCCGAGTAGACGACGACGCCGAGCAGCGCGCCCACGTAGAGGAGCACGGCGCGGAGGTAGAGCTCCAGGTAGAGCACGCCGGCCGCGAGGATCGACACGAGCGAGACGACGATCAGCATGATCGGGCCGCCGCCGATGTCGTCACCCTTCTTCAGAGCCTCGGAGAAGGTCCCGAAGAACGCGTCCGTCTGATTGCCCGTCGCCTTCGCGAGCACGTCCGTGACGCCGTCCGCCGCCGATACGACGGTGTAGAGGATCAGCGGGGTGAACGCGGAGGCGAGCACCGTCAGCCACAGGAAGCCGATGGCCTCCGACAGGGCGGTGCTCAGGGGGACGCCGCGGACGGCTCGCTTCGCGACCGCCAGCAGCCACAGGAGGAGCGTCAGGACGGTCGACGCGGCGAACACCACGGCGTACTGCTTCAGGAACTCCTGGTTCGTGAAATCGACCTCGGCGGTCTTCTTCACGGATTCGCTGAGCTTCTCGACGGTCCAGGAGGCGGCGTCGGCGCAGCCCTTGGCGAGGCTGGAGAGGGGGTCCAGGGGGCTGGTGAGGTCGGGGGTGGCCGGGCCGCCGCCCCCTCCGCCTCCGCTGCCGCCCTTGTCGTCCCGCTCGCAGTACTTCTTGGCGGGGCCGACGATGAGGTCGCACTTGTCCTCGGGCGCGGCGACGGCGCGCGACGCCAGGAGGACGAGTGAGGTCTGCACGGCGGCGAAGGCGCCGCCGAGCTTGAGAACGAGGCGGCTACCGGGCATAGGTGAAGCCTCCGTACTCCTCGACGGCCTTGGAGATCTCGTCGGCCGTCGAGACCTTGTTGTCGCCGTTCACGGGGGACGGGCCGTCCTTCTGGGAGAAGCTCTCGACCTTCCAGTCGCCGCCCACCCAGCGCAGCTTGAGGGTCATCGTGAACCAGTCGTTCGTCACCGGCGTCTTCGAGCCCTCACCGGCGGTGCCGAAGGCCCCGGTGCACCAGACCTCGACGGTGGCCGCGCCGGCGGCGTAGGACGGGACCTTGGTGCCGACCGGGACGGTGCGGGACACGTACGTCTGGCCGGCGGCGGGGTTGCCGTTCTCGTCCAGGCCGACGTTGCTCAGGAAGTCCTTCGAGTACGCCTTGTCGAACTGGGACCGCAGTGCGGGGACCTTGTCGGCGACGAAGAGCCGATCAAGGATGGCGCCCCGCTCACCAGGCTTGAGGATGTCCGCCGAAACGAGCTGAACCGCATAATTCGCCGCCGCCGACTGAACACCCTGCCGGTCATGGGCGAAGCCGGAATCCACGGGCTTCGTGCCGCTCGCCGCCGTCGGGGCGGCACCCGCGCGGGGCCCGGACGAGCCGTCACCCTCGTCCGAGGACCCGCCGTCCCCACGATTGGCGAACGCGATCGCCGCGATGAGCAGCACCACGACCCCGACCACCGTCACGAGGGAACGGGACGAGGAGCGGCCAGGTCTGCGCGCGCCGCCATAGACGTCCCCGGAACCCTCGGGGAGCCGCGTGCGGGTCTGCCCCGTCCCGCCGTACAGATCGTCGTCGTCCCGCCGTCCGTCGGCACTCACTCGGCCCACGCCCCCTCACCCTCTCGCACGTACGCGACCGCATACGCGTACGCATACGACGGTAGCCGTGCCGGTTCGCGCGCGGGCGCGGTGTGGTGACTGGACATCAGGGGACGCAACCTCAGCCGGTGGGTACGACAGGACGGATGGGGACGGGGACAGGAGAAGTAACCGGCGGGGACCGGGCCGAAACTGACGATGCGTGAACCGGGCTAAGCGCATAGCGCTAGACGGCCATCCCGTACACGATGGTGAAGAGCGTGCCGAGGGACCCGATGATGAAGACCCCGGTCAGGCCCGCGATGATCAGCCCCTTGCCCTGCTCGGCGCTGAAGGTGTCGCGCAGGGCCGTCGCCCCGATCCGTTGTTTGGCCGCGCCCCAGATCGCGATGCCGAGGCACAGCAGGATGGCCACGGCCATCACTACCTCGATCATCACGCGCGCCTCGTTGCCGAGGGTCCCGAACGGGCCCCAGTCGGGGGCGATCCCGCCGATGATGGTCGTGATGTCGCCTTTTTCGGCTGCCAGCAGCATGTGTAACTCACCGCCCCAAGTGGGTAGTTCTGTCGCCCCCGCCGCAGCGCAGAGGTCAGGCCCATTCTTCCTCAGAACGGAGCCGGTGCCCGCACACTTGGCGCCATTCCTTGGCCGAGTTCCTACGCGCGCGCGGTCCCGGAACCATGGAGACGGAGATTCCGGGACCGCGCAGGAACGTATGGTCACTCTGTGTATCACGCCGCTTTACCTGGAGCAATGAACACCGGGGGCGGCGTAAGGCGGCGTCGGGGCGTTCGGCCCGGGGGTCACCTGATGCGGTGGGTCTCCCAGAAGGGGCCGAGATCCTTGCTGGTCACGGACTGTGCGGCTCGCTTGAAGGCGGCGGTGGTGGAGACCCCGTACCAGTGGTCACGGGCGTAGTTCCGGAGCAGGCCGTCCATGGCGTCGGAGCCGATGGTCTTCTCCAGGTCCCACAGGGCGCAGGGGCCGAGGGAGTAGAGGACGCGGAACGAACCCGGGTGCGTGGAGAAGTACGCCATGGAGTTGGTGAGGGCGGCCTCGTCGTCGGGCCAGGTGGTCCCGTACGAGCACTGCTCCTCGAGGATGCCGAGCAGGCGGAAGCTGGAGTACTGGGCGAAGCTCTCGTCGAGCCAGGGCGAGCGGTACTCGTCGTTGCCGACGATCCCGTACCACCACTGGTGGGCGATCTCGTGGACGGCGGCGCCGCCCTCCTCCGTGGTGCCGAGCAGCACGAGTCCCGGGTACTCCATGCCGCCGGGGAACCCGGGTGTCATGACGAGGTCGAGTTCGCCGTACGGGTAGCGGCCGAGGGAGGCGCCGAGCGCGTCGACGGCGGTGGCGCCGTCACGCCGGTTGATGCGGACGCCCTCGGCCGGGGTGTCCGGCGACCAGTAGGACCTGACGCGGATGCCGCCGGGCGTGGTCTCGGCGGTGGTGCGGAACGGTCCGGCCGCCCACGCGAAGTCCCGTACCTTGCGTGCGACGCTGCGGGTGAGGGTGCGGCCGGGGGCGGCGCTCGGCTCGGAGGTGGTGCGGCCGGTCGCGGGGACCTTCAGGGCGGTCGGGTGGTCGAGCGTGACTTGGAAGTCGCCGGCCAGCGTGTAGAAGCTCTCCAGGCTGCTCGCGTACGGGTCGAGGTGCCAGCCCGTCGCGTCGTGCACGGCGAGGACGGGGAGGGCGTTGCCGAGGAAGCGGAAGGCGCCCTCGCGGCCGAAACGGTCGGTGCGGTCGGGCACGGTGATGTCGACGTCGAAGGAGACGGTGGCGCGGTGGCCCTGCGTGAGCGGCGCGGGCAGTTTGATACGCAGGGCGGTGCAGCCCACGGTCGGCGCGGCGGGGGTGCCGCCGCGCACCTTGGAGACCTTCACGGCGGGGGCCGCGCAGCCGTCGGGGCCGTTGCCCCACAGCCGTACGTAGACCTCGCGCAGGGGCTGCGCGGAGGCGTTCCGGAACGACACGCGCTGCCGGCCCGTCCAGCGGTCGCCGGTGGCGTCGGAGCGCAGGGAGACGTCGTAGAGGGGGTGGTCGGGGGTGGCGGCGGTACGTGTGCCCGTTTCCGCGGTGGCTCCGCTGGTCCCGGTCGCGGCGGCGGAGATGGCCAGGGCGAGGCCAACGAGCAATCTGCGCAGGGAAGTTGACGGCGACATGGCCGGAGATCGTGCCACAGGGGGTGCCTGGCGGGCCCCGCCGTGCGGGAAGTGACCGGGCCGGTTCCGCTACTGGCCGGCCGGGGGCGTACGGGGGTTTCGGTCCCGGGCGATTTCCTGCCGGCCATGTCGGACCGGGGGACGAGGTCACCTTCCGATCACGTGCGTAACAACCCGGGACCTCGCGCAACCGCAGGTCAGGGCCCGCGCATCCTCACCGGTGTCCCCGATCGAGCAGGGGCGGCGGTGCGTAGGCCGCGGCCCGGAGGAGAGAAACCGTGAGCGCTTCCGCTTCGACCCGACGACGTACCGCCCGAGCGGCTGTGGGCGTGCTGGCCGCTGGAATGATCGTGCTGGGGGCGAGTGCGTGTGGGGCGGGGGGATCGGGTTCCGGTTCGGGTTCGGATGATGCGAGGGCCTCCACGAAGCCGTCGGCGGCGCCGAGCACCTCGGCCCCTGCCGATGCCTCCGGCGCTGCGGGCGACTTCTCGCACATCTGCGGAGACCGCGTACCGGACGGCCTGACCGCTGAGCAGGCCGACATGCTGTCGCTCCTCGACAGCTACAAGGACGCGATGGATGACGAGGACACCGCGCGCGGCACGAAGCAGCGCGAGGAACTGGTCCGGGGCGGCGTCGCCCCGGCCTATCTCGGCACCCTGCGCGACTGGGAGAAGGCGAACTCCGCGGACGGCCTGTTCCGCAAGCCGGTGGGCGGTTCGCCCCAGTGCTGGGACGTGGCGGCGCCGCCCGCGGCCGGCGGCAAGAACCTGCTCGTGCTGAACTACCACTGGTTCGAGAACGACGACACCCGCGTGATGTTCGAGCTCGACAAGGTGGGCGACGGCGGCACGGTGTTCGTGAAGATCACCGACTCGCCGCTCTAGAGACATGGGTGTGACGGGGATGCGTGTGAAGCGGGCAGCGGTGTGGGCGGCGGCGGTACTGCTGCTCGGCGGGACGGTGGCGGGCTGCGGCGGCGGCGAACAGGAGAAGGCCAAGGCCAAGGGACCGGGGAGCCCGACGGCGCAGAAGCCGGACTCGAAGACGATCGACTCCGACGACGACCACACGGTGCTCCGCCTGTCCGACGGCCGCGAACTGTCCCTGACGTACGCGAAGGGCCGGGGCCTGGAGGCGAAGCATCGCGACTCGGCCACTGAGGCCTGGTCCGCACCGAAGACGGTCTACGCGAACGCCCACGACCCGTGCCAGGGCATCGAGGCGAAGGCGTACCGGGACACGGTGTGGGTGGTGGCGGGCTTCGGACCGTACTGCCGGGACGGCGAGGAGCCGCAGGACGTGCTCGCGGCGGTCGGCACGGATGATCTGTCCTCCTGGGCCACGAGCGTGGTGTCGGACCAGGGCTTCGATCCGAAGCCCCGCTTCCGTGACTCCGGCGCGCGGGTCGATTTCGTGGACCGCAGCTGGATCGGCACGACGACGTTGACCTGGAAGAAGCTGTCGGGCTTCGCTTCACCTACGGAGACCTATCGCCCCATCCACCAGTGGTTCGTGGGCCGCTGGCGCTCCCAGGACGGCACCCAGCAACTCACCATCGACCAGGCCGCCGGCGCCCGAAGCGCCCGCCTGACCGTCGAGTCCCTCACCGGCCCGCGCTGCAAGGGCAGCGCGATGCTCACGGGCTTGGACCAGCACGACCTGACGCTGAACAACTTCAAACTCGAAGAGGGTACGAAGACGGCGTACTGCCCGCCGGAGGACGAGACCGAGTACTCGTTCGCGGTGGACTCGGCTGACGGGCCGCTGCGCCTAGTCAAGATCGGCAATCGCCCGAAGACGGTGCGGACGTACGAGCGGGCGGATTGACATGCTCCTCGCCCTGAAGGGCGGGGATTCTGGCCTTCCCTGACTGGTTGCCGTGCACGTTACGCGGCACGGTTTCCGGTCGGGAATCCGTGGCTTCCTGTTTCTTCGCGCTGTGCCGGGATCGCTCCCGGTCTTACCGGCGCTCCGCAGGCCGATACCGCCAGTCCGGCGGCCTGTTTGAT
>NZ_JBITJS010000036.1:0-20376 GCF_044460245.1 Streptomyces sp. NPDC050145 | reverse complement strand
GCACGCTGTTGAGTTCTCAAGGAACGGACGCTTCCTTTGTACTCACCCTCTCGGGCTTTCCTCCGGGCGCTTCCCTTCGGTCTTGCGTTTCCGACCCTATCAGACCGTTTCACCGGCCGATTTCCTCGGGGTCTTGCTGGTCTTGCCTTTTCGCTTTCCGGCCTTTCGGCCTTCCTGCGGTGTTGACTCTATCAGATCCTTTCGGGCCTGATTCCCAGTCAACCGCCCCCGCGTTAGCGGAGATTTGATGCTGTGTCTTCCTGACCCGTTGGGCCGTTCCGACGTCCCGAACATTAGCGGAACTGCTGAGCAATTCCTAATCCGCCCGACCGAATTGAATTCGGGCACGCCGAAATCAACCCCGCCAGGGGATCGCGCTGGTGTTTGGGTGCCGCGTGAGCGGCGGAGGTGCTGCCGTGGACCGTGTGGCGGCCCGGACAACTCGAAGGACCTTACGCCACTACGGCTGGTAGTACAAACCGAGGGGGCGGTGCCCGGCGAAGCTCGCCTGGCACCGCCCCCGTCAGGGCTGGACGCGCGGAGCGCTCACGCTCCGACCGGCTCCTTCTCCAGCGACGGGCCGCCGTCGCGCGGGGCCGGGACGTCGTCCTGGCCGGCGGTGTCGTCGGAGTCGAGCAGGGTGCGCTCGTCGAAGGGGAGCTCGCCGGCGAGGACGCGGCGGACGCGGTCGCGGTCGACCTCGCCGGTCCAGGTGCCGATGAGCAGGGTGGCCACCGCGTTGCCCGCGAAGTTGGTGAGGGCGCGGGCCTCGCTCATGAAGCGGTCGATGCCGATGATGAGGCCGACGCCGTCGACGAGGCCCGGCTTGTGGGACTGGAGGCCGGAGGCGAGGACGGCGATGCCCGAGCCGGAGACTCCGGCGGCGCCCTTCGACGCGATCATCATGAAGAGGAGCAGGCCGATCTGCTGGCCGATGCTCATGGGCTGGTCCATCGCGTCGGCGATGAAGAGGGACGCCATGGTCAGGTAGATCATGGTGCCGTCGAGGTTGAAGGAGTAGCCGGTCGGGACGGTGATGCCGACGACCGGGCGGCTCACGCCGAGGTGTTCCATCTTCGCGATGAGGCGGGGCAGCGCCGACTCGGACGAGGACGTCGAGAGGATCAGCAGGAATTCGCGGCCCAGGTACTTGAGGAGCGCGAAGATGTTGAAGCCCGTCGCCAGGCGGAGGATCCCCGCGAGGACGACTCCGACGAACAGGGCGCAGGTGACGTAGAAGCCGATCATGATGGTGGCGAGGGCCTTGAGGGCGTCGATGCCGGTCTCGCCGATGACGGCGGCCATGGCGCCGAAGGCGCCGACCGGGGCGGCCCACATGATCATGCCGAGGACGCGGAAGACGAGCTTCTGGATGTGCTCGATGCCGCGCAGTACGGGTTCGCCGGAGCGGCCCATGGCCTGGAGGGCGAAGCCGACGAGGAGGGCGACCAGGAGGGTCTGGAGGACCTCTCCCTGGGTGAAGGCGGAGACGAGCGTCGTCGGGATGATGCCGAGGACGAAGTCGGTGGGGCCTTCGGCGGCGTCCTTGGCGGCGGTCTGGCCGACGTCCTTGGTGGCTTCGGTGAGGTGCATGCCGGAGCCGGGGTCGAGGATGTTGCCGACGACAAGGCCGATGGCGAGGGCGACGACGGACATCACGACGAAGTAGCCGAGGGCGAGGCCGCCGACCTTGCCGATCTTGGCGGCCTTCCGTACGGAGCCGACGCCGAGGACGATCGTGCAGAAGATGATCGGGGAGATCATCATCTTGATCAGGTTCACGAAGCCCGTGCCGACGGGCTTGAGCTCCTTGGCGAAGTCGGGCGCCGCGAAGCCGACGGCGATGCCGAGCAGTACGGCGACGATGACGGCGATGTAGAGATAGTGGGTGCGGTCCCGCTTGGCGGGGGCCTGCGGTGCGGCTGCGGGCGGGGGCGGGGTCGCGGTCCCGTTCTCGGTGTCGGCCACGGTTCCTCCTGACGACGGCGTCGGGGTGCTGGGGGCGTACGGGTCGTGCGAGGTCGCGCAAGGTTCGTCGCGCGGAGGTTCTTCGAGTGGAGGCCCGGTCGGCGTCGGGTCTCGCGGAGCGCCTCTGCCTCGGTGCACGTACGTACAGGCCGTGCGGCTCACGTCCTGCGGATCCCGGTGACTATCTCCCAGGCGGTGAGGGCCGTCACCCTTCCGTTCATTTAGTTCGCACTTATACGAACAGGCACACTGGCGTCATGCGTCTCCCCCGTCCCCGCAGCCTGGCCGGCCAGCTCTTCGCGATGCAGGTCGTGCTGGTCGCGGTCGTGGTGGCCGGGTGCGCGCTGTTCATGTACGTCAGTGACCGGGGGCAGGCGGAGGACGCGGCGCGGCGGCAGGCGACGGCGGTGGCGCGGTCGGTGGCCGACGCGGGGTCGGTGCGGGAGGCGATCACCGGGGGCGGGGATCCGACGGTGCGGTTGCAGCCGTACGCGGACGAGGTGCGGGGGCACACCGGGGTCGACTTCGTGACGATCATGGATCCGGCGGGGATCCGGTGGACGCATCCGGACGAGGAGCGGATCGGCGAGCGGTTCCTGGGGCACATCGGGCCCGCGTTGAAGGGGCGGACGTTCTCGGAGACGTACACGGGGACGCTGGGGGCCTCGGTGCGGGTGGTGACGCCGGTGTACGCGGTGCGGGACGGGCGGAGCCGGGTGGTGGGGCTGGTCAGTGCCGGCATCACGATCGACGAGATCACGGCGCAGGCGCGGGGGCAGTTGCTCGCGGTGGCGGGGGTGGCGCTGGCGGCGCTGGTGCTGGGCGGCGTGGGCACGTACGTGATCAACGCGCGGCTGCGGCGGCACACGCACGGGATGAACGCGACGGAGCTGAGCCGGATGCACGCCTATCACCAGGCCGCGCTGCACGCGGTGCGTGAGGGTCTGGTGATGCTGGACGGGCAGCGGCGGGTGGCGCTGATGAACGACGGGGCGCGGGAGCTCCTCGGGGTCGGGGCCGGGGATGCGGCGGTGGGGCGTTCGGTGGCGGAGCTCGGGCTGCCGACTGCGTTGACGGGGGCGTTGCTGGCGGCCGAGCCGCGGGTCGACGAGGTGCATCTGACGGCGGACCGGGTGGTGGTCGTGAACACGTCGCCGGTGGCGAGCGGTGAGCGGCGGGGCACGGTGGTGACGCTGCGCGATCACACGGAGTTGCAGGCGGTGATGGGTGAGCTGGACTCGGAGCGGGGGTTCACGCAGGCGCTGCGGTCGCAGGCGCACGAGGCGGCGAACCGGTTGCACACGGTGGTGTCGCTGATCGAGCTGGGGCGGGCGGACGAGGCGGTGGAGTTCGCGACGGCCGAGCTGGAGTTGGCGCAGGCGCTGACGGATCAGGTGGTGGGGGCGGTGAGCGAGCCGGTGCTGGCGGCGCTGCTCCTTGGCAAGGCGGCGCAGGCGAACGAGCGCGGGGTGGAGCTGATGGTGTCGGCGGACACGCGGATCGACGACGGGCTGCTGCCGCGGGCGGTGCCGGCGCGGGATCTGGTGACGGTGCTCGGCAATCTGGTGGACAACGCGGTGGACGCGGCGCAGGGGTCACCGGGGGCGCGGGTCACGGTGACGGCGCTGACGGCGGGCGAGGAGCTGGTGCTGCGGGTCGCGGACAGCGGGCCCGGGGTGGATCCGGCGCACGCGGACGACGTCTTCGAGCGCGGCTGGTCGACGAAGCCGGCGGGTCCGGCCGGTCGCGGTCTGGGCCTGGCACTCGTACGGCAGGCGGTGGCGCGGGGCGGTGGCACGCTGTCGCTGGACCGCTCGGCGGAGGGCGGGGCCCGTTTCACGGTGCGGTTGCCGTTGGACGGGGCGGTGCGGATGCCGCTGCCGCGGGAGGAGGACGGCGCCGGGGTCCTGGGCGGTGACTCGGCTGCGGCGGGCTTCCACACGGCGGAGGGTGCGGGGACGCCGCCACGGGAGGCGCTGCCCTTACCGCAGGAGGAGGGCGGCAGCGCCGGAGCCCTGGACGGTGACTCGGAGGGCACGGTGTCGTCGGAGGTGGGGTCGGGGTCGGTGGTCGAGGGTGATCGGGCGGGCGGGACCGGGAGAGGCGGGCGATGAGCGTGAGCGGGGCCGGGATTCGGGTGCTGGTCGTCGAGGACGATCCGGTCGCCGCGGACGCGCACGCGTTGTACGTGGACCGGGTGCCCGGGTTCGTGACGGTGGCGCGGGCGCAGACGGCGGCCGGGGCGCGGCGGGCGCTGGAGCGGACGGCGGTGGATCTGATCCTGCTGGATCTGCATCTGCCGGACGGGCACGGGCTGGCGCTGGCGCGGTCGCTGCGGGCGGCGGGGCATCGGGCGGACGTGATCGCGGTGACCTCGGCGCGGGATCTCGCGGTGGTGCGGGAGGGGGTGTCGCTGGGGGTGGTGCAGTACGTGCTGAAGCCGTTCACGTTCGCCACGCTGCGGGACCGGTTGCTGCGGTACGCGGAGTACCGGACGTCGACCGGGGAGGCGGCCGGGCAGGACGAGGTGGACCGGGCGCTGGCGAACCTGCGCTCCCCCGCGCCGGCCGCGCTGCCGAAGGGGCTGAGCGCGCCGACGCTGGAGCGGGTGACGCAGGCGGTGCGGGACGCGGGGTCGGACGGGGTGACGGCGGCGTCGGCGGCGGAGACGGTCGGCATCTCGCGGATCACGGCGCGGCGCTACCTGGAGCATCTGGTCGACGCGGGGCGCGCGGGGCGCAGCCCGCAGTACGGGCAGGTGGGGCGGCCGGAGCTCGTCTACACCTGGGTTTAGCGAGGAGTCGATCGCTCAACTCCGGTGTGGTGGAACGGTGTTCGGGTGGGTGATGAGCCGGGCACAACGTTGTCACCGCCCCATTGACCACCCCCGGGCGCACCCGTACGTTCAGCTGGCAGCCCCGCGTGGCAACGATGCCCGCGATGGTCCGTAGGAGGTCGTGCTCGTGCGCCCTGCCGCCCCTCTCCTCGTCGCCACCGCCCTGATCGCCGCCGGGACCCTCACCGCTTGCGGTGGTGGGTCCGGGAGTGACGCGAACACGGTCCGGGTCTCCTTCAAACAGTCGACGGACAACCAGATCAAGGTCATGGACACCTATCTGGCCGCGATGAAGAAGCAGTTCGAGAAGGCCCATCCCGGCAAGAAGGTCGAGCTCGTGCCGATCAAGGCGCCGGACTCGGAGTACTACACGAAGCTGCAGCAGATGCTGCGGTCGCCGAAGACGGCTCCGGATCTCGTGTACGAGGACACGTTCCTCATCAATTCGGACATCACCAGCGGCTATCTCGAGCCGCTGGATCCGTATCTGGACAAGTGGGGCGACTGGAAGCAGTTCATCGACACGGCGAAGTCCGCGGCGAAGGCGGAGGACGGGAAGACGTACGGCGTCCCGGACGGTACGGACACGCGGGGGCTCTGGTACGACAAGGGCATCTTCGCGAAGGCCGGGATCGCGACGCCGTGGCAGCCGAAGAACTGGGACGAGGTGCTGGACGCGGCCCGCACCATCAAGAAGAAGGTCCCGGACGCCATCCCGCTCAACGTCTACAGCGGCAAGCCGAACGGCGAGGCCGCGACGATGCAGGGCTTCGAGATGTTGCTCTACGGGACGGGGAGTGCGGGGAGCGGGGACGCCGACCCGCTGTACGACAAGGGGTCCGGGAAGTGGGTCGCCGGGTCGAAGGCGTTCCGGGACAGTCTCGGGTTCGTGGAGACGGTGTTCAAGGAGAAGCTCGGGCCCGAGGTGTCCGACGCGCTGGACCCGAACCTGGCGACGCGCGTGCGCGGCGAGTTCCTGCCCGAGGGGAAGCTCGGCATCGATCTCGACGGGTCGTGGCTGCCGCAGGACTGGCTGAAGGGTTCGGGGCACGAGTGGCCCGAATGGTCGCGGAAGCTGGGGCTCGCGGCGATGCCGACGCAAGCCGGGCAGGCGCCGGGCAAGGTGTCGATGTCGGGCGGCTGGACGTGGGCGATCCCGTCCAAAGCGAGCAACAAGGACCTGGCGTTCGAGTTCATCAGGACGATGCAGACGAAGGCGAACGCGCAGCGCTGGTACATCGCCAACTCGGGCATCGCGGTCCGCAAGGACGTGGCGGCGGACCCGGCGTACGTGAAGGCGCAGCCCGGCATCGAGTTCTTCACGGATCTGGTGGCGTCGACGCACTACCGGCCGGCGTACCCGGCGTATCCGAAGGTGTCGACGGCGATCCAGGAGGCGATGGAGTCGGTGACGACGGGTGACGCGAGCGTGGAGAAGGCCGCGGACACGTACGACGAGCAATTGAAGGGGGCGACGGGCGGCAAGGTCGTCAGCAGACCGTGACGTCCCCCGGTGCGCCGTCCCGCCGCCGGACGCTGCTGCGGGCCCTTCCCGTCGCCCCGGCCACGATCCTGATGCTGCTCTTCCTGGCCGGTCCGATCGCCTACTGCGCCTACATCGCCTTCACCGATCTCCAGCTCACCGGCCAGGCCGAGTCCTCGTTCGTCGGGTTCGACAACTTCACGGCCGCGTTCCGCGACGACGCCTTTCTGAACGCGGTCCGGCTGACGCTCGTGTTCACGTTCCTGTCCTCGATCGTCGGCCAGAACTGTCTGGGGCTCGCGCTCGCGGCGCTGATGCGGCGGGCGTCGAAGCCGGTGCGTACGGTCGTCGGCGCGGTGGTGGTGACGGCGTGGGTGCTGCCGGAGGTGGTCGCCGGTTTCCTGCTGTACGCGTTCTTCCGGCGCGAGGGCACCCTGAACGCGATCCTCGGCTGGCTCCATCTGCCCACCCAGAACTGGCTGTTCACGCTGCCGATCCTGGCGGTGTCGTTCGCGAACGTGTGGCGCGGCACGGCCTTCTCGATGCTGGTGTACTCGGCGGCGCTGTCGGAGATCCCGAAGGAGGTCACGGAGGCCGCCGAGGTGGACGGGGCGAACGGGTGGCGGCGGCTGTGGCACGTGACGCTGCCGATGATCCGGCGCTCGATCGGCACGAACCTGATGCTGAACACGCTGCAGACGCTGTCGGTGTTCGGGCTGATCTGGGTGATGACCCGCGGCGGCCCGGGCAATCACAGCCAGACGCTGCCGCTGTTCATGTACGAGCAGGCCTTCCAGAAGAGCATGATCGGGTACGGCACGGCGGTCGCCCTGCTGCTGCTCGTGGTGGGCTCGCTGTTTTCGCTGGTCTACATGCGCCTGCTGCGCTCGGAGGCTTGAGTGACTCCCCGCCGTGTCCGACGCCGTACTCGCAGGCGGCTGACCGCCGACGCGTCGCTGATCCTCGTCGCCCTGGCCTTCGCGCTGCCGCTGGCCTGGGTGCTGCTGTCGTCCGTGGACGGCGACGCGAACCTGAAGGTGAAGGTGCCGTCCGCGCCGACCCTGGACAACTTCGACGCGGTGCTGAAGCCGGACATCACGTTCACCCCGCTGCTGAACAGCCTGGTCCTGTGCGGCGGGGCGACGGCCCTGACGGTGGCGTGCGCGGCGCTGGCCGCGTACCCGCTCTCCCGCTATCGCTCCCGCCTGAACCAGCCGTTCCTGGCGACGATCCTGTTCGCGACGTGTCTGCCGATCACCGCGGTGATGGTGCCGGTGTACGCGCTGTTCGTGCAGGTGAACCTGATCGACACGAGAGCGGGCACGATCTGGTTCTTCACCGCGTCCCAACTCCCGTTCGCGATCTGGCTGATGAAGAACTTCATGGACGGGGTGCCGAAGGAGCTGGAGGAGGCGGCCTGGACGGACGGGGCGGGCACGTTCCAGTCGCTGGCGCGGATCGTGCTGCCGCTGATGGGCCCCGGGGTCGCCGTCGTCACGGTGTTCTCGTTCGCCATGATGTGGGGGAACTTCTTCGTGCCCTTCATGCTGCTGCTCTCCCCCGACCAGATGCCGGCGTCGGTGAGCATCAACGACTTCTTCGGGAACCGGGGCACGGTCGTCTACGGGCAGCTCGCCGCGTTCTCGATCATCTACTCGACGCCGGTGATCCTGCTGTACGTCCTGGTGTCCCGGCGCTTCGGCGGCGGCTTCGCGCTCGGCGGCGCCGTCAAAGGTTGAACCACCGCCCCACCTGTACGTTCCTACGATATGTGACGCGGGCGGAACACACCGTAGCCAAGCGCTGCGATCCCCCCTACTTTGTGGCCGTGCACCACAAGGCCGCTGCCGACCAGCCGACCCCGCCCTTCAACGCCCCCGCAGCCCGTCGCCTCCGCGAGGCGCTCGGGATGGCGCCGGGCCATGTCGCGTACGGCATGCGCGCCCAGTACGGGCTCGCGTACGTCACGCCGGACACCGTGATCGCCTGGGAGCGGGGTGACACGGCGCCCACGGCGGCCGAACTCACCGCGCTCGCGGGCGCGCTGTGGTGTTCGCAGGCCGAGCTGATCGGGGAGCCGCGGACGCTGCGGGAGCACCGGCTCGCGCTCGGGATCGCGCCGGAGGACGTGGCGCGAGAGATCGGCGTCGACATCCACGCGTATCTGCGTATGGAGGAGACCGGAGAGTGGCGGGGCAACGAGCGCCAGTCGGAGGCGCTGGCCCGTGCGCTGCGGCTCGCGCCGCGCGCGTTCGCGACCGTGACGGGGCGGGACCAGTTGCTGGCGAACCTGCTGCGCAGCGCGGTGACGGCGCGCTGGCAGGGGCAGCTGCGGACGGTGTCCCGGCTGGTGCCGGTGCCGCGCCGGGAGCTGGAGGACGTGCTGCAGGAGATGCACCTGGAGTACCAGGCGCTGATGGCGGCCACGCTGACCTGGGGCGGGGGGTCGTCGCCGGACTCGGGTGGTGCGGGGCGGGAGTTCCTGGAGGGGATCCTGGACGAGTTCTGGTCCAGGATCACCGCTCCGTGACTCCCTGAGATCAGCCCTGGGATCAACCCTGGGATCAAGTGCCGCGGGGGCTAGAAGACCGACTCGGCCTCGTCCATGCGGTCCTTGGGGACGGTCTTGAGCTCGGTGACGGCCTCGGCGAGCGGCACCATGACGACGTCGGTGCCGCTCAGCGCGGTCATACGGCCGAAGACGCCCTGGTGCGCGGCCTCGACGGCGTGCCAGCCGAAGCGGGTGGCGAGGACGCGGTCGTACGCGGTGGGGGTGCCGCCGCGCTGGATGTGGCCGAGGATGACCGGGCGGGCCTCCTTGCCGAGGCGGTACTCCAGTTCGCGGGCGAGGGCGGTGCCGATGCCCTGGAAGCGCTCGTGGCCGAACTGGTCGATCTCGCCCTTGCCGTAGTTCATGGTGCCCTCGGCGGGGTGGGCGCCCTCGGCGACGCAGATGACGGCGAACTTCTTGCCGCGGGCGAAGCGCTCCTCGACCATCGCGACGAGGTCGGCGGGGTCGAAGGGGCGCTCGGGCAGGCAGATGCCGTGGGCGCCGCCGGCCATGCCGGACTCCAGGGCGATCCAGCCGGCGTGCCGGCCCATGACCTCGACGACCATGACGCGCTGGTGGGACTCGGCGGTGGTCTTGAGGCGGTCCATGGCCTCGGTGGCGACGCCGACGGCCGTGTCGAAACCGAAGGTGCGGTCGGTGGAGGAGATGTCGTTGTCGATCGTCTTGGGGACGCCGACGACGGGCAGCCCGGCGTCCGACAGCATGCGGGCGGCGGTGAGGGTGCCCTCGCCGCCGATCGGGATGAGGACGTCGAAGCCGATCTCCTCGGCGAGCGCCTTCGCGTTCTCGCAGGCGGCGCGGAACTTGTCGCGCTCCAGGCGGGAGGAGCCGAGGGTGGTGCCGCCGCGGGCGAGGATGCCGCTGACCGCGTTCAGGTCGAGGGGTCGGTAGCGCCCCTCCAGGAGTCCCGCGTAGCCGTCCTCGAATCCGAGCACCTCGTCGCCGTAGTGCGTGACGGCGCGGTGCACGACCGACCGGATCACTGCGTTCAGGCCAGGGCAGTCGCCGCCTGCGGTCAGAACTCCGATGCGCATCGTGCTGTGTCTCCTGCTCGCTGCTGGTACGTCTGAGAGCCACGCCGATTCTTCCACGGCCGGACGGCGATCGCGTTCGTGCCGGGCGGGGAAAGGCGCTTCGGCACGGGACGGCCGGGCCTTTGTCCCCTGTCCCGAGGGCCCTTTTCCGGCGGGCGGTGCAGCCACGCACGGAGGTACGGTCAAGAGGATCGCCGCAGGACTCGACGCAGGAGGAGAGCACGCGTGACGCGCAGCGTGTACGTGACCGGGATCGACCGGGGCGACGGCCGCCAGGTCGTCGAGCTGGGAGTGATGGAGCTCCTGACCCGTCAGGTCGACCGGGTGGGGGTCTTCCGTCCGCTCGTCCACGACGGACCCGATCGGCTGTTCGATCTGCTGCGGGCGCGGTACCGCCTGTCGCAGGATCCGGCGAGCGGGTACGGCCTCGACTATCACGAGGCGTCGGCGATCCAGGCGGAGCAGGGCACGGACGAGCTGGTGTCGCGTCTGGTGGACCGCTTCCACGCGGTGGCCCGGGACTACGACGTGGTGCTGGTGCTCGGCACGGACTTCGCGGACACGCAGCTGCCGGACGAGCTGGCGATCAACGCGCGTCTGGCGAACGAGTTCGGGGCCTCGGTGGTGCCGGTGGTCGGCGGGCGCAGGCAGACCTCGGAGTCGGTGCGCGCGGAGGTGCGCAACGCGTACCGCGCCTATGACGGTCTGGGCTGCGACGTCCTGGCGATGGTGGTGAACCGGGTGGTGCCCGGGGACCGGGACGAGATAGCGGAGCGACTGGAGGGCACGCTTCCGGTTCCCGCGTACGTGCTGCCCGACGATCCGGCGCTGGCCGCGCCGACCGTCGCCCAGATCACGCATCACCTGGGCGGCACGGTGCTGCTCGGCGACGACTCGGGGCTGGCGAGGAACGCGCTGAACTTCGTGTTCGGCGGTGCGATGCTGCCCAATCTTCTGAACGCGCTGACGCCGGGCTGCATGGTCGTGACGCCCGGGGACCGCGCGGACCTGGTGGTCGGCTCGCTGGCGGCGCACAGCGCGGGCACGCCGCCGATCGCGGGCGTGCTGCTGACGCTGAACGAGCGGCCGGGCGAGGCGATCCTGAAGCTGGCCGACCGGCTGGCGCCGGGCACGCCGGTCGTGGCGGTGGAGGGCGGCTCGTTCCCGACGGCGGCCGAACTGTTCTCCCTGGAAGGGAAGTTGAACGCGGCGACGCCCCGCAAGGCGGAGACGGCGCTGGGTCTCTTCGAGCGGTACGTGGACACGGCGGAGCTGCTGAAGTCGGTGCAGGCGCCGTCCAGCGACCGGGTCACGCCGATGATGTTCGAGCACAAGCTGCTCGAGCAGGCCCGCGCGGACAGGCGCCGGGTGGTGCTGCCGGAGGGCACGGAGGAGCGGGTGCTGCGCGCGGCCGATGTGCTGCTGCGGCGCGGGGTGTGCGATCTGACGCTGCTCGGCCCGGTGGAACAGATCCGCAAGAAGGCGGCCGACCTCGGGGTCGACCTGACCGGCAGCGAGATCATCGACCCGCAGACCTCGGAGCTGAGGGAACGGTTCGCCGCCTCGTACGCGCAGTTGCGCGCCCACAAGGGCGTCACCGTGGAGCTGGCCCACGACGTGGTCGCCGACGTGAACTACTTCGGCACGCTGATGGTGCAGGAGGGCCTCGCCGACGGCATGGTGTCGGGTTCGGTGCACTCGACGGCCGCGACGATCCGCCCCGCCTTCGAGATCATCAAGACGAAGCCGGACGCGGCGATCGTCTCCTCCGTCTTCTTCATGTGCCTGGCCGACAAGGTCCTGGTGTACGGGGACTGCGCGGTGAACCCGGACCCGGACGCGCGGCAGCTCGCCGACATCGCGACCCAGTCCGCCGTGACCGCCGCCCGTTTCGGCGTGGAGCCGCGGATCGCGATGCTGTCGTACTCGACGGGCACCTCCGGCACCGGCGCGGACGTCGACAAGGTGCGCGAGGCGACGGAGCTGGTGCGCGAGCGCCGCCCGGACCTGAAGATCGAGGGGCCGATCCAGTACGACGCGGCGGTCGAGCCGTCGGTCGCGGCGACGAAGCTCCCGGGCTCGGAGGTGGCGGGGCAGGCGAGCGTGCTGATCTTCCCTGACCTCAACACGGGCAACAACACGTACAAGGCCGTGCAGCGGTCGGCCGGCGCGATCGCGGTCGGCCCGGTCCTGCAGGGCCTGCGCAAGCCGGTCAACGACCTGTCCCGCGGCGCGCTCGTCGGGGACATCGTGAACACCGTCGCCATCACGGCGATCCAGGCCCAGACCCCCACCGAGAAGGCTGCACAGTGACCTCGCCGACCCCCGCGACCCCGCCGGCCGCGCCCGCGACCCGCGTCCTCGTCCTCAACTCCGGCTCGTCGTCGGTGAAGTACCAGCTGCTCGACATGCGTGACAGCACGCGGCTCGCGGTGGGCCTGGTGGAGCGCATCGGCGAGGAGACGTCCCGGCTGAAGCACACGCCGCTGCTGGGCGGTGGCGGGCAGAGCCGGGAGCAGATCCGGCCGATCGCCGATCACGAGGAGGCCCTGAAGGCGGTCGCCGAGGAGCTGGCGGCGGACGGGCTGGGCCTGGACTCCCCCGAGCTGGCGGCGATCGGGCACCGGGTGGTGCACGGCGGGAAGCTGTTCACGCAGCCGACCGTGATCGACGACGCGGTCCTCAAGGAGGTGGAGCGGCTGATCCCGGTGGCGCCGCTGCACAACCCGGCGAACCTGACCGGGATCCGTACGGCGATGGCGCTGCGTCCGGACCTGCCGCAGGTGGCGGTCTTCGACACGGCGTTCCACACGACGATGCCGGAGTCGGCGGCGCGCTACGCGATCGACGTGAAGACGGCCGATGAGCACCGCATCCGGCGCTACGGCTTCCACGGCACGTCGCACGCCTACGTGTCGCGCAGGACGGCGGAGCTGCTGGACAAGGAGCCGCAGGAGGTGAACGTCATCGTGCTGCACCTGGGCAACGGCGCCTCCGCGTCGGCCGTGCGCGGCGGGGTGTGCGTGGACACGTCGATGGGGCTCACCCCGCTGGAGGGGCTGGTGATGGGGACGCGTTCAGGCGATGTCGACCCGGCGGTCATCTTCCATCTGATGCGGGTGGGCAACATGTCGGCGGACGAGATCGACGTGCTGCTCAACAAGAAGAGCGGTCTGATCGGACTGTGCGGCGACAACGACATGCGCGAGATCCGCCGCCGCGTCGACGAGGGCGACGAGGCGGCGCGGCTGGCCTTCGACATCTACGTCCACCGGCTGAAGAAGTACATCGGCGCCTATTACGCGGTGCTGGGCCGGGTGGACGCCGTGGCGTTCACGGCGGGGGTCGGGGAGAACGCGGCTCCGGTGCGCGAGGCGGCGATCGCAGGCCTGGAGGAGCTGGGTCTCGCGGTGGACGGGGAGCTGAATTCCGTACGTTCCGACGAGGCCCGGATCATCTCGCCCGCGTACGCGCGGGTGGCCGTGGCCGTGGTGCCGACCGACGAGGAGCTGGAGATCGCGCGGCAGACCTACGCCCTGGTCGCTTCGCGCAACGACTGAGCGCACCGCCGCCCATTTGTAGTTTCCACCAGACGGAATATTCCGCAGCGAAACAAACCGATAGGATCGCTCCATGCGCCGTTCCAAAATCGTCTGCACGCTGGGCCCCGCCGTCGACTCCGAAGAGCAGCTCGTCTCGCTGATCGAGGCCGGCATGAACGTGGCCCGATTCAACTTCAGCCACGGCACCCACGCCGAGCACCAGGGTCGCTACGACCGGGTGCGGGCCGCCGCCGCCAAGACCGGCCGCGCCGTGGGTGTGCTCGCCGACCTGCAGGGGCCCAAGATCCGCCTGGAGACCTTCGCCGAGGGACCCGTCGAGCTGGTGCGGGGTGACGAGTTCACCATCACCACCGAGGACGTCCCGGGCGACAAGTCGATCTGCGGCACGACGTACAAGGGCCTGCCCGGTGACGTCTCGCGCGGTGACCAGGTACTGATCAACGACGGCAACGTCGAGCTCAAGGTGACAGAAGTCGACGGCCCCCGGGTGAAGACCGTCGTCATCGAGGGCGGGGTCATCTCCGACCACAAGGGCATCAACCTCCCGGGCGCGGCCGTCAACGTGCCGGCCCTGTCCGAGAAGGACATCGAGGACCTGCGCTTCGCGCTGCGGATGGGCTGCGACATGGTCGCCCTGTCCTTCGTGCGCGACGCCGACGACGTGCGGGACGTCCACAAGGTGATGGACGAGGAGGGCCGCCGGGTCCCCGTCATCGCCAAGGTGGAGAAGCCGCAGGCCGTCGCCAACATGGAGGGTGTCGTCGCCGCGTTCGACGCGGTGATGGTGGCCCGCGGCGACCTCGCGGTCGAGTACCCGCTGGAGAAGGTCCCGATGGTGCAGAAGCGCCTCGTGGAGATGTGCCGCCGCAACGCCAAGCCGGTGATCGTCGCGACCCAGATGATGGAGTCGATGATCACCAACTCGCGTCCGACCCGCGCCGAGGCCTCCGACGTGGCCAACGCGATCCTGGACGGTGCCGACGCGGTGATGCTGTCCGCCGAGTCCTCCGTGGGCGCCTACCCGATCGAGACCGTCAAGACGATGTCGAAGATCGTCCAGGCGGCCGAGGAGGAGCTGCTCTCCAAGGGCCTCCAGCCGCTGGTGCCCGGTAAGAAGCCGCGGACGCAGGGTGGTTCGGTGGCCCGTGCCGCGTGCGAGATCGCGGACTTCCTGGACGGCAAGGCACTGGTGGCCTTCACCAAGTCCGGTGACACGGCCCGACGCCTGTGCCGCTACCGCACGGCCCAGCAGATCCTGGCCTTCACCACGGACGACGACACCCGCAACCAGCTGACGCTCAGCTGGGGCGTCGAGTCCTTCGTCGTGCCGCACGTGGACTCCACGGACGCGATGGTCGAGCTGGTCGACGCCGAGCTGGTGAAGCTGAGCCGCTTCAACTCCGGTGACACGCTGGTCATCACGGCCGGTTCGCCCCCCGGCGTCCCCGGCACCACCAACATGGTCCGGGTGCACCACCTGGGCGGCGGCGACCGCGACTGACGGCCGCTCCGGTACGCACGAGAGGGCGCCCCCCGCGGGAAGCGGGGGGCGCCCTCTCGTGTGTGGCGTGCGGTCAGCCGACCGGAGTCAGCTGTCCTCGACCGTGGTGTGCAGTCCGGGGACGTGCAGCGTGCCGCCGAACTGCGCGGCCTGCGTCACCTTCACGTTGGTGAAGTAGAGGATCGGCAGGTTGAGCGGCGGCGGGTTCTTGGCGTTGAACGTCATGGGGATGAGCCCGAGCAGGTTGCCCGAGAGCTCCTCCGTGTACATGATCGTCTTGCCTTCGCGGATGGTGGACGTGGAGCCCTTGTCCGCGCGGATGTGGAAGAACTTCCCGTCGGGCCCCTGGGAGATCTGGTGCAGATCGCCGATGTCGGTGCCGTTCGAGATGACGTACTTCATGACCCGCTTGGTGGAGCCGTCCGCCATGCGCACGTCCACGAGGCCCTGGTAGTCCGCCCCCTTCAGCAGCAGCGAACTCGCCTGCAGCTTCCAGGACTCGGACGGCAGCTGCTCCGGGGTGTCCTCGTTCGCGCCCTCGGCGTCCGTGGCGACCGGGCAGTTCTCCGGCACCTCGGTGGAGTCCGGCGTCGGCGTGGCCGACTCCGCTGCCTCCTTGGCCTTGTCCGCCGTGTCCTCGACGTCCTTGACCGCGTCCCCGGCCTTGTCCGCCGTGTCCTCGACCGTCTTGCCGGCCGTGTCCGTGACGTCCTTGACCGTGTCCCCGGCCTTGTCGACCGTGTCCCCGACCACGCCGCCGGAGTCCTTCGACGCGGAGGCGGACGGGGAGGGAGTCGGCGTGGCCGTCTCCTTGTCGTCCGGCGTGAAGAAGTCCTTGATGGCGTCGCCGACACCCAGGGGGTCCAGCGGGTTCGTGGTCTTGGACGGCGACGGCGTGGCCGTGGGCTCGTCCGCGCTGTCGGAACCGGCGTCGTCCTTCGACGCGTCGGCCGACGGCGTGGGCTCCGCTGTCTTCTGCTCCGCCGAGCCACCCGTGCCGGCGTCCTTGTCCGCGCCGGAGTCCGCCGCGTCCTTGCCGGCCGAGGCCGACGGGGACGGGGTCGGGGTCGCCGACGCGTCCGCCTTGTCCTTGTCGGCGGCGGCGCCGTCGGTGTCCTTGTTCGCCTCCACCGCGTCGGCGCACGCCTTGTAGTCGTCCGCCGAGAACTTGGTCGGATTGTCCTTGGCCGACGCCAGCGTGGGCGTGAGGCCGAGGCCCATCAGCACGGCCGTGGGCATGGCCGCGATCGCTATCGCCTTGCCCGCGGGCATGTGCAGCCTGGTGAACAGATGCTTTCTCGGTGCTGCATGCCGCGGCCCGGTTCTCGCACGGGACTCCGCACCGGAGTCCTCGTGGTGCACCTCGTCAGCCGGCACGGTGCCTCCCGTTCGTCCCGTTGTCCGGGCTCGTCCCTGACTCGTCGTCGTTTGCGCCCGCGACCCGATAGGTGGCTCCCGCGATCGGCGGCGCGGCGACCGTGTCCGTGGACCCGGCCTCGTCACCGCCTCGCGCCGGCGAATCCCCCTGCGGCCCGCCCGGGGCCCAGGCGATGCCGAGGGCACCACCGATCAGGGCCAGCAGGAAGCCGATGACGAACCCGCCGAAGTTGGAGACGACCAGGGAGACCAGGGCGAGAAGAATCGCCGCCACACCCGCGAACACCCGGGAGTGCGGCTGGTACCACATCGTCAGGCCGAGCACGAC
Organism: Streptomyces sp. NPDC050145; assembly: GCF_044460245.1. Lineage (NCBI taxonomy): Bacteria > Bacillati > Actinomycetota > Actinomycetes > Kitasatosporales > Streptomycetaceae > Streptomyces > Streptomyces sp. NPDC050145. The sequence continues at coordinate 3,714 of NZ_JBITJS010000036.1, read as the reverse complement.
AAGGAGGACGCCGATGATGAGCGAGCCGGCTCCCGCCGTCGTCGCCATCTTGATCGTCATGTTGCCGAGCGTCAGATTCGCGTACGGGAAGTACATGATCGGGAGGCCGCCGAGGATCGACAGCAGACCACCCCAGAATGGGCGCTGACCGCGCCACCCTCGGAACGATTGGCGCATGTGACCAAGCTTCGGGCCCAGCCCAGCGTGCGCTTCGGCGCTCATGTCGTACAGCTCCTCGGGAATGGCGTTGTTCTGTGGTGATGGTGGCTGTCCGGATACGGGCACGGGGACGACCCGGAGAATTCCGTACGTCCCCGCGCCCGGCCGTTCAGCACATCAAGTGCCAAGCCCCGGGCCCGAGTTCGAGCCCGTCGGGACTAGTAGCACTCGTGCTGGCCCTTCTGAACACTCATCTTGAGGCCAGAGAGCTTGAAGGTGCCGGCCGTGGTGGCCCATGCGCGCTGCTGGACGTGCTCGAAGTGCACCGAGTCGGCCTGCTGGGCGAACGAGTTCGGGTCGGCCTTGTCGCCGTTGTGGATACCCGGACCCTTGCTGGCGTCACCCGCCGCCACACCGATGTCGATGTTCTTGAAGGTCGCGTCGGCCTTCAGGTCATCGGCGTCGATGTAGAGGGTCTTGGCCTCCACGCGCGGGCCGCCCTCACCACCGGCGGACAGCTTCATCGAGACGTCACCGAAGACCGGCACCGGCACGACGACCGACTGGCACAGGTTGGTGATCTCGGCGGACTTCATGCCGACGACCGCGACAGGGTGAGCACCCGTCTTGCCGCTGTCGATGGCTCCGTACTGGACGAAGCCCTCACCATCGAGAGAGTCGGCCGTCACCTTGAACGACTGACCCGACACACTGAACGATGCCGCGAGCGCACCCTGGGACAGGGCGACGCCTATCGCGGCGGTCGCCGCGACGCTGGGCACCATGACGACGGCGAACCGCTTCCATCTGGTCCCGCCACGAGTCACGGACTTCATGACTGATCCTCCTTCTCGGACGTACATCTCCGGCCCTGACTGCCCCTTGCGGCGGCTCAGCCGGGCAGGGATGGGAGAAGTGCTACGTCCTCGGGAAGGAGAGCGCCCGTATCGGAGGCGCGAGTCCGCACCCTGATCACCGGCGATCACCCCCGAGCGACAACCACTGGTCGCACCTGAGCCATCACGCGCAACCTGCTGGACAGGCTCAACCGGAAGGTTGAGACCCCCCTGCCCCAGACCGACGGCGCTCCCCTTGGTCCGCCGTCGACCTGCTCGGTGGGGACCCAAGGACCCCGCTGCCCGAATGGCTTTCGGACGGTGAGGAGTGGACCGAGCGTGCCCGATCGTGGTGCATTCCCGGCCGGGACACAAGGGGGTTCGTTACTGGCGGGTAACGGAGAGATAACCACGCCGCGACCGGCTGGCATCAAGCAGCAACTCAGGGTGCTGTCAACCGAGTTGCGATTCAGGGTGAATCCGGGACGGAACCGGACAGAAAACAGCCCTCGACTTACTCCAAGTAACAGCGGCCGCAATTACCAAGTTTTGGTAAAGCGCGGCCGCCGTCGCCCTCTGCGGACAGAACTTTCACCCCGGCATCACATGCCGTGGCGTTTAAGAACTGGTCACCGACGGCTCAGAAGAGAACCCGGGCCAGAGCTGTACGCGCCGCAGTCACGCGCGGGTCGTCGGCCCCGACGACCTCGAACAGTTCGAGCAGACGGACGCGTGCCGCGTCCCGGTCGTCGCCGGCGGAGCGGGCCACCGCGTCGACGAGCCGCCCGAAGGCGTCCTCGACATGCCCGCCGACCAGGTCCAGGTCCGCGGCCGCGATCTGCGCCGCCACGTCACCGGGCTTCTCGGCGGCGTCCCTGCGCACGGCCTGCGGGTCCATGTCCTGTACGCGCTGCAGGAGTTCGGCCTGACCGAGGCCGAGCTTGGCCTCCGTGTTGCCGGGGTCGTCGGACAGCACGTTCTTGTACGCCTGGACCGCGCCGGCGAGGTCGCCCGCGTCCAGAGCCTGTACGGCCGCCTCGAGCAGGGCGTCGTAGGGACCGGCCGGAGCCTCCACGACCGGGGCGGCGCCCTCCGCATCGGGGGCGACCGCGATGCCGGTGAGCCCGAAGCGCTCCTCGGCGACCTGGATCAACTGGTCCAGGGTGCCCCGGATCTGGGCCTCGGGGGCGGCGCCCTGGAAGAGCGGCAGCGCCTGTCCCGCCACCACGGCGAAGACGGCGGGGATCCCCTGGACCCCGAACTGCTGCATCAGCATCTGGTTGGCATCGACGTCGATCTTGGCGAGCAGGAAGCGGCCGTTGTACTCGGCGGCGAGCCGCTCGAGGAGCGGGCTCAGCTGCTTGCAGGGCTCGCACCACTCGGCCCAGAAGTCGATGACGACGGGCACCTCGGTGGAGCGCTGCAGTACGGCACTCTCGAAATCCGCCTCGTCGACATCGATGACGAGGGAGGACGGGGGCACGGCGGTCGGGCCGCCGCCCTGACGGGCCGTCTCGGCGCGCGCCTGCTCCGCCTTCGCCTTGGCCTCCTGGGCCGCCTTCACCGCGGCGAGGTCGACGACTCCGCTCATGGACATGTTCCGTGGCTGCATGCGTACAGTCTCCCCCTTCCGCGGACCGTTGTGGGCCGGGTCCGCCTCCGTGGCCTCCCGCCGGATTGCGAGGCATACGGAGCGGACTCGGCCGCGTTGCGTTTTTTGACGCCGGGTCCCCACCCGGCATCCGTGGTTGCCGCTCGTCTCGACCGCTCCGGGGTGCAGATCCGGGGCGTCGCACGAGTTCGTGCTTACGCTACGACCCGTAGCGTATATGCAGCGTAAGACGCGCGGGGCGCGCAGGCCGGTGATCTGGCTCACGGGCCGTGCGGCTACCGGCCGGTATGGTCACGGCATGCAGAGCCGCATTCCGTCCTCTCCCTGCCGACCGGGCCGCCAGGGCCGCCCCCGGTCCGCCGCGGCGGACGAGGCGATCCTGAAGGCGACCCGTGCGGCGCTCGTCGATCTCGGCTGGTCCAAGCTGACGCTCGGGGACGTGGCGACGCGGGCCGGGGTCGCCAAGACGACCCTGTACCGGCGCTGGGCGGGCAAGAACGAGCTGGTGGTCGACGCGGTCGCGGTTCTCTTCGACGAGCTGGAGCTGCCCGATCTCGGCTCGCTCGCGGCGGACATCGAGGCGGTCGTGCTCCAGTTCGCGGCGATCCTGGACCGGCCCGAGACCAAGACGGCGCTCATGGCGGTGGTCGCGGAGTCCACGCGCGACGCTCCGCTGCGGGAGCGGATCCGGACGTCCATCGTGGATCGGCAGAAGCGGCTCGTGCTTGAGGGGCGGGCCCGGGCGGAGCTGCGTGGGGAGCTTCCGGTGCCGGCCGATGCGGAGTCGGCGGCGCGGTCGGCCGACCTCATCTTCGACGTCGCCGCCGGGGCGGTGGTGCATCGCACTCTGGTGAGCGGGGAGTCGGTGGACGCGGACTGGGTCCGGCGGTTCACGCTTCTGTTGCTGGGCGGGCTGAGCGCGGCCTCGGGCGACTAGGAGCTCGGATCGACTTGTCGCGTTGTCGACCGCGGCTGCGTCGTGGGGGGGGGGGGGGGGGGGGGGGGGGGGGGGGGGGGGGGGGGGGGGGGGGGGGGGGGGGGGGGGGGGGGGGGGGGGGCGCGGGGCGGGGCCGCCCCCCCCGCGCCGCGCCGCCGCGCCCCCCGCCC
>NZ_JBITJS010000035.1:0-33998 GCF_044460245.1 Streptomyces sp. NPDC050145 | reverse complement strand
ACGGCCGCGTCCTGGTGAAGATCGGCCGGTTCGAGCCGACCTCCCAGACCTGCTCCACCTGCGGCGCCGAAGACGGACCCAAACCCCTGAACGTGAGGGAATGGACCTGTGCCGCCTGCGACGCCCGGCACGACCGGGACACCAACGCCGCACTCAACATCAAACAGGCCGCCGGACTGGCGGTATCGGCCTGCGGAGCGCCGGTAAGACCGGGAGCGATCCCGGCACAGCGCGAAGAAACAGGAAGCCACGGGTTCCCGACCGGAAACTGTGCCGCGTAGCGTGCACAGTCTCCGGTCAGGGAAGGCCAGAATCCTCTCCCTTCAGGGCGAGGAGCATGTCAATTCAGCCGCACCGGCAGGCTCCCGTACCCGTAACCGATGAACGACTCGACGTGCGTGGCACCGTCCTCCAGGGCGAGGCCGGGGAAGCGGTCGAAGAGGGCCGGCAGGGCGATCGTCGCCTCCAGGCGGGCCAGCGGGGCGCCGAGGCAGAAGTGGACGCCGTGACCGAAGGCGAGGTGCTCCTTGTCGGCGCGGGCGATGTCGAAGCGGTCCGCGTCGGGGCCGTGCCGGCGCGGGTCGCGGCCGGCCGCCGCGTACGAGGCGAGGATGGCCTCGCCGGCGGCGATCCGGGTGCCGTCGGGCAGGTAGATGTCCTCGACGGCGTAGCGCAGCGGGAGGTTGGCGATCGAGGGGGCCCAGCGCAGGGTCTCCTCGATGACCTCGCTCCACGGGATCTCGCCGGAGCGGACCCGGGCGAGCTGCTCGGGGTGGGTGAGCAGGGCCTGCGCCGCGTTCCCGACGAGGTTCACGGTCGTCTCGTGGCCCGCGCCGATGACGAGCAGGAGGGTGTCGATCAGCTCCTGCTCGGTCAGGCCCGAGCCCGCGTCGTCACGGGTGGCGATGAGGGCGCTGGTGAGGTCGTCGCCGGGCTGCGCGCGCTTGGCCTCGACGAGGGCGCCGAGGAGCTGCTGCACCCCCTGGAGGATGGCGAGGGCCTGTTCGGGCGTCACCGTGGTGTCCATGATCCCGGCGACGAGCCGGGCGGCGTCGGCCCGCTGCTCCTCGGGCACGCCGAACAGTTCGCAGATGACCTGCATCGGCAGCGGGTGCGCGTACGCGGAGCGCAGGTCGGCGCGGCCGTCGGGGGCCGCCGCCATGGCGTCGAGCAGCTCGCCCGCGATCTGCTCGATCCGCGGGCGCAGGACATCGGTGCGGCGCTTGGTGAAGGCGGGCGCGATCAGGGTGCGCAGCCGGCGGTGGTCGGTGCCGTAGGCGTTGAACATGTTGGAGACGCCGACCCAGTTGACGATCCAGGACTGGCGGTGCTCGCCCGCGATCCACTCGGGCCAGTGCCGGTTCGGGTCCTTGGACACGCGCGCGTCGGCGAGCAGTCCCTTGAGGACCTCGTACGAGGTGGGGGCCCAGGCCCGTATGCCGCCGGGCAGTTCGAGCAGGGCGGCGCAGGGGTGCGCGGCGCGCAGCCGGTCGTTCTCGGCGTGCAGGTCGCGGCCCGCGGGGTCGAGGACGGTGGGGGTGACGGGTGCGGTCATGAGGTGTCTGCTCCTGTGGGGGCGTGGCGGGCGGGCGTTTCGACTGCGGGGCGCCCGGCCTGGCTTGCTTCATGATCGTTTACATAACTGATCGTAGGCGCCCGCGAGTTGATGCCCCGCCACGCGACACGCTCACCCGTTCACGGGCGTGGCGCAGCTCACCGGGCGCGGCCCGTTTACCATCGCGCCATGGCCGCCGATATCCGGATCGTCCGCGAAACGCCGCTTTCCCCCGCCGAGGCCTGGCGCCGGATCACCGACTGGGAGCGGCACGGCACGGTGGTGCCGCTGACCCGGGTCACCGTCCTCACCCCGCCCCCGACCGCCGCCGGCACGGTCTTCGTGGCCCGCACCGGCCTCGGCCCGCGCTTCGCCTTCGACGACCCGATGGAACTCGTCGCCTGGCAGCCGCCGCGCCGCTGCCGCATGGAGAAGCGGGGCCGGGTGGTGGCGGGCTGGGCCGAGTTCGAGGTACGGGCCCTGGCGGGCGGCGGAGCGAGGGTGGAGTGGCGGGAGGAGCTGCGGGTGCGCGGGGTACCGGCCGTGGCGGACCCGCTCCTGGCCGCGGCGGGCCGCCTGGTCTTCGGCCGGGCGCTGAACGCCCTGCTGTCCGACATGAGTTGACGCCCCGCGCCTGGTCAGGGCGCGGGGCGGAACGCGCCCCGTGAGGGGCGCGGGGCGGAACGCGCCCCGTGAGGGGCGCGGGGCGGAACGCGCCCCGTGAGGGGCGCGGGGAACTGCGCGACCAGCCACGACGACGCGGCACCCGGCGACGGCGTTCGCCGCCTACGGCGCCGGCCGCTCCGGCGTGGCCCGCACGGACGTGCTCAGGCCGCCGAGTCGATGTGGCGGGGCTCGGTCGGGTCGTGGTGGATCGGGGTGTGGGCGCCCGTCAGGGAGGCGCCCGTGCCGCCGCGGCGGTTCGCGACGATCTCCGAGGCTATGGAGACGGCCACCTCTTCCGGCGTGCGGGCGCCGAGGTCGAGGCCGATCGGGGAGCGCAGGCGGGCCAGGTCCAGTTCGGTGACGCCGACCTCGCGCAGGCGCTCGTTGCGGTCGAGGTGGGTGCGGCGCGAGCCCATCGCGCCGACGTAGGCGACGGGCAGGCGCAGCGCGAGTTCGAGGAGCGGCACGTCGAACTTGGCGTCGTGGGTGAGGACGCAGAGCACGGTGCGGCTGTCGACCTCGGTGCGCTCGAGGTATTGGTGGGGCCATTCGACGACGAGTTCGTCGGCCTCGGGGAAGCGCGCGGCGGTCGCGAAGACGGGCCGGGCGTCGCAGACGGTGACGTGGTAGCCGAGGAACTTGCCCATGCGTACGAGCGCGGAGGCGAAGTCGATGGCGCCGAAGACGATCATGCGCGGGGGCGGGACCGAGGACTCCACGAGGAGGGTGAGCGGGGCGCCGCAGCGCGAGCCCTGTTCGCCGATCTCCAGGGTGCCGGTGCGGCCGGCGTCGAGATAGGCACCGGCTTCGGCGGCGACGGTGCGGTCGAGCTCGGGATGGGCGCCGAAACCGCCGTCGTACGTGCCGTCGGGCCGGACGAGCAGGGCGCGGCCGAGCAGGTCGGCCGGCCCCTCGACGATCCGGGCGAGGGCCGCCGCCTCCGCCGAGGCGGCGGTCCTCAGAGCGGCCTCGACCACGTCGCGCAGCGCCGGGTCCCCGGCGCGTACCGGCGTGACGAGGATGTCGATGACGCCGCCGCAGGTCAGACCCACGGCGAAGGCGTCGTCGTCGCTGTACCCGAAGCGCTCCAGGCGGGTGACCCCGTCCTCGAGCGCCTCCTGGCACAGCTCGTAGACCGCCCCTTCCACACAGCCGCCGGAGACCGAACCGATCGCGGTGCCCTCGGTGTCGACGGCGAGCGCCGCGCCGGGCTGCCGGGGCGCGCTGCCGCCGACGGCCACCACGGTGGCCACGGCGAACTCGCGTCCCTGCTCGGCCCATCGGCTGAGTTCTGCCGCGATGTCCAGCATGTCTCGGTCTCCTTCGGCGATGACGTGGAAGGGGCGGCGGGCGTCAGTGGACGCCGAGCCAGCCCTCGATCGGGTTGAGGGCGAAGTACACGAGGAAGATCACGGTCAGGCCCCACATGAAGGCCCCGATCTCCCGCGCCCTGCCCTGGGCGATCTTGATGGCGACCCAGGAGATGACGCCCGCGGCGACACCGGTGGTGATGGTGTACGTGAAGGGCATCAGGACCACGGTGAGGAACACCGGGATCGCGGTGGCGCGGTCGGCCCAGTCGACGTGCCGGGCGTTCATCATCATCATGGCGCCGATGACGACGAGCGCGGCGGACGCGACCTCCTGCGGGACGATCGCGGTGACGGGCGTGAAGAACAGGCAGGCCGCGAAGAACAGTCCGGTGACGGCGGAGGCGAGACCCGTGCGGGCTCCCTCGCCGACGCCGGTGGCGGACTCGACGAAGACGGTCTGGCCGGAGCCGCCCGCCACACCGCCGATGGCGCCGCCCGCGCCGTCGATGAACAGCGCCTTGGACAGGCCCGGCATCCGGCCCTTGTCGTCGGCGAGCTTGGCCTCGGTGCCGACGCCGATGATGGTGGCCATCGCGTCGAAGAAGCCGGCGAGCACCAGGGTGAAGACGATCATGCCGACCGTCATGGCGCCGACCTCGCCCCAGCCGCCGAACTCGACCTTGCCGAAGAGCGAGAAGTCCGGGGTGGAGACGGCGCTGCCGTGCAGTTCGGGCGCTCCGTTGGCCCACTGCTTGGGGCTGATGACACCGGTCGCGTTGAGGATCATCGCGACGACGGTGCCGGAGACGATGCCGATCAGGATCGCGCCGGGGGTGTTGCGCGCCTGCAGCATGAAGATCAGGAGGAGCGTGCCCGCGAAGAGCAGGACGGGCCAGCCGGCGAGTTCGCCCGCGGGGCCGAGGGTGAGCGGGGTGGCCTTGCCGACGTGCACGAAGCCGGACTTGTAGAGGCCGATCAGGGCGATGAAGAGCCCGATGCCCATGGTGATGCCGTGCTTGAGCGCGAGCGGGATCGCGTTCATGATCATCTCGCGGAGGCCGGTGACGACCAGGAGCATGATCACGACGCCGTACATTACGCACATGCCCATGGCCTGCGGCCAGGTCATCTGGGGGGCGACCTGCGAGGAGATCACACCGGAGACGGACAGACCGGCGGCGAGCGCGAGCGGCACCTTGCCGACGAAGCCCATGAGGAGCGTGGTGAACGCCGCGGCGAAGGCGGTCGCGGTGATCAGGGCCTTCTGGCCCAGGGTGTCACCGGCGGCGTCCTTGCCCGACAGGATCAGCGGGTTGAGCAGCAGGATGTACGCCATGGCCATGAAGGTCGTGACGCCACCGCGCACTTCGCGTGCGACGGAGGATCCTCGTTCGGATATGTGGAAGTACCGGTCGAGCCAAGACCTGCCGGCGGGCTGGCGCGTACCCGCGCCCGCGTCGTCGGCGGTGGTCTTCGGCTCCACAGACTGCTGGGTCATGGTGCCTCGTTTCCCAAGGTTCAAAGGGGCACCCGCGAAATACACGTATTCAGGCGGGTTTTGGGATGGCTGCACGACCCGGGGGACGGCCCGAGGCGCAAAGGGTTCTGGAGGACTGGGTTCTTCCTGGTCCTTCAGGGGTTCACCGGTCCGGCCCCCGCGGGGGCCGGACCGGCCGACGGATCAGGCGGAGACCGTGCCCGTCAGGTGCTCGGGACGGACCGGGGTCCGGTCGAGCGCGAGACCCGTCGCGTTCCGGATCGCCGCGAGGACGGCCGGGGTGGACGACAGGGTGGGAGCCTCACCGATGCCGCGCAGCCCGTACGGGGCGTGCTCGTCGGCGAGTTCGAGCACGTCGACCGGGATGGTCGGCGTGTCGAGGATCGTGGGGATCAGGTAGTCCGTGAAGGACGGGTTCCTGACCTTGGCGGTCTTCGGGTCGACGATGATCTCTTCCATCACCGCGACGCCGAGGCCCTGGGTGGTGCCGCCCTGGATCTGGCCGACCACGGAGAGCGGGTTGAGCGCCTTGCCGACGTCCTGGGCGCAGGCCAGTTCGATGACCTTGACCAGGCCGAGCTCGGTGTCGACCTCGACGACGGCGCGGTGCGCGGCGAACGAGTACTGGACGTGCCCGTTGCCCTGCCCGGTGCGCAGGTCGAAGGCCTCGGTGGGCCGGTGGCGCCACTCCTCCTCCAGCTCGACGACCTCGTCCTCCAGGACGTCGACCAGGTCCGCGAGGACCTCGCCGCCGTCGGTGACGACCTTGCCGCCCTCCAGGAGGAGTTCGGCGGTGGCCCACGCCGGGTGGTAGGTGCCGAGCTTGCGGCGGCCGATCTCCAGGACCTTCTCGCGCACCAGCTCGCAGGCGTTCTTGACGGCGCCGCCGGTCACGTACGTCTGACGCGAGGCGGACGTCGAGCCGGCCGAGCCGACCTGGGTGTCGGCGGGGTGGATGGTCACCTGCGTGACGCCCAGCTCGGTGCGGGCGATCTGCGCGTGGACGGTGACGCCGCCCTGGCCGACCTCGGCCATCGCGGTGTGCACGGTGGCGACGGCCTCGCCGTTGATGACCTCCATGCGCACCTTGGCGGTGGAGTAGTCGTCGAAGCCCTCGGAGAAGCCGACGTTCTTGATGCCGACGGCGTAGCCGATGCCGCGGACGACGCCCTCGCCGTGCGTGGTGTTGGACAGACCGCCGGGCAGCTGGCGCACGTCGGCGCCCTCGCTGGACTCCCACTGGCGCTCGGGCGGCAGCGGCATCGCCTTGATGCGGCGCAGCAGTTCGGCGACCGGGGCGGGCGAGTCGACGGGCTGGCCCGTCGGCATGAGCGTGCCCTGCTCCATGGCGTTCAGCTGCCGGAACTCGACCCGGTCCATGCCCAGCTTGTCGGCCAGCTTGTCCATCTGGGCCTCGTAGGCGAAGCAGGCCTGGACCGCGCCGAAGCCGCGCATGGCGCCGCAGGGCGGGTTGTTCGAGTAGAGGGCGATCGCCTCGATGTCGACGTCGTCGATCACGTACGGGCCGACCGACAGGGACGAGGCATTGCCGACGACCGCCGGGGAGGCGGAGGCGTAGGCGCCGCCGTCCAGGACGATCTTGCACTTCATGTGCGTGAGCTTGCCGTCCTTGGTCGCCCCGTGCTCGTAGTAGAGCTTGGCGGGGTGGCGGTGGACGTGTCCGAAGAAGGACTCGAAGCGGTTGTAGACGATCTTCACGGGCTTGCCGGTGCGCAGGGCGAGCAGGCACGCGTGGATCTGCATCGAGATGTCCTCGCGGCCGCCGAAGGCACCACCGACGCCGGAGAGCGTCATGCGGACCTTCTCCTCGGGCAGGCCGAGGACCGGGGCGATCTGCTTGAGGTCCGAGTGCAGCCACTGGGTGGCGACGTACAGGTCGACGCCGCCGTCCTCGGACGGCACGGCGAGGCCGGACTCGGGGCCGAGGAAGGCCTGGTCCTGCATGCCGAAGGTGTACTCGCCCTTGACGATGACGTCGGCGCGCTGCGCGGCCGCGTCGGCGTCGCCGCGCACGATGGGCTGGCGGTGCACGATGTTCGGGTGCGGGACGTGCCCGGAGTGGTGGTCGTCGCGGCCCTCGTGGACGAGGATCGCGTCCGGCGCGGTCGCGGAGGCCTCGTCGGTGATGACGGGCAGCTCTCGGTACTCGACCTTGATCTTGGCGGCGGCGCGGCGCGCGGTCTCCGGGTGGTCGGCGGCGACGATCGCGACGGGCTCGCCGTGGTGGCGGACCTTGCCGTGCGCGAGGACGGGCGTGTCCTGGATCTCCAGGCCGTAGTTCTTCACGTCCGTCGGCAGGTCGTCGTACGTGAGGACGGCGTAGACGCCGGAGGTGGCGAGGGCCTCGCCGGTGTCGATCGAGACGATCTCGGCGTGCGCGACCGGGGAGCGCAGCACCTGGCCCCACAGCATGTCCTCGTGCCACATGTCGGACGAGTACGCGAACTCGCCGGTGACCTTGAGGGTGCCGTCCGGGCGGAGCGTGGACTCGCCGATGCCGCCCTTGGTGTGCGACCCCTGCGTGACGTCCGCGGGGATACCGGTGGTACGGGTGTCAGCCATGTCCTCAGACCTCCTCGGACTGGCGCGCGGCGGCGAGCCGGACCGCGTCCATGATCTTCTCGTAGCCCGTGCAGCGGCACAGGTTGCCGGAGAGGGCCTCGCGGATGTCCGCGTCCGACGGGTTGGGGTTGCGCTCCAGCATCTCGTCGGCGGCGACGAGCAGGCCCGGGGTGCAGAAGCCGCACTGGACGGCGCCGGCGTCGATGAACGCCTGCTGGATGGGGGCCAGTTCGGCGCCCTCACCGGTCTGCGAGTCGGTGCCCTTGGCGGACCAGCCCTGGGCCTCCTGGAGGGACGTGCCGCAGGCGCCGCCCTCGTGGGAGCCGCAGGAGCGCTGCGCCGCGAAGTCGGCGAGGCCCTCGACGGTGACGACGTCGCGGCCCTCGACCTGGCCGGCGGCCACGAGGCAGGAACAGACGGGGACGCCGTCGAGGCGGACGGTGCAGGAACCGCACTCGCCCTGCTCACAGGCGTTCTTGGAGCCGGGCAGGCCCATGCGCTCGCGCAGGACGTAGAGCAGGGACTCGCCCTCCCACACGTCGTCGGCTTCCTGCGGACGGCCGTTGACCGTGAAATTGACGCGCATTACGCGACACTCCCCTTCTCGATGGTGCTGCCGCCGTTGCCGCGGTAGGCCTCCCAGGCCCAGGTGAGCGTGCGGCGGGCCATGATGCCGACCGCGTGCCGGCGGTACGAGGCGGTGCCGCGGACGTCGTCGATCGGGTTGCAGGCGGCGGAGCACAGGTCCGCGAACTGCTTGGCGACCGACGGGGTGATGATCTTGCCGTTGTCCCAGAAGCCGCCCTCGTCGAGCGCCGCGTTCAGGAACTGCTCGGCGTCCTTGGCGCGGATCGGGGTCGGGGCCGCCGAGCCGATGCCGGTACGCACGGTGCGCGTCTCGGGGTGGACCGCGAGGCCGAAGGCGCACACGGCGATCACCATCGCGTTGCGCGTGCCGACCTTGGAGTACTGCTGCGGGCCGTCGGCCTTGGGGAGGTGGACGGCGCGGATCAGCTCGTCGGGGGCGAGCGCGTTGCGCTTCACGCCGGTGTAGAACTCGTCGATCGGGATCATGCGGCTGCCGCGCACCGACTCGACCTCGACCTCGCAGCCGGAGGCGAGCAGGGCCGGGTGGGCGTCACCGGCCGGGGAGGCGGTGCCGAGGTTGCCGCCGACGCCGCCGCGGTTGCGGATCTGCGGGGAGGCGACCGTGTGCGAGGCGAGCGCCAGACCCGGCAGCTCGGTCCGCAGGTTCTCCATGATCTTGGTGTACGGGACGGAGGCGCCGAGCCGTACGGTGCCCTGAGGTCCCTCGCCCACCTCCCACTCGCCGAGCTCACCGATGCGGTTGAGGTCGAGGAGGTACTCGGGGCGGCGGTGGTCGAAGTTGATCTCGACCATCACATCGGTGCCACCCGCAATCGGCACGGCTGTGGGGTGCTCGGCCTTGGCGGCGAGCGCCTCCTCCCAGCTGGCGGGGCGAAGGAAGTCCATGAGTGGCTCTCTTCTGGGTCTCGTTCGTGGATCGTGCGGTGCGTGGATCGTGTGCGCTGCGTTCGAGCCACGGGATGTGCGGATCGCAGGGGCTCGTTCATGTGCTGTTCACGTGGAGTGGCCCCAGTACACCGCCGCGTGCTCCGCCAGGGTCAGTCACGGAAACCATGAAGGAGTTGGCTGACCACGACAGGTGTCTTGTAGATTCGTATGAACGGAGCACATCAGTAACCCCTCCGACTTCCTCCGGACACCGTGGGCACAGGCTGCGGACCTGGGAAGGCATCACTTCGAGACAGATCGGCGGCGACGACGACATGCGGCTGCGCGCATTGCTGGACACGGACGCGCTGGGCCTCAGGCTCCTCGGCGGCGAGGACGAGCTGGACCGCTCGGTCCGCGGCGTGATGACCACGGATCTGCGCGATCCGAGCCGCTATCTGTCCGGCGGCGAGCTGGTGCTCACGGGCCTGGCCTGGCGGCGCGGGCCCGACGATTCCGAGCCGTTCGTGCGCATTCTCCAGTCTGCCGGAGTCGTCGCCCTGGCGGCGGGCGAGGCCGAGCTGGGCGATGTGCCGGAGGACCTGGTGCAGGCCTGCGCCCGGCACCGGCTGCCGCTGTTCGCGGTGAACGAGTCGGTGGCGTTCGCGACCATCACCGAGCACGTCGTGCGGCAGGTGTCCGGCGAGCGGGCCGGCGACCTCGCGGCCGTCGTGGACCGGCACCGGCGCCTGATGACCTCGGGCCCGGCGGGCGGCGGCCCGGACGTGGTCCTGGACCTGCTGGGCAGCGACCTGGACCTGAACGCCTGGGTGCTCTCCCCCGCCGGGCGGGCCATCGCGGGCGCCGGCGCGGCCGCGCCCGAGCTGCCGGCGTCCGTGTGCGCGCGGCTGGCCGCCGAGCACCTGTCGGCGACCCGGGCGGGCCGGCGCGCTCCGCACCGGGTGACGATCGACGGCACGACGTACTCGCTGTTCCCGATCCGGGGCGGCCGGGGAGCTGTCGGCGCGTCCGGCGGGCGGGACGTGCGGGCGACGGTGCTCTCGGACTGGCTGCTCGCCGTCGAGGCGGACGCGGGCGACTGGCCCGACGAGCGGCTCGACCTGCTGCAGGGCGTCACCCAGCTGATCTCCGTCGAGCGGGACCGGCGGGACGCGGCGCGCACCGTGCGGCGCCGGCTCGCCCAGGAGGTCCTGGAGCTGGTGCAGACGGGCGCGGCGCCCGCCGAGATCGCGGCCCGCCTGCGGGTGGCCGCGCCGGTGCTCCTGCCGGGGCTCGGGACCGCCCCGCACTGGCAGGTCGTCGTGGCCCGTGTCGAGTGGCAGGACAGCGATCTCGAGGGTGGCCAGGTGGCCCAGTCGCTGCTCGAGGAGATCCTCGTCGACCCGCTGTCGGCGGGCCCCGAGCCCTCCGACCGGATCGCGGTCGCGCACAGCGGCGACGAGGCGATCGCCCTGGTCCCGCTGCCCGCCGTGCCCACCGACGACGGCGCCGAGCAGGGCCTCATCGCGGACGCGCTGCTGACGGCCGTACGGGATCCCCTCTCGGCGGGACTCGCGGACGACGGGCGGCTCACCATCGGCGTCAGCGCGGCCGTGCACTCGGCCGAGGGGCTGCGCGGCGCCCTGGAGGAGGCCCGGCACGCCCGCCGTGTCGCGGCGGCCCGTACGGGCCTTGTCTGCGCGGCCGGGCACCAGGAGCTGGCCTCGCACGTCCTGCTGCTGCCGTTCGTGCCGGACGACGTGCGGCGCGCGTTCACGGCCCGGCTGCTCGACCCGCTGCGCGAGTACGACCGCAAGCACCGCGCCGAGCTCATCCCGACCCTCGAGGCGTTCCTCGACTGCGACGGCTCCTGGACGCGCTGCGCCTCCCGTCTCCACCTGCACGTGAACACGCTGCGCTACCGCGTGGGCCGGATCGAGCAACTGACGAACCGTGATCTTTCCCGCCTGGAGGACAAGCTGGACTTCTTCCTGGCCCTGCGCATGAGCTGACACGACGTCATGTCCCTATCGGTTACGGGACCCGTCCGGAAGCCCACCCCTTTGTGAAATCTTTCACCTACCCCCTTGGCCGGGCACCGTGATCCGTGCTGAGATGCCGCCACGGCAACTCGGCTCGATGGCGTGCTCGGGGAGGGCAACGTGGCGCATACCGCCATGTCTGGTACCGGAACGAACCCAGCGGACGATCCACTCCAGACCGCGGTATGGCGGCTGCGCTCGCGCGGCTGCTGGGTCGACGCGGCGGCCCTTCTGGACCCGCACGCGGCGGACGATCCCGGCGCCGCGCTGCAGCGGGCGGCGCTGTTCGTGGAGCGGTGCCTGTACACGGAGCAGGGCTGGGCGGACGCGGAGGACGCACTGCGGGCCGCGGAGGCGCTGGCCGGGACGGACGAGGAGCGGGGTGCGGCGGCCTGCGAGCGCGGCCAACTCGCCTACGCCGCCACGCTGTTGAAGGTACGCGACCGGGTCGACGAGGCGCGGTCCGCGTTCGGGCGGGCGGCCGCGCTGATCGCGCCCGGGGCGGCGCGGCGGGCGCTGCTCGACTTCCGGCGCGGGCTCATGGCGGAGAACCTCGCGGATTCGCCGCAGGCGGCGCGGGCGGCGTACCGGCGGGCCCATGCCGGTGCCACCGCCCACGACGACACGCTGCTCCTGTCCTTCACCTGGCGCCACCTGGCCGGCCTCTCCCTCCGCGAGGGCGAACTGAAAGAGGCCCGCCACGGCTTCGCCGAGTCCCTGCGGCTGCGTGAGGAACTCGGCTACCTCGTCGGCACGGCCCCGGCGCTCGTCTCCCTGGCCGAGGCCGAACCCGAACCGGAGACGAAGGCGCGCCTGCGCGAGGAGGCGACCCGCCTCTTCCGCCTCCTGGGCGGCGTCCCGACATGGCTGGCCAGCGCGCTGCCTGCGGCGGCCTGACCGGTCCGCGCAGCGCCGCCATCCCCTACTCGTCGAGCCCCCACCGACCGGTGGGGGCTGGTCGCGCCCCGCGGCGGAGCCGCAGATCAACACAGCCCCGCGCCCCTGAAATGCAGACGCTTCGCGTCGCATTTCCCCGATGGGGCACCGCCCCGATGGAGATCGCGCACGAAGTGCGCATCTCCAGGGGCGCGGGGAACTGCGCGAGAAGCCCCACCGGCCGGCAGTCGGCGACGAACCGGCACGCGGCAGACGGGCCCCGTCAGACCGCGGAGGCGTGGGGGCCGTAATGGGCAGACAGGGTCAGGGAGACCGCGGCCAGGTCATGGGACTCCAGCGCGTCCAGCAGAGCCACGTGCTGCGCCGCGTCAGCGACCAGGTCCACCCCGGCCCAGACCACCCGGCGCCGAAGATCGTCCGCGACCCGTACGAGCTGCTCGTTCCCCGAAAGGCCCAGTACCGCCCGATGAAAAGCCCGGTCCGCGTCGGCGTACCGGGCGAGATCCCCGGCACGGGCGGCGGCCACGGTCTCCAGCGCGGCGGCACGCAGCCCGCCCCACCGCGCGGGCGCCACCGCGCGGGCCAGCCGCGACACCACCGGCACCTCGACGAGCGCCCGCACCTCCGCCAGCTCCGCGAGTTCCCGGGCCGTCCGTGCCGTGACCCGGAACCCCCGGTTCGGCACGACCTCGACGGCCCCCTCGCGGGCGAGCTGCTGCATGGCCTCCCGCACGGGCGTGGCCGAGACCCCGAACCGCTCCCCCAGCGCCGGCGCCGAGTACACCTCACCCGGCACCAGTTCGCCGGAGAGCAGCGCGGCCCGCAGCCCGTCGAGCACCTGCCCCCGCACGGAGGACCGCTCCACGGTGCCGCGCAGGGCGATCCGGGGCGCGGGCGGCTCGCTGTGCGTGTGCTCGCCCCGGCTGGACTCACCCCGGCTCTGCTCCGGCACGGTCGGCGCGGACTCCGCGAAAGGCGAAGCCGAAGCCTCCCGACCGTCGAGCGAACCCGGCGCACCCGGAGACGCGTGCGCCGCACGCGCCCCGACCTGCTCGACCCCGGTCATCCGCTTCGCCGCCGTTCCTTGCCGTTCCTCGCCAATTTGTCCGAACCCAACCCAGAACCATAGGGCGCTCGGCCCGCAGTTCAAACCCCGAAACCTTCGGGTAAGGTAAGGCTTACCTGCAAACGATCGTGATTCGGTGGTCCCTGCATGACCCTCGTCACCCCGGCGCCCGCCGCGGCGCACAGCGCGGTCTCGACCGCGTACGCCCGTCTCACCGAGGTGTTCCCGAGCCTGCGCGTCATCGAGCTCGACGCCGTCGCCCCGCTCCCCGCGGAGCCCGGCTGGGTCCGCACGGAGCAGCTCGCCGAGGGCGGCGCTGCGCTGGACACGTTCCTCGCCTGGGACGACGCGCAGGTCGTCAAGGACTACGGGCAGCGGGCCCGCCCCGACGTCGTCGCGAGCTTCGGCCTGCACCGCTACGCCTGGCCCGCCTGCCTGCTGATCACGGTCCCCTGGTTCCTGCACCGCCGGGTCCCCCGCTTTCCCGCCGCGCACGTCTCGTTCCAGCGCGCGCTCGGCCGGATGGCCGTACGGGTCACCGATTTCGCCTGCCTGCCCGACGACCCGGCGGCGACGCAGCCCGGCGCCCGGGTCGTCCCGGACGAGGAGGCGCTGCGCGCCGAGGTCCGGGCGGCGGTCGCGGAGCACCTCCGGCCCGTCCTGGAGGGGTTCGGCCCCCGGATGCGGCGCGGCCCGCGCGCCCTGTGGGGCATGGCGACGGACGAGATCGTCGAGGGCCTCTGGTACGTCGGCCATCTGCTCGGCGAGGAGCGCCGCGCGATGGCCGAACTGGCCGAGCTGCTGCCGGGCACGACCAAGCCGTACGTCGGCAAGGCGGCGTTCCGCGAGCTGACCGGACCCGACGGCCGGCCGCTGCCGACCCGCGACCGGGCGAGCTGCTGCCTCTTCTACACGCTGCGCCCCGAGGACACCTGCGTGACCTGCCCGCGGACCTGCGACGCGGACCGCGTCACGAAGCTGACGGCGACCGCCGCGGCCTGAACCGCACCCACTCCTCACCCGAACCACCCGTTCGAGTGACGGAAATCGAACTCAACTCTCAGCATCACGGCGGGAGTTCGAGCGTACGGCCATTTTGCGCGCCCCCTTGCACTCCAATGGCGTTCTCTTGTCCCGAATCCCCCCTGCGGGCTCGGACGGCTGGGCCAATATGGCGCCCGAAAAGCCCTATCGCGACGCAAGGGACCCCAGATGAGACTGACCGACATATCGCTGGACTGGCTGCTTCCCGGCGCCGTACTGCTCCTGGGCATGCTGGCGGCGGTGGCGGTGCTCGCGCGCGGCAGGCGCGCCGGGGACGGCAAGAAGGGCGCTTCGGCCGACGAGTCGTGGGAGCGCAGCGAGGAGCGCCGCAGGCGCAAGGAGGCCCTGTACGGCTCGGCTTCCTATCTGCTCCTGTTCTGCTGTGCGGCGGTCGCCGCCGCACTCTCCTTCCACGGCCTGGTCGGCTTCGGCCGGCAGAACCTGAGCCTGTCCGGAGGCTGGGAGTACCTCGTCCCCTTCGGGCTCGACGGCGCCGCCATGTTCTGTTCGGTGCTCGCGGTGCGCGAGGCCAGCCACGGCGACGCCGCGCTCGGCTCGCGCATACTCGTGTGGACGTTCGCCGGCGCGGCCGCCTGGTTCAACTGGGTGCACGCCCCGCGCGGCCTCGACCACGCGGGCGCGCCGCACTTCTTCGCGGGGATGTCCCTGTCGGCGGCGGTGCTCTTCGACCGCGCCCTGAAGCAGACGCGCCGCGCGGCGCTGCGCGAACAGGGCCTGGTGCCGCGGCCGTTGCCGCAGATCCGGATCGTCCGCTGGCTGCGCGCGCCCCGGGAGACGTACAGCGCCTGGTCGCTGATGCTCCTGGAGAACGTGCGGACTCTGGACGAGGCCGTGGACGAGGTGCGCGAGGACAAGCGGGAGAAGGCCCAGGAGCGGACGCGGCGGCGCGAGCACGAGAAGCTGGAGCGCGCGCAGCTGCGGGCGCTCAGCCGCGGGCACCGCACGTATCTGAGCCGGGCCGACGCCCCGGAGGCCGAGGCGTCGGCGGTGCCGGCCGTGACGGCGGGCGGCGGCGCCCCGCAGGGCGGCGCGGAGCCCGCCATATCGCCGGGGACCCAGCCCTCCCAGGAGCAGCTGCCGCTGCGCGCGCGGCCCTCGCTGCAAGCCGTCAAAGGCGGCGCTGACCCGAAGCCGCCGGTGACCGTCGACCTCACGGCGGAGGACGACACACAGGCGCTGCCGCGGCTCGACACCCTCGAGCAGAAGCTCAAGGACCTGGAGCAGCAGTTCGGCTGACGCCGGGTCCCGTGCCGTGCGCGCAGGTGACGCCGCCCGACCCCGTGGTCAGGCGGCGTCACCGGTCAGTTCGAACCACACGACCTTGCCCGGATCGCCGGCGCCCGGCGCGCTCACGCCCCAGGCGTCGGCGAGCGACTCCACGAGGAACAGGCCCCGGCCGTGCGTACCGTCGTCGGCGGGCCGGGTGCGCGGTTCGGGTCTGCGTCCCGTGTAGTCCCTGACCTCGACCCGCAGTCCGTCGGGCCGCACCGTCGCGGTGATCTCGGCCTCGCGGTCCGTGTGCACCAGTGCGTTCGTGACGAGTTCGCTGGTCAGCAGCTCGGCGATCTCCGACTGTCCGGGGTCGCCCCAGTGCCGCAGCAGTTCGCGCACCGCCCGACGGGTCTCGGGCACGGCCCGCAGGTCCGCCCGGCCCAGGGTGCGTCTGAGCTGGTGCGCTTCCTCCTCATGCGCCGCTTTCGCGTCCTGTATGGCTGTCGTCGTGGTGCTCCCGACACTCACCGGTGAGCCCCCTCGTGCCTGCCGTCCCATTCCCCCGCCCACACGCCGATCCCGGTGCCTTCCTCGCTCTGGACTCGTCCCACCCGGCCTGTTCTCGAACGCGTACACGCAATGCATGCCCATGTGCCCTGTCCGCACTCTTGTTGATTCGTCCACCACTTCGTCCGGGTAGGGAAGCCGGGGAAGGGTCCGGGGGACGGATCCGGGCATCGGGAAGATCGGGAAGAAGGAGCCGCCGTGCACGACGACCGACACCTCGTGGAAGGCCGCCTCGAGCGGGCGATGCGCCAGTTCGTGCGCCCGGCCCAGTACACCGACCGGACCCCGCTGGCCCTGAGCGTGTGGCACGCGCCCGGTGAGCCGGTCCCGGTGGCCGAGGCGCTGGCGGGGACGTACGCCCCCTTCGAGACCGGCACCGCCTGGGGCAGGCCCTGGTCGACGAGCTGGTTCCGGCTCGCCGGTGAGGTGCCCGAGGCGTGGGCGGGGCGGCACGTCGAGGTGGTCGTGGACCCCGGTTTCAGCGGCGACGGACCCGGTTTCCAGGCCGAAGGGCTGCTGTACGACGCCTCGGGCGTCCCCCTCAAGGGCATCCATCCGCGCAACCGCCATCTGACGGTCGCCGAGCGGGCCACGGGCGGCGAGCCGGTGCACCTGCTGCTGGAGGCGGCGGCCAATCCGGCGGTCCTGCGCGACTTCGAGCCGACGTTCCTCGGCGACGTGCGGACGGCCGGCGACCGGCCGCTCTACCGGTTCCGCTCCGCCGATCTCGCCGTGCTCGACGAGAACGTCTGGCATCTGGTGCTCGACGTGGAGGTGCTCACGGAGCTGATGCACGAGCTGGACCCGGACCGGGCCCGCCGCCACGAGATCCTGCGCGCCCTGGAGCGGATGCTCGACGCGCTCGATCTGCACGACGTGCCGGGCACGGCGGCCGCCGCCCGCGCCGAGCTGGCCGAGGTGCTGGCGCGGCCCGCGCACGCGAGCGCCCACCGGGTCTCGGCGGCCGGGCACGCGCACATCGACTCGGCGTGGCTGTGGCCGCTGCGCGAGACGGTCCGCAAGGCGTCGCGCACCTTCGCCAACGTCACGGCGCTGGCCCGCGACTACCCCGAGCTGGTCTTCGCGTGCTCGCAGGCCCAGCAGTACGCGTGGGTGAAGGAGCACCAGCCGCACGTGTGGGAGCGGATCAAGAAGGCGGTGGCGGACGGCAACTGGGCGCCGGTCGGCTCGATGTGGGTGGAGTCGGACGCGAACATGCCGGGCGGCGAGGCGCTGGCCCGGCAGCTGGTCCACGGCAAGCGGTTCTTCCTGGAGGAGCTGGGCGTGGAGACGGAGGAGATCTGGCTGCCGGACTCCTTCGGGTACACGGCCGCGTTCCCGCAACTGGCGAAGCTCGCGGGCGCGAAGTGGTTCCTCACGCAGAAGCTCAGCTGGAACCAGACGAACAAGATGCCGCACCACACCTTCTGGTGGGAGGGCATCGACGGCACCCGCGTCTTCACCCACTTCCCGCCCGTGGACACCTACAACTCCCAGTTCCACGCGGCCGAACTCGCCCACGCCGAGCGGAACTTCGCCGAGAAGGGCGCGGCCTCGCACTCCCTCGTGCCGTTCGGCTGGGGAGACGGCGGCGGCGGTCCGACCCGCGAGATGCTGGAGAAGGCGCGCCGGCTGCGCTCCCTGGAGGGCTCGCCCCGCGTCGAGATCGAGAAGCCCGGCACGTTCTTCGAGACGGCGTACGCCGAGTACGGGGAGCGGGCGCCGGTGTGGTCCGGGGAGCTGTATCTGGAGCTGCACCGGGCGACGTACACGACGCAGGCCAAGACGAAGCAGGGCAACCGGAGGTCCGAACACGCCCTGCGGGAGGCGGAGTTGTGGTGCGCGAGCGCCGCGCTGCGCGATCCCTCGTACGCCTATCCGTACGAGGATCTGGACCGGATCTGGAAGACGGTGCTGCTGCACCAGTTCCACGACATCCTGCCCGGGTCCTCGATCGCCTGGGTGCACCGGGAGGCGCGGGAGACGTACGCGCGGGTGCTGGCGGAGCTGGACGGGATCACGGCACAGGCTGCGGCGCGGCTCGGCGGGGGCGGGCCCGCCGTGCTGAACGCGTCGCCGTATCCGCGCAGTGAAGTCCTCGCGCACGAGGGGCAGTTGGTGCGGGTGGACGTCGACGGGCTCGCCGTGCGGCCGCTGGACGGGGACGCGACGGCCTCGCACGGGCCGGGCGCGCACGCGGCGGCGACGGTCGACGACGGGGCGATCGTCCTGGCCAACGAGCATCTGACGGTCACCGTGGACCGCGACGGGCTGCTCGCCTCCGTACGGGATCTGGACCACGGCGGCCGGGAGGTCCTCGCGCCCGGGACGCGCGGCAACCTGCTCCAGCTGCACCCCGACCACCCCACCCAGTGGGACGCCTGGGACCTGGACGCGCACTACCGGCACACCCGCACCGACCTGACCGACGCCGAGTCGGTGGAGCTGGTGGAGGAGGGGCCGCTGCGGGTCGCGGTGCGGGTGGTGCGCGGTTTCGGGGCGTCGCGGATCACGCAGGAGTACCGGCTCGCGGCGGGCAGCCGGCGGCTCGACGTGGTCACGGACGTGGACTGGCAGGAGTCGGAGAAGGTCCTGAAGGCGGCGTTCCCGCTGGACGTGCACGCGGAGCGGTCGGCGGCCGAGATCCAGTTCGGCCATGTGCACCGGGCGACGCACGCCAACACCGGCTGGGACGCGGCCCGTTACGAGATCTGCGCGCACCGCTGGCTGCGGGTCGCGGAGGACGGCTACGGGGTGGCGCTGCTCAACGACTCGACGTACGGGCACGACGTGACGCGGACCCCGCACGAGCGGGGTCTCGGCACCACGGTCCGGCTCACGCTGCTGCGGGCGCCGCACAGCCCCGACCCGGAGACCGACCTCGGCACGCACCGCTTCACGTACGCGCTGCTGCCGGGGGCGGGCACGGGCGAGGCGGTCGCGGAGGGGCTCGCGCTCAATCTGCCGCTGCGGATCGCGCCGGCGCCCGCGCTCGCGCCGCTCGTGACCGTCGACGACCCGGCGGTGACCATCGAGTCGGTGAAGCTCGCGGAGGACCGCGGCGGTGACGTGATCGTGCGGCTCTACGAGTCGCGCGGCGGGCGCGCCTCGGCGACGCTCACCGCGTCGTTCCCGGTGGCGGGCGCCGACGAGACGGACCTGCTGGAGCGGCCGCTGCGGCCCGCGGCCACCTCGGACCGCGGGCTCAGGCTCGACCTGCGGCCGTTCCAGATCCTGACGCTGCGGCTGCGGCCGGCGTGAGGAGGGTCAGGGCCGGGGCACGTTGCGGAGGTTGGAGCGGGCCATCTGGACCATGCGGCCCACTCCCCCGTCGAGCACGATCTTGGAGGCGGACAGGGCGAAGCCGGTGACCATCTCGGCGCTGATCCTCGGCGGGATGGACAGCGCGTTCGGGTCCGTGACGATGTCGACGAGCGCGGGGCCCTTGTGCTTGAAGGCGTCCTTCAGGGCGCCCGCGAGCTGCTTGGGCTTCTCGACGCGGACCCCGTAGGCGCCGGCCGCGCGGGCGACGGCGGCGAAGTCGGGGTTCTTGTTCGTGGTGCCGTACGACGGGAGGCCCGCGACGAGCATCTCCAGCTCGACCATGCTCAGCGCGGAGTTGTTGAACAGGACGACCTTCACCGGCAGGTCGTACTGCACGAGGGTGAGGAAGTCGCCCATCAGCATGGCGAAGCCGCCGTCGCCGGACATGGAGATCACCTGGCGGCCGCGGTCCACGAACTGGGCGCCGATCGCCATCGGCAGCGCGTTGGCCATCGAGCCGTGCGAGAAGGAGCCGATGACGCGGCGGCGGCCGTTGGGCGAGATGTAGCGGGCGGCCCACACGTTGCACATGCCGGTGTCGACGGTGAACACGGCGTCCTCGGCGGCGAGTTCGTCGAGGACGGAGGCGACGTACTCGGGGTGGATCGGGACGTGCTTCTCGACCTTGCGGGTGTAGGCCTTGATGACGCCTTCGAGGTGGTCGGCGTGCTTCTTCAGCATCTTGTCGAGGAAGCGCCGGTTCTCCTTCGGCTTCACGCGCGGGGTGAGGCAGCGCAGCGTCTCGCGGACGTCGCCCCACACGGCGAGGTCGAGGGTGGAGCGCCGGCCGAGGTGCTCGGGCCGCACGTCGACCTGGACGATCTTGACGTCCTTCTGCGGCAGGAACGCGTTGTAGGGGAAGTCGGTGCCGAGCAGGATCAGCAGGTCGCACTCGTGGGTGGCCTCGTAGGCGGCGCCGTAGCCGAGCAGACCGCTCATCCCGACGTCGTACGGGTTGTCGTACTGGATCCACTCCTTGCCGCGCAGGGCGTGGCCGACCGGGGACTTGATCTTCCCGGCGAACTCCATGACCTCGGCGTGCGCGCCCGCGGTGCCGCTGCCGCAGAACAGGGTGATCTTCTCCGCCTCGTCGATCATCTCGACGAGCCGGTCGATCTCGGTGTCGCCGGGGCGGATGGTGGGCCGTGAGGTGACGATCGCGGTCTCGACGGAGCGCTCCGGGGCTGGCTCGTCGGCCACGTCTCCCGGCAGCGTGACGACGCTGACGCCCGACCGGCCGACCGCGTGCTGGATGGCGGTCTGGAGCACGCGCGGCATCTGCTTCGGGGTGGAGATCATCTCGCTGTAGTGCGAGCACTCCTGGAAGAGCCGGTCGGGGTGGGTCTCCTGGAAGTAGCCGAGGCCGATCTCGCTGGAGGGGATGTGCGAGGCGAGCGCCAGGACGGGGGCCATGGAGCGGTGCGCGTCGTACAGGCCGTTGATCAGGTGCAGGTTGCCGGGCCCGCAGGAGCCGGCGCAGGCGGTCATCTTCCCGGTGATCTGCGCCTCAGCGCCGGCCGCGAACGCGGCGGTCTCCTCGTGGCGTACGTGGATCCAGTCGATGGCGCTGTTGCGGCGGATGGCGTCGACGACCGGGTTCAGGCTGTCGCCGACGACTCCGTACATGCGCTTGACGCCCGCGCGGACGAGGATGTCGACGAACTGCTCGGCGACGTTCTGCTTGGCCATGACTCACGCGCCCCTTCGGAACCCAGATCGCTGTATGCCCGCTTCTGTCCAGAGTCCATGAATTCACACGGGGCGCCGTCACGCCTCCCAGACGGCCGCGGCCGTGCGGTCGTCGGCGTAGCCCTTCACCCTGACCTGGGCGTCCGCGAGGAACGTGGTGAGGCCCGGGGGCTCGTCGTGCGCCCAGCGGCCCGCGAGATGGCGGGCCAGTTCGGGTTCGCCGCGCAGCGGCTCGGCGAGGCCCGCCGTGCACAGCAGCAGGGTGTCACCCGGTCGGGCGACGGAGGCCCGGAACAGGAAGGGGGCGCGGGGCGGCTCGGGCGCCGGTTCGTAGGGGCTGGGCGGGGTGGTGATGCCGAGGTCCATGGTGAGCCGGTCGCCCTCGGGGGTCGCTTCCGGGGGCGCCGCCCCGAAGCCGACGACGGGGGCGCCGACGCTCTGCTCGGCGACGCTCGGCTCGATGTCCTGCCAGTCGCCGTCGCGGAGCCGGAACAGGCCGCCGCCGCCCACTCCGAAGAAGACGCGGGTGCGGCACCGGGGGTCGGCGGGGACGAGCAGGCAGCGCAGGGTCGCGGCGTACGCGTCGGGGTCCAGGCCCTGCTCGGCGGCGCCGGCCCGCAGCTTGCCGAGGCTGCGGTCGGTGAGCCGGTGCAGCCCCGACTTGAGGTCGCCGCGGCGTCCGGTGCGGATGTCGTCGGCGAGCCGGGCGTGGCTGAGCCCGACGGCCCGGCCGATCCAGTCGACGGCCTCGGCGGCGGCGCGGTGGGCGCCCGGGACGGCGCGGGTGCCGGTGGCCATGGCGACGAGGATCAGTGCCCCGGCGCCGCTGCCGAAGCGTGCGGTGAGCAGACTGTCCCGTCTCGGCTCGCCCCGGTAGCGGGCGGAGTCCCCGCGCACGGAGACGGCCCGCAGGGTGCAGGCCCCGTACCGGGCGCCGTCGAGCACGGTGTCGGCGACGAGGTCGTCGAGGTCCTCGGGGTCGGCGGCGGGCAGCGCGGTGGGCTCGGCGTCGTAGGTGGGCGGGCCGTCTCCTACATAGGCGATCCCGGCGGGTTCGGGCTCGGCGGGCTCGGATTGAGCGGGCTCGGATTGAGCGGGCTCGGGGTCGGGCTCAGGTTCGGGTTCGGCGGTGTCGGCGGCCTCCGGCACGGCGCGGGGAGCCGGGACCGGGCCGGGCTCCGGTGGCGGCGCCGCGAGCGCGCCGACCGAGGCGAAGCGGTCGTCGAGGGTGTCGGCCGCCGGGGTGGGGCCGGTGTCGTCGACAGCGCGCTCGTTCTCGTACAACTGCCCCCACCAGTCGTCCTCCTGGAGCGGTCGACCGACGGGCCTGTCCCCCTGCTGACTCATGCCCTTATTGTCCACAGCACGGGGCGTACGAAAACGGGGCATCGGGAAATTCGGGCACGAAAATGGTCCGCCGGGCGGCCCCACCCCCCACGGGAGGGCCGCCCGGCGGACCGGTTCAGGTGACGCGTCGAACCTTCGAGCTAGCGCACTAGCGCACGTCGTAGGCGCGGTGGACGGTCTGGGTGACCGCGTTGCCCTTCGCGTCGGTCAGGGCGACCTTCACCGTGACCTGCTTGCCCGTGGCGCCGGTGTGGTCCACGGTCGCGGTCCAGGCGCCGTCCTTCTGCGCCGTCGCGGCCTCGGTCCAGGTCTGCCCGTCGTCGTACGAGTAGGAGACGGCGGCCTTCGTGAGCTCGCCCGGCGTGTAGCCGGTGTGGCCGGTGACCGAGAGGCCGATCCGCTGACCGTCCTTCGCGGGGAGCGTCTTCAGTCCGTCCTCGGGGAGCGTGAGGTGCGGGAAGAGGAGCGGGATGCCCTGCGAGTAGACGTTCTCGTCGAGGTGGGAGCGGAAGGACCAGGTGGTCGTGGTCTGCGCGGACCGCTTCCAGACCCCGCTGTTGTCGAGCTTCATCGTGTTCAGGGTCATCTCGTACGCGGCGTCCTCGGCCGGCACGTCGAAGACCCCGGACGGCCAGGCGCTCTGCCCGATCAGCTTGCCGTCGGCCTTGAGCGTCATGCTGCCCAGGTCGCCGAACGAGCCCTGCATGCCGAAGTGTTCGCCGTCGCCCCAGAAGCCGGGGGCGACGCCGATCAGGTCGCCCTGGCGTTCGGCGGCGAGCACCTGCTTCCCGGCGCCGTCGAGCGGGCTGGTCGGGCCGACGACCCCGCCGTACCACTCCTCCTTGCGCTGCTCACCCTTCTTGTAGGTGCGCACCGGGTCGACCATGAACTCGCCCCAGGGGAAGCTGCTGGACACCATGTGGCCGTAGCCGGTGTCACCGGCCGAGTACAGCTCGGTGCGGGTGAACGGGGCGGGGACGGTGGCGAACTCGCCGAAGCTCGCGGACAGTCCGCTCGGGCGGACCATCGAGGGCAGGTCGACGTAGTCGGCGGTGGTGCCCATGCCGCGGTAGGTGGCACGGTTCGTGGCGAGGTCGCGGTCGCGGACCCGGTAGACGCGCTCGGATCCGACCTGGGTCTCGGGGAAGGCCAGCGTGTACACGTACGGGCTCTTGGCCGTCGCCTTCCAGCGCAGGGTGGTCTCTCCGGCGGCGATGCGCGCGGCGAGGTCCGTGCCCTCGGCGGTCTCCAGGGCGAGGACCGGGAGCGGTCCGCCGACGAAGCCGACGCTCGGGTACCAGCGGCCGGCCGCCTCGCGGTAGAGGACGAGCCCCTTGACCCCGGCCTTGGCGGCGGTCCGGGCGAGGGTGCTCACGGAGCCGCCCTCGGGCAGCTTGACGAGCGCCAACTCGCCCTTGGCCGCGGCGAGTTCCTCGGCCGTGCCGCTCTTGCCGTCGACGATGCGGGCGGAGTCCTCGCCGTCGAGGTTCATGGAGCTGGTGGAGCCGGTCGTCGGGTGCAGCACGGGGCCGCCCTCGACGGCGAGTTCGGTGATCTGGGGCGCGGCGGCGCGCCAGAAGCTGTCGAACTCGAAGGTGCCGTCCTGGGCGCGGCCCCGGACGTCGGCGTAGTAGGCGTTCAGGCCGCGGCCGCCCTGGATGGTGGCTCCGTGCAGCCAGTTGTCCCAGGTGCGGGCGAACCCGAGGGTGGCGCCGCGCACTTCGGTGGGCCGTTCGGTGCGGATGCCGAGCCGGTGCGCCTCGCGGGCGTCGAGGACGACGGTGGTGTCCTTGGTGATGTTCACCTGCGGGCGGCCGAGGAAGGTCGCCGAGTCGGCTGCGGTGCCGGTCGCGGTGGGCGTCTCCACGAAGCTCGACAGGAAGTAGGCGCCGGGGCGGATCCGGTACGTCTGCTCGGTGGCGCCGTCGTTGAAGCGGCGTTCGCCGGAGGCGTCGTCGGTGCCGATGAGGTCGACGGAGGTGCTGCCGGCGGCGGGTTCGCCGCGCCGGTCGAGGATCTTCACCTTGAGGGTGACGGTCTCGGGCTCCACGTACAGGGAGAACGGCGTGCTGATGTGCGTCCCGCCGGGGCCGGTGGCGAGGACGCGGCCGGTGACGTCGCCGTACTGGGCGGCCTTGAGCTCGGCGCCCGGGTCGACGGTCAGCGGGACCTTGACGGTGTCGCCCGCGGGGACGGTGACGGTGCGGTCGCCGAGCCTGGCGACCTGGCTGCGGACGGTGGAGCCGTCGTTGCCGGTGACGCGGTCGACGGACAGCTTCAACTGCACCGGCTTGTCGGTGGTGTTGGTGTACGGCACCGTGACGTCGGTGCGGTCGGCGTCGCTCTGCGGCCAGGTGAAGGTGCCGCCCTGGACGGCGTCGGTGCCGATGACCTTCTGATCGATGGCGGCCTTCACGTCGAGGCGCCCGCCGCCGGTCTCCCGGACGTCGCCGGGGATGTCGGACTTCGCGGAGGAGACGAGCGCCTCCTTGATCTGCCGTGCGGTCCAGTCGGGGTGGCGCTGCTTGACGATGGCGGCGGCGCCCGCGACGTGCGGGGTCGCCATCGACGTACCGCTCATGGACTGGTACGCGTAGACGCCCCGGCCGCCCGCGGCGGCGGCGGAGATGGCGACGCCGGGGGCGGCGATCTCCGGCTTCAGGGTGTGGGTGCGCTGGACGGGGCTGCGGCTGGAGAAGTCCGCGGTGGTGTCGTCGCGGTCGACGGCGCCGACGGTGAGGACCTCGGGGACGCAGCCGGGCGAGGACACCGTGTTGTTGCTCGGGCCGGAGTTGCCGGCCGCGATGACGAAGAGGGTGTCCTTCGCGGACCGTGCGAGTTCCTGCGTGGCCTGCGCCATGGGGTCGGAGCAGTCGAGCTCGGACGGGTTGCCGAGGCTCATGGAGACGACGTCGGCCTTCTGGTCGACGGCCCACTGCATGCCGGCGATGATCCAGGAGGTGGCGCCCTCGCCGTAGTCGTTGAGGACCTTGCCGTGCAGGAGCGACGTGCCGGGGGCTACGCCCTTCTTCTTGCCGTCGCTCGCGGCGCCGGAGCCGCCGACGGTGGACGTGGTGTGGGTGCCGTGACCGTGGTGGTCGTCGGTATCGTCGGAGTCGGTGAAGTTCTTCGACTCGGCGATCCGGCCCTTGAGGTCGGGGTGTTCCGCGTCGACGCCGGTGTCGAGGACGGCGACCTTGGTGCCCTTGCCGTCGTATCCGGCGGCCCAGGCCTGGTCGGCGTTCACCTGCTTGGTCGACCGGTCGAGCAGCGCCTCGACCTTGGCGTCGAGCCACAGCTTCTTGAGGTCGCCGGTGCTGCGGGACTTCGGGTTCGTGAGGTCGGCCCAGAAGGACGCGGCCTTCTTCTTGTCGGCCTTCAGGGCGACGCCGTCGACCGGTTCGAGGACCTGGCCGCGTTCGGCGCCGCGCGGGGTCGCGGGCACGGCCCGCTGCACGTCGACCGACCGGTCGTAGGTGGCGATCAGCGGCAGCGTCTCGCTGTGGGCGTCGTCGTAGCCCTGACGGATGAGGCCGGTGACGTTGAAGAGTTCCTCGTCGACTCGGCCCGCGGCGAGCGCCTCGACGGCGCCGGCCGGGTACACGTAGAGGTTCTTGCCGGACTGCCGGGTCTGGAGCAGCGGGGTGCTGCCGTCTTCGCCGGGCAGGGCCGTGGCGGTGGTGGTGCCGTCGGCCGCGGTGACGACCTGCACGCGGTCGCCGGTCACCAGGGTGACGGTGGCGGTCGTGCCCTTCTTGGCGGCGGCCTGGCTGCCCACCAGGGGCCGTCCGCCGTCCGGGGCCGCCCCCTCCGCGGCCCCGGACGGAACGGCCGCCGTGACGGCCAGGACGACGGCGGTCGCCGTGCCCAGGACCCCACGCGATATCGGACGCATCGCTCGCTCTCCCCACATGAATGCGCAGGTGAATACGGGGCAAACCACGTATTCCCGGCGGGTGTTGATGCTGCGGTGGCATGACCTTGGCAGAGTCACCGCCGGTACAGGGGAAGATGGGCGCGGCGGGTTTGTGCCGTGGCTCTTTCCCGCCACGGGGGTGACGGAACGGACGGTCTGGGAGGGGCATCACACGCATGCTGGGTGCGATAGGTCTGGACGAGGTGCACGAGGCGGCGTACCGCGCACTGGTGACGGTGGGCGCGGCCGAGGTGCCGGACCTGGCGCGACGGCTCGCCCTCGCGGAGTACGACACGGAGCGGGCGCTGCGCCGGCTCGAGCGGCACGGGCTCGCGGCCCAGTCCTCGGGGCGGCCCGGGCGCTGGGTGGCGGCGCCGCCCGGGGTCGCGCTCGGCGCGCTGCTCACCCAGCGGCGGCACGAGCTGGACAAGGCCGAGCTGGCGGCGGCGATACTCGCCGAGGAGTTCCGGGCGCAGGACGCGCAGCCGGCGGTGCACGACCTGGTCGAGGTGGTGACGGGGGCGGCGGCGGTCTCGCAGCGCTTCCTGCAGATCCAGCTGGGCGCGGCCGAGGAGGTGTGCGCGCTGGTCACCGGGAAACCGATCGCGGTCTCGGGGATGGAGAACGAGGCGGAGCCGCAGGCCGTCAGCCGCGGTGTGCGCTACCGGGTGGTGGTCGAGCGGGAGGTGCTCTCGCTGCCGATGGGCCTGACCGAGCTGTCCGCGGCGATCGGCCGGGACGAGGAGGTGCGGGTCGTGGACCGGGTGCCGACGAAGCTGGTGATCGCCGACGGGACGCTCGCCCTGGTGCCGCTGACCTCGCAGACCTCCGAGCCGGCGGCGCTCGTGGTGCACGCGAGCGGGCTGCTGGAATCGCTGAGCGGACTCTTCGAGGCGGTGTGGCGCCAGGCGCTGCCCCTGCGGCTCGGGGCGAGCGGCCACGTGACGGAGGAGGGCGTCGACGGCCCGGACGGCGCGGACCTGGAGATCCTCTCCCTCCTCCTCGCCGGCCTCACCGACGCGAGCGTGGCCAAACAACTCGACCTGGGCCTGCGCACGGTCCAGCGCCGGGTGAAACGCCTGATGGAACTCGCGGGCGTGACGACGCGGCTGCAGCTGGGGTGGCACGCGTACGAGCGGGGCTGGGTGGCCCGCTGATCGCCTCCGGCGGGTGCGGGACGACACGTGGGGGCTGAGGCGACGGATCCGGCGAGCCGTCGTCTGCGGGGCGCCGACCAGGACTGGATCCGGCGGGAGCCTGGCTCCGGTGACCCGAGGGGCGCCGCCTGATGCGACGGTGACGGCCGCCTGGCTGGCTGGCTGGCTGGCTGGCTGGCTGCACGGCGGATACCGCCGCGGCCGGACGGGACACGGCGGTCGGCGTCGAGATCCGACGCGTTCCGCCTCCGGTGGCCCCCGAGAGGCACCGCCTGGCTGGCTAGCCGGATGGCTGGCCGGCGGCACGGCGCGTGCCACCGGGTCCGGACGGGATCCGGCTGCGGCGGATGCCGAGGGGCGCCGTCTGATGCGACCGGGACGGCCGCCTGACTGCACGGCGCGCGCCGGGAGGTGCGGGCGAGTACCCGCCGGAACCGGACGGGACACGGCGCGCGGCGTCGAAGTCCGACGCGCTCCGGCTCCAGTGATCCCCGAGTGCCCAGCGGCACGGCGCGTGGTGGTGCGTATCGGCGCGTGCCGCCGGGGCCGGGCGGGGGTGGCGGAGGGCCGGTGGGTTCGGCGAACCGTCCGCGCCCGGGTACCGGCAGGGCGGGTTCCGGCGGGGGCGCGCACGCCCCGGGCGGGTTCGGTCGGGGCTTTCTAGATCGCCGGGGGAGCTTGATCATGGCAACCTGAGCTCATGGGAGCGTGGGAACTCCTGCTGGTCGGAGCCGTGATGGCGCTCGGCGTGTGTGGAGTGCTGGTGCCAGGTGTGCCCGGCTCGTGGCTGGTGTGGGCCGCGGTGGCCGTGTGGGCGCTGCGCGACCCGACCGGGCTGGCCTGGGGTGTCCTCGTCGGCGCCACGGCGGTGCTGCTCGCCTCCCAGGTGCTGCGCTGGCAGTTGCCGCCGCGCCGGCTGCGGCAGGCGGGCGCGACCCGCAGACTCTCGGTCTGGATGGGCCTGGGGGCGCTGATCGGTTTCTGTGTGATCCCGGTGATCGGCGCGATCCCGGGGTTCATCGGCGGGATCTACCTGTCCGAGCGGCTGCGGCTCGGCGGGCACGGGGACGCGAAGGCGTCGACCCGGACGGCCATGCGGGCGGGAGGCTCCAGCGTGCTGGCCGAGCTGTTCGCATGCCTGCTGATCGTGGCGGCGTGGCTCGGCGCGGTGATCTGGGGCTGAGCCGGAGCCCCGCCCTCGGAAGCGGACCCGCACCACCGCCTCGGAAGCCATCGGATCTATCCCGTCGTATTGACGTGCCCACGCCCCATCTCTACCTTTCGGCAGTGGACAGCTCCGATGAATTCGGCCGCCAGGAGGCGTCATGCCCAGACCGTCCCGCCGCACCGTGCTCGCCACCGGATCCGCGCTGGGCGGTGCGGCCCTGGTCGGTGCCGCGGGCGCCCTGCCCGCCCAGGCGTCCCCGGCCGGAGCGGTCACCACAGACAGCGTGACCGCCGCTCCCGACGCCTGGCGCACCGTCCTGGACGACGCCGACCTCGTCTGGCGGAGGATGCCGAAGACCTGGTACGAGGGCCCGTACCTCGGCAACGGCTTTCTGGGCAGCGGCATCTACCAGGAGCCCGGCCAGAACGCCGTACGGTTCAACGTCCAGCACTCCGAGGTGCAGGACCACCGCCCCGAGTTCGGTTCCCTCTTCGGTCTCGCCCGGCTGCCGATCGGCCACTTCACCCTGGAGCCGGTCGGCACGATCACCGGCCTCGACTGGCGGCTCGGCCTGCGCGACGCCGAGCTGACCGGCACTCTCACCACCGACCAGGGCACCCTGCGCCTGCGCGCCCACGTCCACACCAGCCGCTCCGTGCTCGCCGTCGAGGTCGTCCCGAGCGAGGGCGAGCGCGCCTTCCGCTGGGTGTTCCACCCGGCCGACGCGAAGAGCCCCCGCACCGCGTTCCAGCCGACCCCCGCCGGCTACCAGGGCAATCCGCCCGCGCGGATCTCCACGGAAGAGGACGGCACCGAGGCCGCCGTGCAGTCGCTGCTGTCCGGCGGCGAGCACGTCACGGCCTGGCGGGAGGTCACGCAGGGTGAGGGTCGCACCCTGTACGCCGACGTGCGCCACTCGTTCCCGTCGGCGACCGCCCGCGACCGCGCCCTGGCGAACGTACGGGCCGCCGCGAAGCTCCCGTACGACACCCTGGCCGCCCCGCACCGCGCCTGGTGGCGCGCGTACTACCGCAAGAGCTTCCTGTCGGTGCCGGACGCGCGGATCCAGCGGTTCTACTGGATCCAGCTGTACAAGACGGCGTCGGCGGCCCGCCGCGACGCCCCGGTCATGGCGACCTGCGGGCCCTGGCTGGAGTCGACGCCGTGGCCCGCGACCTGGTGGAACCTGAACGTGCAGCTGGAGTACTGGCTCATCCACGGCTCCAACCACCTGGAGCTCGACGCGGTGACCCGCGCGCTCGGCGAGTTCCGCGAGAACCTGACCGCCGAGATGGCGCCCGCCTACCGCGCCGACTCCCTCGGCGTCCCCCGCACCACCGACGCCCGGCTCGTCAACGGCGGCGCGACCAGCAACGCGCAGGGCTACGGCGTCGGCATCCCCGGCCAGGACCCGCCCACCCCCGAGGTCGGCAACCTCGCCTGGGCGCTGCACAACGTGTGGCTCAGCTACCGCCACACCATGGACGAGGCGATCCTGCGCGACACCCTGTACCCCTTGCTGCGCAAGGCCGTGAACTACTACCTGCACTTCCTGGAGCCGGGCGCCGACGGCAAGCTGCATCTGCCCGCCACCTACTCCCCCGAGTACGGCGGCACCACCCGCGACTGCAACTACGACCTGATGCTGCTGAGCTGGGGCTGCCGCACGCTCCTCGAAGCGGTCGAGATCCTCGGGGTCGACGACGAGCTGGCGCCGCGCTGGCGCGAGGTCCTCGCCAAGCGCGTCCCGTACCCGACGGACGCGAACGGCTTCATGATCGGCGCCGACATCCCCTTCGCGAAGTCGCACCGCCACTACTCGCACCTGCTCGCCGTGTACCCGCTGTACGAGCTGACGGGCAGCACAGCCGGCGAACGGGCCCTGATCGAGAGGTCCCTCGCGCACTGGGTCGGCTTCGAGGGCGCCCTGCAGGGCTACACGTTCACGGGCGCGGCGTCGATGTCGGCGCTGCTCGGCAAGGGCGACGACGCGCTGAAGTACCTGGGGCAGCTGATGAGCCGCTTCATCCAGGCGAACACCATGTACAAGGAGACGGGCCCGGTGATCGAGACGCCGCTGTCCGCCGCCCAGTCCCTGCACGACATGGTGTGCCAGTCCTGGGGCGGCACGATCCGCGTCTTCCCGGCGCTGCCCGCCTCCTGGGCGGACCTGGCGGTGCACGACTTCCGCACCCAGGGCGCGTTCCTGCTCAGCGCGGTCCGCGAGAAGGGTGTCACGCGCTGGGTGCGGCTGGTCAGCGAGGCGGGCGCGCCGTGCGTGGTGCGGCACGGCATCGCGGGCCCGGTCGAGGTCCGCGACGGCGCGGGCGCACCGCTGCCGTACGAGGACGCGGGCGACGGCGCGATCCGGATCCGCCTCGCCAAGGGCGGATCGGCGCTGGTGACGGCGGCGGGCGACCACCCGGACCTGACGGTCGCCCCGGTCACGCCGAACGCGGCGGCCCCCCGCTGGGGCCTGCCCGCGTAGCGCCGCCCGGCGGCGGCTACTCCGGCCGGGACGCGCGGATCGCCGAGATGTCGAACTGGAGGCGGACCTTCTCGCTCACCATCGTGCCGCCCGCCTCCAGGCGCTGGTTGTAGACCAGGCCCCAGTCGGTGCGGTCGATGGTGGTGGTCCCGTCGAACCCGGCCCGCTCGAAGCCGAACGGGTCGAGGACGGAGCCGAGGTAGTCGAGCTGCAGGTCGACGGGGCGGGTCACGTCACGGATGGTGAGGTCGCCCCGCATGAGGAAGGTCCCGCCGCCGTTGTGCACCGTGGAGGTGCTGCGGAAGGACATCTCCGGGAAGCGGCGGGCGTCGAAGAAGTCGGTGCCCGCGATGTGCGCGTCGCGCTGCTCGACGCCCGTGTCGACGCTGGCGACCCGGATGACGAGCTCGGCGCGCGACTCCTCGGGGCGGGTCCCGTCGAAGTACAGGCTGCTGTCGTAGTCCGCGAACGCGCCGCGCACCGTGGTCACCATGGCGTGCCGGACGGAGAAGCCGATGCGGCTGTGCGGGCGGTCGATGACCCAGTGCCCGGTCAGCGTGCGCAGCGAGGGATCGAGGTCGAGCACGGCGACGCCGCCACCGGCCGGCGTGTCCGGTTCGAGCGTCTCGGTCCGACGACGGCTGAAGATACCCATTGAGCGCGAGGCCCCCTTCGGAATTGGTCACTCCGTGTTATCACGGGGGGCCGTGGCGGCTCTCAGCGAGATGGGCACCCTCGTCCGGCTTCCATCCCCTCGCCTGCAAAAATGCACAGAACCACCATGAGTGTGGATGTACGGCGGGGTGGCCGCTGCTCACTCATGGTGATGCCGCGCTCAGATGCTCAGGCACCCCGGACCTCAGACGCCGCCTTCCAGGGTCAGCAGCTGGACCTTCCGTTCGAGGCCGCCGGCGTACCCGGTGAGGGAGCCGTCGGCGCCGATGACGCGGTGGCAGGGCCGCACGATCAGGAGCGGGTTCGCGCCGACCGCTCCGCCGACCGCGCGGACGGCGGCACGCGAGGCGCCGATCCGGGCGGCCACCTCGCCGTACGTGGTGGTGGCGCCGTAGGGCACGTCGTCGAGCGCGTCCCACACCCTGCGCCGGAACTCGGTCCCCTCCGGCCTCAACTCCAGCCGGAAGTCCTTGAGTTCACCGGCGAAGTAGGCCGCGAGCTGCCGTCCCGCCTCCGCGAACCGCGCCTGGTCCCGCACCCACCCCTCCCCCACGCTCCGCCCGCCCTTCTGCCCGGGCACCGACAGCGAGGTCAGCGCCCCGCCCGCGTCCCCGGTGAGCAGCAGCTCCCCGAGCGGACTCGGAAAGATCGCGTAGTACACGGCCGGGGGCAGGTTCTGGTGGACGTCCTGGTGCACGCTCTGGTCAGTCACGATGCTTCCCACTTTCTTTCTGCGAGCTTTCTACGAGGAGGTGCTGACGCGCGTAGGAACGCCACGGCCGCCAGGCGTCGCCCCGGGCCCGGCCGGTCAGGTCGTCGCCCGGCACGGCCACATCGGGGTCACCGAGGGCGCGCATCCTGATCAGCGCGACCGTGCGGGCGTCCATCCCGGGCAGGGCCCGGAGCACGACCTCGGCGTCGTCGCGGTCGGCCCCGGGGTCGAGCCGCAGGGTCCCGTCGGCGAGCGCGCGGGCGAGGGCGCCGAGCGTGCCGTCTTCGTCGACGAGGGCGTCCGGGGCCGGGAAGACACGGTCGAGCCCGCCGCAGGGCGCGTCGAGCCGCTTGCCGTACCGCTCGACGAGCCGCGCCGCCTCCCCCGGCCCGACGACGGCCCGCACGGCGCACTCCTCGGCGTCGGCGGCCCCGGGCGAGCGCAGGCCGGGCCGGGCGGCGACCAGCGGGGCGAGTTCCGGATCGGCGCCGAGCCGCTCGTCGATCGCGTACGGGTCGGCGTCGAGGTCGAACAGGCGGCGCAGGCGCCCGACGGCGGTCGTCAGGTCGCGCAGGTCGGTGAGGTGGATGCGGGCGTCGAGCCAGCCGCCGCGGTGCTCGGCGCGGGTGCCGGGCTGTTCGTGGGCGGCCTCGTCGACGGACACGATGCCGGTGCCGTACGGCAGCCGCAGCGTGCGCCGGAACACGCGCGCCCCGGGCTCTCCCGTCAACTCCTCGATCCCGTCGACGCGTTCACGGGCGAGGTCGTCGAAGACCGGCCCGGCGCGGTAGGGGCCGCGGTGGGCGAGCCGGAGCGGGATCCCGGCGACGGCGCGGCCGCGCTCGGGGGCGTCGGCCCGCAGCTCGGTCGGGGTGCGGGCGTAGACCTCGCGGACGGTGTCGTTGAACTGCCTGACGCTGGCGAAACCGGCGGCGAACGCGATCTCGGTGACCGGCAGCGGGGTCGTCTGGAGCAGGAGGCGGGCCGTGTGGGCGCGCTGGGCCCGGGCGAGCGCGACCGGGCCGGCGCCCAGCTCGGCGGTCAGCTGGCGCTGGACCTGCCGGGCGCTGTAGCCGAGCCGGGTGGCGAACCCGCCGACGCCCTCCCGGTCGACGATCCCGTCGCCGATCAGCCGCATCGCGCGCCCGACGACGTCGGCCCGCACGTTCCAGGCCGCCGAGCCGGGCACGGCGTCCGGCCGGCACCGGCGGCAGGCCCGGAAACCCGAGCTCTGGGCGGCGGCGGCCGTGGCGTAGTACCGCACGTTCTGGCGTTTCGGGGTGACGGCGGGGCAGCTGGGCCGGCAGTAGATCCCGGTGGTCCGCACGGCGAAGAAGAACTCTCCGTCGAACCGGGCGTCGCGGCTGCGGACTGCTTCGTAGCGGGTGTCTTCTTCGGTGCCCATGCGTCCCATTTTGCCGGGCCCTCCGGGGCGGGGCTGGCGGAAATCGGACACGGGGGTGGGGGGCGGGGTTCGTCGCCGGGTGCGGGTCCGGTGGGGGCTGGTCGCGGGGGTGGCCCCGCCCCCCCCGGGGGCGCCCCCGGGGGGGGGGGGCCCCCCGGGGGGGGGGGGCGGGGGGCG
>NZ_JBITJS010000034.1:0-34205 GCF_044460245.1 Streptomyces sp. NPDC050145 | reverse complement strand
ATGTGGCATTCGTCGCCGCCGGAGCGGTAGTCGCCGAAGTAGTCGACGACGTCCTCGGGCCACTGGTTCGCCTCGGCCAGCAGCACCGTGTCGGGATAGTGGGCGTCGATCTCCGCGCGGACCCGCTTCAGGAAGGCGTGGGAGGCGGGCAGGTTCTCGCAGTCGGTGCCCTCTTGCGCGTACAGGTAGGGCACCGCGTCCAGGCGGTAGCCGTCGATGCCGAGATCGAGCCAGAACTTGAGGGCGGCGAGGATCTCCTCCTGGACCGCCGGGTTCTCGTAGTTGAGGTCCGGCTGGTGCGAGAAGAAGCGGTGGAAGTAGTACTGGCCCCGCACCGGGTCGTACGTCCAGTTCGAGGCCTCGGTGTCGACGAAGATGATCCGGGCGTCCGCGTAGCCGCTGTCGTCGTCGGCCCACACGTAGTAGTCCCCGTAGGGGCCTTCGGGATTCTTGCGCGACTCCTCGAACCACATGTGCTGGTCGCTGGTGTGGTTCATGACGAAGTCGATGATCACGCGGATGCCGCGCTGGTGCGCCGCGTCGACGAACTGCACGAAGTCCGCCAGGTCGCCGAACTCCGGCAGCACCGAGGTGTAGTCGGAGACGTCGTAACCGCCGTCTTTCAGCGGTGACTTGAAGAACGGCGGCAGCCAGAGGCAGTCGACGCCGAGCCACTGGAGATAGTCGAGTTTCGCGGTGATGCCCTTGAGGTCGCCGATGCCGTCGCCGTTGCTGTCCTGGAAGGAGCGGACGAGGACCTCGTAGAAGACCGCGCGCTTGAACCAGTCGGGGTCGCGGTCCTTGGCC
The DNA here is from genome assembly GCF_044460245.1 of Streptomyces sp. NPDC050145. Classification (NCBI taxonomy): domain Bacteria; kingdom Bacillati; phylum Actinomycetota; class Actinomycetes; order Kitasatosporales; family Streptomycetaceae; genus Streptomyces; species Streptomyces sp. NPDC050145. The sequence goes on along the minus strand of NZ_JBITJS010000034.1, from coordinate 33,398 downwards.
GGCGTGTCCTCGAAGGTGTCCGGAACGGGCTCGTTCATGAACATCATGTGGGTGACCCTCCGAGTCAGTGGTGAGGACGGTCGCCGACCGCGAGGACGTGCGCGGGCGCGCGGCCGGGTTCGAGGCGCACGTACGCGGATCGGCCCCAGTGATAGGTCTCGCCGGTCAGTTCGTCCCGTACGGGGACGGTGGCGTCCGGGGCGAGTCCCAGGTGTGCCATGTCCAGGGAGACCGTGGCCTCCTGGGTGTGGTGCGGGTCCAGGTTCACGACGACCAGAACCGTGTCCTCGCCCTCGCGCTTGCTGTAGACGAGCACCGCGTCGTTGTCGGCCTCGTGGAAGCGGAGGTTCCTGAGGAAGCGCAGGGCCGGATGGGCGCGGCGGATCTCGTTGAGCCGGGTGATCAGCGGGGCGATCGTGCGGCCCTCCCGCTCGGCCGACTCCCAGTCCCGCGGCCGCAGTTCGTACTTCTCCGAGTGCAGGTACTCCTCGCTGCCCGGCCGCACCGCGGTGTTCTCGCACAGCTCGAACCCGGCGTACACACCCCAGCTCGGTGCCAGCGTCGCCGCCAGGACGGCCCGGGCCTCGAACGCGGGGCGCCCGCCCTCCTGGAGGTGGCCGGGCAGGATGTCCGGGGTGTTCACGAAGAAGTTCGGCCGCAGGAAGGCTGCGGTCTCGGTGGCGAGTTCGGTCAGGTACTCGGTCAGTTCCTGTTTCGTGTTCCGCCAGGTGAAGTACGTGTATGACTGCTGGAAGCCGGCCTGCGCCAGCGCCCGCATCACGGGAGGCCGGGTGAAGGCCTCCGCGAGGAAGACGACGTCCGGGTCCGTGCCGTTGATGTCGGCGAGGACCGCGTCCCAGAACGCCACCGGCTTCGTGTGCGGGTTGTCGACCCGGAAGATCCGCACCCCGTGCGCCATCCAGAACCGCAGCAGGCACACCGTCTCGGCGACGATCCCGGGCAGGTCCCGGTCGAAGGCGATCGGGTAGACGTCCTGGTACTTCTTCGGCGGGTTCTCGGCGTACGCGATCGTCCCGTCGGCGCGATGCGTGAACCACTCCGGGTGCTTCTCCACCCACGGGTGGTCGGGGGAGCACTGGAGGGCGAAGTCGAGGGCGATCTCCAGGCCCAGTTCGCGGGCCCGTGCGACGAACGCGTCGAAGTCGTCGAGGGTGCCCAGGTCCGGGTGGATCGCGTCGTGGCCGCCCTCCGGGGAGCCGATCGCCCAGGGGACGCCGACGTCGTGCGGGCCGGGGGACAGGGAGTTGTCGGGGCCCTTGCGGAACGTCGTGCCGATGGGATGGACCGGCGGGAGGTAGACGACGTCGAAGCCCATCGCGGCGATCGCGGGCAGCCGCTCGGCGGCCGTCGCGAACGTGCCGCTGACCGGCGGTTTTCCGGGCTCGAGGACCGCGCCCTCGGAGCGGGGGAAGAACTCGTACCAGGACCCGTACAGGGCCCGCTCCCGCTCCACCAGCAGCGGCAGGGCGGGGGAGCGGGTGATCCGCTCGCGCAGGGGATACCGCGCGAGGACGGCCTCCACCTCGGGAGTCAGCGCGGCCCCGAGCCGTTCGGCCGGGGTCCGCTCCTCGTCCTGCAAGGCGTCCACCACGGCCAGGAGCACCTGGCGCTCCGGGCCCGGCGGAACACCGCGAGCCGCGCGCCCGTACAGGAGCGCGCCCTCCTCCAGCATCAGCCCGCTGTCGAGGCCGGCCGGGACCTTGACCTCGGCGGCCCGCCGCCAGTCGGTCACCGGATCCGTCCAGGCCTCCACGCGGTACGTCCAGCGGCCCTCGGTGTCCGGGGTGACTTCCGCGGACCAGCGGTCGGTGCCGGGGGACAGCTCGCGCATCGGGGTCCAGGGACCCGCGCGGCCGTCCGGGCCGCGCAGCACGACATCGGCGCCGACCGCGGTCCCGGCCTCGGCGAACACGGTGGCGGTGACCTGGAAGGTCTCGCCGGGGACCGCCTTCGCCGGGCGCCGGCCGCAGTCGACGAGCGGCTGGATGTCCCGTACCAGCACGGTGGCGGTTAGTACGGAGCCTTCTGCCAAGGCTGACAACATCGGTTTCTCCTCGCCGGTCCTGCGTGGGGCCGAGGACGCGGATTCATCGACGCGGATGCTTGGATGCGGATCACAGGTGCGCGTTCACGGGACCCGGCCGCGCGGGCCGGGTGGTGCCGTGACGCAGATACTGCTCGGCGGCGTCGGCGGCCGTCCGGGCCTGGCACTCGCCCATCAGCACGCACAGCGTGTACGCACTGTCCTCGAAGCGCATGCGGATGGCCCGGTCGGCGGGGTGGGCGAGCGTCAGCCGCTCCCACGCCCGGTAGTACCTCAGATGACGCGCGACCTCGGTTTTGGCGGGCATGATCACCACGGGGGCACCATTCTTGTCGGGGCGTGCTCCCCGCGCGTGGCTCGGACACCGAACGGCACCGAACCATGGCGCGCGTGAACCGGGTCGGCTCACGGGAAAGGGAGTACGCCTCACTCATAGTGCATTCGCGAACACCCTGCGTCCTGTTGGGAATTCAACGACGCCTGAGGCGGGGGTGACTCCTGTTGCGTGACGGCCGCGATCCTCACAGTCTTGAGTGACCCAGGAGCGACTGCCGCCCACGCTCCGTGTCCGGGACCGTGCCGCCGCCGGTGCGAAGGGCAGCAGGCTTCGCCGAGAGGAGCCAGAACCATGGAACCCACGCTCTCCCGCCACTACCACCTCGACGTGGAGGTCGGCCCGGAGCAGATCGGGCAGGTCGAGCGCATTCTCGCCGCACATCTACGGCATTGGGGGCTGCGCACGCTCGCGGACCCCGTCTGCCACTGCACCCGGATGCTGCTCCAGGACATCGAGGACCACGGCGCTGACAAGACGGCCGTCGTCGAGATGTGGTGGACCGGGCAGCACCTCGTCACCGCGGTCTCGGACCACAACCGCGAACTCCCCGCGGCCCAGGCCGAACGGCAGGACCTGAGCAGCCGGATCGCCGAATGGAGCGACGGCTGGGGCAGCTACCCCGCGCCCACCGGCAGGACCGTCTGGTTCACGTGCCGGGTGCGGCTGCCCGAGCCCGAGCCGCTCGCCGCCGCGGTACCCGTACCCGGCTGAACCCCGCAGGAGGCAGGCGCTTGGAGATCTGGACCGGCAGCCCGTTCCCCCTGGGCGCCACACCCGACGGCGAAGGAACCAACTTCGCCCTGTTCAGCGAGGTCGCCGAACGGGTCGACCTCGTCCTGATCGACGACGACGGCACCTGCCGCACCGTCCCGCTCACCGAGGTCGACGGCTTCGTGTGGCACTGCCGGATCCCGGGCGTCGGCCCCGGTCAGCGCTACGGCTACCGGGTGCACGGCCCCTGGGATCCGGCGGCCGGACATCGCTGCAACCCCGCCAAGCTGCTCCTCGACCCCTACGCGCGGGCGATGGAGGGGGCCACGGACAACGACGCCGCGCTCTTCGAGCGGGCCTCGCCCGGCCCCGAGCCGGCGGACAGCGCCCCGCACACCCTGCTCTCGGTCGTCACGGACCCCTCGTTCGACTGGGGCGACGACAAGCCGCCCCGCCGGCCGTACGCCGAGACCGTCGTCTACGAGGCCCATGTGCGCGGCCTGACCCTCACCCACCCCGACGTGCCCCCGGCGCTGCGCGGCACCTACGCGGGACTCGCGACGGAACCCGTCATCGCGCACCTCACCTCGCTCGGCGTCACCGCCGTCGAGCTGATGCCCGTCCACCAGTACATCCACGACGGGTTCCTCGTCGACCGCGGCCTGACCAACTACTGGGGCTACACCTCGATCGGCTTCTTCGCCCCGCACAACGCCTACGCGGCGCACCCCGCCCTCGGCGAGCAGGTCACCGAGTTCAAGACCATGGTCAAGGCGCTGCACCGGGCCGGCCTCGAAGTGATCCTCGACGTCGTCTACAACCACACCGCCGAGGGCAACGAGAACGGGCCCACGCTCGCCTTCCGCGGCATCGACAACGCCTCGTACTACCGCCTGCACCCCGACGACCCGGCCCGCTACTTCGACACCACGGGCACCGGGAACAGCCTCCTGATGCACCACCCGAACGTCCTCCAGCTGGTCATGGACTCGCTGCGGTACTGGGTCACCGAGATGCACGTCGACGGCTTCCGCTTCGACCTCGCGGCCACCCTCGCCCGCCAGTTCCACGATGTGGACCGGCTGTCCGCGTTCTTCGACCTCGTCCAGCAGGACCCCGTCGTCGGCCGCGTCAAGCTGATCGCCGAACCCTGGGACGTCGGCGACGGCGGCTACCAGGTGGGGAACTTCCCGCCGCTGTGGTCGGAGTGGAACGGCAAGTACCGGGACTCCGTACGGGACTTCTGGCGCGGCGCCGACCACACCCTCGCCGAGTTCGCCTCCCGGCTGACCGGCTCCTCCGACCTCTACCAGCACGAGCGCCGGCGCCCGCGCGCCAGCGTCAACTTCGTCACCGCGCACGACGGATTCACCCTGCGCGACCTCGTCTCGTACGACACGAAGCACAACGAGGCCAACGGCGAGGACAACCGGGACGGGGAGAACGAGAACCGGTCCTGGAACTGCGGCGCCGAAGGCCCCACCACCGACCCCGCGATCCTCGAACTCCGCGCCCGCCAGCAGCGCAACTTCCTGGCCACCCTCATGTGTTCGCAGGGCATCCCGATGCTCGCGCACGGTGACGAACTCGGCCGCACCCAGCAGGGCAACAACAACGCCTACTGCCAGGACAGCGAGCTCTCCTGGATCGACTGGAACCTCACCGGCGAACAGCGGCAACTGATCGACTTCACCCGCCGTGTCATCCGGCTCCGCGCCGAACACCCGGTGCTGCGCAGACGCCGCTTCTTCCGCGGCGACACCGCCACCCGCGCCGCACAGCCCCTGCCCGACCTGGTGTGGCTGCGCCCCGACGCGCGCGAGATGACCGACGAGGACTGGCGGCGGCCCGACGCCCACGCCCTCGGCGTCTTCCTCAACGGCGATGCCATCGCCGAACCCGACACCCGCGGCCGCCGGGTCGTGGACGACTCCTTCCTGCTGCTCATGAACAGCTACCGCGAGCCCGTCGCCTTCGACCTGCCCGGCGCCGACTACGGCGAACGCTGGACCACCCGGATCGACACCACGGACGCCCGCGGTGACGCCGACGAGACCGAGCACAAGGCGGCCAGCCGGATCCTCCTCGCGCCCTACAGCCTGCTCCTGCTCTCCCGGCCCGCCCGCACCGCCTGAGCGCGGGCGGTCAGCCCGCCGGCCGCGCGTACACCACGAAGCGGGCGCCGTCCGGATCGCTCAGCGTGATCTCCGGACGACCCGCGGCCCGCGCCACGAGCGAGCCACCGTGGTCCAGAGCGGCGCGGGCGCAGGCCTCCACGTCCTCGACCGCGAAATGGATCTGCCAGCGCGGCCGGATCGCCGGATCCGGCGCCGACTCCACCGCGCCCGAGTGGATGCGGGCCACGATCTCGCCCTCACTGCGCAGGACGACGCTCTCGTCCTCGTAACAGGCCTCGCAGCACCCCTCGGCCTCCGACGCCCAGCCGAGGACCTCCGCGTAGAACATGGCGGCGTCGAACGCGTTGCGCGTGTGGAGCTCCATGAAGGCCGGGGCGGCGCGCCGCCACTTCTCCCAGCCGGTGACCAGCTCGCCCTCCCAGATGCCGAAGACGGCCCCGTCGCGGTCGGCGAGCATCGCCGCCCGCCCGGGCGGGAAGGAGATCGGGCCCAGAGCCGTGGTGCCGCCCCGCTCGTAGCCGCGGGACACCGCCCGGTCCGCGTCGTCCGTGGCGAAGAACGGCGTCCACGCGAAAGCCGTGTCCCCCATGCTCCGAACGGCTGACACACCGGCCACCGGCACCCCGTCCACGCTCGCGAACCGGTACCGGTCGCCCAGCTTGCCGACCCGCCACTCCCAGCCGAGGACGGCGGTGTAGAAGGACTGGACAGCCTCCAGATCGCGGGTGGTCAGACTGACCCAGCACGGGGCACCGATCACCGCGTGACTCGACAGGGTTCCGCCGTCGACGGCTGCGCTCTGGCTGTTCATCTTCGTACCGTTCCGGGGTGAGGCCCCCCTCGAACCCATCTTTGCACCATCCCGAAAGCTTGAGCCTCCCGCGTTGGCCGGATCGGTCCGTTCGGGCGGACAATGGTGGGGTACCCGTTACGTCGATGCTTTGGAGCGAAGGCATCTTCCGCGAGCGGCGCGGCCGCGCCCGGGGAGATGACGCTCCTCGGAGTGACGCGCTTCTCGCGAATCCAGCTCAACGCATTCGTTGAGGAGCGATTTCTCATGCTCACCGAAAGGATTGACCGGACACGGTCGCGAAGCCGTACCCGCCGCCGTCACGACGACGCTCCCGACACGTCGGCACTGTTCGCGCGGATGGCCGGGCTCGAACCCGGCGCCGAGCGGGATCTGCTGTGCGAGGAGGCCGTGACGGCCTGGCTGCCCATGGCGCACCGCATCGCGCGCCGCTTCCGGGACAAGGGCGAGAGCATGGAGGACCTCCAGCAGATCGCCGCACTCGGCCTGCTGAAGGCGGTGAACCGCTACGACCCGACGCTCGGCGCGTTCGAGTCCTACGCCGTGCCCACCATCACCGGCGAACTGCGCCGCCACTTCCGCGACCACCTGTGGGACCTGCACGTGCCGCGCCGGGTCCAGGACCTGCGCAACGCGGTCCGCGCCGCACACCGCACCCTGACGCAGCAGCCCGGCGGACAGCGGCCGAGCGTGGCTCAGATCGCCGAACAGGCCGGTCTGACCGAGGACGAGGTCCGTGAGGGCCTGTCCGCGATGGAGAGCTACCAGGCACGCTCGCTCGACGCGGAGATGTCCTTCTCGGACGGCGGGGGATGCACCATCGCGGACACGCTCGGCGAACCGGAACCGGCCTACGACCGGGTCGCCGAGCGCGAAGCGGCCAAGGAGGGCCTGAGCCGTCTGCCCGAGCGTGAGCGCACGATCCTCTACCTGCGCTTCTTCCGCGACATGACGCAGATCCGGATCGCCGACCTGCTCGGCATCTCGCAGATGCACGTGTCGCGCCTCATCCGGGAGAGCTGCGCCCGGGTCCGCAGAGAAGCCGGCGAACTGCCCGCCTGACCCCTTCACCGAAGTGACGAGCCACGCCGAGGAGAGACCCCCTTTATGGCCACTCACCGTGTGCACGACGACGCGCCCGACACCGAACAGGCGTTCCTCCGCCTCGCCGACAGCCCGCGGGGACCCGAACACGACGTACTGAGCGAGGAACTGGTGGAGGCATGGCTGCCCATGGCCCACCGCCTCGCCCGGCGCTTCAGGAACAAGGGCGAGAGCGTGGAGGACCTCGAACAGGTGGCGGCCGTCGGCCTCGTCAAGGCCGTCGACCGCTACGACCTGGGGAAGGGGCCCTTCGAACCCTTCGCCGTGCCCACCATCACCGGCGAACTGCGCCGCCACTTCCGCGACCACACCTGGGACGTCCGTGTCCCCCGCCGGGTCCAGGACCTGCGCAACCGGGTCCGCTTCGCCCGCCGCGACCTCATGAACCGGGCCGGACAGCAGGAGAAGGAGCCCGGCGCCGAGGAGATCGCGCGCGAGACGGGGCTGGCCCCGGACGAGGTGCGGGAGGGCCTGGAGGCGCTGAACAGCTACCGCAGCCTGTCCCTGGAAGCGGAGACGGGGTCCTCCGAGGACGGCTTCAGCCTCGCCGACAGCCTCGGCGCGCCCGACCCCGGCTTCGAGCTCGTCACCGACCGCGAAGCCGCCAAGGACGGCCTGCGACTCCTGCCCGAACGCGAGCGCACCATCCTCTACCTGCGCTTCTTCGAGGACATGACGCAGGCGCGCATCGGCGAGGAGCTCGGCATCTCGCAGATGCACGTGTCGCGGCTCATCAGCCGCAGCTGCGCGCGGATCCGTGACCGTGCCCACCGCGCCCCGCAGCCGCAGGCCGCGTGAGCGGGCCGGACACGGCGGCTCAACGGGCGGTGAGCCGGAACTGGCAGTCGCGTTCCTGGTCACCGGAGACCGACCCCGTCTCCTCCACCGTGAAGGCCTGCGCCAGGACGTCGCGCAGCGCCGTCACCCCGTGCGGCGAACCCTGCGCGTTCAGCGCCACCGGCCCGTCGAGCCCGGCGGCCCCGGCGTCCGCACCGGCCGCCGGCCGCTCGGCCTCCGGGTCGACCTCGGCGGTCCACACCGTCGGGTGGGCAGGGACGTGGGAGCCGCCCGCGCCGGCCGGTGCGGCCACGGGCGCGCCGGACAGCACCCCGAGATGGGACAGGACCCGATGTGCGTCGTCATCCGTGCAGTTGCTGAGCATCACGGTGACCAGGTGGTCTTGGAGTGTCATGAGGATCTCCTGCTCGCCTCCGACCGGGGGCGCCCCGGCCGATGTCGTCTGCGGAGCCCGGGTTCCCGCGCAGGCGCGGGCCAGTCCCGGCGGCACGCTTCAGGACCATTGTTCCTGGGTACGCGGGAGCGATGCCAGTCAACGACGGTGGCGCGGCCCTCATCGTGATCGACATGATCAACACGTACGACCACGAGGACGCGGAGCTGCTGCTGCCCGCGGCCCGCAAGGTCGTGCCGGTCGTCGGTGAGCTGCTCGCCGCGGCACGGGCCGGGGGCGTGCCCGTCGTGTACGTCAACGACAACTTCGGACAGTGGCGCTCCCACCACGGTGAGATCGTCGACGCCGCCCTCGCCGGGCGGCACGCCGACCTGGTCGAGCCGATCACGCCCGACGAGGACGCGCTGTTCGTCGTGAAGGCACGGCACTCGATCTTCTTCGAGACGCCGCTGTCGTACCTGCTGTGGGAGCTCGACGTGCGACACGTGATCCTGTGCGGTCAGGTCACCGAGCAGTGCGTGCTGTACTCCGCCCTCGACGCCCACATCCGGCACCTGGACGTGACGGTCGTCAGCGACGCCGTCGCCTCCATCCACCCCGAACTGGCCGACGCGGCACTGGAGATGATGCGCAGGAACATGGGAGCGCGCGTACTCAGGGGGCAGGACATCGCCTTCGCGGGCGACGGGGGCCGCACCACGTGAGGAGCAAGTGATGGCACGCTACGGATACTTCCTGGCGAGCGAGGAGTTCACCCCGGCGGAGCTGCTGGACCAGGCACGGGCCGCCGAACAGGCGGGCTTCGAGTGCCTGGCGATCTCAGACCACTACCACCCCTGGACCGACGCGCAGGGGCAGAGCCCGTTCGTCTGGTCGATGATCGGCGCGCTCGCCCAGGTGACGTCACTGCCCGTGACCACGTTCGTGACCTGCCCCACCCTCCGTATGCATCCGGCGGTCAACGCGCAGGCCGTGGCCACCTCCGGCGTGCTCACCGGCAACCGTTTCCGGTTCGGCGTCGGCACCGGCGAGGCCCTCAACGAGCACGTCCTCGGGGACGCCTGGCCGGCCGTGGACGTCCGCTTCCAGATGCTCGAAGAGGCCGTGCAGGTCATCCGTGAGCTCCTCACCGGCGACGAGGTCACCCACCGCGGCCGCCACTACACCGTGGAGAACGCCCGCCTCTACACCGTCCCCGACGAGCCCGTGCCCATCCACGTCTCCGGGTTCGGCCCCAAGGCCGCCGCGCTCGCCGGGCGGATCGGCGACGGCTTCGTCACGATGACGCCGGACAAGGAACTGGTGGGCCGGTTCCGCCGCTCCGGAGGCGGCCAGAAGCCGGTCCTCGGCGGCCTCAAGGTGTGCTGGGGCACCGACCGGGAGCAGGCCGTCAAGACGGTCCACCGGCTGTGGCCCACCCAGTTCCTGCCCGGCGAACTGGGGCAGGTCCTGCCCAGCCCCGCCCACTTCGAGCAGGCCTCCTCGCTGGTCACCGAGCAGGCCGTGGCCGACGGCTCCGTCTGCGGCGACGACACCGAGGAGCATCTCCGCGCGGTCTCCGCGTACGCCGACGCCGGTTTCGACGAGGTGTACGTCGGCCAGATCGGCCCGGACCAGCAAGGGTTCTTCGACTTCTACCGCAGCGAGGTGCTGCCCGCACTGCGGGGAGCCTGAGGACTCAGGAGCGCCCGAAGGCGCTGCGGTCCAGGTGACGCAGCAGGTCCGCCGTGTCCTCGTACACCTCCGCGGCGCCCGCCGCCTCCAGCTCGGCGCGGCACACGCCACCGCTCAGCACCCCGACCGGGGTGACACCGGCCCGGCGCCCCGCCCGCATGTCCCACACCGAGTCGCCCACGAAGGCGCTGTCCCCGGGCTCCGCCCCGACGAGGCCGAGCGCGTGCCACACCGGCTCGGGCGCGGGCTTCCCCGCGTCGACGTCGTCGGCGCTCGCGGTCGCGTCGATCGCCTCGTCGGCGTCGAGCGCCGCGCGCAGGGCTTCCAGTTCGGGGCCGCTCGCCGAGGTGGCGAGGACGACGGGCCAGCCGTCGTCGTGCAGCCGGCGCAGGACGTCGGCCGCCCCGTCGAACGGTGCGAGGCGCTCGTGCCAGGTGCCGTAGAGGGCCTTGTGGCCGGCGCCGATGGCCGCGTCCTCGTCCTTGTCCCGGTCCGGGCCGAGGAGATGGGCGAGAAGGTCGGTGGAGCCGAGGCCGATGGCGCCGTGCACCGAGGTCATCGGGACCCGGTGGCCCGCCTGGCGCAGGGACTCCCACCAGCACACGGCGTGCAGGTGAGTGGTGTCGACGAGGGTTCCGTCCACGTCGAAGACCGCCGCTCGCGCAGTCATCACGGGGCTCCTTCCGGCAGGGGTTCGAGCAGGGCGCTGTCGCCGTGCCGCCAGCGGGTCAGCAGGTGCGCGGCGAGCCGGTCCTCGAGGAAGCCGGTGGCGCACGCGCCGAAGGCGACGTCACCGTCCAGGGACGGCTCGGCGCGCAGCAGCCCGCCGACGACGTCGCGCCGGACCACCTGCTCGTGCACGGCGTCGGCCTCCACGTGCTCGTCGTAGAACCGCTGGGCGGCCGGGCCCGCGCCGAGGCGCCGCAGCCCTTCGGCGAGCCGGCGGGATCCGGGGGACGAGGTGATCTCGACCGCTGCGAAGTGGCCCACCAGGGCGCCGCGCAGGCCGCGGTGCAGTCCGAAGAGGGACATGACGTTCACCGGGGCGAGGGCGGCGGCCGGAGCGCGGTCCAGGTAGTGGCCGTACGCGGTCTCCAGGCCGAGGTCCGTCATCAGGTCCGCGAAGAGGCGGGCGTGGACGTCCTCGGGGCGCCCGGCGCCGAACTCGTCGTACTCGACGGCCACCATCGCCGCCTTGGCCCGGCCGTACAGGCGCGGGACGACCCACGCGTGCGGGTCGGCCTCCTTGAGGTGGTAGAGCGAGCGCAGCGCCGCGTACTCCCTGAACTGGCGGGCGGTGCCGTCGCGTTGCAGGTGAGGGGTTACGCCGTCGGGCTCGTGTCCGGCGGGAGGCTCGACCTGGAGGTCCTCCAGGACGTCTGCCGCGTTTCCCGGCGGGGTCGCGTCAGCGCGCAGGGCGGCGAGCAGGCGCCGCTCGAGCCGTCGTCGTACGGCCAGCAGGCCGGGGTCCCATTCCCGGTCCGGGTCGACGCCCCGGAAGCCCTGGTAGTGGAGCTCGTAGAGCACGTAGAGGGCGAGCTGGAGGTCGTCGCCGTAGGGGTCGGCGGCCGCGTCGTCGGGAGGTGGTGGCGTGGGCTCGTCGTGCCTCAGTGCCGTCGTCGTCCAGTGGGACAACTCTCCGCGGGCGGGCGGCAGTTCGGGCGTGTGGGCGCGGGGCTCCGGTGGCGGGGCGGGCGTCACGACGGGTCCGTCCGCGGGGGTGCGGGGGAGTGGCGGCGATGGCTCGTGTCGCACCAGGGGTAGGCGCGGCTGCGGCGGCAGGTGCAGATCGCCACCTGGAAGCGCCGGGAGGTGTGCACCACGCCGTCGGCGTCGGTCACCTCGACCGGGCCCTCCACGAGCAGCGGGCCCGTGCGGTCGGCCGTGATGCGGCACGGGCGGGGCTCACGGCGTTCAGAGGAGTTCGGCACGGATGACCACCAGTTCCTCGGACGTGGTTTCCCGGTCGAGCAGACCGTGCGCGCACAGCCAGTTCCGGCGCCCGCGCAGGACCGGCCCGAACGGTACGAAGGCGCGGTCGATCACCGCGCTCTTCATCCCGAGCCCGGCCAGCCGGTCGAGGCTGGCCTCCTCGTCGCACAGCGCGGAGTGGACCATGAGGAGGGCGCCGCCGGGGCGGAGCACCCGCGCGGCGGTGTCGCAGACCCGGTCGACGACGCTGCGGCCGGTCGGGCCCCCGTCCCACGCCTGTGCGGCGCCCCGGCGGGGCAGAGGTCGGGGCGAGGGAACGTACGGCGGATTGCTGACGGCCAGATCGAAAGGGCCGAGCCCGTGGACCGAGCCGAGATCGCAGTGCCGCACCCGCACCGGGCGGCCGGACAGGCGTGCGTTCAGACGCGCCGTCCACACCGCCCGCCACGCGATGTCGACAGCGGTCACGCGGGCCCCCGAGCGCGCGGCCGCCAGGGCCAGCGCCCCTGATCCGGTCCCGAGGTCCAGCACGGTGGAGCGGCGGGCGACGGGCTCCTTGTCCAGGGCCCGGATCAGGAGCGCGGTGTCGTGGCCGGGCCGGTAGACGCCGGGCGCGGCCAGAAGGCGTGAGCGGATCACGGGAACAGGGCGATGCCCACGAGGATCACCAGAATGACAGCGGTGATCAGCAGGACGGTCGCCAGCGTGCCCCGGTGCTTGATCGGACGCGTCGGACCCCCGCCGCGCGGGCGGTCGTCGGGCATCCAGGCATGAGGCGAACGGTGGTAGAACTCCTTGTCGCCGGGGTCGACCATGATGTGTCACTCCCTCTCGTGCGGGTGGGGCTTCGGGGAGGACCTCCGGGTTCCCCGCGCGGCCGTCTTGAAGCGGACCGACTCCGTCCGGGTGTAGGCGCGACCAGGGGTTCTCCGTGCTTCTCCGTGCTTCTCCGCGGTTCTACGGCGTTCTACGGAGTTCTATGGCGAGGGCGTCATCACGAACCCACTGCGCGGCGCCGTGGGCACGCGGCCGAGCGGGATGCGCAGATCCTGCTCGGGGACGGGGTAGGGCAGCTCGGCGAGATGGGGGATCAGGGTCTCCAGGACGGTCAGGACGACGTCCTCGCCCGGGCACCGGTGGTGGACCGCCGGATCGCCGCCGCCCTGCGGGACCAGTTCGTCCCGTCCGGGCTCGCGGCCGAGGAAGCGGCCGGGATCGAAGGTGTACGGCTCGGGCCACAGCTCCGGGTCGTGGTTCTGCCCGTACAGGTCGAGCAGCACCATGCTGCCCTCGGGGATGTCCTGGCCCGCCCAGCGCAGGTCGGCGGCCGCGATCCCGGCGACGAAGGGGGCGAAGGGATAGAACCGGCGGACCTCCTGCGCGAACGCGCGCGCCCAGGCCGCGTCCCCGTCGGCGAGCCGCTTGCCGTGCTCGGGCCACCGGTGGAGGGTGTGCGCGGCGAAGGTCAGGAACCAGGCGACGGCCACGGTCGGCCGGAGCACGTTGAGGATCTCGACCGCCGCCGTGTGCGGATCGAGGAGCCGGCCGTCGTCGTCCCGGTGATCGGCGACCGCCCGCAGCACCGAGCCGTCGGGTGCCTCGCGGTCGCCGTCGCGGACCTCCGTGACCAGGCGGGCGATCCTGTGCTCCTGCCGGCTGCGCGCCCGGCGCGCCCGCAGGTGCCGGGGGCCGGCCGAGGCGAAGCCGTCCACCATGGCGATCAGGTCGCGAGCCGTTCCCTCCGCCTCGTCGCCGGAGAGCGGGACGCCGGACCAGTCGCACACGGCACGCGTCAGCAGCAGGCCCGCCTCGTCGAAGAAGACCAAGCGGTCGAGGTCGTCCCAGCGGCGGCGCGCCCGGGTCCACTGGTCGGCGAGGTCCGCCGCGAGACGGTCCAGGCCGCCACGGTCCTGGAGCAGCGCCGTGAACAGGGCCTTGCGGACCCGGTGGCGCGCCCCGTCCAGGGTGTGCACGGCGCCCCGGCCGAACAGCGTGTCGAGGACCGGGCCCGGCAGAGCGCCGCGGCGCACGACGTGCCGCTCGTCGTAGAAGAAGCGGACCGCGTCGGGCCCGTGCAGCGCCACGACCTTCTTGCCCAGGAGGCGGCCGGTCACCGGCCGGCCGTCACGGCGACGGCGGCGGTCGGGCAGCCACGCGTAGCCCTCCACCAACAACGGCAGGGTGCTGTCGAACATCCGGAGTCTCCGTTCCCGTGCGCAGGGGGCCCGCCCGGGGTCGGTACGGGCGGGCGTGGCGGGTTCAGCGTCCGAGCGCCCTGGCCAGTTCCCGCTTGTTCATGGACGAGCGCCCCTCGATGCCGCGCTTCTTCGCCTCCTCGTAGAGCTGGTCCTTCGTCGGGCCTCCGGCGCCGCTGTGGGACCGTTCCCCACCGCGCTGCGACGCGGACTTCTTGTCCTGCGTGGAGACCTTGCTCGCGGTCCTGGACTCCCCGGACCGGGCGCGCTCCTTGTTCACCGTGCGCGCCGCGATCTCCTTGGCCCGCTCGGTCGACTCGCCGCGTTCCTCGGCGCTCTCCTTGATGTGCTCGTACTGGCGTTCCCGCTTGGCGTTCGAACCTCGTGGCATGACGGTCTCCTCTCCGGCCCGCCGAGTACCCCGGCCTGCGGAAGGGATGCGCAGGCCGTGGCCCCGTCGGGCGTGCCGCGGGCGATCACGGGTACTCGGACGCCGGTCCGGCCCGGTGGCCCGCAGGGAGGAGAACGCCGTGACGCAGAAGGACGGCCGCGACGGTCTGCGGACCTACCGCGACAAGCGGCACTTCGACCGGACGAGCGAACCGCGAGGCGATCAGCAGGCCCGCGGCGATCAGTCAGGCCTCGGCGAGCGGAAGGGTACGGCGACGGCCGGGGGCAGCGAACCGGCGTTCGTGGTGCAGATCCACGACGCGCGCACCATGCACTTCGACTTCCGCCTGGAGGTCGACGGCGTGCTCAGGTCCTGGTCCGTCCCCAAAGGCCCCTCCACCGACCCGCACGACAAGCGGCTCGCCGTCCCCACCGAGGACCACCCGCTCGCCTACCAGGACTTCGAGGGCGTGATCGCCCGGGGAGAGTACGGCGGGGGCACCGTGATGGTCTGGGACCGGGGCACGTACCGGCCCACCAGCCACGACCGCGAGGACCGGCCCGTGCCGTTCGCCGAGGCGCTCGACCACGGCCACGCCACCTTCGAACTGCACGGCGGCAAGCTGCACGGCCAGTACGCCCTCACCCGCTTCCACAGCCGCGAGGAGCGCGAGGGTGCGAGCGGCGCGAGACCGACGTGGCTGCTCGTGCGTACCGGAACCGGGCGCGGCGGGGGCGGCACCCCCGACCCGCACCGCGCCCGCTCGGCGCGCAGCGGCCGCACCCTGCGCCAGATCGCCGAAGCACCCGACGCCGAGACCTGGGACCCGGACTGAGTCATGACGCGAACCACGAACGCCCGGCGGAAGGCGATGCGCGCCCTGCTCGACGAGCACGGCCGGACGTACGCCGCCGAAGCGGGCATCCGCCTCAAGGACACCCCGCAGCCGCTGTACCGCACCCTGGTGCTCGCGACGCTGCTCAGCACCCGCATCCGCGCCTCCGTCGGAGTGGCGACCGCGCGCGCCCTGTACGACGCCGGGCTGCGCGACCCGCGCCGGATGGCCGACGCCACCTGGCAGCAGCGCGTCGACGCCCTCGGTGAAGGCGGCTACCGCCGCTACGACGAACGCACCGCCACCCAACTCGGCGACGGCGCACGCCTGTTGCTCGACGACTGCGGCGGAGACCTGCGCAGGCTGCGCGAACGGGCCGACGGCGACGCCGACGCGCTGCGCACCTCGCTGCGCGGCCGCACCCCGGGACTCGGCCCCACCGGAGCCGACATCTTCCTGCGCGAAGTGCAGGACGTCTGGCCCGAGTTCGCCCCCTACCTCGACGCCAAGGCCCTCCAGGGCGCCGAACGCCGGGGCCTGCCGAAGGACCCCGCCGCGCTCGTCCGGCTCGCCGGCGACACCCCGTACGCCGAACTCGCCGCGGCACTGGTGCGGGCCGCACTGGAGGTGAAGCGATGACCCGGAACCGGACGAGCCGACTGCGCGTGGGCGACCGCACGGTCACCCTGCACCGGCAGGGGAAGGAACTGCTGCCGGCCGGCGCGTCGGGGGCGGGCGGCGGCCCGGAGGTGACCAAGGGCGACCTCGTCACGTACTACCGGGAGATCGCCCCGCACATGCTCCCGCACCTGCGCGGCCGCCCCTTGATGCTGGAACGGCTCCCGGACGGTCTCGACGGTGAGCGGATCATGCAGAAGAACGTCCCCGCGTACTTCCCGGACTGGATCCACCGGTTCGAGGTCGACAAGGAGGGCGGCACCGTCCTGCACGCGCTGTGCGACGACACCGCGACGCTCGTCTACCTCGCGGACCAGGCGGCCGTCACCCTGCACCGCTGGCAGTCCCGGGCGCCGCACCTGGACCGCCCGGACCGCCTCGTGTTCGACCTCGATCCGCCGGGGGAGGGCGACTTCGAGGCCGTCCGCTCCGCCGCCCACCACGTACACGATCTTCTGGACGCCGTGGGACTCGCCTCCGGCGTCATGACGACCGGCTCGCGCGGACTGCACGTCGTCGCGGTCCTGAGGGGCCGGCAGACCTTCGACGAGGTGCGTGACTTCGCCAAGGACGCCGCCGACATCCTCGCCGCGGCCCACCCCGACGACCTCACCACCGCCCAGCGCAAGGAGGACCGGGGCGATCGGCTCTACCTCGACGTGCAGCGCAACGGGTACGCGCAGACCGCCGTGGTCCCGTACACGGTGCGGGCGAGGCCGGGCGGCCCGGTCGCCACACCGTTCGCGTGGAGCCGGCTCGACGACCCGGAGCTGACGGCCCGGCGATGGACGGTCGAGAACGCCCTCGACCAGGCCCGCACGGACCCGTGGGCCGGTCTGGCCCGCAAGGGGCGGGCGATCGGCCCGGCGGCGCGGAAACTCGCCGAGCTGCGCGAGAGTTAAGGCGCTCCAGCCCAGGCGCTTCAGTTGAGGCGCTCCGCACTCTATGGAACGAACCCCGCTAGTGGCACGATATGCGTACAAACTGTACCGACGGTCGGTACATGTTTCCTGGGGCACCCATGAACGTCCAGCTCCACCTCCGACTCCTCGCCGCGGCGGCCTCCACCGGACTGGCCCTCACCGCGTGCGGGAGCTCCGGCGGCACCGCACACGCACCGGCATCGCCGTCCGCCCCACCGGACACGCCGGTCTCCTCGTCCTCGTCCTCGTCACCGCGCTCCGCCGCCGCGCCCGCCCCGCCGGGATCGACGACGGGCCTCGCGCCGCAGACGTACACACCGCAGACCTACAAGCCCACGGCCCTGCCCGAGCCGAGGACCCGGACCGCGCACGCGTCCGGCCTCGGCCGGCTCCAGCCGCTGTGGCCGTTCACCTCTCTCGCCCAGGCTCGGGCCTGGGAGCGTGACTACCGCTCAGGAGGCCATCAGCCCTGGCACCTCGACCCCGACCTGACCGCCCTCGCCTTCACCCAGGGCTACCTGGGCTTCCACGACATCGGCCGCGTCTCCTCGCACCATGTCTACGGGCGGCACGCCCACATCGGCGTCGGCCTGAGCACGCCCAAGGGCATCACCGGCACCGCCGCGGTCATCCACCTCGTGCGCTACGGCATGGGCCGCGACGCCCCCTGGGAGGTCGTCGGCACCGACGACACGACGTTCTCCCTGACCCTGCCCGCGTACGGCGCGACCGTGCGCTCCCCGGTCCTGACCGGCGGACGGATCACCGGCGTGGACGAGAGCATCCGCGTCCACGTCCGCCAGCCGGCGTCGAAGGCGCCGATCGGCACGGCCTGCTGCGTCGCGGCGGGCGGCAAGAACCAGCCCTGGAAGGAGCGGGTGTCCTACCGCGGTGCCACGAATCGGGTCCTGACGGTCGTCGCCACCACCGGTGGCCACGTCGCCGAGGTCGAACGCTTCACGGTCACGGCGGTACACCCCGGCTGAGCGCCGAAGGTCGCTCGACCACCGTCCCCGAACCCGTTCGGGGACGGTGGAGGCGCATCGCCGCTCAGCCGGCCTCGCGCGCCGGTTCCGTCAACTGCCGCCAGGTCCGCACCAGTTGGCTGAACTCCTTGACCTGGACCAGGACGTGATCGCGCGCCGCGTTCTCCGCCGTCTCGGCGTCGCCGCGCGTGACGGCGTCGGCGATCGCGCGGTGTTCGGCCAGGGAGCGGCGCATACGGTCCGGGACGCGCAGCTGAAGGCGGCGGTACGGCTGGAGCGCGCGCTTCAGGGCGTGGGCCTGCTGCCGCAGGTACTCGTTGCCGCAGGAGTCGTAGACGATGCCGTGGAACCGGGCGTTGGCGTAGTAGTACGGGTCCGCCTCGCCCGCCGCCGCGTGGCGCTCGCACTCGAGCAGCGCGCGCTCGAGCTCCTCCAGGGCCTCCCGGTCGATGCTCCGGGCGGCGAGCCGCGCCGCCATCCCCTCCAGCTCGGCCATGACCTCGAAGCGCTCGGCCAGCTCGGAGACGCTCAGCTCGGTGACGTACGTGCCCTGCTTGGGGCGGATCTGTACGAGGCCCGAGCGCTCCAGAGCCTGGAGGGCCTCGCGGATCGGCGTACGGGAGCAGCCGAACTCCTCCTCCAGGCGTGCGGGATCCAGCCGCTCGCCGGGACGGTAGTGACCGTCGACGACAGCGTTCTCGAGCGCGTCCCGCACGCGCTGGGACTCCGGGACCCGGGCCATGTGCACCTCCGAGCGGTCAGGTTATCCGGGCGGGCAGGGGGTGGTGCTCATGCCCTGATGTGTCTTACGGTGGCGCTGTTATATATATCGCCCGCCCTCATGGATTTCATGCTGAGGGCAGGCGAGGGCGATCGGGCGACGAGACGACGGCCGGGGCGCGCGCGACCTGAGACGTACGGAAGGTGCGGACATGGAACGTCACGACGGCTGGCTGCTGACCGACCTGTTCCAGGTGCTCGGGCGTCGGCGCGCCGCGTCCGCCCCCGGCGGGGAACCAGCCGCGCCACCGTCGGATCTTCCACTCGACTCCCCGCTGGACCAGCTGCTCGCCGCCTGCGAGGTCCTGATGAGCGACGTCGGCGAGGCCTCGATGCGCGCGGTCGCGACCCGCGCCCTCGCCGCCTACGACGCCCTCGACGACGACGGCAAGCGTGCCTTCTTCCGGCACGTCACCCGGACCTACGACGCCGACGCCGACCGGGTCCGCGCGGCCTTCCACCGCTGGGAGGTGGCCCGTGCCGCCGGATCGCGCGGTGAACAGGAGCTGGTCCGGCTCTTCGACGTGGTCGAACCGCCCCGCCAGCAGCTGCTGCGCCGTATGAACCACGCCCCCGACGCCACCCTCGCCCTCGTCGAGATGCGCGCCGACCTGCGCCGGCTGATGCGCCACGACCCCGAGCTGCGCCCCCTCGACCACGACTTCCACCACCTGCTCACCTCCTGGTTCAACCGCGGCTTCCTGCGCATGGCCGAGGTCACCGGAGACGCGCCCGGGGAGCTGCACGAGCACCTCATGCGGGGCGAGCAGGTCCACCCGATGGGGAGCGGGGCCGAACTACGCCGCCGCCTCGACCCCGAGGACCGTGCCGTCTACGCGTTCTTCCACCCGGCCACCGGAGACGTGCCGTTGATCTTCGTCGAGGTCGCCCTGGTGCGCGGCCTGCCCGACCGGATCGCACCGCTCCTGGATCCCGGCCCGGCCCTGAGGCCCACCGACGCCGACACGGCGGCCCTCTACTCGATCAACAACGCCCTGGACGGCCTCGCCGGAGTCTCCTTCGGCAGCTTCCTCATCAAGCAGGTCATCGAGCAGGTCGGCGAACAGCTCCCGCACCTGACCCAGTTCGCCACGCTCTCGCCGCTCCCCGGATTCCGGCGCTGGCTCGGCGAGCAGGCCGCACAGGACGCAGGGCTCGACGCTCTCGTACGGGAGCTGGACGCCCTGGAGGGGACGGCGGACCTCGCCGCGGCGGACACCGAGCGGATCCGCACCCGGCTCCTGCCCGCCCTGGCCCGGTACGTCGCCGTCGAGCGGCGCGCCGACGGACGCCCCCTCGACCCGGTCGCCCGCTTCCACCTGGGTAACGGAGCCGCCGCCTGGCAGTTGAACTGGCCGGCGAACGACTCCGCCGAGGCATGGCGGCAGTCGTACGGCGCGATGATCAACTACCGCTACGAGCCGGGGCAGCTGGAGCGCCGGCACGAGGACTTCGTCCGCCGCGGCACCGTCGCCCTCGGCGGCCCGCTCCGCGCCGCCTTCCCCGTCCCCGAAGCCCGTACTTCCGCAGCACCGATCCCCGCAGCACCCACTTCTTCCGCAGCACCGACTTCCGCAGCACCGACTTCCGTCGCTCCGAGCGATCGATGAGAGAGGAACACCGCCCGATGGCACTCCCCTTCACCACCGTCCACCGGTCCTTCGCCGAGCAGGTGGAGCGACGGCCCGACAAGGCGCTCTTCGAACTGCCCGACGGCCGGAAGATCACCTACCGCGAGACCGCCGACACCGTGGCCCGCATCGCCGCCCGGCTCGTCGCCGACGGCGTCACCCCCGGTGACCGGGTCGCCATGCAGGTGGACAAGTCCCCGGAGGCCATCGCCCTCTACCTGGCGACCCTGCGGATCGGCGGTGTCTTCCTGCCGCTCAACACCGCGTACACCGGCGCCGAGATGGAGTACTTCATCGGCGACGCCCGGCCGCGCGTGCTCGTCTGCTCCCCGCAGCGGCAGGCCGACCACGCCCACCGCGCGGGCCCGGACCTCGTCGTCGAGACCCTCGGCACCCAGGGCGACGGCACCCTCCTGGAGGGCGAGGGCCGGCACGACGAGGCCGTCGACGCCGCCGCCGACGACCCGGCGGCCATCCTCTACACCTCCGGCACCACCGGCCGCTCCAAGGGCGCCGTCCTGACCCACGGCAACCTCGCCTCCAACTGCGCGGCCCTCCTGGAGGCCTGGCGGTTCACCGACCGGGACCGGCTGATCCATGCCCTGCCGATCTTCCACGTCCACGGCCTCTTCGTCGCCGCGAACATGGCCCTGGTGGCCGGCGCCTCCCTGTACTACCTGCCGAAGTTCGACGCCGACACGGTCGTGGACCTGTTGCCCCGGGCCACGGTGCTCATGGGCGTGCCGACCTTCTACACGCGGATGGCCAGGCACGAGCGGCTCACCCCGGAGACCTGCGCGTCGATGCGGCTGTTCGTCTCCGGCTCCGCGCCGCTGCTCGCGAGCGACCACGAGGCCTTCGAGGCCCGTACCGGACACGCGATCCTCGAGCGTTACGGGATGACCGAGACCGGCATGAACACCACCAACCCGTACGAGGGCGGCCCGCGCAAGCCCGGCACCGTCGGCAGGCCGCTGCCCGGCACCGAGATCCGGGTCGTCGACGGTGAGAGCGGCGCGCCGCTGCCGGACGGCGAGGTCGGCAGCATCGAGGTGCGCGGCCCGAACGTCTTCAGCGGGTACTGGCAGATGCCGGAGAAGACCGCCGCCGAGTTCCGCGCGGACGGCTTCTTCATCACCGGCGACCTCGGCCGGATCGACGAGGACGGCTACCTCTGCATCGTCGGCCGGGGCAAGGACCTCGTCATCTCCGGCGGCTACAACATCTACCCCAAGGAGATCGAGGAACTGCTCGACGCCCACCCGGCCGTCCTGGAGTCCGCCGTGATCGGCGTCCCGCACCCGGACTTCGGCGAGACGGTGGTCGCCGTCGTCGTCCCGGCGCCCGGCCAGGAGCCCTCGGAGGCCGACCTGCTGAAGTGCGTCGCGGGCGACCTCGCCCGCTTCAAGCACCCGCGTGCCGTACGGATCGTCGAGGCGCTGCCCCGCAACGTGATGGGCAAGGTGCAGAAGGCCGAACTGCGCAAGCGGTACCAGGACCTGTTCGCGGGCCCGGACGCGCTCGGGACCGACCGGCCCTAGCCGCAGCCCGGCGGCGGTGCGAGCGTGGAAGGACGGGACGCCCCGCGACCGAGAGGCGGTGGGCCCGATGGAAGCTCCTCTGGTGGTGGGCGTCGACGGCTCCGAAGGGAGCCTGAGAGCGCTGGACTGGGCCGTCGACGAGGCGGCGCGGCACGGGCGGCCCCTGCAGATCGTGCACGCCTCGCTGTGGGAGCGGTACGAGGGCTCCGCACCGGACGGTGCGGGCGAGCGCCCCTGGGGCCAGGTCCTCGCCGAGAACATCGTCGGCGGAGCCGTGGAGCGGGCGCGTAACCGGTCCCGCGCCGTCACCGTCACCACGTATGTGGCCGGTGAGGACGCCGCGGGGGCGCTGCTGCGAGCGGGGCGGGCCGCCGCCGTCCTGATCGTGGGGTCGCGGGGGCGCAGCGAGATGGGCGACCTGCTGCTCGGGTCGGTCGGCCTGGTCGTTGCCGCCCGCTCCTCGTGCCCGGTCGTCGTCGTCCGCGGTGACCGCAGCGCCCGGGAAGCGCGGCACGACCGGATCCTGCTCGGCGTCGGTGAGCACGACACGGACTCCCCGGCCGTCCGCTTCGCCTTCCGCGAGGCGGCGGTCCGCAAGGCGGAGCTCGAGGCGGTCCACACCTGGCGCAAGCCCGCACACGAACCCGTCGACCACCCCCTCCTGACCCGGGACGAGGCCCCCTTCTTCGAACACCGCGCCGCGGAGACCCTGGACGGGGCGCTCGAAGCGGCGGTGTCCGCGCACCCCGAGGTACGCCTGCGCCGAAGCCTCGCGCAAGGTGCCCCGCACCGCGTCCTCACGGACCGGTCCGCCGCCGCCGACCTCCTGGTGCTCGGCGCCGGCCACCGCCATCACTGGGGCGGTCTCCAACTGGGCCGAGTCGCCCACCGCGCCCTGCACCACGCCGCGTGCCCCGTCGCGATCGTCCCGCAGCCTGCCCCGGACGACGCTCCGCCGTCATGACGTCTCCTTCGGCCGCGCCCCCACCCTGACCCCCGGCCGGAGCGCACGGCAGGGCCCGAGGGGGCCCGACCCGGGGGCCGACCGGCCCATGCGCCGCACACCGGGGCGGGAGCAGCCTGGACGGTGAGCGCCGTGGGAAACGGACCCGCGGACCGCGCGGAAGGCGATCGACATGAAGGCTCTCGTGTTCCAGGGCCCCGGAGAGGTCGCCTGGCAGAACGCACCCGACCCCGCAGTCCAGGACGCGACGGACGCGATCGTCCGCGTCGACGCCGTCACCCTCTGCGGAACGGACCTGCACATCGTCAAAGGGCACGTCCCCGATGTGGAGCCCGGCCGGATCCTCGGCCACGAGGCGGTCGGCACGGTCGTCGAGACCGGCGCCGACGTGCGCACCGTGCGCCCCGGCGACCGGGTCCTGATCTCCTGCGTGTCCTCGTGCGGCCGGTGCCGGTTCTGCCGCGAGCGGCGCTACGGCCAGTGCCGCGGCGGAGGCGGCTGGGTACTGGGCCACCTCGTCGACGGCACCCAGGCCGAGTACGTACGCGTCCCCTTCGCCGACCTGTCCGTGCACCCCCTGTCGAACGCGGTAGACAGCTTCGACGCCGTGCTGCTCGCGGACATCTTCCCCACCGCCTACGAGGTCGGCGTCCTCAACGGCCGCGTCCGCCCCGGCGACACCGTCGTCGTGGTCGGCGCCGGCCCCGTCGGTCTCGCCGCGATCCTCACCGCCCACCTCTACAGCCCCGGCCGGATCATCGCCGTGGACCTGGCGGCATCCCGCCTGGAGGCCGCGAGCCGGATGGGCGCGGACGCCGTCGTCGCCGCGGACGACGGACCCGAGGAACTCGTCGCCGAACTGACCGGCGGGCTCGGCGCCGATGTGGTCATGGAGGCGGTGGGTGCCCCCGAGACGTTCGAGATGTGCACGCGGATGGTCCGCCCCGGCGGCCGCGTCGCCAACATCGGCGTCCACGGCCGGCCCGTCGCGCTGCACCTGGAAGATCTGTGGATCAAGGACGTCACCATCACCACGGGCCTCGTCGACACCTGCTCGACCCCGATGCTGCTGAGCATGATGACAGCCGGCCGCCTCCCCACGGCGGACCTGGTCACGCACCGGTTCGCGCTCGGGCAGATGGAGGAGGCGTACGACGTCTTCGGGCGCGCTTCGGAGACCGGCGCGATCAAGGTCGCCCTGGGCGGCCCGCGGCACACCGAGCTCACGGCCACCCCGCTGCACGCCGGAGCGTCGTCATGACCACCGGCACCGGGCGCCGCACCGTCGTCGCCGCCGTCGACCCCGCCCGCACCGGCCGCCTCGCGACGGCGTGGGCCGCCGACGAGGCCCACCGGCGCGGCCTCCCGCTGCGCCTGGTCGTCGCCATGGAGCCGGCGCGCGACACCTGGCACGCCGTCGACGCCGCCCGGTACCGGGCACGGGCCGAGGCGAGGGCGGAGGCGCTGCGCCGGGCGGCCGACGGGGCCCGGGCCCGTCACCCCGGGCTGAATGTCAGCTCCGCACTGCTCCGCGGCGCCCCCGCGGCCGTCCTCGCGGGCCTCGCGCAGGAGGCAGCCCTGATGGTCCTCGGCTCGCGGCACCTCAGCCGCACCGAGGAGTTCCCCGACGCGGGCTCCCTCGTGGTCCCCGTCACCGCCCAGGCGCGCTGCCCCGTCGCCGTCGTGGGCGACGCGGAACACCGCACCCAGGAGTACCCGTACCTCGTCGTGGGCATCGACGGGAGCCCGTCCGCACAGAGCGCGCTCGCCCTGGCCTGCGAGGAGGCGGACCTCCGGGGCTGCCTGCTGCGCGCCGTCGCCGTCCGGCAGCCACCGCTGTTCCCCACGCGGCCGGAGGGCGCGTGGCTGGACGGCGAGCGGCTGCTGCTCGCGGAGGAGACCGCCCGCTGGGCCGAGAAGTACCCCGACATCACGATCACCCACGAGGTCCTGGCCGGTTCGCCCGTGGAACGGCTCGCGGAGTCCGCCGAACACGCCGTCGCCGTCGTCGTCGGACGCCGGGGCCGCGGCGGCTACACCGGCATGCGCCTCGGCTCCGTCGTGCACGGACTGCTGCACCGCGCGCACTGCCCCGTGATCACCGTGCCGGCCGAACCCGCCGGGTGACCCCGCGAACGGACCGCTCAGGCGTCGTCGGCGTGCTGAGGCCGGGCCTGCGCGTCACGGGCCTGCGTGGCGATCACGGCGGCCTGGACGCGGCGTTCGACGCTGAGTTTGCCGAGCAGGCGGGAGATGTGGTTCTTGACGGTCTTCTCGGAGAGGTAGAGGCGCTGGGCGATCTGCCGGTTGGTGAGTCCCTCGCCGATCAGGTCGAGGACCGAGCGTTCCCGGTCGGACAGGGCCGCGAGGCGGTCGTCGGCGGGCGGTTTCGCCGCGTCGGTGTCCCGCAGGGAGTGCATCAGGCGGGCGGTGGTCGCCGGATCCAGCATCGACTGGCCCGTCGCCACGGTGCGTACCGCCGAGACGAGGTCGGAGCCCTTGATCTGCTTGAGGACGTAGCCGGCGGCCCCGGCCATGATGGCGTCGAGCAGGGCGTCCTCGTCGTCGAACGACGTGAGCATCAGACAGGCCAGACCGGGCATCCGGGACCGCAGCTCCCGGCACACACCGATCCCGTCCCCGTCGGGCAGCCGTACGTCGAGGACGGCCACGTCGGGCGCGAGGGCGGGGCCCCGGGCGAGCGCCTGGCCGGCGGTGGAGGCCTCACCGACCACGTGCAGGTCGGGCTCGTCGTCGATCAGGTCGCGCAGGCCCCGGCGCACGACCTCGTGGTCGTCCACCAGGAAGACCCGGGTGGGCGGCCCCGCGGGAGCCGCTGCCGGCTGCTCGGTCATCGCGCCCCCTGAGATCGGAAACGGTCAGAAGGATCGGAACGGATCGGAACGGATCGGAACGGATCGGAACGGATCGGAACGGAACGGTGGCGTGCGCCCTCACGAGAATTCTCCGTCAGACGGCGCCTCCACGGGCGCCGAGGTCGACGTCGACGTCCACCACCCCCTCCACGGCCCGCACGGCGCGCGCGATCACCGGTGCCAGACCCCGGTCGGCGAGCGCGCCCCGCACCGTCGCCACACCCTCGTCGACGGTCACGGTCAGCCCGGTGAGGGCGTTCGAGGCGAGGACGGTGCGGCGGATCTCCGACGCGATCTCGCTGTCCTCGCGCAGGAACACCTTGAGCAGGTCGCTGCGGCTGCACACGCCCTCGAGCAGGCCGATGTCGCTCACCACCGGCAGGCGCTTCACCCGGCGCCGGGCCATGATCCGGGCGGCCTCGGCCAGGGTCGCGTCCGCCCGCACGGTCACCGCCGGGCTCGACATCAGCTCCCCGGCGCGCACGGCCCCCGCCTTCGCCGCCCCGGCGAACTCGTCCGGCCGCGGGTCCGTGCCCCGGAACGCCTCCTTGACCAGCAGATCGGCCTCCGAGACGACGCCGACGACGCGCCCCTCGCCGGCGAGCACCGGCAGGGCGCTCACCTTCCACTGGTCCAGGAGGGCGACGATCTCCTTGTACGGGGCGTTCTCGCCGATCGCCACGGCCGTGTGCGTCATGACGTCGCTGACCGTGTACCGCGCAGGGGGTCCGGCGGGCATCGGGGCCACCTCCTCGCTCTCCTTCCAGTCTCGCCCCGCAGGCCGCGGAGCGGGGAGGGATGCGGAGCGGAGAGGGCCGATCGGTCCGGGGAGGGGCCCACCGGGCCCCTCCCCGGAAGCCCGCGCGCTGCCCAGACTGAAGGCGGGCCCGACCCGAGGAGGCCGCCATGAGCGCACCGTCCCCCACTCGCATCGCCGCCGGCATGCCCGCCGACTGCCGCACCCGGCTCCTGGAGCTGGCCCGCGAGGCCGACTTCGACACGGGCGTCCGGCTCTTCAACGAGGGCGGACACGCCGACCGCTTCTGGATCGTGCGCTCGGGCACCGTCACCCTCGACGTCCACGTCCCCGGGCGCCGCCCGGCGGTCATCGAGCGGCTCGACGCCGGTGAACTGGTCGGCTGCTCCTGGCTGTTCAAGCCGTACGTCTGGCGGCTCGGCGCCGACGCGATGACGCCCGTACGGGCCTACGAGTTCGACGCTCCCGCCGTGCGACTGCTGATGGACGCGGACCCGCGCCTCGGCTCCGCCGTCGGCGCCTGGGTCGCCGACGTGCTCGCCCACCGGCTGTGGGCCGCCCGGGTCCGCCTGCTCGACCTGTACGCGCCCTACGGCAGCGGCGACCGCGACCGGCTCTGAGGCGCCGGGGCCGTGAGCTCAGCTCTCGCCAGGGCCCGGGCCCTGGCCGGGACCGGGGCGCAGCCGGCCCGACCACCCCGGCTCGACGTCCGCCCACTCGGCCTCCCAGGCCCGCGCACAGCACGCGTCCACCCTCCGCAGGCGCACCCGGACGAACGCGCCGGCGGTGAGCGCGACGACGCAGGAGGCGCCGACGCCGTACCCGATGGCGGCCATCGTGATGTCGGTGGTCCCGGGCGGGGCGTCGGCGGCGTTCCCGCGATCGTCCGTCCACGTCATGACGGTGTCGCCGGTGCGGGTGCCGGCGGACACCGGCACGGTCCCGGTGTGGACCCGGCCGGCGCGGTCGTGCCAGGTCGCCCGGGCGACGATGTCCGGGGCGCTCTCCGGCTGGGCCGCCGT
The DNA here is from genome assembly GCF_044460245.1 of Streptomyces sp. NPDC050145. Lineage (NCBI taxonomy): Bacteria > Bacillati > Actinomycetota > Actinomycetes > Kitasatosporales > Streptomycetaceae > Streptomyces > Streptomyces sp. NPDC050145. Next base: position 5,855 of record NZ_JBITJS010000034.1, on the reverse strand, counting down.
CCGGTAGATCCGGGCCGACACCGTCGTCGCCGGCAGGAGATGGCGGTGCCGCGCGACCTCGGCGGCGGACCGTTGCCCCTCGTGCCAGGCGGTCCCGCCCGCCGTCGCACCGCAGACCACCGCCAGCAGGCACACCGGCACGAGGGCGGAGCGCAGCCGGGCCCGCGTGCGGTCCGCCTTCCGCAGCAGCGGATTGGGCGGGTCGGGTGTCGTCCGTCGCCACATGGTGCGCCTCCGCACTCGCTCGTGCCGTCGCGGCGCGTCGCCCGCGAGACACCCCCTCGTACGGTTCCGGTCCCGTCGGGGCCGGTCATCCCAGCCTCGGCCGTCCGCCGGGCCGCGCAGCAGGGCCGGGCAGGCCTCTTTGGGGACCGAACGGCCCATGCCCAGCGCGGCGGGGGAGGTGCGAGCGTGGAAGGTGTCGTTCCCCGAGGGCCGCGGGGGGCCGCGGGGGCGAGCCCGGACGGTTCCCCCGAGGAGGAGCCATGGACAGCGAGGACCGTGTGAAACCCCGGCTCGGAGACGTCTTCGCAGGGGTCGACGGGTCCCCTTCGGCACGCGCCGCGGCGCTGTGGGCGGCCGCGGAGGCCGTCCGGCGGGAGCGCCCCCTGCACCTCGTCCACGCGGCCGACACCGACCGGCGCTCGCTCTACACCGACGCCGACACCCTCCAGGACGTACGGGAGGCCGGCCGCGACCTGCTCGTCGAGCTCGCCGAGGCGGTCGGCGCCGAACACCCGGGTCTCGTCGTCACCCGCGAACTGAGCCGCCAGGAGCCGGTGGCCGCCCTGCGCGCCGCGGCGGGCCGCCACGGCACCGTCGTCGTCGGCCACCGCGGCCTGGGCGGATTCGCGGCCCTGATGCTGGGTTCCGTCGGCCTCGGGGTGGCGGCCCGCGCCGAAGGGCCCGTCGTCGTCGTACGAGGAGCGGGGGACCGCCCGCGGCACGCCTCCGTGACCGCGGCCGTGCACGACGCGGAGGACCTCGACTGGCTGCTGCTCGCCGCGGCGGAGGCCGAGGCGCGCAAGGCCGTGCTGCGGCTCGTGAGCGTCTGGAACGTGTTCACCCACGTGGGAGACGTCGCCACGATGCTCGACGACCTCGACGGCACCGCCAGGAAGCGCGTGCACGCCCTGAAGGACCTGGCCGACCAGGTCCGCGAGGTCTACCCGGACCTCGTCGTCCGCCACCACGTGGAACCCGGGACGAGCACCCCCGGCATCCTCGTGCAGGCCAGTGACCACACCGATCTGATCGTGATGGGCAGGGGCGGCCGCCGCCTCGGCGTCGGACCCGCCCTGGGCCGCGTGGCCCACTCCCTGATCCACCACGCCGATTGCCCCGTGCAGATCGTGCCGCACACGGCCGCCCCGCCCGCCCCGCCGCACTCCCTGCCGACCGGCGGCGAGGGCCCATGAACGAGGTCCTGGTCGGTGTCGACCCCTGGGAACTGTCCGTCCCCGCCCTGCTCTGGGCAGCCGACGAAGCCGCCTGGCGCGGCCTGCGGCTGCACCTGGTCTGCGCGGTGCCGCCCGTCCACGATCACCTCCTGTACGACGCGGTCAACCACGGCGCCGCCCTGCACATCCGGGCCGGCGCCGCGCTCGCCGACGCCGAGGACCTGGTCCGTGACCTGCACCCGGGTCCCTCGCCCGTGACGGAACTCGTCGACGGGCCGCCGGCCGCCGTCCTGGGCGAACGGGCCGCCGGCGCAGCGCTCACCGTGGTGGGATCGCGCCGCCTGGGCCGCGTCGCGGAGGTCCTCGCCGGGAGCTCGGTCGCCCTGCCGCTGATCACGGGCGCCGACGCCCCCGTCGCCGTCGTGTCGTCCCCGGAGCACGCCGTGGACCATCCGCCCACCGTGGTCGTCGGCGTCGACGGCAGCGTGTCCTGCCGGGCCGCCGTCGCCTTCGCCGTGGAGGAGGCCGTCCTGCGCGGCGCGCGGCTGCACGCGGTGTGGGTCTGGCCCCGGCCGGTGTTCGCCGAGGGCGACGACGCGACGGGCCACGCCGGCCAGCGGGCGCTCGCCGAAGCGGTCGCCGGGCAGGCCGACCGGCACCCGGACCTGAAGATCACCCAGGAGATCCTGCGCGGACACCCGGTCGAGCAGCTCGCCGTGGCCGCCCACGCGTCCCTGGCGCTCGTCGTCGGCCGCCGCGGCGGGGGCGGCTTCACCGCCCTGCGGCTCGGATCGACCGCTCACGGCCTGCTGCACCACGCCGAATGCCCCCTGGTCGTCGTACCCCCACCCGGTTCCTGAGCCGGGCCGCGGACACCTGCGAGTGGTGCGGCGATCCACCGGCCTGGCTACCGTGGGAGGCGGCAGGGAGCATCAGCGGCCGATGCCGTAGCGCCGGAGGAACCGATGGGCCGGGAGAACAACGAATTCGCCGAGGGGCGGCTTCCGCGCCTGCGCCTGGACGAACTCCTCGAGGAACTTCAGGCACACATCGACGAGGTGCGGGGCACCCGCGAGCGCCTCGACGGACTCCTCGACGCCGTGATGTCCGTCGGCCGGGGCCTCGACCTGCCGCAGGTGCTGAGCGGCATCGTGGAGGCGGCGGTCGTCCTCGTCGACGCCGAGTACGGCGCCCTGGGCGTCATCGGCGACGACAACAAGCTCTCCGCCTTCCTGCCGGTCGGCATCGACGACGAGCTCCACCGGCGGATCGGCGAGCTGCCCTCCGGGCACGGCATCCTCGGCGAGCTCATCCGGCACCCGCACCCGCTGCGCCTCGCCGAACTGGCCGCCCACCCCGCCTCGTACGGGTTCCCGCCCCACCACCCGCCGATGCACGCCTTCCTGGGCGTCCCGATCCGGGTCCGCGACGAGGTGTTCGGCAACCTGTACCTGACGGAGAAGCGCGGCGGCGTGGAGTTCGACGCGGAGGACCAGGCCGTCCTGACCACCCTCGCCGTCGCCGCGGGCATCGCCATCGAGAACGCCCGCCTCTACGAGGAAGGACGGCTGCGTCAACGCTGGCTGGCCGCCAGCACCGAGTTCACCAGCGCGCTGCTCTCCGGGGCGCAGGAGAACGAGGTGCTCGGCAGCATGGTGGACCGTGCCGTGGACATCGCCGACGCCGACATCGGGGTCTTCTACATGGTCGGGCCGGGCGGCGAGCTGCGCGGGTCGCTGGCCCACGGGGAGGGCTCCGAGGTCCACGACGGTGTCGTCCTGCCCAGCAGCGCCGGCACGCTCGCCTCTGCCGCGCTCGCCCAGCAGGGCCTCGTCACGGTCGTGGACGTGGAACATGACGACCGGGTCACCGTGCAGCCCGAGCGGTGGCGCGGCTTCGGCCCCGCCGTCGCCGTCCCCGTCGGGACGAAGGAACGGCTCAGCGGCGTGCTGATCCTTGCCCGGCGCAGCGGGCGGCCCCCCTTCTCGGTCGTGGAGACCACGGCGCTGCCCGCCTTCGTCGGGCAGGCGGCGATCGCCCTCGAACTGGCCGACCGGCGGCGCGACGCCGAGCAGGTCAGCCTCCTCGAGGACCGCGACCGGATCGCCCGCGACCTGCACGATCTCGCCATCCAGAGGCTCTTTGCCACGGGCATGACCCTGCAGAGCGCCCGGCGTTTCGTCGAGCATCCCGAGGCCGTGCACCGGCTGTCCCGGGCCATCGACGACCTCGACGCCACCATCAAGATCATCAGGGCCACCATCTTCGGCCTGCGGGAGCACGAGCGCGCCGGGGTCGCACCGAAACTGCGCAGCCGCATCGTCAAGGCGGTCGAGACGGCCGCGGCGGCCCTCGGCTACGCCCCGGCCCTGCGCATGGAGGGACTGCTCGACACGGACGTACCGGCGCAGACGGCCGAGGAGGTCGTCGCCGTCATCGGCGAGGCGCTCACGAACGTGGCCCGGCACGCGGAGTCCCGGCGGGCCGAGGTGTCGGTGGTCGCCGAGGCGGGCGTCCTGACGGTCGCGGTGAGCGACGAGGGCGTCGGCATCCCGCCGGGCGTCGTGCGCAGCGGCCTGCGGAACCTGGCGGAGCGGGCCGAGCGCCTGGGCGGCGAACTGTCGGTCACGGCGCGGGGAGAACACGGCGGCACGCTGCTCGAATGGCGCGTACCGCTGCGGGCCGGGGCCTAGGGGTGCCCGAGGCTCAGGGGGCGTCCGGGACCGCCACCGTCTCCTCCGGCGTGTCCAGGGGGACGCCCAGGCGGGCGGCCGCGGCGGGCAGGGCCTCGCCCAGGGGGAGGGCGATCCGGGTGTGGGCGTGGGTGTCGCCGCGGGTGGGGTCCCGGTTCACGATGAGCACCGGTGTGCCGGCCGCGGCCGCCTGACGGACGAACCGGAGCCCGGACATCACCGTCAGCGAGGAACCCAGGACCAGCAGGGACGTGGCCGCACGGACCAGCTCGCGGCACTGCTCGACCCGCCGCGGCGGAACCGGCTCGCCGAAGAACACCACGTCCGGCTTGAGGACGCCGCCGCAGGCCGCGCACGGCGCCACCCGGAAGTCGCCGACCTGCTCGTCGGTGAGGTCGGCGTCGCCGTCCGGGTTGATCGCCGCGGCCACCGGGGCGAAGCCGGGGTTGGCCTCCTCCAGGCGCCGGGTCAGCTCGTTCCGCGGGCTGAACGTGCCGCAGGACAGGCAGACGATCCGGTCCAGGCTCCCGTGCAGCTCGACGACCTCCGTGCTGCCGGCGGCCTGGTGCAGCCCGTCGACGTTCTGCGTGATCGTCCCCGAGAGCAGCCCGTGCCGCCCGAACGCGGCCACGGCCCGGTGCCCCGGATTGGGCCGGGCCCGGACGAAGGTCCGCCGCCCGAGATGACTGCGCGCCCAGTACCGGCGCCGGGCCCCGGCGCTCGCCGTGAAGTCCTGGTAGGTCATCGGCGTGTGCCGGCTGAGACTGCCGCCCTCGCCCCGGTAGTCGGGGATCCCGGACTGCGTGGAGATCCCGGCGCCGCTGAGCACGAGGACCCCGCCGGTGCCGAGCACGTCGACGAGCGGGGCCAGGTCCGTGGTGCCCGGCGGCAGATCGTCGGGCGGAGTCCAGTGCAGTGTGGGGCGCGTGCGCATGCGGCCAGGGTACGGAACCGGCCGGGGCCCACCCCGTCTCGGTTGAAGAATATTCAGCTGCCAGGTCTATGCATGGATCCATTCCCGGAATAGCCTGACGGCGCTCTCCCCACCCCAGCGAGAGTGTCCACCGCCGCGTTCCGCTCGACGCGGCCCCTCGCCCTGCATCGGATCTGCATCGGGCCTGCCGACGTGCCCGCGAGCACGACGGCACCCCTCACGCATCACCGTCCCCGTTCCAAGGCCTCGAGGCGCCCTCCCTCGACGCCTTCTTGTCCCGCAGGAGGAATCCCAGATGAACGCACAGACCGCCCGTCGCGCGGCCGGCGCCAGATCCCGGCTGTTCGCGGCCGGTGCCGTCGCCGTAGCAGGCGCACTCCTGCTGACCGGCTGCGGTGACCAGACCGGGAGCGGGAACGACGACGCCAAGGCCGCCGGAGGGTCGAAGAGCGCGCCGTTGGCCGACAAGCTCCCCAAGGAGATCCGGGACAAGGGCGTCGTCCGGGTCGGCTCGGATCTCGCCTACGCGCCGGTGGAGTTCAAGGACAAGTCGGGCAACGCGATCGGGATCGACCCCGACATCGCGGCCGCGATGGGCAAGCAGCTCGGCGTGAAGTTCGAGTTCGAGAACGGCACGTTCGACGCCCTGGTCACCGGTCTGCGCTCGAACCGCTACGACATCGCCATGTCGGCCATGACGGACACCAAGGACCGCCAGGAGGGTGTCGACTCGGACACCGGCAAGAAGGTCGGCGAGGGCGTCGACTTCGTCGACTACTTCAACGCGGGCGTCTCGATCTACACCCCGAAGGGCAAGACCCAGGGCAT
>NZ_JBITJS010000033.1:0-46395 GCF_044460245.1 Streptomyces sp. NPDC050145 | reverse complement strand
CCCCCCCCCCCCCCCCCCCCCCCCCCCCCCCCCCCCCCCCCCCCCCCCCCCCCCCCCCCCCCCCCCCCCCCCCCCCCCCCCCCCCCACCGGCCGGTGGTCCCGCATCGGCATGAAGAAGCCGAGCTGGTGGGGGGCGTTCCCACCGGCTCGGCTTCGGCTTTTTTGCGCGGTGCCCGAGGGCTAGTTCAGGCCGGAGGCGACCGCCGAGACCAGTTCACCGTTGGACGTGTCTCCCGAGAACTCCCAGAAGAACGCTCCGCGCAGGCCCTGCGACTTGGCCCAGCTCATCTTCGAGCCGATCGTCGCGGGCGTGTCGTAGGACCACCAGTCGGAACCGCAGAAGGCGTACGCCGTCCCGGCCACCGTGCCGTTCGAGGGGCACTTGGTCTTGAGGACCTTGTAGTCCTCGATGCCCTGCTCGTACGTGCCGGCCGCGGGACCCGTCGCCGTGCCGCCCGGCTCCTTCTGCGTGACGCCGGTCCAGCCGCGCCCGTAGAAGCCGATGCCGAGCAGGAGCTTGGACGCCGGGACGCCCTGGGCCTTGAGCTTGGCGATGGCGTCCGCGGAGGTGAAGCCCTGCTGCGGGATGCCGGAGTACGAGGTGAGCGGGGAGTGCGGGGCGGTCGGGCCCTTGGCCTCCCAGGCGCCGAAGAAGTCGTAGGTCATGACGTTGTACCAGTCGAGGGACTGGCCGGCGCCCGCGTAGTCGGCCTTGTCGATCTTGCCGCCGGAGGAGCCGTCGGCGGTGATCGCGGCGGTGACGAGGTTGCTCGCGCCGAACTTGGAGCGCAGCGCCGAGGTCAGCTTCTTCAGCGCGTCCGGGCCCGAGGTGTCACAGGTCAGACCGCAGGCGTTCGGGTACTCCCAGTCGATGTCGATGCCGTCGAAGACATCGGCCCAGCGCGGGTCCTCGACCAGGTTGTAGCAGGACTCGGCGAACGCGGCCGGGTTCTTCGCGGCCTCGCCGAAGCCGCCGGACCAGGTCCAGCCGCCGAAGGACCAGAGGATCTTCAGGTTCGGGTGCTTGGCCTTGAGCTGGCGCAGCTGGTTGAAGGCGCCGCGCAGCGGCTGGTCCCAGGTGTCGGCCGCGCCGGAGACGGAGTTGGCGGCGGTGTACGCCATGTCCGTGTCGGCGTAGGCGTCGCCCATGGTGCACTTGCCGCCCTGGACGTTGCCGAAGGCGTAGTTGATGTGCGTGACCTTGGCGGCCGAGCCGGAGGTCTCCAGGTTCTTCGGGTAGTACTGGCGGCCGTAGACACCCCAGTCGGTGAAGTAGCCCATCTTGACGGCGTCACCGGTGCCGGGGCCCGGGTCGGTGCCGCCTCCGCCGGTGGTGTGCACCTTGACGGCGCCGGAGACCGGGCCGGTCTGGTCGGCGGTGTCGCGGGCCTGGACCGTGTACGAGTAGTCGGTGCCGGCGGTGAGGCCGGAGTCCGTGTACGTGGTCCCGGTGACGGTCGCGACCTTGGCGCCGCCGCGCAGGACGTCGTAGTTCTTGACGCCCTTGTCGTCGGTGGCGGCGGACCAGGAGAGCTTCACCGAGGTGTCGGTGACGCCGGAGGCGGTCGGGGTGCCGGGGGCGGTGGGGGCCGTGTCGCCGGGGACGTCGCCGCCGTCGCAGGAGCCGCCGTTGAGCTTGCAGCCGGTGGGGGCGCCGGAGCCGCTGCCGTTGAACCCGAAGGAGACCGAGGCGCCGGGGGCGAGCGTCCCGTTCCAGGAGAGGTTCTTCGCGGTCCAGTGGTCGGCGGAGTTGGTGACGGTGGCGTCCCAGGCCGAGGTGACCTTGGTGCCGGAGGGGTAGTCCCATTCGACGGTCCAGGAACTCACCGTCGTGGAGCCGGAGTTCCGAATCGTCCACTTGCCTTCGAAGCCGCTGCCCCAGTCCTGGGTCTTGGCGAAGGTGGCGGTGACGGCGGAGGCCTCGGCGGCGGCGTGGGAGGGGGTGGCGAGGCCGACGAGGGCCGCGGCGGGGAGGACGAGGGTGGCCAGCGCGGCGGTGGTTCTGTGCCGCAGTCGCTGCCGGGGGACGTGTCTGGGTACGTCGGTCGAGCGCATCGCATGCTCCTCGGGTGTTCCGGGGTTCGTGATGGGGGTGGAACCCTGCGACGCCCATGAGCACCGGGGGTGGGGGAACGCGCCCTGCCGTGCTCACCGCAGTGCCGCGAGAATAGAAAGGTCTGGACCAGCGGTCAAGGTCTAAACCAATTACGGATTCCGGCCAACCTGCCCGGATGGGCCGTCCGTTGACCCCGAACCGGCCTACAGCCCCAACTCCTGCGCCAGCACCGCCGCCTGGACCCGGCTGCGCAGGCCGAGTTTGCCGAGGAGTCGGCTGACGTGGGTCTTCACCGTCGCCTCCGCCATGTCGAGCCGCGCCGCGAGCTCCGCGTTCGACAGGCCCTCGCCCAGACAGGACAGGACCTCCCGCTCGCGCCGGGTGAGGTCGGCCAACTCCGGGGGAGCGGCGGGCCGTTCGGCCGCTGTTCCGGCCGCCGCGAACTCGGCGATCAGCCGGCGCGTCACCGCCGGCGCGATCAGTCCCTCCCCGCGGGCCACCGTCCGCACCGCCTCGATCAGGTCCTTCGCCTCGGTGTTCTTCAGCAGGAACCCGGCCGCGCCCGCGCGCAGCGCCCCGAACACGTAGGCGTCGAGGTCGAAGGTGGTCAGCACCAGTACGTCCGCGAGGCCCTCGGCGACGACCGCGCGGGTGGCCGAAACCCCGTCCAGGCGCGGCATCTGCACGTCCATCAGGACCAGATCCGGCCGCAGTTCCCGCGCCAGCGCCACCGCCCGCTCCCCGTCCTCGGCCTCGCCGACGACCTCGATGTCGGGTGCGCTGTTCAGGATGAGGACGAGTCCGGCCCGTACGGCGGACTGGTCCTCGGCGACGAGTACGCGGGTCACGCGGGTCACGCGGGTCACGCGGGTCACGCGGGGTCTCCTTCGAGGGGTGCGGGGCGGGTCAGGGGCAGCTCCGCGCGGACCCGCCAGATCTTTCCGGCGGGGGAGTCCTCGGGGCCCGCCGCGAAGCTGCCGTCGAGCAGCGCGGCACGCTCGCGCATGCCGACGAGTCCCGCCCCGGAACCGGGTGCGCGCGGCCCGTCCCGGTCTCCGAACGGGCTGGTGACCCGTACCTCGACGCGCTCGCCGGTGCGGTCGACCTCGACCGTGACGGGGCCGGGGGAGGCGTGCTTGAGGGCGTTGGTGAGGGACTCCTGGACGATGCGGTACGCGGCGAGTTCGACCGGGGCCGGCAGGCCGTCCACGGAGCCGGTCACCGTGGACTCGGCGTCCAGGCCGTTGGCGCGGGCCTGTTCGACGAGCGCGGCCAGGCCGTCCAGGGTGGGCGCGGCGACCGGCTCGCTGTCGCCGCCCGCGTCCCGCAGGATGCCGATGAGGCGGCGCATCTCGGCCAGTCCGTCCACGCTGTTCTCCCGGATCGTCTCCAGGGCGCCGCGCGTGGTCGCCGCGTCGTCGATGGACAGCGCGGCCGTCGAGTGGATCGCGATGGCCGACAGATGGTTCGCCACCATGTCGTGCAGCTCGCGGGCCATCCGGGCGCGTTCGGCCGTGACCGCCTGCGTCCGGTCCAGCTCGGCGAGCAGCGCGGTCTGCTCCGCGCGCAGCCGCTCGTCGGCGGCCCGGTCCCGGTGGCCGCGCACCAGCAGACCGGTGGCCGCGGGCCCGAACGCGACCAGCCCGGTCGCGACCCCGACCAGGACCGCCTCCGGCTGCCGCCACCAGGCCAGAAAGCCCAGTGTCGCCCCGACCGTCAGCAGACCCGTCACCACCGGGAGACGGCGCGCCATGGCCGGAGGCCCGTACAGGGCGCCCGCGTACATCAGGTCCGTGAACATCAGCACCGTCGCCAGGCTGCCCCGCGTGAACTGGTCGGCGATCAGCGCGACCGTCCCCAGGAGCACGGCGGTCCGCGGCCGCGTCCGGCGCAGCAGCTCCAGAGCCGACACCGCGATGAGCGGCACCAGCAGCCACGCGCCGTCGAGCACCCGCCCGGGGTTCATGGCGAGCCCGAGCCCCCACAGCACGAGCCCGCCGAGCAGCCCGCCGACCGCGATCCGTACGTCGTCGCGGTGCGGGCGGGGGAGCGCGAGAGACATGTCCCCATCCAACACGCACCGGGCGGCCCGGGCATGGTGCCGCGGGACGAAGCCGGGCGCGCCCCGGCTACATCGAAGGATGCAGTCGCGATTCGTCACCGGCGACGACGAAAGCGCCGCACCCGGCACGGAACCTGGAAGGGAGCCTGCACCGGAAAGGGGCATCCACCGTGGTCGCCGTACTGATCGTCATCTGCGAGGTCGCCTTCTGGGTGCTGCTCGCCGCCGGTCTCGCCCTGCGCTACTGGGCCAAGATGCCGCGCGCGAGCGTCGCCGTCCTGCTGTGCGAACCGCTGCTCGAAGTGGCGCTCTTCGTCGTCACCGTGATCGACCTGAAGAACGGCGCCCAGCCCGACTGGAAGCACGGCCTGGCCGCCGCGTACATCGGCTACTCGATCGCGCTCGGCCACCACACGATCCAGTGGGTGGACGTCCGCGTCGCCCACCGCTTCGCCGGCGGCCCGCCGCCGAGCACCCCGAAGTACGGGAGGGCGCGGGCCGTCCACGAGTGGAAGATCGCCGGGCTGTGGACGCTGGCCTCGCTCATCGCGATGGGCCTGCTCCAGGGCGCCGTCTGGTACGTCGGCGGCGACGGCGACGTGAGCTCGCTGCGGGCCTGGCAGCAGAAGATGCTCGTCGTCATCGCCCTCAACGTGATCATCGCGGGCAGTTACACCCTGTTCCCGAAGAGGGCTCCGGAGCGTTCCACGTCGGTGACCAAGGGCTAGCGCTCGCCGCCCGGCACCCACAGCACGTCCCCGACCTCCTGGTTCGCCGTGCGGGCGAGGATGAACAGGAGGTCGGAGAGGCGGTTGAGGTAGGTGGCGGTCAGCGGGTTCATCGTCTCGCCGTGCACCTCCATCGCCGCCCAGGTGGACCGCTCGGCCCGGCGCACGACGGTGCAGGCCTGGTGGAGCAGGGCCGCGCCCGCGGTGCCGCCGGGCAGGATGAACGAGCGGAGCTTCTCCAGCCGCTCGTTGAAGCGGTCGCAGTCCGCCTCCAGCTTGTCCACGTAGAACTGCTCGACCCGCAGCGGCGGGTACTCCGGGTTCTCCACGACCGGCGTCGACAGGTCGGCGCCCACGTCGAACAGGTCGTTCTGCACGCGCGTCAGCACCGTGACGACCTCCTCGTCGAGCCCGCCGAGGGCGATCGCGGTGCCGATCACGGCATTGGCCTCGTTGGCGTCCGCGTACGCCGAGATCCGCAGATCGGTCTTCGCGGTGCGGCTCATGTCGCCGAGGGCGGTCGTGCCCTGGTCGCCGGTCCGGGTGTAGATGCGCGTCAGATTGACCATGCCGCCAGGGTAGTTATGCTCCGGCCCGCCGGAAGACACGTGTGCCCACCGTCACGGCGAGTCCGGCGCATCCGAGCGCGACCAGCGTCCCGTACAGCATGTGCGCCGTCGCGTACGAGCCCACGTACGCGTCCCGCATCGCGTCCACGAGATAGCGCAGCGGCATCACGTGCGACAGGACGTCCAGCCAGCCCGGCGCGAGCGCCATCGGCAGCATCAGCCCGGACAGCAGCATCGACGGCATGCTCACCGCGTTGACGACCGGCCCGAACTCCTGCGGCGTACGGACCCGCAGCGCGAGCGCGTACGACAGCGAGGCCAGCGACACCACCACGAGCGCCACGAAGCCGAAGCCGATCAGGATGCCGGCGAGCGGGGCGCGCAGGCCGAGCGCCAGCGCGGTCAGGACGAGCAGCACGCCCTGGAAGACGAACAGGGCCGTGTCCCGCAGCACCCGGCCGAGCAGCAGCGCGAGCCGGCTGACCGGGGTGACGCGCAGCCGCTCCACGACGCCGTGGTTGTTCTCCAGGATGATCGCGAATCCGCAGAACGAGGCGCCGAACAGGCCGAGCTGGAGCAGCAGCCCGGGGACCAGGACCTGCCAGGAGCTGCCGCTGGAGCCGAGCGGCAGGCCGGTGAGCAGGGGGCCGAAGAACAGCAGGTAGAGCAGCGGCATGAGGATGCCGAAGAGCATCTGGAAGCGGGAGGAGAGGGTCTGCCGGGCGTACCGGCCGAAGATCAGCGCCGTGTCGGAGATCAGGGTCCGCATCGTGCTCACACCGCCACCGGGGTCGGGTCGACGGGCGCGGGTCCGCGTCCCGTGATGGCCAGGAACGTGTCCTGGAGCGAGGCGCCGGCCGAGCCGCCGTACGCGCGCTTGAGCTCGTCCGGCGTGCCCTCCGCCGCCACGACACCCCGGTCCACGACCACGATCCGGTCCGCGAGGACGTCCGCCTCGTCGAGGTAGTGGGTGGTCAGGAACACCGTCGTGCCGTGCGTGTCGCGCAGCCGGCGCACCAGGTCCCACAGGTCGGCGCGGCTGCCCGGGTCGAGGCCGGTCGTCGGCTCGTCGAGGAAGAGGACCGCGGGGCGGTGCGTGAGCCCCATCGCGAGGTCGAGGCGCCTGCGCTGCCCGCCGGAGAGCGCGCCGGTCCGGCGGTCCATCAGAGCGTCGAGTCCGAGGTCGGCGGCCAGCTCCTCCGCCCGGGCCGCCGCCTGAGCCTTCGTCAGCCGGTACAGGCGGCCCTGGGTGACCAGCTCCTCGCGCACCGAGATCGTCGGGTCGACGCCGCCGGACTGGGCCACGTATCCCACCGCGCGGCGCACGCCCGCCGGGTCGGTCACGAGGTCGCGGCCCGCGACGGTGGCGGCGCCCCCGGTCGGCGCGAGCAGCGTGGTGAGCATGCGCAGGGTGGTCGTCTTGCCCGCCCCGTTCGGCCCGAGGAAGCCGAGGATCTCGCCGGCCGGGACCCGTAGGTCGATGCCCCGGACCGCTTCCACGGGGCCCTGTCTGGTCATGAAGGTCCGGGCGAGCCCGGACGTGCTGATGACTGCCATGGCCGCAAGAAAAACAGAGTCACTTAAATTTTGCAATGTCCCCAAAATTTCAGGGACGCCAGGAACGGGCTAGGCTCGGGACATGGCAGAAGGGCTCAGGGAGCGGAAGAAGCGCCAGACCAGGCAGTACATCTCGGACGTCGCGACCGGGCTGTTCCTGGAGCGCGGCTTCGACGCGGTGACCATCGCGGAGATCGCGGACGCCGCGGACGTCTCCGTGAACACGGTCTACAACTACTTCCCGGCCAAGGAGGACCTGTTCCTCGACCGCAGCGCCGGCGTCGTGGACCGGATGTCGCGCTGGGTGCGCGGCCGCGACGTCGGGGAGTCCGCGGCCCGGGCCGTCCTGCGCGAACTGCGCGACGAGGTCGAGGCGGTGTCGCCGCGCGTGGGCCTGATGGACGGTTACTCCCGTTTCATGCGCGTCCTGCACGACGCACCGACCCTGCGCTCCCGCATGTGGCGGCTCTCCCAGGAGGTCCTGGAGAACATCGAGGAGACCCTGCGCGAGGAGATCGGCGCCGACCCGCTCGACCCGCGCCCGACCCTCGTCGCCGGCCAGATCAACTGGGTGCACCAGACGGTCATGGGCGAGATCGGCCGCCGCATGATGGCGGGCGGCCGGCCCGAGGAGGTCTCCCGCGAGATGCTCGACGTCCTCGACGACATCGAGGCCCTGTTGAGCGACAAGGTGCTCAACTACGCCGTGCGCGGCGCGTGATGGGCGCCGGGTCCCGCCGATGCGCCGTACCGGTGTGATGTCCGTCATTCGAGACGTGACGCGCATCTCTTAGCGGTCACACGGCCCCTCACGGGCGCTAAGGTCCGCAAAAGAGCAATGTGAACAGTGGTTAAGCGGTATGCGCCGACGCGGTCGGCGGTACGGCGCTTTCGCGGTTAGGGGAGTCGCACGTGGCAGGGAAGCTCGCCGTCATCGGAGCCGGTCTCATGGGATCCGGCATCGCCCAGGTATCGGCCCAGGCGGGCTGGGACGTCGTCCTGCGCGACGTCACCGACGAAGCCCTCGCGCGGGGCACCGGCGGCATCAAGGCGTCGTACGACAAGTTCGTGAGCAAGGGCAAACTCAGCGCCGAGGACGCCGAGGCGGCGCTCGGGCGCATCACCACGACGACGGATCTGGACGCCGTCGCCGACGCGGACATCGTCGTCGAGGCCGTCTTCGAGAAGCTCGCGGTCAAGCACGACATCTTCCGCGCCCTCGACAAGATCGTGCGCGACGACGCCGTGCTCGCGTCCAACACCTCCGCCATCCCGATCACCAAGATCGCGGCGGTCACCGAGCACCCGGAGCGCGTCGTCGGCGCGCACTTCTTCTCGCCCGTCCCGATGATGCAGCTGTGCGAGCTGGTGCGCGGCTACAAGACGAGTGACGAAACGCTCGCGAAGACCCGGGAGTTCGCCGAGTCCGTCGGCAAGACCTGCATCGTCGTCAACCGCGACGTGGCCGGTTTCGTGACGACCCGTCTCATCTCCGCCCTCGTCGTCGAGGCCGCGAAGCTGTACGAATCGGGCGTCGCCACCGCCGAGGACATCGACATCGCCTGCAAGCTCGGCTTCGGGCACGCGATGGGCCCGCTCGCCACCGCCGACCTCACGGGCGTCGACATCCTGCTGCACGCCACCGAGAACATCTACACGGAGTCCCAGGACGAGAAGTTCGCGCCGCCGGAGCTGATGCGCCGGATGGTGGACGCGGGTGACATCGGCCGCAAGAGCGGGCAGGGCTTCTACAAGCACGGCTGAACGCACGATCGAACGCGGGCCTGACGCGAAGTCACCCCTCGGGGTGATTTCGGTATCGGTTCGCTTACGGACGGCAACTTCTGGTGCCTCGCGCCAGTCAGTTGCAGTGACATACCCAGATCACCTGGATCACACGGACACCTCTCGTACTCAGGGGGAGCGCATATGCACATCAGGGGCGACCACGCCGAGCTGGTCGTCGGGGGGCGCCTCGACGTCCGCAGCGCGGCGGACGCCCGTACGGTCCTGCACACCGCCGTCGACGACGGCATCGGTGATCTGGTGCTCGACCTGTCCGGACTGGACTCGTGGGACGCGACCGGTCTGGGCGTCATCATGGGCGCCCACCGGCGCGCCGGCCGCTGCGGCCGACGCCTCGTGCTGAGGGGCGTACCGGCGCAGATGCAGCGCCTGCTGGTCGCGACGCGACTGCACCGGATCCTGGCCATCGAGGGCGGGATCGGCGTGGAGTCGCTGCCGCGCGTCTGAACTCCGGACGGCGAAAAAGCGCCCAGGGCCCCGGGGCCCACGGATGAATCGTTCATTCCAGTGGGAAGCGCGCACAATCCTCACGAGACCGTGATGTCTCGGGCGGCACGGCACCCCGCGTGTTCGTAGATACTGTGCCAAGGTCTAGGGTTCGGTCGCCCGCGGTACGAAACCCGCCGCGCGGGCACCGGACCAGAAGCGACAGCGCAGTGTGCACAGGCCGGGAGGGGCAGCGGCACACCACGCTTTTGGGGGGCTTTGACCATGGACCCGATGAACCGGGGACCGGAAGATTTCGGCCAGGACCGGCACGACGGCGACACACCCGGCCGCGGGGGTCGATCACGGCCACCGCGCGACCCGGTCACGGCCGACTTCGGCCAGCCCGCACCCGCGCTCGCCCGCACGGTGCAACTGGTCTCCGGGGACTTCCTGCTGACCGTCAACCCCGTCGACGGCAGCGAGATCGAACCCTGCCCGCCCGGCGAACGCCCGGGCCGGCCCGTCAAGCGAGACGCCGCCGCGCGTGCCGAGCTGACCCGTGCCGCCCGCCCGCCGCTGCCGCCGGGCCCCGCGCTGCCCCGGCTCCCGCTCCTGGAGCGCCAGGAGGTCCGCGAGCGCCTCGTCCAGCTGCTCGCCCGCGGCCGCTCCGTGCGCCTGACCGGACCCTCCGGCTCGGGCCGCACCGCGCTGCTCGACCAGCTCGCCGACGACTGCCTCGACCTGGCGCCCGACGGCGTCATCCGGCTCTCCGGCCACCGCCGCTCCGCCACCGACCTCCTGTACGACCTCTTCGGCGCCGTCCACGACGCGCCGCTGCACCGCCCCGACCGCACGCTCCTGCTCGAACTCGTCCACGACATAGGCGCCGTCGTCCTCCTGGACGACCTCGAGTTCGGCGGCGCCGCGCTCGACGAGCTCCTCGAAGCCACGCCCGAGTGCGCCTTCCTGCTCGCCGCCACGCCCGACGTCGCCGCCCCGACCGCCGACTCCCACGTCGAGGAGGTCGCCCTCGAAGGCCTCGGCCGCGGCGGCAGCCTGGAGCTCCTGGAGCGCGCCGTCGGCCGCGTGCTCACCGACGAGGAGACCCAGTGGGCCGGCGACCTGTGGTTCGAGTCCGAGGGACTCCCGCTGCGTTTCGCCCAGGCCGGAGCCCTGCTCCGCCAGCGTGACCGGCTGCGCACCGCATCGAGCGCCTTCGACGACCTCAGCGTCTTCGACGGCCCCGCCGCGCCCGCCACTCCCGCCGACGCCCCCTCGGACGCGCCGTTCGACAGCGCGGGCGGGTCCGACGTGCCGCTGCCCTCGCTCGCCGAGGGCGCCGCGCCCGCCGCGCTGCTCGCCTCCCGGCTGAGCGCCTCGGCCCGCGACACCCTGCGCTTCGCCGTCCTGCTCGGCGGCGAGATCCCGCACCAGGCGCACCTGCCCGCGCTCGTCGGCGACACGCACGCCGACGCCGCCCTCGCCGAGCTCGTCTCCAGCGCCCTCGTCACCTCCGTCGGCGGCCACTACCGGCTCGCGTCCGGCGTCGCCACCCAGCTGGAGGGCGTGGGCTACGGCGACGACAGCGCCGAGCGCGCCCGCACCGCCGCCCTGCACTACGCCTGGTGGGCCGGACACCCCTCCGTCGGGCCCGAGCGGGTCGCCGCCGAGAGCGACGCCGTACTGGCCGCGCTCGGCGCCCTGCTGCCCCACACGACCCCGCCTGCCGAGGGGGAGACCAGCCCGGCCGTGGAGCTGGCCCGCGCCGCCGCGCCCGCGTTCGCCGCCGGGCTCGCCTGGAGCGCCTGGGAGCGCGCCCTGCGGTCCGGCCAGGAGGCGACCCGGCTGGCCGGGGACGTCGCCGAAGAGGCCTACTTCCACCACGAGTTGGGCATCCTCGCGCTGCTCGGCGGACAGCTCGACCGGGCCCGCGCCGAGCTGGAGGCCTCCATCGGGCTGCGCGGCGCCCTCGCCGACAAGCGCGGCACGATAGCGGGCCGGCGCGCGCTCGCCCTGGTCGCGGACCGCTCCGGCGGCGTGCTGCCCGGCGGCCGCACCGCCGCGGGCGAGGAGGTCCCCGCCGCGCTGCACGAGGAGTCCGCCTCGCCGCCCGGCGGGGTCCCCTCGGCCTCCGCCCTCTACGCCGCCACGCCGCCGCGCGAGCCGGAGACGCTGGTGAGCCGTCAGGCCGCCGTGCCGCCCGCTCCCTTCGCCGCCGGCGACCGGGCGCCCACCCGCAAGTCCATCGTCAGCGGAACGCGGCGCAACCTCGTCGCGGCCGGGGCGGGGGCGCTGCTCGTCGCCGTGCTCGGCACCGTCGTCACGCTCGGCGCCACGTCCAGCAACGAACCGCCCTCCGACAGCGTCGGCACCCGTCCGACGGCCTCCGTGGACGACGGGGGAGACGGGCTCGTCACGGACCCGGTGGATCCCGCCGCCACCGGGGACGGGTCCTCGGTGCGGCCCGGCGACACCGGCGCCTCCGGCTCTCCCACGCCCTCGGACACGGCCAGTGGTTCGCCCTCCGGGGAGCCGAGCGAGTCCGCGTCGTCGGACGCCCCCTCCCAGTCGCCCACGAAGTCCCCGACGAAGAAGCCCACCACCAAGCCGCCGACGACCACGAGGCCGCCGACGACCAAGCCGCCGACGTCCTCGGCTCCGCCGACCACTCCGCCGCCCTCGACCACGCCTCCGGCGACGGAGACCGGTACTCCACCGGAGTCGGAGTCGGCTTCCGTCGCCTCCGGCTCCGGCTCCGCGGAAGCCCCGTAGGCGCGCGGCCGGCCGGCCGGCTGCAGAAAAGCCGCAGACGCTTCCGCTCGGTACATGAGCGGAAGCGTCTGCGGCTTTTGTCGTGCGGTGCTCAGAACAACCGGAACGCTCAGAACAACCGGAACGCTCAGAACAGTCGGAGCTTGTCGTCCTCGATGCCGCGCAGGGCGTTGTAGTCGAGGACGGCGCAGCCGATGCCGCGGTCGGTCGCGAGGACACGGGCCTGCGGCTTGATCTCCTGGGCGGCGAAGATGCCGCGGACCGGCGCCAGGTGCGGGTCCCGGTTCAAGAGCTCGAGGTAGCGGGTGAGTTGCTCGACCCCGTCGATCTCACCACGCCGCTTGATCTCGACCGCCACGGTCTGCCCGTCGGCGTCCCGGCACAGGATGTCGACCGGACCGATCGCCGTCATGTACTCGCGCCGGATCAGCGAGTAGCCCTCGCCGAGCGTGTCGATGCGGTCGGCGAGCAGCTCCTGGAGGTGCGCTTCCACGCCGTCCTTGATGAGACCCGGGTCCACACCCAGCTCGTGCGAGGAGTCGTGGAGGATCTCCTCCATCGTGATGATCAGTTTCTCGCCCGCTTTGTTGATGACGGTCCACGTGCCCTCGTCGTCGCCGCTGCCCTCCTTCAGGGTGCACGGCGGGGACATCCAGTTGAGGGGCTTGTAGGCCCGGTCGTCCGCGTGGATGGAGACACTGCCGTCCGCCTTCACGAGGATCAGGCGGGGTGCCGACGGGAGATGGGCGGTGAGCCGGCCCGCGTAGTCCACGGAGCAACGGGCGATGACGAGACGCATGGTCGGCAACGCTACTCGACCCGGACCGGTCCGCGCACTTCGCCCGGGGACGCCCCCTGCGCCCCTTCACGGTCCACCCCATTTATTCCGGTAGCCGCCTGTTCGGCAATGGCCGGTTGTGTACGAACCGTACGCGCTACGCCCTGTTGTCGTCCGGTTGCGTTGCTTACCGTAGAAGCAGGAGGTCGCGACGCGTGCACGCTGCGTGTTCGCGATGCTGTGCGTGCCGCGGTCTCCAGGCCTGTCCGTCAACCCCCGCCATCCCGTGGGGGTGCGAGAGGAGAACCCATGTCGCTCGACGTCTCACCGGCCCTGTTGGAACAGGCCGAGCGAGGCGAGGTCGACGAAGCCGACTTCGTCGACTGCGTCCGGACCTCCCTGCCTTACGCCTGGGAGATGATCAGCTCCCTGGTGGCCCAGCTGAAGGTCGACGGCGGCCCCTTCGCCGACAACCAGACGCCGCCGCCGGACGAGCAGGCACGTGGCCAGCTGCTGCGTGCGCTCGCGAGCGACGCGATACGCGGCGCCCTGCAGCGGCACTTCGGTGTGCGCCTCGCGTTCCAGAACTGCCACCGGGTCGCGGTCTTCCCGCAGGACCCCGCGGTGGATCAGACGCTGGCCCGCTTCACCTCGGCCCGCAACCAGCTGCTCAACCAGTCGCCCGAGCTGCGCGACTGCTGACAGCCGGGGCCGATCTCCGTTTGCCGCCCCGTACCCGGGAGGTGCATCTGTACCGGGCGGCAAGCACCACCGCCGTATCAGCCTGCCCCGAGCCGCTTCCTGCCCGACCCGAGGGACCACCCGGCCGGTCAGTCGAGCTGCACCAGCACCTCGGCTCCCAGGCGTCGTACGTTCTCCTCCGTCGCCGCGAGATCGCCGGATCCCTCGACCAGCAGCGCGAAGCGCGAGATGCCCGTCCGCTCGGACGTGGCGGCCAGCCGGTCCGCGCACAGCTGCGGCGTGCCCACGGGGTGCAGCCCGCACAGCAACTCCGTGTATGCGTGCGGGTCACGCATCGCGCGCGCCCGTCCGTCCACCGTCACATGCGCGTCCAGGCCTTGTTTCAGCCAACCCGGCATCGCCTTCAGGAGCGTCTCCACGGCCTCCCGGCGGGTGTCACCGACCTGGGCGACACCGGCCGCCACATGAGGCGCCGTGAGGATCTCCTCGGCGTCGCGGCCGGCCTCCCGGGCGCAGCGCCGCCACAGGGCGACCATCTCCGCCTTGTCCTCGTCCCCGATGTGCATGCCGAGCAGCATCGGCAGGCCCCGCTCGGCCGCGAGCCGCACCGTCTTCGGCGAGGTGCAGGCCACCACGACCTCGGGCCCGGCGGGCGCCGTCCCCTCGATCGCCTCCGCGGGGCGCGGCACGACGGCGACCTCACGGAAGCCGAACCGCTCGCCCCCGCCCGCCACATGGGACTCGCTCAGCCAGCGCAGCAGCAGATCGAGGGACTCCGGGAAGCCCGACTCGTACGCCTCGAGACCACTGCCGAACACCTCCAGGTCCACCCACGGCCCGCCGCGCCCGACGCCCAGCGAGAAGCGCCCGCCGGAGGTCAGGTGCAGCAGCGCAGCCTGCTCGCCCAGGGCCACCGGATGGACCGTCGGCAGCACGCTCACGGCGGTGCCGACGCGCAGCGTCCGGGTGCGGCCGAGCAGCAGCGCGGCCAGCGTGATCGCCGACGGGCACGTCCCGTACGGCACGAAATGGTGCTCCGCGAGCCACACGGAGTCCAGGCCGGCCTCCTCGGCGACCTCGGCCGACCGCACCGCCCGGTGCAGCGCCTCCCCCTGCCCCTGGCCCGGGAACTGGGCGGCCAGTACAAACGTTCCTACGCGCATCGCACTCCTGCCTTCCTTCGTGCCGACGCGGGCACTCCCCCTAAGGGCAATAACGGGTGGCAAGTGCCAAGGACACGGCTGGGCATGAAGATTGGCGGATTTTCCCAAGATCCCCCCGAACGGGCCCCGGCCGTGACGAGGGTGACGACCGTCGGGTACCCGCGCCGCGCCGGGCTACGCTGGACGGGACCCCTGCCCCTTGGGTCCTGCCCGGACCCCGCACCCGTGAGGTGAGCCGTGTCCCCGCGTCGCAACCGCCCCAAGATCGGCGGCCCGTCCGGCAGCAGCGAGGACGAGGGGAGGCGGTACGGCGGGTTCCAGTCCACCGAGAGCTGGCAGGGCGAGGAGTGGAACGTGCGGCACGTCGCGGGCGCCAGCGCCGCCGGCAAGACGTACCGCTGCCCCGGCTGCGACCAGGAGATCGCCTCGGGCGTCGCGCACGTCGTGGCCTGGCCCGAGTACGGGGGAGTGGACGACCGGCGGCACTGGCACAAGGCGTGCTGGAACGCGAAGGACCGCCGCACCACGAAGGTGCAGCGGTCCCGTAACGCGCCCCGCCACTGAGGGCGGGCGGAAGCCCGTTACACGTCCCGGCTGTTGAGCGAGAGGAACGCGCCGCCGAGCGCGATGCCCGTCACCACGAGCATGAACCACAGCGGGTCCCAGCCGGTCGGGCCGCTGCCGCCGGCCACCGAGTCGCCGTAGAGCACCACGAGCTGGCTGGGCACCGAGTACTCGAGCAGCGCCTGCTGCACGTCCTTCAGCGACTGGGCGAACATGAACATCGCGAGGACCAGCGGCAGCAGCACCAGGCCGATCATGATCGTGATCGCGCCCGCCGAGTGCCGCACCAGCGTGCCGACCGCGAGGCCGAGCAGACCGAGCAGCGCCACGAACAGGCCGACGCCGACGGTCGCCTTGAACCATGCGGAGCCGCTCGGCGAGTCCGCGCCGACGATGCCCACCTGGAGCGCGCCGACCAGCGCCGCGACCACCGTCGTCAGCGTGAAGACCAGCGCGAAGAACACGATCGCCTTCGCGGCCAGCACCCGGCTGCGGCTGGAGCAGGCTGTCATCGTCGTACGGATCATGCCCGTGCCGTACTCCGACGCGATGGTCAGGACGCCGAGCGTGATGACGCAGATCGTGCCGAGCAGCGCGCCGAAGAAGCCGAGGCCCAGCACGTCGTCCGCGCTGGTCTCCACCGTGTCGGCGGCCGCGACGACGGCCGCGGAGGCGAGACCGAGGCCGACCATCAGCAGGATCATCACGCCGAGCGTCCACATCGTGGAGCGCACCGAGCGGATCTTCGTCCACTCCGAGAGCAGCGCGTCGCCCAGATGCGCGCGGCGCACCGGGATCGGCGAGGCGTACGAGGCACCGGCCAGCTGCCAGTCGGGCGTCGCCTGGGGCTGCTGCGGGGCGGCGTAGGGCTGGGGCGGCGTGCTCATCGGGCGTCCTTGTCCATGGTCGGGGCGGCGGCGGGCGGCGCCGCGGGCGGCTGGGGCAGCGGCTGAGCCTGCGGCTGGGCCTGCGCCGGGGCCGCGTACGGGTTCTGCTGCGCGGGCTGCTGCTGCGGAGCCTGCTCCTGGGGCGGCGGCGGGGCGTACCAGCCGGGCTGGCCCTGGCCCGCGACCGGCATCTGCTGCGGCGCCATCACGCCCGGCGCCGGCGGCTGCTGCAGCCCGGCCCGCTGGTCCACCGTGGAGCGGTAGTCGACGGCGCCCTGCGTCATCCGCATGTACGCCTCCTCCAGCGAGGCCTGGTGCGGCGACAGCTCCCACAGCCGGACGTCCGACGCGTGCGCCAGGTCGCTGATCCGCGGCAGCGGCAGCCCGGTCACCCGCAGCGCCCCGTCCTGCTCGGGCAGCACCTGCCCGCCGGCCTCGGTCAGCGCGGTGGACAGCTTCTCGCGCTGCTGCGGCTCGGTGTCGGGGGTGCGGACCCGGGCGAAGCCCGCCGAGTTGTGCGCGATGAAGTCCCGCACGCTCATGTCGGCGAGCAGCTGCCCGCGCCCGATGACGATCAGGTGCTCGGCGGTCAGTGCCATCTCGCTCATCAGGTGCGAGGAGACGAAGACCGTACGGCCCTCGGCGGCGAGCGACTTCATCAGGTTCCTGACCCAGAGGATGCCCTCGGGGTCCAGGCCGTTGACCGGCTCGTCGAAGAGGAGCACCTGCGGGTCGCCGAGCAGCGCGGCCGCGATGCCGAGCCGCTGGCCCATGCCGAGCGAGAAGCCCTTGGAGCGGCGCTTGGCGACGTCCTGCAGACCGACGACCCCGAGCACCTCGTCGACCCGGCGGGCGGGGATACCGGCGAGCTGCGCCAGGCACAGCAGGTGGTTCCGTGCGGCCCGGCCGCCGTGCATGGCCTTCGCGTCGAGCAGCGCACCGACCTGGCGCGGCGCGTTCGGCAGCCTGTTGTACGGGTAGCCGCCGATCGTCACCTGACCCGAGGTGGGCTGGTCGAGACCCAGGATCATGCGCATCGTCGTCGACTTGCCCGACCCGTTGGGTCCGAGGAAGCCCGTGACGGTTCCCGGCCGCACCTGGAAGGAAAGGTTGTACACGGCCGTCTTCGCGCCGTAGCGCTTCGTCAGGCCGACTGCCTCGATCATTCTCCGCACCCATCGGAAGTTCTGAACGGTTCGACAAGGTTCAGGACGTCGGGGCACACGCCCCCGTAAGGGTTAGGAGGGTAGTCGAGAGCTGACGGTTCCAGCCAAGAGAAAGTAAAGGCCTCCTCAGCCCTGCGGCGGCAGCGATCCGCCCACCGGCGGCAGCTCGTCGTACAGGCGCGGACGCGGAGCGTCGTCGAGGTACGGCAGGAACTCGGTCTGGGGCAGCACCCAGCCCTCCTCGCCGAAGATCCGCGTCCCGTGCTCGCGCACCGCCGCGTCGGCCCCGGCGGTCGCCACCCAGCTCTCCGCGTCGGGCCCGAGCAGCTCCGCGAGCCGGGGCGAGTCCTTCAGGAGCGCCGCGAGCAGCTCGGCCTGGTCGCCGCCGCCCGGCCGCGGCCGCCCGGTCAGCGGGTCGGCGAGCACCCCGTGGGCGCTGAAGTAGATGTACGCGCCGCCGAGCCGCTCCCCGGACGGCATCGTCATCTCGAACGCGTCGCCCGGCAGTATCGCCCGCCGGTAGTCGGGGAACTCGGTGTCGTCGACCGCCTTGAGCTGCGTCGCGTCCAGCCAGGTCACCACCAGCTGCGTCGTCGCCTCCCGGTCCACGTACGGGGTGCCCGCGACATAGCCGGCCGGGCTGATGTGCCCCGAGCAGCCGACCGCGACCCCCCGCACCCGCACCGGCACCATCGGCACCTGCGCCGGGATGCCGAGCCGGGTCAGCTTGTACGTGACCTGGCCGGGGGACGCGTTCGAGCCGACGGCGATCACCGGGTGGCGGCGGCCCGTGACGGCCTGCCCGCGGTCGACCAGGGCCTCGTCGAGCCGGCGCTGCGCCGCGGCCTCCTGGGCGCGCTCCTCCACGTACCACTCGCCGAGCCGCAGGGGTCGCACGTCGAGCTCGAGCAGCTCGTCGCCGGTGAGCAGGGAGGGGGCGGTGATCGGCCGCCCGGGGTAGAGCAGGGGCTCCTGGGCGGGTACCCCGTCCAGTCCGAGCGCCGCCAGGCTTCGGTCCTCAGTCCTCACGATGACGCCCTTCGGGATGGTCAGGGGGTGCGGGGACAGCTTTCCACGGGAACAGGTACCCGCGCGGGGCCTTCCGTGTGCCTTCCGCGTCCCACGGATCGCCCGGCACCAGGCGGAAGATTCCGTTCCGGCCCTAGAATTTCCGTCAAGTGGCTGTGTGGCAGGGGGAGTTGGGGCGATGAGGGGTTGGCGGCGAGGCCGGCGGAGTCATCCCCGGTACCGGACGTCCGTTCGCGGGTGGATCGCCGGGCGGTCGGTCGTCTCCCTGATCCTGATGACTCTGGCCGGGCTGAGCGGCCTGGCCGCCGTCATCGCGGTGCTGTGGACGCTCACCGAGCACTCGCCGCGGTCGATGGCCGAACGGTTCGGGGACCAGGAGGCGCTGCTCGACCTCGGTCTGTCCGCGCTGCGGGCCTGCGTCGGCACGGACTCCCTGAGCCCCGAGCCGCGCTCCACCGCCCATCAGATCCTGGCCACCGTCGCCTCCGTGACCGGGGCGCTCGCCCCGGCCGTGCTCCTCGGCTTCGTCCTGATCAAGATCTTCGCCCTGCGGCCCTTCGTCTGGCGGCGCCGGGCCTCCGTCTCGCACGCCTGGACCGCCGACTTCCCCGGCTACTCCCGCGACCACGCGCGCAGCGAGGACGCGGTCATCGCGGTCCGCTTCTACAACCGCTTCGACAACCTCTCCGTCGTCGACCTGCACGCCCGCGCCCATCTGCGCTACCTGGAGCGCTCGCCCCACGACGGCAGCCTCGTCATCTACAAGAAGTGGCTGAAGGTCCTCGACGAGAAGGGCGAGCCGGCCGACGAGCGCTCCTGGCTGGCCGTGGAGCGCGGGGCGCCGTTCACCGTGTGGATACCGGTCGACGCGCCGGTGACCGCGCTGCCGTTCACCCGCATCCAGGGCAAGGACCTGTCGAGCTCCACCGGCGTGGAGCTGATGGTGCGGCTCACCGCGCGCACGGTCGGGCTGGGGACGGAGGTGGCCGACGAGCGCTGGTTCAAGGTCGGGCCCGAGGACTTCGAGCTGGGCCGCTTCGTGCCGCTGGAGCCCGAGACCGGCCGGGACGTGTGGCAGTGGTCGGGCTGGCGGGGCTTCGACGCGCTGCTGCCGCCGGAGCCCGGACCGGCCCCCGACCCGGATCCCGCGGTCAGGCGTCCCGCTTCTTGAGCAGGAGGTAGCCCGCGAGGAGGGCCGCCGCCACCCAGCCCAGCAGGATCGCGAGCCCGCCCCACGGGCCGTAGGGGGCGTCGTCCCGCGCGACCACCTGCATGATCTTCTGGCCCGCCTGGTCGGGGAAGTACTGGCCGACCTTCTTCGTCGCGGAGACGCCGCCGAGGATCGGGGAGACGAGGAACAGGAACGGCATCAGGATGCCGAGCGACAGCATGGGGGAGCGGAGCATCGTGGCGACGCCCATCGAGAACATGCCCATCAGCGTCATGTAGAGGGCCGCGCCGAGCACCGCGCGCAGCACGTTCGGCTCGCCCAGGTCCGTGCTGTGGTCGCCGAGCATCGCCTGGCCGAGGAAGAACGCGGCGAAGCTCGTGATCAGCGAGACGACGAGCGCGAGCAGCGTCGCGACCGCCACCTTGGCGAACAGGAAGGTGCCGCGCTGCGGGACGGCGGCCAGCGAGGTGCGGATCATGCCGCTGCTGTACTCGCTCGCCACGACGAGGACTCCGAAGACCACCATCGCCAGCTGGCCGAGCGTCAGGCCCGCGAACGAGACGAAGGTGGGGTCGAAGGTGAGCCGGTCCTTGGCGGACATGTTGGAGAACTCGTTGTTCGACAGGGCGCTGATCAGCATGCCGAGGCCGACCGACACGATCACCGCGAGGCTGAGCGTGAGGGCCGTCGAGTTCACCGACTTGATCTTGGTCCACTCCGACCGGAGGACCTGGGACGCGGCCATCTCAGGCCCCCTTCCTGTCGGTGCCCTGCTGCCAGGAGGCGCCCCAGCCGCCGGGCTGCGGCCCGGACTGCGCGGACTGCGCGGACTGCGCCTCGGCAGGCTCCAGGCCGGCGTCCTCCGGCGGCAGGTGCCCGGTGGCGTCCGAGTGCGCGTGGTACTCGACGGACTCGGCCGTGAGCCGCATGAACGCCTCCTCCAGGGACGCCTGCTGCGGGCTCAGCTCGTGCAGCGTCAGATGATGGCTCGCGGCCAGCTCGCCGAGCTCCTCGGGCGCGTGCCCGTCCACCTCCAGCGTGCCGCCGCCGGCTTCGACGACGGTGACCCCGGCCTCGTGCAGCACGTCGAGCAGCCGCTTGTGCTGCGGGGAGCGCAGACGGACGTACGAGCGTGAGTTCTGCCGGATGAACTCGGCCATGGAGGTGTCGGCGAGCAGCCGGCCCTGGCCGATGACCACGAGGTGGTCGGCGGTCAGCGCCATCTCGCTCATCAGGTGCGAGGAGACGAAGACGGTGCGGCCGGCCGCCGCGAGGGACTTCATCAGGTTCCGGATCCAGTGGATGCCCTCGGGGTCCAGCCCGTTGACCGGCTCGTCGAACATCAGGATCTTCGGGTCGCCGAGCAGCGCCGCCGCGATGCCGAGCCGCTGGCCCATGCCGAGCGAGAACCCCTTGGCCTTCTTCCTCGCCACCGAGGTGAGGCCGACCGTCTCCAGGACCTCGCCGACGCGGCCGCGCGGGATGCCGTTGGACTGCGCCAGGCACAGCAGGTGGTTGTAGGCGCTGCGGCCGCCGTGCATCGCCTTGGCGTCCAGGAGCGCGCCGATGGCGGTGAGCGGGTCCTTCAGCTGGGCGTAGCGCCTGCCGTCGATGCGGACGGTGCCGGCCGTCGGGTTGTCCAGGCCCAGCATCATGCGCATGGTGGTGGACTTGCCCGCGCCGTTCGGCCCGAGGAAGCCGGTCACGATGCCGGGCCTGACGGTGAAGGTCAGACGGTCGACGGCGGTCTTGTCGCCGTACCGCTTGGTCAGCCCCTCGAGCTCGATCATGCGACCACGCTAAAACGCCCAAAAGCCCCCCGCCACCTCTATGGGGGCGGGGGGCTTCACGGGGTGGTACGAACTACCGGGACTGCTGCGCCGGAACCCCACGCGAGATGGGCTCGTCCTCGACGGGCGCACCCGCGGCGGCGACGGCCGCACCGGTGAGCGTCGCCAGCATCTCGCGCACGTTCGTCAGCTGCGCGTTGATCGAGTCGCGGCGGTTGGTCAGCGCGGCCAGCTCCCGCTCCGATTCCGAACGGATCCGGTCGGCCTTGGCGTTCGCGTCGGCCACGATGTCCTCGGCCTGGCGCTGGGCCGTCTCCACCGTCTGGCGGGCGCGGCGCTCGGCGTCCGTACGCAGCTTCTCCGCCTCCAGGCGGAGCTGCTCGGCGCGGTGCTCGATCTCGGCGAGACGCTTCTCGGCCTTGGCCTGACGGGAGGCCAGGTCGCGCTCGGACTGCTCGCGGCGCTTGGCCAGGTTCGTCTCGAAGTCCGCGGCGGCCTGGGCGGCCTTGGCGCGGGTCTCCTCGAAGAGGGCGTCCGCCTCCTCGCGCTTGGACTGAGCGTCCTTCTGCGCCTCGGTGCGCAGCGAGGACGCCTCGCCCTTCGCCTTCTCGACGATCCGAACGCCCTCGTCCTCCGCCTTGGACTTGCGCTCGGCGGCGAACGACTCCGCATCGTTGCGCACCTGCTGGGCCGCCGACTCGGCGAGCTCACGGTGCTGCTCGGCGGCCCGGCGGGCCTCCTCGCGCAGGTCCTTGGCCTCCTCCTCGGCAAGGCGGAGGATCTTCTCGACGCGGGCGCCGAGGCCGGCGTACGACGGCTCCGCGTCGTTCACCTGCGCCTGGGCGTTCTGCGTCTCGAGGTGGAGCTCCTCGATGCGCTTTTCCAGAGCAGTGATGCGGGCAAGAGCGCTGTCACGGTCGGAGACGAGCTTGGAAATACGTTCGTCCACCTGCGCGCGGTCGTACCCACGCCGCACAAGCTCGAAGCCGTAGGGGGAAGTGTCGCTCATGGGGTTCCTGTCAAATGAGACCGGTGTGAGGTGATAGAGGGAATCCTAGGGGTCCAAGCGGCGTGTCATCGAGCAGATGCCCGTTTGATCTGGAGAATGACACCCCTTTTGGGTGGCGTACCGGCGGACGGCTTGCGAGAACGAGGGCCAAAGGTCCTTGTCATGCATGACAGTTGGCCCTCTGGCTAGCCCTCGGAGCCCTTGCCACTCGAACGTGTGGCCCCGGCCGCCGCGCCCGCCTTGACGCCACCGTCCTTGCCCGAGCCGGACGGCGCCTCAAAACTCTCCAACGCTTCGAGCACGTCCTGGACACGCGAAATCTCGGCATTGATGTCCTCGCGACGCCGCACCAGCACGTCCAGCTCGCGCTGACCCTTTTCGATCATGGAAGCGGCCTCGGCCTCCGCATCGCTCCTGATCTTTTCCGCCTCGCGCGTGAGCTCGGCCTTTTTCGTCTCGGCTTCCTTGAGCAGGCCTTCGGCCTTCTTCACCGCCGCGATACGGACCTTGCCGGCCTCCGAATTCGCGTCGTTCAGCAGGTCCTTGGCCTTGGTCTGTGCCTCCGACAACTGCTCCTCGGCGGCCTTGACCAGGGCGTCGCACCGCTCGCCCGCGTTCTTCATCGCCTCCGCCGACTCGCGGCGGGCCCGGTCGTGCAGATCCTCGATCTCCGCGGTGATGCGGTCGCGCAGCTCCTCGGCCCGCTCCCGGATCTGCGTCGCGTCCCGGCGCGCGCCGACGAGCAGCTCGTCCGCGTCCGTACGGGACTTCTCCACCAGCGAGTTGCCCTCGACGGTGGCCTCGGAGACCAGCCGCTCCGCCTCGTTGCGCGCCGCGCCCACCATCGTGTCCGCCTGCGCCTCGGCGTCGGCCGTCGTCTTCTGCGCCGACTCCCGCGCCTCACGGGTCAGCTTGTCGGCCTCGGCCGCGGACTCCGTGATGAGCTTGTCGACCTGCTCCGCCGCCTCCGTACGCCGCTTGCCCGCGTCCTTGCGCGCCTCGTCTAGGGTGCGCTCGGCCTCCTCGCGGGCCGCCGTCGTGATGCGCTCGGCCTCGGCCGCCGCGTCCGCCTTGACCCGCTCGGACTCGGTGCGGATCCGCTCGGCGTGCTGCTGCGCGGAGCCGACCGTCTCGGCGGCCTCGGCCCGCAGCCGCTCCGCGTCCCCGGTCGCGTCCGCGATCAGCTTCTCCGCCTTGGCCACGGCCTCGGTACGGACCCGCTCGGCCTCGTCCCGCGTCTCACGCGTCAACTGCTCGGCGGCCGACGTCGATTCGGTGCGCAGCCGCTCGGCCTCCGCCGTGGCGTCGCCGACCAGCGTCTCGGCGAGCGCCGTGGACTCGGCGCGGACCCGCTCCGCCTCCGCGTTCGTCTCCGTCGTCAGGCGCTCCGCCTCGGCGCGCGCCTCCGTGATGAGGGAGTCCGCCTGCGTGGCCGCGTCGGACCGGATCCGGTTGGCGTCCTCGCGGGCCTCGGCGCGGGTGCGCGAGGCGTCCTGGTCGGCGGCCGTCCGCAGGTCCGAGACCTCGGTACGGACCCGCTGGGCGTGCTCCGCAGCGTCCGTACGGAGCCGCTCGGACTCCTCCAGCGCCTCCGAGACGGTGTGCTCCGCGAGGGACTTGGCGGCGTCCGACTCCGCGGTGGCCTCGGCCCGCGTCCGGTTCGCGTCCTCGGTGGCGCGCTCGCGCTCCGCGTACGCGTCCGCCCGGACCCGGTCGGCCTCCTCCTGCGCCTCGTGCCGCGTCCGCTCCGCGGCGTGCTCCGCCGCCGAACGCAGCCCGGCGATCTCCTCCTGCGCCTGCTCCTGGAGGCCCGCCACCGAGTCCCGTACCTGCTGGGCGGTCTGCTCGGCGGCCGAGACCAGCTCGGTCGCGCGGCTGTCCGCCTCCTCGACGAGCCGGGTCGCCTCGGTCTGCGCCTCCTCGACGCGGGCCCGCGCCACCGCGAGCAGTTCCTCGCTCTGCTCGCGGGCGCGCTCACGCTCCTGGTCGGCCTCCTCGCGGGCGCTGCCGAGCGTCTCCTCGGCCTCGCGCCGGCGCCGGGCCGCCTCCTCCTGGGCGGCGGCCAGCGTCTCGGCGGCCTCCGTGGCGAGCCGCTCGGCGGCCGTGCGCGCCTCCGAGCGCACCCGGTCCGCGGTGTCCTGCGCCTCCGTCTTGAGCCGCTCCGCCTCCGCGCCCGCCTCGGACCGCAGCCGGATCGCGACCGTCTCCGCCTCGGCACGGCTCGCGGCGGCGTCCGCCGCGGCCTCCGTGCGCAGCCGCTCGGCCTCCGTCTCGGCCTGGGCCTGCAGCGCCCGGACCCGCTCGGCGGCCTCGGCGCGCAGCCGGTCCGCCTCGTCGGACGCCTCGCGCCGCAGCCGCTCGGACTCGGCGCGCGCGTCCGTCAGCGTCGTCTCCGACGCCGTCAGCCGCTCCTCGGCCTCCGTGTGCAGGCGGGTCAGCTCGCGGGCCGCCTCCTCCTGCCGCGCCGCCAGGGCGCGCTCGGTCTCGTCCTTGAGGGACTGCGCGGCGCGCTCGGCCTCCGCGCGGGTCTCCTCGGCCCGCTCCTCGGCCTCCGCGCGGTGCCGCTCGGCCTCGGCGCGGGTGCGCTCGAGCGTCTCCTCGGCCTGCTTGCGCAGGGAGGTGGCCCGCTCGATCGCCTCGGTGCGGACCCGCTCGCTCTCGGTCGTCGCCGCCGACCGCAGCTCGTCCGCGTCGGCCTTCGCCTTGGCGAGCAGCTCCTCGGCGGTCCTGGCCGCCTCCTCGATCTGCTGGACGGCCTCGCGGCGGGCCTCGGCCCGGATCCGCTCGCCCTCCTCGACGGCCTCGGCCCGCAGCTGCTCGGCCTCGCCGCGCAGCCGGCGCGCCTCCTCCTGCAGCTCGACCGTCTTGGCCCGGTACTCCTCGGTGTCGTCCTTGGCGGCGCCCTTGAGCTGCTCGGCCAGGTCGTGCGCCTCGGCGCGCAGCCGGTCGGCCTCCGCCTCGGCCTCCGAGCGGATCCGCTCGGCCTCCTCGGCGGCGCCCCGGGTCGTCGACTGGGCTTCCTCGGACGCCTTGTTCAGCACGTCCTCGGCGGTACGGGCGGCCTTCGCGAGCTCGCCCGCGGTCTCCTCCGCGGTGACCGTACGGGCCTTCTCCTTGGCCTCCGCGATCACCTTCTCGGCCTCGGCGCGGGCGTCGGCGACGGCCTGCTCGGCCTCCGCCTTGGTGGCCTCGGCGTCCTTGGTGGCCTCCTGGACCAGGCGGGCGACCTGCTCCTTGGCGGTCCGGGTGCGCTGCTCGTTGGTCGACTCGGCGCTCGCGAGCTGCTTGGCGGCGGCCTCCTTGGCCTCGCCGACCACCTTCTCGGCCTCGGTACGGGCCTCCCGCAGAGCCGTTTCCGCTTCCGACATGCGCTGCTCGGCGGCCCGGCTCAGCTCGCCGGCCTGGCGCCGCGCGGCGTCCGACTCGGCGGTCGTCGACGAACGCAGCTGCTCCGCGTGGTCGGTGGCCTCCTGGGCCTGCGTCGACGCCGCGTTCAGCAGGCGCTCGGCGTCCTGGCGGGCGCGGGCCAGCAGGGCCTGCGCCTCGGTGCGGGCCGACTCGGCCTCGGCGGTCAGCCGCTCGCGGGCCTCGGCGGCGACCCGCTCGGCCTCCGCGCGGGCGGCGGCCAGCGCCTGGTCGGCCTCGGCGCGCGACTCGTCGAGCAGCCGGCGGGCCTGCGCCTCGGTGCGGGCGCGCAACTGCTCGGCCCACTGCACGTTCTCGTTGACATGGTTCTCGACCGTGCGGCGGCGCTCGGCCAGCTCCTGGTCCAGCTGCTGGCGCCGGTTGACCGCCTCGGTGTGCAGCTCGGACTGGAGCCGGGACTGCTGCTCGGCGTGCTCCTGCAGGATCCGCTGCGTCTGCGCGCGGGCCTCCCGCAGCTCGCGCTCGGCGTCGGAGCGCAGCTGGTCGGCCTGGATCTGGGCGTTACGAAGGAGCTGCTCGGCCTGATAGCCGATGTCCGCCCCGTCGTAGGCAGGCCGGGTCGCGAGGCTGCGGCGCGCCTCGTGCAGCTTGGCGCGCAGCACCTCCACCTGATAGCCGAGGTCCTCGGCGTGCTGGACGGCCTTCTCCCGCTCGGTCTCCAGCCGCTTCATCTCGGCCTCGAACCGCGAGAGATGGTCGGTCTCAG
This sequence comes from Streptomyces sp. NPDC050145, assembly GCF_044460245.1. NCBI lineage: Bacteria > Bacillati > Actinomycetota > Actinomycetes > Kitasatosporales > Streptomycetaceae > Streptomyces > Streptomyces sp. NPDC050145. Next base: position 20,024 of record NZ_JBITJS010000033.1, on the reverse strand, counting down.
CCGGCCGCCGGCCGTCCTGGCTCTCGTAGCCCCGCACTGCGCGGTCCCATCCGTCCCCTGGTCGCAAGTCTTGCCTTACGAGCCCCGGCCGTACGCCGAACGGGGCCCCCGGGGAATGGTGTCAGATCGAACAGGGCGGCGCTGTCGGACCTCGGCTCTGGCTGCCCGACCACTCCGACCACGTCCCCCGATACCCGGACCCCGGCCCACGACTGTCCTGTTGCGTGCGACAGCCGCCCCCCAACCCTACCGGCCCGAGTATGTGGAGGTCAGTGCTCCGCCGACTCCTGCGGTGCGGCGGTGACGAGTTCGGTCAGAACGCCGTGGCAGTCCTTGGGGTGCAGGAACGTGATCCGCGACCCCATGGAGCCGATCCGGGGCTCGTCGTAGAGCACCCGCACGCCCTTGCCGCGGATGGCCTCGGAGTCCCCGTCGACGTCCGCGGTGCCGAACGCGATGTGGTGCACGCCCTCACCGTTCTTGGCCAGCCACTTGCCCACCGCGGAGTCCTCGCGGGTCGGCTCCAGGAGCTGCAGGTAGGAGGCGCCGCCGTCGTCGGTGGCGTTGATCTTGAGCATGGCCTCACGCACGCCCTGCTCCTCGTTGACCTCGGAGTGGAACACCTCGAAGCCGTACGTGGCACGGTAGAACTCAACAGTCTTGTCGAGGTCGAAACAGGCGATCCCGATGTGGTCGATTCGCGTCAGCATGCTTCCAGTGCAGCGCGCCCCACGGTGGTCACGCAACGTGCGCGCGATCACACCGTCGCTCCGATGACGTGCGGGGTACCGCTCAGTACATTCGAGTAAACCCTCGTTCACTCCTCATATCCAAGGGGCCGTGCCTCATGTCTGGAACGACCGGTACCACCTCAGTGATCGTCGCGGGCGCGCGGACGCCCATGGGCCGTCTGCTCGGCTCGCTCAAGTCCTTCTCGGGAGCCGACCTCGGCGGCTTCGCGATCAAGGCCGCCCTCGACCGTGCGGGGATCGGTGGCGACCAGGTGCAGTACGTGATCATGGGCCAGGTGCTCCAGGCGGGCGCCGGCCAGATCCCGGCCCGCCAGGCCGCCGTCAAGGGCGGCATCCCCATGAACGTGCCGGCGCTGACCATCAACAAGGTCTGCCTCTCCGGCCTCGACGCCATCGCGCTCGCCGACCAGCTCATTCGCGCCGGCGAATTCGACATCGTGGTCGCGGGCGGCCAGGAGTCGATGACCAACGCCCCGCACGTGCTGCCCAAGTCCCGCGAGGGCTACAAGTACGGCGCCGTGCAGATGCTCGACGCCATGGCCCACGACGGCCTGACGGACTCCTTCGAGAACATCCCGATGGGCGAGTCCACCGAGAAGCACAACACCCGCCTCGGCATCGGCCGCCCCGAGCAGGACGAGATCGCGGCGCTGTCCCACCAGCGCGCCGCGGCCGCCCAGAAGAACGGCCTGTTCGAGGCCGAGATCACCCCCGTCGAGATCCCGCAGCGCAAGGGCGACGCGGTGGTCTTCAGCAAGGACGAGGGCATCCGCGCCGAGACGACCGTCGAGTCGCTGGGCAAGCTGCGCCCCGCGTTCGCCAAGGACGGCACGATCACGGCCGGCACCTCCTCGCAGATCTCGGACGGCGCCGCCGCCGTGGTCGTGATGAGCAAGGCCAAGGCCGAGGAGCTGGGCCTCGACTGGATCGCGGAGATCGGCGCGCACGGCAACGTGGCGGGCCCGGACAACTCCCTCCAGTCCCAGCCGTCGAACGCGATCCGGCACGCCCTCAAGAAGGAGGGCCTGGCCGCCGAGGACCTCGACCTCATCGAGATCAACGAGGCGTTCGCGGCCGTCGCGGTCCAGTCGATGAAGGACCTCGGCGTGTCCACGGAAAAGGTGAACGTCAACGGCGGCGCGATCGCCCTCGGTCACCCGATCGGGATGTCCGGCGCCCGTGTCGTGCTGCACCTCGCCCTCGAGCTCAAGCGCCGCGGCGGCGGTGTCGGCGCGGCCGCGCTGTGCGGTGGCGGCGGTCAGGGTGACGCGCTCATCGTGCGGGTACCCAAGGCCTGACCGACGGGTGAGGGAGGGGTGACCGAGGAGTGATCCCCTCCGGCCCTTTTCGCAGTTTGCTGTACGGGACCGAGTGAACGGAGCTGTGATGCAGGACGTCCCCACGCTGGTCGCCCAGGCGAGGGAGGGCAGGCCGCGGGCCGTGGCCCGGCTGATCTCCCTGGTGGAGGGGGCGTCCCCACAGCTCCGCGAGGTCATGGCCGCGCTGGCCCCGTTGACGGGGAACGCGTACGTGGTCGGCCTCACGGGCTCGCCCGGAGTCGGCAAGTCGACCTCCACGTCGGCGCTCGTGAGCGCGTACCGGCGGGCCGGGAAGCGGGTCGGCGTCCTTGCCGTCGACCCGTCCTCCCCGTTCAGCGGGGGCGCGCTGCTCGGCGACCGGGTCCGGATGTCGGAGCACGCCTCCGACCCCGGGGTCTACATCCGCTCGATGGCCACGCGCGGCCATCTGGGTGGTCTCTCCTGGTCGGCGCCGCAGGCCATCCGGGTGCTCGACGCGGCCGGCTGCGACGTGGTTCTCGTCGAGACGGTCGGCGTCGGCCAGTCCGAGGTCGAGATCGCCTCGCAGGCGGACACGAGCGTGGTGCTGCTGGCGCCGGGGATGGGCGACGGCATCCAGGCGGCCAAGGCCGGGATCCTGGAGATCGGCGACGTCTACGTCGTCAACAAGGCGGACCGCGACGGGGCCGACGCCACGGCCCGGGAGCTGAACCACATGCTCGGGCTCGGGGAGTCCCGGGGACCGGGGGACTGGCGTCCGCCCATCGTCAAGACCGTCGCCGCGCGCGGCGAGGGCATCGACGAGGTCGTCGAGGCGCTCGAGAAGCACCGGGCGTGGATGGAGGAGCGCGGGGTCCTTCAGGAGCGGAGGGTGGCCCGCGCGGCCCACGAGGTCGAGTCCATCGCCGTCACCGCCCTGCGCGAACGCATCGGGGACCTCTCCGGCGACCAGCACATCGGCGCCCTCGCGGAACGCATCGTCGCCGGCACCCTGGATCCCTACCGAGCCGCGGACGAACTCATCGCGGGCCTGACCCAGACCTGACCCGCCCCGGCGCGGGGGGCATCAGTCGTCGTGGGACGGGGTGACCGTGGTCGTGGTCAGGGGGACGGTCCAGTCGTGGTCCGTGCCGTCGGAGGACGTCGTCTCGACCTCCCACGCCTTGTCGTCCAGGTCCACCGACGTGACCCGGCCCTTGGCCGACGCCGCGTGCGCGGCGTCCGACGCCGAGGTCGACGCGTCCCGGATCACCGATGTCACCCGCTCCGCCGAGTCGTCGTCACCGTCGTCGTCCCGCTCCACGTGCGAGCCGAGCACCTTGCCCGTGGCGGGGTCGACCTCGACGTGGTGCCACTTGTTCCCCGAGCCGATGACATCGACGTCCCAGACGAGGCGGCCGTCGTCGGAGTCCAGGTCCGCCTCCGTGGCGACCCCGGGCGTGTGGCGCAGCGCCGCCGCGATCGCGTCCTCGGCGCTCAGCTTCGATTTCGCAGGCGCGGCCTCGTCGTCGCGGTCGGAGTGCGCGGCCGAGGCCGACGTACGGTCGTCGTCGTCCTCCCCGGCGAAGGCGACCGTCGTGGCGGTGCCCGCGCCGATCACCACGGCGGCGGCGACGGCGGACAGGGCGAGGATGCGGCGCTTCATGAGAACTCCCGTTCCAAGGGTGCAGTGGGCCCGTTCGGTTCGACGGGGACCACGCTGCCCGACCGATGCTGAAGCCCCGCTGAAGGACCCTGAAGACTCCTTCAGGTTCGACCTGCGACCCTGAACCGCATGCTCCCGCCCGTCTCCCACCACCGCCCTACCCGAGGCGCTTCGCGCCGCCCCTTTCGATTCTTGATCGTGGAGGACGAGAAACGCCTCGCCCTGTCGCTGGCGGCGGGACTCACCGCCGAGGGCTACGCCGTGGACGTCGTGCACGACGGCGCCGAGGGCCTGCACCGCGCGAGCGAGGGCGCGTACGACCTGGTCGTCCTCGACATCATGCTGCCCGGCATGAACGGCTACCGGGTCTGCGCGACCCTGCGCGCCGCCGGCCACGACGTCCCGATCCTGATGCTCACGGCGAAGGACGGCGAGTACGACGAGGCGGAGGGCCTGGACACGGGCGCGGACGACTACCTGACCAAGCCGTTCTCGTACGTCGTGCTCGTCGCCCGCGTGAAGGCCCTGCTCCGGCGCCGCGGCCGCACCGGCAGCGCGAACCCCGTGCACACGGTCGGCCCGTACGCCGTGGACACGGGCGCCCGCAGGGTCACGTACACCGAGGACGGCGGCGCCGAAGTCCCGCTCACCGCCAAGGAGTTCGCCGTCCTTGAGCAGCTCGTGCTGCGCCGCGGCGAGGTCGTGTCGAAGAGCGAGATCCTGGAGCACGTCTGGGACTTCGCCTACGAGGGCGATCCGAACATCGTCGAGGTGTACGTCAGCGCCCTGCGCCGCAAGCTCGGCGCGGAACTCATCCGCACGGTGCGCGGCGCCGGCTACCGCCTGGAGGCCCCCCGATGAGCCGCACCCTCGGGTCCGTACGGGCGCGCGCCACCCTCGCCGCGACCCTCGTCGTCGCGGTGGCCCTGGTCGCGGCCGGTACGGCCCTGCTCCTCGCCCTGCGCAGCAGCCTCACCGGCGAGGCGGACCGGGCGGCGGACTCCTCGGCCCGCCGGGTCGCGACCACCCTCGTCACCCAGCGGGCGACGGACGCGATCGACCTGGACGACGGCGACGAGCCGGTCCAAGTGGTCGACGACGACGGCCGGCTGCTCGCCGCGACCGAGGACCTGGAGCGCGTCACCGGCACGGCCACGGAGCAGGTCAGACCGGCCGGCGGCGCCCCGTCGGACGGCGGCGGGGACGACGACGAGGCGGACGGCGACGAGGACGACCGCGGGTCCACCCACCCCGAGGTCTCCGACGACACCCGCTACACGGACGGCGAGGCGACGATCGACGGCGACACGGCCGACTACCGCTTCGCCGCCGTGGAGGTCGACGACACCCCGCGCGGCGACCTCACGGTGTACGCGGGCGCGCCCCTCTCCGCGGAGCGCAGCGCGGTGACGACGGCGTCGACGGCGATGCTGATCGGCTTCCCCGTGCTGCTCGTGGTGGTCGCCGGCGTGACCTGGCTGGTGACGCGGCGGGCGCTGCGCCCGGTGGAGGGCATCCGCGCCGAGATGGCCGCGATCACCGCCTCCCGCGACCTGGGCCGTCGCGTCCCGGTCCCGGACACGCACGACGAGGTGGCCAGGCTGGCCCGGACGACGAACGAGACGCTGGCCGCGCTGGCCGACTCGGTGGAGCGCCAGCGCCGGTTCGTGGCGGACGCCTCGCACGAACTGCGCAGCCCGATCGCCTCGCTGCGCACCCAGCTCGAAGTGGGCGCGGCGCACCCGGAGCTGCTCGATGTGCCGGGCGCGGTCGAGGACACCGTACGACTGCAGGAACTGGCCGCGGATCTGCTGCTGCTGGCCCGGCTCGACGCGGGGGAGCGGCCGGGCGGCACGGCCGTGGACCTGGCCGCGCTGGTGCGCGAGGAGCTGTCCCAGCGGGTCGGGGACCGGGTGCCGGTGACGGCGGCGACGCGGGGGGAGGCCCGGGTGACGGGTTCGCGGGGCCAGCTGGCCCGGGTCGTGGCGAACCTGGTCGACAACGCGCAGCGGCACGCCCGCGCGACGGTGCGGGTCACGGTGCAGGGCGGCGGCGCGGGCCGGGAGGCGCGCCTGATCGTCGCGGACGACGGCGACGGGGTGCCCGAGGCGGAGCGGGAGCGGGTCTTCGAGCGGTTCGTACGGCTCGACGACGCGCGGTCCCGGGACGGTGGCGGGGCGGGTCTGGGCCTCGCCATCGCCCGGGACGTGGCCGAGCGGCACGGCGGCACCCTGACGGTGCGCACCGCGCCCGAGGGCGGCGCACTGTTCGAACTCACGCTGCCCGGAAGGGAATCCGGAACGGAAACCGGACGGGAAAGCTGACGGGCCGGGCGCTTGACGGAGAAGGTCGGCGGTCCTCCGTGCGGTGCCCGGCCGCGCTGTCCGGCTCGCTCAGGGTTTGCCGCGCTGCGAACGCAAGTGTTCGGCGATCGGGCCGAGCGCCTTGCGCAGCCCCGCCAGATCCTCCCCCGGCACGAGGTCGATGAAGTGCCGGCGCACGGACGCCACGTGGTGCGGGGCGACCTGGCGCATGGTCTCCAGACCGTGGTCGGTCAGCACGGTGTAGAGCCCGCGCCGGTCGGAGGCGCAGTTCTCCCGGCGGACCAGGCCCGCGTTCTCCATCCGGGTGATCTGGTGCGAGAGGCGGCTCTTGGACTGCAGGGTGGCGGCCGCGAGGTCGCTCATCCGCATCCGCTGGTCTTCCGCCTCGGAGAGGTTGACCAGGATCTCGTAGTCGTTCATCGTCAGGCCGAAGGGCTGGAGGTCTCGCTCCAGCTGGTAGTTCAGCAGCCTGTTGACCTCCAGGTGGGTGCGCCAGGCGCACTGTTCCTCGTCGGTCAGCCACGGCGTGGCCGTCTGGGTCTCCATGTGATCGAGTCTACCTAAAAAGTTGAAAGGCGAACGAATCTGGGACTTGTGACGCCGCCCACGCCGGTGTGCACCAGTCGTCCCCCCGATGGGTTCACGCGTTCGACGTCACACTCCGCAGATTACCGCTCACAGCCCGAAGCGACGCTGGAGGTCGCCGAGCTGTCCGGGAAGGCGCGGTGCGGATGGCTGACCTGTGGAGCCTGTGTGTCCGCCCGGCGCGCCGCCTGGAACTCCGGGCAGGTGAGGTACGTCACCCGTCGCCCGTTCGGGCATCAACGACTCGCTGGACTGCAACAACACCGTGCCGGCTCCCACGAACTCGAACTGGTGCTCCTCGCCGGAGACCCCGCCGATCCCCGTCATCGCACGTAGACCGCCGATCACGCCCGTCAGATAGCCGTGGTCGTAGTGGTGGCACGGCGACGGGCAGTCGGCCCAGCCGACGAGCGCCTGCGGATCCACCCGGAGCGGCGGCTCCATGAAGACGACGGGACCGTTGGAGGCCGCCACGAATTTGCCGGTGCCAATGAGCGTCAGGAAACCCGGCACGATCGATTGCTTCAGTGCCAGAGTTGGCTGAAAAGCGAGCAGGTTGCCCGCCCGGACGGTCAGATTCCCGTCATCCAGGTCGTAGGAGTTCACGTCGAAGGCCCGGTCGGCGAGCAGCATCTTGCCGCTGCCCTCCGCCACCACCCAGTCGCTCGCGTGCAGCGGGGAGTGGAACGAGGTGCGCACGAGCCGGTCCAGGCGGCCGTGCCCGATCCCGTTGAACTCGATGCTCCCGTAGTAGGCGATCATCTTCCCCTTCTGCAGGAACCACTGACCGCCGCCGCCCTGGCCGCCGCCCTTCAGTTCCACGCAGAAGGTGTACGCGTTCACGTTGTCGTCCGCCGGCAGGGTCGCCGGATCGAACACCGCGGGTCCACTCGTCACAGCTTCTCCTCCGAGGCCTGCACGTACACCGCGCCGCTGCCGCTCAGCTTCAGCTGGAACGCCTCGCCGCTGCCGCGCCCCACCATGTCCCGCCAGCCGAGCGCCGTCGACAGCCTGTTGCGCACGTCCCCGTGGTGGGCGACGTACGCCTGCGGGTCGACATGCACCTCGCGCCCCGGGGCGATCGGCACCTCGACGACCCCGCCGTGTGCCATGACGGCCACCGCGCCGTGCCCCTGGAGCGTCGTCGTGAACAGGCCCTGGCCGCTGACCTGCCCGCGCACCATGCCCATCACCCCGCCCTGCGAGCCGAGGAACATCGTGCCCTGGCGCAGCGCCCCGTCGAACGCGAGCAGCCGGTCCGCCTCCACGTAGAGGGTGTCGCCGGACAGCTCGATGATCTGGATGTGGTGCCCGCCGTGCCCGAACAGGACCGTGCCGCTGCCCTCGACCGTCATCAGCGGCGCCGCCTCACCGGCCACCCGCCGCCCGATCATCGACATCAGCCCGCCCTGCCCGCTCTGCGCGTTGGGCGTGAAGGACACGTCCCCCTTGTACGCGAGCATCGCGCCGCGCTGGCTGTAGAGGCGCTGCCCCGGCAGGACCGTCGCCTCGATCATCTTCGAGTTGACCTCACGGAAGGCCATGTCACACATCCCCCGCGATCGTGTTCCGCTCGCTCGGCTGGACGTAGACGAGCCCGTCGCCCTCGAACCGGATCTGGAACGCCTCGCCGCCGCCCTCTCCCAGCAGCGTGCGGAAGGTGACGCCGGACTGGAACGACTGGCTCAGGTTCCCCTGGTGGGCGACGTACGCGCCCGGGTCCACGGTCAGCGGGTACTGGCGGCTGACGCGCAGCACCACGGCCGGGCCGTCGCTCATGATCGCCGCCTGGCCGTGGCCCTCGACGGTCGTCGTGAACAGCCCGTTGCCCTGCGAGGCGCCGCGCAGGCCCGTGAAACTCGTGCCCGTGCGCAGCCCCGCGTCCGTGCACAGCAGATTGCTCGACTCGACGTAGAGCTTGTCGCCCCGCAGGTCCACCAGGTTGATCTCGCTCGCCCGGTCCGCGAACCAGCAGGTGCCCTGCCCCTTCACCTCCATCACGGTCAGCTGCTCGCCCGTGATGCGCCGGGTCACCATCCCCCGGATCCCCTCGCCACCCCCGCTCAGCTTCTTGAAGGCCATCCGGCCGTCGTACGCGACCATCGACCCGTTCTTCGCTCTGACGCTGTCGCCCGTCATGTCGACGGCCAGCATCTTGCTGCCCTGGAGCCGGAACGTTGCCACGGGGACGACGGTAGCCGGACCGGGGAGCCCGCCGACAGGGCACGGGGGAGGCGGTGCCACAATGGAAACGCTTGTGCGCACGTTCACAAGATCGTCATGTCCTGACAAAGAACTCCTGCCGAAGGTGCCCCGTGGACATCAAGACCGCCTCCGCCCTCCGACGCCTCCGCCTGGTCTCCGGACCGGAGGCCGTCTCCTTCCTCCTGCTCCTCGTGTGCTCCGTGCTCAAGCGGACGACGGACTTCAACGCGGTCCCGGTCATGGGCGCGGTGCACGGCATCCTCTTCGTCCTCTACGTCCTCTTCTGGCTCGACGCCTGGAACCGCACGAAGTGGAGCTTCGGCACCGCCGCGCTCTACTTCGTCCTCTCCGTCCTGCCCACCGGCGGCTTCTTCGCCGAGCGCAAGCTCAGGCGCGAGGCCGAGAGCGCGGTCATCGCCTCCCGCGCCCGCCAGGAAGGCGTGGTCAACGCATGATCGTCGCCTTCTCCGTGACCCCGCTCGGGGTCGGCGAGGACGTGGGGGAGTACGTCGCCGACGCCGTCCGCGTCGTCCGCGAGTCCGGTCTGCCCAACCGCACCGACGCCATGTTCACCTCGATCGAGGGCGAGACCTGGGACGAGGTCATGGACGTCGTCAAGCGCGCCGTCGCCGCCGTCGAGGAGCGCGCCCCGCGCGTCTCGCTCGTCCTCAAGGCCGACATCCGACCCGGCGTCACCGACGGTCTGACGTCGAAGGTCGCCACCGTCGAGCGGCACCTGACCGCCGAACAGCCGTAGCCGACACGCCGTCAGGCGGCGCGGGCCAACCCCCCGCGCCGCTCAACTCCCCTGCTTGGCCCTACCCCTCACTCGTCCGCCCCCTTCTGGTTCGACACGCCCACAGATGTCCCTTTTGGTGAGGGTATCGATACGGCCGATCACCAGATCCTGGAGGGCGCTGTGCGGCCTGAGGGCTACGACTACGACACCTACAGCCGGCTCGCCGGACCGCTGACCCAGCCGTCCGGCCGGGGCCGCTACCGGGTCCAGTACGCATCTCTCCTCTCGCGCGAGCCCCGCCGAATACGCGCCGTCCTGCTGATGACCCTGGCGCCGGTGCTCACCGGAGTGCTCCTCGTCTACCTCGTCTGGCCCAGCCACTGGGTCGAGCGCGAGGGCGGCGACAGTTGGCTCGTCGCGCTCGACGTGGTGATGCTCGTGTCCATCGGGCTCATCGAGCTGTTCATGCTCGTCAACGTCATATCCATCGCCCACGCGACGATGGTCGCCCGGGACCCCGTGCCGGTGGTCGCCGAACCCGGCACCCGCGTCGCGTTCCTCACCACGTACGTCCCCGGCAAGGAACCCCTCGCGATGGTGCGCACCACCCTCGAAGGGGCCGTCCGGATCCGGCACGACGGACCCTTCGACGTCTGGCTCCTCGACGAGGGCGACGACCCCGCCGCCAGGGCCCTGTGCGCCGAGCTCGGTGTCCACCACTTCACCCGCCACGGCGTACCGGAGTGGAACCGGAAGAAGGGCCCGCACAAGACCCGCACCAAGCACGGCAACTACAACGCCTGGCTCGCGATGCACGGCGGCGACTACGAGTTCTTCGCCTCCGTCGACACCGACCACGTGCCGCACCCCGAGTTCCTCGAGCGCACGATGGGCTACTTCCGCGACCCGGACATCGCCTTCGTCGTCGGCCCCCAGGTGTACGGCAACTACACCTCCCCGGTCACCAAGGCCGCCGAGTCCCAGCAGTTCCTCTTCCACGCGCTGATCCAGCGGGCCGGCAACCGCTACCGCGCCCCCATGTTCGTCGGCACGAACAACATCGTGCGGATCAGCGCCCTGCGCCAGATCGGCGGCCTCGTCGACTCGATCACCGAGGACATGGCGACCGGCTTCGAGATCCACCGCCACCGGAACCCGCTCACCCGGGCCCACTGGCGCTCCGTCTACACCCCGGACGTGCTCGCCGTCGGCGAGGGCCCCGCCTCCTGGACGGACTTCTTCACCCAGCAGATGCGCTGGTCGCGCGGCACGTACGAGACGCTGTTCAAGCAGTTCTGGAAGGCACCGTTCTCGATGCCCCCGGGCCGCCTCTTCTCGTACACGATGATGCTCGTCTACTACCCCATGACGGCCGTCAACTGGCTGCTCGGCGTGCTCAGTTGCGTACTGTTCCTGTGGTTCGGGGCCTCCGGCACCGAGGTGTCCGCGTCCGTGTGGCTCATGCTCTACAGCGACGCCGCCGCGCTCCAGATCGGCCTCTACCTGTGGAACCGGCGGCACAACGTCTCGCCGCACGAACCCACGGGCTCCGGCGGACTGGCCGGCATGGCGATGTCGGCCATCTCCGCGCCCATCTACCTGAAGTCGCTCGGCGCGGCCCTGCTGCGCCGCCCCAGCCGCTTCGTGGTCACCCCCAAGGGCGGCGACGCCAGCCCGGACCGGCCGCTGACCTTCCGGATCCATCTGACCTGGGCCGCCGTCCTCGCCGTGTCCCTCGCGGCCTCCGTCGTCCTCGACCACACCCATGTGGCCATGCGCACCTGGGCGGTCCTCGCCCTGTGCATCGCGCTCGCCCCGGCCGTCGTCTGGGCCGTCACCGAACGCCGGCGCCGCCCGGCGGCCGCGCCCGTCGCCGAGCCCGAACCGGAGCCGGCCCTGGCCGTCGCCTCCGGCATGTCCAGCCCGAGCACAGGAGGGAACTGATCCATGGCCTACCGGCCTTCCCCGCGCATGAAGAAGAGCGTCCTGACCGCGAGCGCGGTCGCCCTCCTCGTCGGACTCAACGCACCGGCCGCCTGGACCTTCGCCTCCGAGCAGTACTACGACTGGAAGATCGCGCAGCCGGACTACCAGGCGCAGTACGGCTCCTGGACCCAGGTGTCGATCCCGAAGGAGTACCGCACCAACGCCATCCACGCGGCGCTCCTGCACACCGGCAAGGTCCTGATCGTCGCCGGCTCGGGCAACGAGCAGAAGAAGTTCGACGCGGGGTCCTTCGACACCGTGCTGTGGGACCCGAAGGCGAACACCTTCAAGAAGATCCCCACCCCCGTCGACTTCTTCTGCGGCGGCCACGCCCAGCTGCCCTCCGGCAAGCTCCTGGTGGCCGGCGGCACCGCCCGCTACGAGCAGCTCGACGGCGAGGTCACCAAGGCCGGCGGCGGCATGCGGGTCAAGAACGAGAGCCCCGACAAGGCGATGGTCCTCAAGAAGGGCACGAGGTTCCGCTCGCCGTCGGGCGTCGAGTACGTCTCGCAGTTCGACGTCACCGTCCCCAAGGCCCAGCGCAAGCAGCAGATCACGTACAACCGCCGGGGCGTCATGCAGCCCTGGAAGACCACGGTGAAGGCCAGCGAGGCCCGCGTCTTCGTCCAGTCCGTCCACAAGGGCAAGCAGTACGAGACGAAGAAGCAGGCCCAGTACGAGATCGAGGGCCTCGACGGCAAGGATGCCGACAACGTCTACGGGATCTCCGAGAAGATCACCATGGACAAGGAGGACTTCCAGGGGATCAGGGAGGCCTACGAGTTCGACCCCGTCGCCGAGAAGTACGTACCGGTCGACCCGATGGAGAAGGCCCGCTGGTACCCGACGCTGGTCGGCCTGGAGGACGGCCGGGTGCTCGCGGTGTCCGGGCTCGACGACGTCGGCGTCATCGACCCCGGCGACAACGAGATCTACGACCCCGAGACCAAGAAGTGGTCGATGGGTCCCAAGCGGTACTTCCCGACGTACCCGGCGCTCTTCCTCACCAAGGGCGGCAAGCTCTTCTACCCGGCGTCCAACGCCGGGTACGGGCCGGCGACCAAGGGCCGGCAGCCGGGTCTGTGGGACCTGGACACCAACACGTTCGAGAAGGTGCCGGGCCTCGTCGACCAGGACGAGACGGAGACCTCGGCGTCGCTGCTGCTGCCGCCGGCGCAGGACCAGAAGGTGATGGTGCTCGGCGGCGGAGGCGTCGGCGAGTCCAAGCGGGCGACGGCACGCACCTCGGTCGTGGACCTCAAGGAGAAGAACCCGTCCTTCAAGACGGGCCCCGACCTCCCGCAGGGCACCCGCTACCTGAACAGCGTGATCATGCCGGACGACACCGTGTTCACCACGAACGGCTCCTCCGACTACCGCGGGCGCAGCGCCAGCAACATCCTCGCGGCGCAGTTCTACGACCCGAAGGACAACGCCTTCCACGAGGCCGCGTCGCCCAAGGTCGGCCGCAACTACCACTCGGAGGCGCTGCTGCTGCCCGACGGCCGGGTCGCCACGTTCGGCTCCGACCCGCTCTTCGACGACCAGCAGAACACCAAGCTGGGCCACTTCGAACAGCGCATGGAGATCTTCACGCCGCCCGCCCTGCACCGGGCCGCCGGAAAGCGGCCGGTCCTCGGCAAGGGGCCCGAGGAGCTGCCGGCCGGTCACAAGGCGACGTTCGCCACCGACCAGGCCGACCGGATCGTGAAGGCGCGGCTCATGCGCCCGTCCGCCGTGACCCACACGACGGACGTGGAGCAGCGCTCGATCGAGCTCGGCGTGAAGAAGGGGAAGGGCGCGGTCACCGTCGACGTCCCGAAGGACCCGACGCTGGTGCCGCCGGGCTGGTACATGCTCTTCGTGTCGGACGCCGACGGTGTGTCGTCCGAGGCGAAGTGGATCAAGGTCGGCTCGGACGACTAGAACACGTCGGCAGCGGTACGGAAGTGGTGGGTGTCAGGAGTGCGCGCCGCGGGCCAGGCCCAGCGCGTAGTCGGCCCACCACTTTCCCGCGGGCGGGCCGCCCCGGCAGCTCCCGTCCGACTCGCCGGGCCGCTTGACCCACAGGAACGCGTCGACCAGCGGGTCGCCCGTGTCCGTGGTCGGCGCGGTGCCGAGCGCCCGTCCCGGCGGATTGCACCAGGCGTCCGCCTGGCCGTTGCCGTAGGGCCCCGCGCCGTTGCGGCTCGTGTCCACGACGAAGTGCGCGCCGCCCAACCGCTGCGACAGCTGCCGCCCGTACGCCGTACTGGCCCGGTCCGTCTGGAAGTTGGAGACGTTCAGGGCGAAGCCGTCGGCCTTGTCGACGCCGGCCCGGCGCAGCGGCTCCACCAGCTTCGACGCGTCAGGGATCCACGCCGGGTTCCCCGCGTCGAGGTACACCTTCGTGTTCGGCTGCTTCTTCAGGCGGTCGATCGCGCCCGAGATCAGCTGGTAGCGCTCCTCCTGGTACTCGGCGGGGGTGCAGCCGTCGACGATGTGGCCGAGCGCGTCCGGTTCGAGGACGACGAGGGCCTTCGCGTCACCGATGCCCGTCGCGAACGCGTCGATCCACTGGTAGTAGAAGTCCGCGCTGTGCGCGCCGCCGGCCGAGTGCTGGCCGCAGTCCCGGTGCGGGATGTTGTAGGCGACCAGGACCAGGGTCTTGTCCGCCTTCTCCGCCTGTGCGCCCGCCTGCGCGATCGCCGGGCGCGGATAGTCGCCGGGCACCCACATGCCCTGCGGGTGCGCGGAGATCCGCCGGATCGCGGCGGCGTCGGCGGCGCGGCCCTGCTTCTGCCAGCTGTCGGCCTGGAGGGCGGCGGAGGACTCGGGGTCGACCCAGAAGGGGGAGTTGTCGGTGGCGCGGCCGGGGGCGGTGCGCCCGGCGGAGGTGGCGGCGCGGCCCTCGCGGCCGGCGTCGGCGCAGCCGGCGGCGAGGGTGGTCAGGAGGAGTGCGGCGGCGGCGAGCGCGAGGCCGCGGACCGGTGGACGGACGGACGGGACGGGCATCCTGCCCCCAGGTTCGGAGCGAGTGGTTCGGAGCGGGGTCGTTCGAAAGGCGGGGTCGTTCGAAAGGCGGAGTCGTTCGGAGCGGAGTGGTTCGGAGCGGGGTGGTTCGGAGCGGGGTGGTTCGTGGCGCATGCTACGGAGGGAACCAAGCCAAACCTGGGCAATCAGGACGACAGTGCCCGGAGTTCCGCCGATCAGGCCCGGCTCACGCCTCCTCCTGACCGCCCGTCACCAGCGCGCCGCCCAGCGGCGTCCGCTCGTACAGCACCTGGTGGCCCTGCCGGTGCGTGGTGAGCAGCCCGGCCGCGCGCAGCGCCGCCAGATGTGCCGACACCGAGGACGGGGCCAGGCCCAGGCTGTGGGCCAGCGCGCTCGTCGAGGTCGGGGCGCCGAGCGCGCTCAGTACGTCGGCGCGGTTGCGGCCCAGGATCCCGGCGAGCGCCTCCGGGGCGGCACCGGACGGCTGCGTCCACAGACCGCCGATCCCGCGCACCGGGTACACCACGGTGGGCTGCCACGGGGGCTCGAACCCGCTGATGACCTCGGGCCACGCGAACACGCTCGGCATCAGGACCAGGCCCTGCCCGTCCAGGCTGCGCCGGTGGCTGCTCGCGCGGGCCGTGAGGGTCAGCGTCGCCGGGTCCCAGTCGATCCGCGGATGCAGCTCCGACAGCAGCCCCTCCAGACCCACCCGCGCCAGCCGCCCCGAGTGGTACGCGACATCCGCCTCGAGGAGTGCGCGCAGCCGGGGCCAGTCCGGCTCCACCAGCACCTGCCAGGCCCGCTCCAGCGTGTCCGCGAGCTCCTGCACCGCGCGCCCCGGATCGGCCAGCATCGCCCGCCCCTGCGAGGTCTCGGCGGCTCCCTTCGTGCAGGCGAGCGACTGCGCGAGGTCCTTCCGGGCCACGTCCGCCGGGGTCGCCCGCACCGCCGCGAGCTCCTCGTCGAACGTCGCCGCCGGCCCGATCGGCGGCGGCCCGAGAAAGTCCGGGGTGTGCCCGCTCCGCGGCATCAGCAGCCGCACCGCCGTCAGATCGAGGTCCCGCGCGGCCTCCCGGATCCGCCGCAGCCAGGGCAGGTGGTACCCGTGCCGGTCCGGCCGCCCCAGCGTCCGGATCGCGTCCTGCGTCTCCCACAACGGCGACACCGCGAACCGGCACCGCAGCAGATCGCTCTCCCCGAAATGCAGATACAACGGCATGCCCGGCCCCCTGCTCCCTCACCAACATTCGGCCTCAGCCGAAACACTACGTCCACCCACGGCGCCGCGACAGGCTCGGACCATGCCCCCAGAAGGAACGAGCCCCGAGCTCCACAGCCCGCCCCACACCCCGGACCGCTCGTCCCTCGAACAGGCGCCCGTCGCCGCGGACTCGGGCGGGACCACCGGTGCGGCCGATCCGGCCGGTGAGGACGGAAGCCCGGGCGCAGGCTCACGCACACCCGGCTACGGCGCCCTCTTCGGCGTCGCCGAGTTCCGGGCCGTGTTCGTCGCGCACGCCGCCTCCCTCTTCGGGGTCGTCGTCGCCGAGATCTCGCTCAGCGTGCTCGTGTACCGGCTCTCCGGGTCGCCGCTGCTCAGCGCGCTCACCTTCGCGCTCGGGTTCCTGCCGTACGCGATCGGCGGGACCCTGCTCTCCGGGATCGCCGACCGGTACCCGCCCCGACGGGTCCTCGTCGTCTGCGACCTGCTCTGTGCCGGCTGCGCGCTCCTGATGGCGCTGCCTGTCACCCCGGTCGCCGCGCTGCTCGCCCTGCGCTTCCTCATCGCGCTCGTCTCACCGGTCTTCAACGGCACCCGCATGGCCACCCTCACCGACGTGCTCGGCGACGGCGACCTGTTCGTGCTCGGCCGCTCCCTGCTGCGGATCGTCTCGCAGAGCGCCGTCCTCGGCGGCCTCGCCCTCGGCGGCGTCCTGCTCACCGTCGTGCCCCCGCGCGGCGCCCTCGCCATCACCGTCGTCACGTTCCTGTGCTCGGCGACGCTGCTGCGCCTCGGCACCCGCCGCAGGCCGGCCCGCACCCCCGAACCCCGCGCCCTGATCAGCCACTCCCTCGCCGGCGCCCGCCAACTGTTCGCCCACCGCAGGCTGCGCGCCCTTGTCCTCCTGCTCTGGGTGCCGCCCCTCTTCTCCGTCGTACCGGAGGTCCTCGCGGCGGCGTACGCGGACGACATCGGCGCCGGCACCTCCGCCGTCGGCCTTCTCATGTGCGCGATGGCCGTCGGCACGATCGGCGGCGAGCTGATCGCCGGATCCGTCCTCTCGCCCGCCGCCCGCGCCCGGATCGCCCTCCCGCTCGCCTGCCTGACCCTGGTGCCGCTCGTCGGCTACGCGCTCACCCCCGGCCTCGCCGCGACGCTGCCCCTGCTGCTGCTCTCCGGGCTCGGCTTCGCGTACACGCTCGGTGTCGACCGCTGGTTCGTCGACGAACTCCCCGAGGAGCTGCGCGGCCGCGCCATGACCGTGCACAACGCGGGCCTGATGACCGTCCAGGGCATCGGCGCGGCCCTCGCCGGAGCGGCCGCCGAGGCCTTCGGGGTCGCCGCGGCGGTCACCGCCGCCGGCCTGCTCGGCACCGTCGTCTGCACGGCGCTGGCCCTCGAAGTACGGGCGAGCGCACGGACCGGGAGGTCAAAGGGCGAGACGGGGCTGACCACCATATGACCGGCCGGTATGGTCTGGGGCGTGCCGAAGCCGCTCAGTCTTGCCTTCGATCCGATCGCCCGCGCCGACGAACTCTGGGAACAGCGCTGGGGCGCCGTGCCGTCCATGGCCGCGATCACCTCGATCATGCGCGCGCACCAGATCCTGCTCGGTGAGGTCGACTCCGTCGTCAAGCCGTACGGACTCACCTTCGCGCGCTACGAGGCACTGGTCCTGCTCACCTTCTCCAAGGCGGGCGAACTGCCGATGTCGAAGATCGGCGAGCGCCTCATGGTCCACCCCACCTCGGTGACGAACACCGTCGACCGTCTCGTGCGCTCCGGCCTCGTCGCCAAGCGCCCCAACCCCAACGACGGCCGCGGCACACTGGCCACCATCACGGAGAAGGGCCGCGAGGTCGTCGAGGCGGCCACCCGCGACCTGATGGCGATGGACTTCGGCCTCGGCGTCTACGACGCGGAGGAGTGCGCCGAGATCTTCGCGATGCTCCGCCCGCTGCGGGTGGCGGCGAAGGATTTCGACGAGGCGTGACGGAGCCCACCGGGCCCGCCTCAAGATCTCGCAAAACGGACGGTTACGCTCGACGCATGAAGAAGAGCGTGCTGACCCGCTACCGCGTCATGGCCTTCGTGACCGGTGTCCTCCTCGTCCTGCTCTGCCTCGGCATGATCGCGAAGTACGCGTTCAAGATGGACGGGGCCGACGACATCACCAAGGTCATCGCCATCGCGCACGGCTGGCTCTACGTGCTGTACCTGGTCTTCGCCTTCGACCTGGGCTCCAAGGCGAAGTGGCCGGTCGGCAAGCAGCTGTGGGTGCTGATCGCGGGCACCATCCCGACGGCCGCCTTCTTCGTGGAGCGCAAGATCTCCGCCGAGCTGGAGGCCAAGGTCGCGGACGGCGGCCGGAAGCTCGCCGAGGCGTAAACGGCACACACCCCCCGCCCGCACGAGCTGCGGGCGGTTTGCCATCGACATTTACTAGGACGTCCTAGTAAATTTGAAGGCATGGGAAGCATGGACGCTGAAGCCATCGAGGAGGGCCGCCGTCGCTGGCAGGCCCGTTACGACGCCGCCCGGAAGCGGGACGCCGACTTCACCACGCTGTCCGGTGATCCGGTCGACCCGGTCTACGGGCCACGGCCCGGGGACACGTACGAGGGCTTCGAGCGGATCGGCTGGCCCGGCGAGTACCCCTTCACCCGCGGCCTGTACCCGACCGGCTACCGGGGCCGCACGTGGACGATCCGCCAGTTCGCCGGGTTCGGCAACGCGGAGCAGACCAACGAGCGCTACAAGATGATCCTCAAGGCCGGCGGCGGCGGCCTCTCCGTCGCCTTCGACATGCCCACGCTCATGGGCCGCGACTCCGACGACCCGCGCTCGCTCGGCGAGGTCGGCCACTGCGGTGTCGCCATCGACTCCGCCGCCGACATGGAGGTCCTCTTCAAGGACATCCCGCTCGGCGACGTCACCACCTCCATGACGATCAGCGGCCCCGCCGTCCCGGTCTTCTGCATGTACCTGGTCGCCGCCGAGCGCCAGGGCGTCGACCCGGCCGTGCTGAACGGCACGCTCCAGACCGACATCTTCAAGGAGTACATCGCGCAGAAGGAGTGGCTCTTCGAGCCCGAGCCCCATCTGCGCCTCATCGGCGACCTGATGGAGCACTGCGCCGCCTCCATCCCCGCGTACAAGCCGCTCTCGGTCTCCGGCTACCACATCCGCGAGGCCGGAGCCACGGCCGCGCAGGAGCTCGCGTACACCCTCGCGGACGGCTTCGGCTACGTGGAACTGGGACTCTCCCGGGGCCTCGACGTCGATGTCTTCGCCCCCGGCCTCTCCTTCTTCTTCGACGCGCACCTCGACTTCTTCGAGGAGATCGCCAAGTTCCGCGCCGCCCGCCGCATCTGGGCCCGCTGGATGAAGGAGGTCTACGGCGCCAAGACCGACAAGGCGCAGTGGCTGCGCTTCCACACCCAGACCGCCGGTGTCTCCCTCACCGCCCAGCAGCCGTACAACAACGTCGTACGCACCGCGGTCGAGGCCCTCTCCGCCGTCCTCGGCGGCACCAACTCCCTGCACACCAACGCCCTCGACGAGACCCTCGCGCTCCCCAGCGAGCAGGCCGCCGAGATCGCGCTGCGCACGCAGCAGGTGCTGATGGAGGAGACCGGGGTCGCCAACGTCGCGGACCCGCTGGGCGGTTCCTGGTACGTCGAGCAGCTCACCGACCGCATCGAGGCCGACGCCGAGAAGATCTTCGACCAGATCAAGGAGCGGGGCCTGCGGGCGCACCCCGACGGGCAGCACCCCATCGGCCCGATCACCTCGGGCATCCTGCGCGGCATCGAGGACGGCTGGTTCACCGGCGAGATCGCCGAGTCCGCCTTCCAGTACCAGCAGTCCCTGGAGAAGGGCGACAAGCGAGTCGTGGGCGTCAACGTCCACCACGGGTCCGTCACCGGGGACCTGGAGATCCTGCGGGTCTCGCACGAGGTGGAGCGGGATCAGGTCCGCGAGCTCGCCGGCCGCAAGGAGGGCCGGGACGAGGCGAAGGTGCGGGGCTCTCTCGACGCGATGGTCGCTGCCGCGCGGGACGGGTCGAACATGATCGCCCCGATGCTCGACGCGGTCCGTGCGGAAGCGACGCTGGGCGAGATCTGTGGCGTCCTGCGCGACGAGTGGGGCGTGTACGTGGAGCCTGCCGGCTTCTAGCGGGATTCGGCTCTCCGTCCGGTGGGGGGGGGGGGGGGGGGGGGGGGGGGGGGGGGGGGGGGGGGGGGGGGGGGGGGGGGGGGGGGGGGGGGGGGGGGGGGGGGGGGGGGGGG
>NZ_JBITJS010000032.1:0-47671 GCF_044460245.1 Streptomyces sp. NPDC050145 | reverse complement strand
GCGCCCCTGATGAGGCTGCGCCTCATCGGGGAAATGCGACGCGAAGCGTCTGCATTTCAGGGGCGCGGGGAACTGCGCGACCAGCCCCCACCGGGGCGCACCCGGCGACGAAACGATCAGAACCCGTGGCGGAAGCCGCCGTCGACCGGGAGCATGACACCCGTCAGATAGGACGCGGCCGGGGACAGGAAGAACGCCGCGGCCCGCCCGAACTCCTCCGGAGCCCCGTACCGCCGCAGCGGAATCCGCGACTCGTTGGCGAGCCGCGTCGCCTCGGGGTCCGCCGAGAGCCCGTCCAGCTCGCGCACGCGATCCGTGTCGATCCGCGCCGGCAGCAGCCCGACGACCCGGATCCCGCGCGGCCCCACCTCGTTCGCCAGCGACTTCGCGAAACCGGCCAGCCCGGGCCGCAGCCCGTTGGAGATGGTGAGCCCGGGGATCGGCTCGTGCACGGAGCCGGAGAGCACGAAGCCGATGACCCCGCCCTCGCCGAGCTCGCCCGCCGCCGCCCGCGCCAGCCGCACCGCACCGAGGAAGACGGACTCGAAGGCCGACTGCCACTGCTCGTCCGTGTTGTCGGCGGCGAAACCGGGGGCCGGCCCGCCCACGCTGATCAGCATCCCGTCGAACCGCCCGAACCGTTCACGCGCGGCCTCGATGACCCGCTCCGCGACCCGGGGATCGGCGTTGTCGACGGCGACGCCGTGCGCGTTCGGCCCGAGCTTCTCCGCGGCCTCGGCGACCCGCTGCTCGTCGCGCCCGGTGATGATCACCTTGGCGTCGTCGGCGACCAGCTCACGGGCGGCGGCGTTGCCGAGGCCCCGGGTCGCGCCGGTGACTACGTAGACACGGTCCTTCAGTCCAAGATCCATGCCCTCTATCCTGCCCCGCCCGGCCGCGCCGCGCCGAGGTGGGTCAGACCGTGGCCGCGGGCACCTCGTCGGCGTCCGCCCCGGCCTGCGCGGCCTCCTCCTCGCGGCGGCGCCGCTCGCGCAGTTCGCGGCGGAGCAGGACGACCCAGCCCACGGGCACCGCGGCGGCGAACAGCCACCACTGGTAGGCGTACGCGAAGTTCAGCGCCGCGTCCTCGTGGCCGGGCTTCCCGACCGGTTCGGGGGTGCCGTGCGCGGGGTCGGGGGCGGTCAGCGCGATGTAGCCGCCGAGCACGCGCGCGTTCAGGCGGGCGGCCTCGCGCTCGCTGTCGATCAGCATGATCTGCCGGTCGGGCAGGCCCTTGAGGTCCTTGATGCCGCTGGCCTCGGTCGTCTCGTCGGGCATGAGACGCCCGGTGACGGTGAGCTCGCCGCGCGGCGGCGCCGGGATCTTCGGGAAGGCGGTCTGGCTCGGGCCGTCCGCGGGGATCCAGCCCCGGTTGACCAGCAGGACCTTGCCGTCGTTCAGGACGAACGGGGTGAGGACGTGGTAGCCGACCTCGTCGTCCGCGTTGACACGGCGCCGCACGACGACCTCGTGCTCGGTGTCGAAGCGGCCCCGCGCGGTGACCGAGTGGTACCGCTCCTTGCTGGTGACCGTGTGCCCCGGGGAGGTCAGCTCCTCGGCGGGGACGGGCTTCGCGTCGAGCGCGTCGGTGACCAGCTGGTTCCGCGCGGTGCGCTCGTCGTAGCGGTGCATCTGCCAGATGCCCAGCCGGATCATCGTGGGGATGAGGACGAGGGCGACCAGCGTGAGGATCACCCACTGCCGGGTCAACAGGAAGCGGTACACGCTCACGACGGTACCCCGGCATGCGACGGCCCCCGACGGGCGGGTCCCGTCGAGGGTCGTAGGGGGTCGTAGGGGGCCGGCTCAGACCTTGTCGACGATGCCCACCCGCCCCTCGGCGCGGGAGCAGTGCGCCCCGCAGTACCAGTGCCCGTCGACCTCGACGCCCTGCCCGATGATGCGGCACCGGCAGTGCTCGCAGATGGGCGCCATGCGGTGGATGGCGCAGGAGAAGCAGTCGAAGACGTGCACCGCGCCCTGCGCGTGCACCTCGAAGGACATCCCGTAATCGTTTCCGCAGACCTCACAACGTGCCATGCGCCACAGGGTGGGTCCCCCGGGCGCCGGCGGGCGAGCGGGCGCGGGGCGAGTCGCCCCGCAATCACCCGTCTGACGCCCCCGGCCCCCTCAGCGCTTGTCCGCCGGGGTGACGTCCTGCAACAACTGTCCGAACGCGGCCTCGTCCACGACCGGCGTACCGAACTGCTTCGCCTTCACGGCCTTCGAGGTGTACGAGTCCGGGTCGTTGGTCACCAGGAGGCTGGTGAGCCGGGACAGGCTCGTCGCCACATGCAGGCCCGCCTCGACCGCGCGGTCCTCCAGGAGCTCCCGGTCCACGGACGTGTCCCCGGAGAACGCGACCCGCATCCCCTGCTGGAGCGCCTTGCCCGGCTCGTAGCGGCCCGGGTTCGGGTGCGGGCACGCCGGCCGCTTGCGCGCGGGCCGCCAGGTGCCCGCGCCGCCGCCCCGGTACGCGGACTGCGCCTGGCGCGGCACCGGGGTCCGCCCGGCCGTGTCGACCCACTCGGTCAGCGGGCGGCACTCGAGCAGCGGCAGCCGCACGTTCCCCGCCGCCGCCTTGCGCAGGCTCGGGCGGAAGGCCTCCGCGAGCACGCGCGCGTCGTCGAGAGCGTGGTGCGCGTGCTGCTGCACGACACCGAAGTGCGCGGCCAGCGACTCCAGCTTGTGGTTGGGCAGCGGGAGCGCCAGCTCCTTGGAGAGCGCGATCGTGCACAGCCGCTGGCGCACCGGGGCGGTGCGCTTCGCCCGCGCGTACTCGCGGGCGATCATCGACCAGTCGAACACCGCGTTGTGCGCGACCAGGACGCGGCCGTCGAGCCGCGCCGCGAACTCCTCGGCGATCTCCGGGAACAGCGGCGAGCCCTCCAGGACGTCCGTCGTCAGACCGTGGATCCACACCGGTCCCGGATCCCGCTCCGGGTTCACCGTCGTGTACCAGTGGTCCTCGACCTCGCCGCGCGCGTCCAGACGGTAGACGGCAGCCGAGATGATCCGGTCGTCCTTGGACAGGCCGGTGGTCTCCACGTCGACGACCGCGTATCCCTTGGGGTACGCGGCCGGCCAGGGAGTGTCGGAGGCTGCGGTCGTACGGTCTTCGAGCATGGTCCATGAGGATACGGGCCCGCACCGACAGTCCCGCGCCCGCCCGGGCCCCTTTCCCCCCGGACGAGTCAAGCCCCGGGCTCCAGAAGCGACTTCACGAGCGCCCGTACGGACGTGGTGAACAGGGCGTCGCAGTCCACCGGCCCGGCGAGCTCGCGGGCGAGCGCCTCGTCACCCTCGGCGGCGGACGTGTCCCACAACTCCTCCTCGCCCGGCCGCTGCACGGGGGCCCGTTCACGATTCCGCTCGACCAGGACATATCCGACAACCTGGAACTGCAGGGCGCGGACGGCCCCGGCGGCGCGCGCCCCGCGCAGCCCGGCCGCGTGCACCTCACGCACCAGGGCGCGCTGCGCGGGCAGGAACATCCGCTCGGTCAGGCCGCGCTCGTGGACCATCGCCACGAGGTGCGGATGCGCGCGCAGCTGCCGGCGCAGCGCGCGGGCGACGGAGACGACCCGCTCGGCCGGACTCGCGCCGCGCGGCCGGATCGCGCCGAGCTCGGCGACCGTGCGCTCCACGAGCGCGTCGAGCAGCGACTCGCGGTTGCCGACGTGCCAGTAGATCGAGGTGACCGCCGTGCCCAGCTCGGCCGCCAGCTTGCGCATCGTCAGCGCCTCGGGGCCGTGCTGCCTGACCAGGCCCGCGGCCGTGCTCAGCACCTCCTCGCGGGTGAGTGCGGTGCGTGCCATGTCGGCCCTCTTCTCGGCGAAGATCCGTCAACTTCCGTACGTGCACGTGTCTTTACCCTTCATCGGTGCCGGTGTAACTGTGTTACAGGCGCCGCGCGAACGACCCCCAACACGTCTTCGACGAAGGGCGGTACGACATGGCACGCGTACGGTACGGAGCGCGCAGCGAGGCGGAGATCGCCGCCGCGCGCACCGCGAGCAGCAAGCTTCCCGACATCTGGTCCACCGGCGTGGTCGCCGTGTGGGAGTCCGACCCCGACGCGGTCGCCGCGGTGCTCCCGCCGCCGCTCAAGCCGACCGCCCGGCCCCTGGTCCGGGCCAACATCAGCAAGGTCGACCTGCCCGGCTATCCGCTCGGCGCGGGCTCGGTCGCGGTGGCGGCCGAGCACGGGGGAGTGGAGGGCTGGTACCCGCTGGTCATGCCGATGACCCACGAGCGCGCCCTGATCGGCGGCCGCGAGGTCTTCGGCGAGCCCAAGAAGCTCGGCGAGGTCACCGTGGAGCGCGACGGACTCGTCGTACGGGCCGCGCTCGCCCGGCACGGCATCGCGTTCGTCGAGGTGCGCGGCGCCGTCAGCGGCGACCTGCCGCTGCCCGAGCCGGCCCAGAAGACCGACTTCTACTTCAAGTTCCTGCCCGCGGTGGACGGTTCGGGCTTCGACGCCGACCCGGTCCTCGTGCACTGCGTGCGCAACGAGAAGGTCAGGAAGCTGGAGCGGGTCACCGGCGACGTCGTCCTGCGCGAGTCCATGTACGACCCGGTCGCCGATCTGCCCGTGCGCGCGCTCGTGGAGATCACCATCGGCGAGAAGACCACCGACCAGAAGGGGAAGGCCGTCGAGCGGGTCAGCGCCCAGGCCCTCCTCCCGTACATCCACCAGCGCTACGACGACCCGCAGCAGATCCTCGACGGGCCGCCCGAGGGGAGCGTGTGACATGGAGCTGCGCGAGGGACAGGTCGCCGTCGTCACGGGCGCGGCGAGCGGGATCGGGCGCGCGATGGCGCGGCGGTTCGCGGCCGACGGCCTGAAGGTGGTGCTCGCCGACGTCGAGAAGGGCGCCCTGGAGGCGGCCGCCGCCGAACTGCGCGACGAGGGCGCCACCGTGCACGCGCGCGTGGTCGACGTCGGGGACCGCGAGCAGGTCATGGCGCTCGCCGAGGACACGTACGCGACGTTCGGCGCCTGCCATGTGCTGTGCAACAACGCGGGCGTCGGCTCCGGCGCCGAGGGCCGCATGTGGGAGCACGAGCCCAACGACTGGAAGTGGGCGTTCGACGTCAACGTGTGGGGCGTCTTCCACGGCGTCCAGGCGTTCGTCCCGCGCATGCTCGCGGGCGGCGAGCCGGGCCACGTCGTCAACACCTCGTCCGGCGACGGCGGCATCGCCCCGCTGCCCACCGCCTCCGTGTACGCGATCACCAAGGCGGCCGTCGTCACCCTCACCGAGTCGCTGTACGCACACCTGAAGGCGGAGCACGCGCGCGTGGGCGCCTCCGTGCTCTTCCCCGGCCCCCACATGCTGCGCACCGGCCTGTGGGAGTCGCACCGCAACCGGCCTGACCGGTTCGCCAAGGAGCGCCCCCGCAGGACGCCGTACCGCAGCCTCGACCAGTGGGAGGCCGCCATGAAGGAGGCCGGTCAGGAGGTCGCCTTCACGCCCGTGGAGGACGTGGCGGACCTCGTCGCGGAGGGCATTGCGGCCGACCGGTTCTGGCTGCTTCCCGAGAGCGAGCACAGCGACCGGCAGATCCGGGCGCGCTCGCGGTCGATGCTGGACCGGGCGAACCCGGCGTACCTGGAGAGCTTCATTCTCGACTGACCCCTCGACTGAACCCTCAGAGGAGGGACGCACGATGAGCGACCAGGACCCCTACCTGATCATCTCCTCCGACTGCCACGCCGGGCTGCCCACCGAGGAGTACCGGCCCTACCTGGACAGCCGCTTCCACCGGGACTTCGACGCGTTCCTCGGGGAACGCGACGCCCGGCGCGCGGAGGCGACCCGGCTCGGCATCCGCAACGACGCGTTCGCCGCCAAGTGGTTCCAGGACAACGAGGAGGGGCTGCGCGGCGGCTGGGACGCCGCACAGCGACTCAAGGAGCTCGACGGCGACGGTGTGGCCGCCGAGGTCGTCTTCCCCGACGCGGACGCCGTCGACAGCCAGACGGCGGCGCCCTTCGGCGTCGGGCTCGGCCTCTCCGGCGACCAGGACCCCGAGCTCGGCATGGCCGGCGCGCAGGCGCACAACCGCTGGCTCGCCGAGTTCGTCTCCCAGAACCCCGAACGGCACTGCGGCGTCGCCCTGTTGCCGATCACGGCCGACCCCGACAAGGTCGTCGCCGAGGTGCACCGCGCCAAGGAGTCGGGGCTCGGCGCCCTGATGATCCCCTCCATGTGGGTCGACAAGGACCCCTACCACGCGGCCCGTTACGACCCCGTGTGGGCGGCGGCCGCCGAATGCGGCATGCCCGTCGTGACCCACTCGGGCGCCGCCCCCCGCCACGAGTACGGCGACCACCTCGGCATCTACGTCAGCGAAGTGACCTGGTGGCCGGCCCGCCCGCTCTGGTTCCTGCTCTGGTCCGGCGTCTTCGAGCGCCACCCCGGGCTCAGGTTCGGCGTCGCCGAGTCCGGCTGCTGGTGGCTGCCGAACCTCCTGTGGTTCATGGACCGCCTCTACCTGGGCGCGCACGGCGGCAAGAAGCTCTCCCCGTTCGCCGAACTGAAGCGCCCGCCGCACGAGTACCTCGACCGGCAGATCTTCGTCTGCGCCACCAACACCAAGCGCCGCGAACTCGCCCAGCGCTACGAGATCGGCGTCGACAACATCCTGTGGGGCAGCGACTTCCCGCACCCCGAGGGCACCTGGCCCGACACGCGCGCGTGGCTGCGCAGGACCTTCCACGACATCCCCGTCGCCGAGACCCGCCGCATGCTGGGGCTCGCCGCCGCCGAGGTCTTCGGCTTCGACACCGAGAAGCTGGCCCCGCTCGCCGCCCGCATCGGACCGACCCCCGCCGACCTGGGCCAGGACGCCGACCAGAGCGCCGTCGAGGCCTCCTGGGCCCGCTCGCGCGAGGTCGGCCGGCACTGGCTGACCGACCACGACTTCCCGACCCTGGGGGTGACCCCGTGACCGCACCGCGTCCTTCCGAGGACCGCTACACCGTCATCTCGGCGGACTGCCACGCGGGCGCCGATCTCCTCGACTACAAGCCCTACCTGGAGAAGCGCCACCACGACGCCTTCGACGCCTGGGCCGCGACCTACGTCAACCCGTACGCGGACCTGCTCGCCGACACCGCCGACCGCAACTGGAACTCGGACCGGCGCGTCGCCGAGCTGGAAGCGGACGGCATCGTCGCCGAGGTCGTCTTCCCGAACACGATCCCGCCGTTCTTCCCCTCGGCCGCGCTCATGGCCCCCGCGCCCACCCGCGAGGAGTTCGAGCTGCGCTGGGCCGGACTGCGCGCCCACAACCGGTGGCTCGCCGACTTCTGCGCCGCCGCCCCGGGCCGCCGCGCGGGCGTCTTCCAGATCCTCCTCAACGACGTCGACGAGGCGGTGCAGGAGATCCGCAGGTCCGCCGACGCGGGCCTCAAGGGCGGCCTCCTGCTGCCCGGCACCCCGCCGGGATCGGGCCTGCCCGAGCTGTACTCGTCGGCGTACGACCCGATCTGGCGGGCCTGCGCCGAGCTCGGCGTCCCGGTCAACCACCACGCGGGCTCCGCGTCCCCGCCGCTCGGCGACGAACCGGCGGCCCGCGCGGTGTTCATGGTCGAGACGACCTGGTTCTCGCACCGCGCCCTGTGGCACCTCGTGTTCGGCGGTGCCTTCCGCCGCCACCCCGAGCTGCGGCTCGTCCTCACCGAGCAGGGCTCCGGCTGGATCCCCGGCGTCCTGGACATGCTGGACTACTACCACGGGCGTCTCGTGGCGGCCGCCGGCAGGGCCACCACCGCCGAGTCCAAGTTCGGCGCCGGCCTCGCCGACTCCATGGGCAAGGGCCCCTCCACGGTGTGGCGCGACAACTGCTTCGTGGGCGCGAGCTTCATGCGCCCCCACGAAGTGCCGCTGCGGGAGCGCATCGGCCTCGACAAGATCATGTGGGGCAGCGACTACCCGCACGACGAAGGCACGTACCCGTACACGCGCGAAGGGCTGCGCATCTCCTACGCGGGCCTGTCCCGCGACGAGATCGCCGCCATGGTCGGCGGCAACGCCGCCCGCGTCTACGGCTTCGACCTCGCCCTGCTCGACCCGATCGCGGCCCGCGTCGGCCCCACCGTCGCCGAGATCGACGAACCCCTCGAGGAACCGCCGGCCGACGCGACCAGCCCGGTCTTCGCGACAGGGGGTTCGGTCCGGGTCTGGTGACCCGGAGAGTGTCATGCTCGTGCCGTGACCGAACCCACCCGGAGCGATGCGACGCACGACGAGGCCCACGGCGGCGCGCTCGGCACCCGGCTCAACTGGCTGCGCGCCGCCGTCCTCGGCGCCAACGACGGCGTGGTCTCCACCGCGGGACTCGTCGTCGGCGTCGCCGGGGCCACCGACGACCGCGGCGCCCTGCTCACCGCCGGGCTCGCCGGACTGCTCGCCGGCTCGATGTCCATGGCCGCCGGCGAGTACGTGTCCGTCTCCACCCAGCGCGACTCCGAGAAGGCCGCCATCGCCCAGGAGCGGCGCGAGCTCGCCGAGGACCCGGCGGCGGAGCTGGAGGAGCTGACCGGGCTGCTCCACGGACACGGACTCAGTGCCGAGGTCGCCCGGGAGGCCGCCGTGCAGCTCACCGCGCGGGACGCCCTGCGCGCCCACGCGCGCGTGGAGCTCGGCATCGACCCCGACCAGCTGACCAACCCCTGGCACGCGGCCTGGGCCAGCTTCCTCGCCTTCACCGTGGGCGCCCTGCTCCCGCTGCTCGCGATCGTGCTGCCGCCCACCGCGCTCCGGCTGCCCGTGACGGTCGGCTCCGTCCTCGTCGCGCTCGCCTGCACGGGCTGGGGCAGCGCCCGCACCGGCGGCGCGCGCGTCGCCCCCGCGGTGTGGCGCAACGTCCTGGGCGGCGCCCTCGCGATGGGGGTCACCTACGCGGCCGGCTCTTTGTTGGGAGCCGCCGGAGTCTGAGCCTTTACCCGGGGTAATACTTGTCGGTAACTGCCTCTAGTCCTGGCTCGGTCCGCGCGCTTACGGTGCACCCATGTCCGCTTCCAGCCTCCCCGACGTCGTCCTGTGGTCGATACCCGCCTTCGTGCTGCTCACCGTCGTCGAGATCGTCTCCGTACGGATCCATCCCGACGAGGACGCCGCCGGGTACGAGACCAGGGACGCGGCCACCAGCATCACCATGGGGCTCGGCAGCCTCGTGTTCGACTTCCTGTGGAAGATCCCGATCGTCGCCATCTACACGGCGGTCTACGAGCTGACCCCGCTGCGCATACCGATCCTGTGGTGGACGCTCCCGCTGATCCTGCTCGGCCAGGACTTCTTCTACTACTGGCAGCACCGCGGCCACCACGTCATCCGCATCCTGTGGGCCTGCCACGTCGTGCACCACAGCAGCCGCAAGTTCAACCTCTCCACCGCGCTGCGCCAGCCCTGGACCAGCCTCACCGGCTGGCCGTTCTACCTGCCGCTGATCGCGCTCGGCGTGCACCCGGCGGCCCTGGCCTTCTGCTACTCGGTCAACCTCGTCTACCAGTTCTGGATCCACACCGAGCGCATCGACAAGATGTGGCGTCCCTTCGAGTTCCTCTTCAACACCCCCTCGCACCACCGCGTCCACCACGCCTCGCAGGGCGGCTACCTGGACCGCAACTTCGGCGGCATCCTCATCGTCTGGGACCGGCTCTTCGGCTCCTGGGTCGCCGAGACCGAACGCCCCGTCTTCGGCCTCACCAAGAACATCAGCACCCACAACCCGCTGCGCGTCGCCACCCACGAGTACGCGGCCATCGCCCGGGACCTCAGGAGCGCGGGCAGCTGGCGCGAGCGCGCCGGACGCGTCTTCCGCGGCCCCGGCTGGCAGCCCGCACCGGCCCCCGCGTCCGCCGCCGCCCCGCAGCAGGTCACCGAGGGAGCCGCGTGAGCGCGCCCGCGGCCCTGCGCACCGCCTTCCTCGCCCTGTGCGCGGTGGACCTCGTCGCGCTCCTGGCCGACGTCCACGCCGTCCACGTGGCCGTCAAACCGCTCCTGATGCTCGTCCTGCTCGCCCACGTGATCGCGCGCGGCGGACCCCGGCTGCTGTGCGGCGCGGTGCTGTTCGGCTGGGGCGGCGACGTCCTGCTGCTCTTCGACGACGACCTCGCGTTCCTCGCCGGAATGGGCTCCTTCGCCGCCGGACACGTCTGCTACCTGCTGCTCTTCAAGCGGCTCGGGACACCCCGGGCGCGCGGCACGATGCTCGGCGTCGTCTACTGCGTGGTGCTCGTCAACACCGTCGCCGCGCTGTGGCCGGACCTGCCCGCCGACCTGCGGATCCCGGTCGCCGCCTACAGCGTGCTGCTCACCGCCATGGCGTACGGCTCCTCCCGGCTCGGCAAGGTGGCGGGCATCGGCGGCGCCCTGTTCCTGCTGTCCGACACGCTCATCGCCATGGGCGTGGCCGAGTGGCCGGCCCTGCCGCGCCCCGACTTCTGGGTCATGCTCACCTACGTGGCGGCGCAGTACCTGCTGGTCCAGGGAGCCCTCGAAGAGCGGACGACGCACGGTGCGGCGTACGGTGAGGAGCGGGCCGAGACCCGGCCCACCCCGCACTGACCTGCAAGGACACCCCATGCGCGCCACCACCATCCACGCCCCGTACGACATGCGGGTCGAGGACGTCCCCGAGCCCGTCGTCGTGCTGCCCACGGACGCGGTGGTCCGCGTCCTGCGCGCCTGCATCTGCGGCAGCGACCTGTGGGCGTACCGGGGCGAGGCCGCGCGGGAGCCTGGGCAGCGCATCGGGCACGAGTTCCTCGGGATCGTCGAGGAGACGGGCGGGGAGGTGTCCGGGGTCCGGCGCGGCGACCTCGTCGTGGCGCCCTTCATGTGGTCGGACGGCGTGTGCGACTACTGCCGCGAGGGCCTGACCACCTCCTGCGTCCACG
Source organism: Streptomyces sp. NPDC050145 (assembly GCF_044460245.1). NCBI lineage: Bacteria > Bacillati > Actinomycetota > Actinomycetes > Kitasatosporales > Streptomycetaceae > Streptomyces > Streptomyces sp. NPDC050145. The sequence continues at coordinate 36,759 of NZ_JBITJS010000032.1, read as the reverse complement.
GCGGCTTCTGGGGCGCGGTCGGCTACGACGGCGGCCAGGGCGAGGCCGTGCGCGTCCCGTTCGCCGACGGCACCCTGGTGCGGCTGCCCTCCGACGCCGCGTCCGACGAGCACCTGCTGTCCGCCCTGCTGACGCTCTCCGACGTGATGGGCACCGGCCACCACGCGGCCCTCGGCGCGGGCGTCCGCGAGGGCTCCACCGTCGCCGTCGTGGGCGACGGAGCCGTGGGCCTGTGCGCCGTCCTCGCGGCCAAGCGGCTCGGCGCCGAGCGGATCATCGCGCTCGGCCGCCACGAGACCCGCACGGACATCGCGCGCCGCTTCGGCGCCACCGACGTCGTCGCCGAGCGCGGCGAGGCGGCCGTCGAAGCGGTCCGCGAGCTCACCGGCGGCCAGGGCGCGCACGCCGTCGTCGAGGCCGTCGGCACCGAGCAGTCCATGAACACCGCCGTGCACATCACCCGCGACGGCGGCGCCGTCGGCTTCGTCGGCGTCCCGCACGGCAGCGGCACCGGACTCGACCTGTCCGTCATGTTCGACCGGAACATCGCGCTGCGCGGCGGCGTCGCCCCGGTCCGCACCTACATCCCGCAGCTGCTGCCCGACGTCCTGAACGGCACGATCGACCCGTCGCCCGTCTTCGACCTGACCGTCGGCATCGAGGACGTCCCCGCCGGCTACAAGGCGATGGACGAGCGCACCGCCCTCAAGGTCCTCGTCACCAACGACTGACCCGCGAGGAGCGGGAGCGGGGCCTCACCAGCGGATCGGGAGCGGCACGGCCGTCAGCACCGCCGACACCGCCACCACGACCCCGAGCACCACGACCTCCGCCCGCGCGGGCCCGTACGCGCGCGTGCGGACCCGCGCCCCGCGCCGGCCGAGCCGGAGCCGCGCGGCCAGCGCCAGCGCGGCCACGACGGCGACGAGCAGCACCTTCGCCAGCAGGGTCCGCCCGTACGCCGTCCCGGTCAGCTGGTCCAGGACCGTGCCCGGCGGCATCCGGCGCAGCGTGCTGCACACCCCGGTCGCCGTGAGGGCGGCGAGCAGCAGCGCGGCCACGCGCGCGTAGCGGCCCAGCAGCGCCGTGCCCGCCCCGGGGTCGGCGGCGCGCCAGGCACGCAGGGTGCGCAGCGCGTACAGCAGCCCGCCGACCCACAGGGACGCGCTCGTCAGATGCACGAGAGTGAGCCCCGACCCCAGCAGCGCGCTGTCCTCGGTGGGTGGATGCGCGCGCAGCGCCTCCGCGACGACCACGGCCGCCAGCGGCAGCAGCGCACGGTCCGGCCGCCTGGAGCGCGCGCACAGGGCGGCCACCAGGAAGGCGTTCACCTCCAGGAGGGCGAGGGTGCCGTCGCGCGTCCCGTAGAGGCCGCCGATGTCGAGATCGCCGAAGCCGCGCGGGATCAGGTTCCCCGCGGAGACCACGGCGGCGAGCCCGAGCGCGGCGGCGAACCCGGCCCACGCCGCGCACGCGGACCACCGGTGCGCCGCCCGCAGCTCCGGCGCCACCCGCCGCGCCAGGAGGCCCGCGAACAGCTCGCCCGCCTGCACGCTCAAAGCCCCGAACAGCACGGCCCGCAGCAGTGCGATCCCGCCCGTGCCCGGAGCGGCCGCCTCGCCGGTGCCGCGGAGCGCCGCCTGCGGCCCGAGCATCGGGATCAGCGCCGCGAGGGCGACCAGGACGAGCACGGCGACGGCCCGCCCCGGTCCCGCCGGGCGCGCGGGGGCGGACATTTCGGTGGTGGGCGGTATCGAACTCACCACTGGATCTTCACCATCCGGCACGGATCCGGGCAAGCGCAGCGGAACAAAGGGAGCAAAAAAGGGCCGGGCGGCACACGCCACCCGGCCCCTCAGGAACAGACGTTCCGCTACTTGACGGCCTTCAGCGCGTTCACGATGCCGCTGCCGTAGAAGCCGTTGTCCGCCACGCTGCCCTTGCACCAGGCGTCGACGACACCGTCGCCGTTGCCGTCGTAGTCGGCCGGGCAGGCCTGCTCGTCGGCCTGCGCCTTCATCATCGCCTGCAGCTCAGCCGGCGACGCCTTCGGGTGCGCCGACTTCAGCAGCGCCGCGACACCCGCCGCGTGCGGCGAGGCCATCGACGTGCCCTGCAGCCAGCCGTACTGACCGCCCGGCAGGATCGACAGGATGCGGCCGTTCTTCGACGGGGTGTCCGGGATCTGATACTTGTCGCCGCCCGGCGCCGCGATGTCGATGGCGTTGCGGCCGTACGTCGAGTAGTACGACTTGGCCTTGTTCACGCCGGTCGCGCTGACGGTGACGACACCCTTCAGCTGGGTCGGCACGTCGAAGCACTTGTGCGGGTCGATCGTGCGCTCCACCGCGGTCGAGTCGTCCGGGCTGGAGTCGTCCAGGATCGCGTCCGAGTCGAGGTCGTGGTTGGAGTTGCCGGCCGAGGCCAGGTTCAGCGTGCCCTTGCGCTGGGCGTACGTCTGGGCCCGGTTCACCGCGTCGACGATCGCCCGCTGGTCGGGGTCGTCCATGCAGTTGTACAGCCACGGGTCCACGTAGTAGCTGTTGTTGGTGACCTCGATGCCGTGGTCGGCGGCGAACACGAAGGCGCAGACGACGGCCTCCGGGTAGAACAGCTCGCTGACCGGGTCGGCCACCTTGATGCCCGCGACCTTCACGCCCGGTGCGACACCGGCGACGCCCACGCCGTTGCGCGGCGCCGCGATCTCACCGGCGACGTGCGTGCCGTGGTAGTGGTCCGGGGTCGCGGGACGCCAGGCGCCCGGCGAGGTGTCCGCCTTGCCGCCGACACAGTTCGCCGACTGCGACGGCGAGAAGTTCGCGGCGATGTCGGGGTGCGTGTCGTCGACGCCCGTGTCGATGACACCGACGGTGACCTTGCTGCTGCCCGGGTTGATCTTCGCGGCCTGGTCCGCGCCGATGGCCCGGAGGTCCCACTGGTCGGCCTCCATCGGCTCCTGACCCGGGGCGGCCTCGGCGGCGAGCTTCTGGGCGTCCGCCTTCGAGAGCTTCTGCACGGCGCCCTCGTCGGTGGTGCCGGCCAGGCTCAGCGGCGAGGTGCGCGTGGCACCGGCCGAGGCGACGCCCTCGTTGGCGCGCAGCTGCTTGCCGAAGTCGGGGTTGGACGCGTGGACGACGAAGACGCCTATCTTCGCGTACGTCTCGACTATGGAACCGCCGGCCGCGGATATCGCCTTGCTCACCGAGGCGATGGTGTGCGCGTCGGTGCTGCGCGCGTTCACCACGTAGGAGAGCGAACCGGCCTCGGAACCGGCCGTCACGGCAGGGGCGTCGGCGGGTGCGGCGACCGCGGAAGGCAGGAAGCCGAACGAAGCCGTCAGAGCGATGCCGATCGGCAGGGCGAGGGCCATGCGGCGTCTGGCAGGCAGATGAGCCATGGGATCTCCACATCATCCGTCGTAGCGGGCGAATAAGGGAAGCCCGGGACACAGGTGGTGTCCGGGCAGGTACATGACGCGTGGTGCGGCCTGAAGGTATCGCTGATCCCGCAGGTCAGCAACGGATTCGTAAATAAACAGGCGGAGTTGAACCGCTCCCATCGTGTCCCCGTGCCGTTGTGCAGGGAGCGCACGGGTGATCAGGCCCTCTGTCGGATCACCCCGTACACCCCCTACCATCCGACCCCCGTCCCCGTCCCCGACCGCATCCGCATCACGAGGAGACTCTCCGTGGCCACCGACGCACCACCACCCCAGAAGGGCAGCCCCGACGAGCGGCGGACGATGCCCTCCACCGAGGAGTTCGTCGAGGTGCAGCAGAGCGCGGAGTTCGGTGAACTGCGCCGGGCGCACCGCTCGTTCGCCTTCCCGCTGACCATCGCCTTCATCGCCTGGTACCTGCTCTACGTCCTGCTGTCGAACTACGCGGGCGACTTCATGGGCACCAAGGTCCTCGGCAACATCAACGTCGCCTTCGTCCTCGGACTCGCCCAGTTCCTCACCACGTTCCTCATCGCCTGGTGGTACTCGAAGCACGCCGCGGCGAAGCTCGACCCCAGGGCCGAGGCCATCAAGTCCCGGATGGAGGGCGGCGCATGAGCCCCGCAGTGCACGTACTCGCCGCCGGCGAGGCGAGCGAACACCGGCCGCTGATCATCGGCCTCTTCTCGGTGTTCGTCCTCGCGACGCTCGTCATCACCGTCTGGGCCGGCCGCCAGACCAAGGACGCCTCGGACTTCTACGCGGGCGGCCGCCAGTTCACCGGCTTCCAGAACGGCCTCGCCGTCTCCGGCGACTACATGTCCGCCGCGTCCTTCCTCGGCATCGCCGGCGCCATCGCCCTCTTCGGCTACGACGGCTTCCTCTACTCCATCGGCTTCCTCGTCGCCTGGCTCGTGGCGCTCCTCCTCGTCGCCGAACCGCTGCGCAACTCCGGCCGCTACACGATGGGCGACGTCCTCGCCTACCGGATGCGCCAGCGCCCCGTGCGCACCGCCGCGGGCACCTCCACGATCGTCGTCTCGATCTTCTACCTGCTCGCGCAGATGGCGGGCGCCGGCGTCCTGGTCTCGCTGCTGCTCGGCATCACCTCGGACGCGGGCAAGGTCGGCATCGTCGCCCTCGTCGGCGTTTTGATGATCGTCTACGTCACCATCGGCGGCATGAAGGGCACCACCTGGGTGCAGATGGTCAAGGCGGTGCTCCTCATCGTGGGCGCCATCCTGCTGACCTTCCTGGTGCTCCTGAAGTTCGACTTCAACATCTCCGACCTGCTCGGCACCGCCGCGGACAACAGCGGCAAGGGCGCGGCGTTCCTGGAGCCCGGTCTCAAGTACGGCGCCACCTCCACGTCGAAGATCGACTTCATCTCGCTCGGCATCGCGCTCGTCCTCGGCACCGCGGGTCTGCCGCACATCCTGATCCGGTTCTACACGGTGCCGACCGCCAAGGCCGCCCGTAAGTCCGTCAACTGGGCCATCGGCATCATCGGCGCCTTCTACCTGATGACGATCGCGCTCGGCTTCGGCGCCGCCGCCCTCATCAAGCCGGAGGAGATCATCGCCTCCAACCCGGCGGGCAACACGGCCGCGCCCCTGCTCGCCCTCCATCTCGGCGGCACCGACTCCAACTGGGGCGCGATCCTGCTGGCCTCCATCTCGGCCGTCGCCTTCGCGACGATCCTCGCCGTGGTCGCGGGCCTCACCCTCGCCTCCTCGTCCTCGTTCGCGCACGACATCTACGCGAACGTCATCAAGAAGGGACAGGCCTCCGAGAAGGAGGAGATGAAGGCAGCCCGCTGGGCCACCGTCTTCATCGGCATCGTCTCGATCGGCCTCGGCGCCCTCGCCCGCGACCTCAACGTCGCCGGCCTCGTCGCCCTCGCCTTCGCGGTCGCCGCCTCCGCCAACCTGCCGACGATCCTCTACAGCCTCTTCTGGAAGCGCTTCAACACCAACGGAGCCCTGTGGTCGATCTACGGCGGCCTGTTCACCGCCGTCTTCCTGGTGCTCTTCTCGCCGGTCGTCTCCGGCAACCCGAAGACGTCCATGTTCAAGGGCGTCGACTTCCACTGGTTCCCGCTGGAGAACCCCGGCATCATCTCGATCCCGGTCGGCTTCCTGCTCGGCGTCCTCGGCACGTACCTGTCGAAGGAGAAGGCCGACAAGGGCAAGTACGCGGAGCTGGAGGTCCGGTCCCTGACCGGCACCGGAGCCCACTGACGCACCCGCGCGCACCGTGCTCCCGCCACGTCCGGAGCACGGTGCGCTGGTAGCTCTCTACGACAGGAGCACCGCACGCTCGTGGGATCACCGGCCTCCCCGCTGTCGGCGGCGTCACGTAGGCTCGGTCGTGTCAGGCAGAACGCGATCACAGAACGCGACCAGGGAGGGGGCCCACGTGCTCATCGACACCTACGGCCGAGTGGCCACCGACCTGCGGGTCTCACTGACCGACAAGTGCAATCTCCGCTGCACCTACTGCATGCCCGAGGAGGGCCTGCAGTGGCTGGCCAAGCCGGACCTGCTCACCGACGACGAGATCGTCCGGCTCGTCCGCATCGCGGTCACCGATCTGGGCATCACCGAGGTCCGCTTCACCGGCGGCGAGCCCCTGCTGCGCCCCGGCCTCGTCGGCATCGTGGAGCGCGTCGCGGCCCTGGAGCCCCGCCCCCGCATGTCCCTGACGACGAACGGGATCGGGCTCAAGCGCACCGCCGAAGCCCTCAAGACGGCGGGCCTGGACCGGGTGAACGTGTCGCTGGACACGCTCCGCCCCGACGTCTTCAAGACCCTGACCCGCCGCGACCGCCACAAGGACGTCATCGAGGGCCTCGCCGCCGCCCACGAGGCGGGCCTGACCCCCGTGAAGATCAACTCTGTCCTGATGCCGGGGCTCAACGAGGACGAGGCCCCCGAGCTCCTCGCCTGGGCCGTCGAGCACGACTACGAGCTGCGCTTCATCGAGCAGATGCCGCTGGACGCCCAGCACGGCTGGAAGCGCGACGGCATGATCACCGCGGGCGACATCCTCGCCTCCCTGCGGACGCGCTTCGAGCTGACCCCCGAGGGGTCCGACGAGCGCGGCTCGGCCCCGGCCGAGCGCTGGATCGTCGACGGCGGCCCGCAGCGGGTCGGCGTCATCGCCTCCGTCACCCGCCCGTTCTGCTCCGCCTGCGACCGCACCCGCCTCACCGCCGACGGCCAGGTCCGCACCTGTCTGTTCGCCACGGAGGAGACGGACCTGCGGGCGGCCCTGCGCTCGGACGCTCCCGACGCGGAGATCGCCCGCATCTGGAAGCTCGCCATGTGGGGCAAGAAGGCGGGCTCCGGGCTCGACGACCCGACGTTCCTCCAGCCCGACCGCCCCATGTCGGCGATCGGCGGCTGATCCCGCTAGCCGGCTTCGGGCCGGGTCTCCCACTCCGCCAGCGTCACGACGTCCTTCAGGAACCCGCGCACCCCCAGGAACTGGCTGAGGTGCTCACGGTGCTCGTCGCAGGCCAGCCACGTCTTGCGGCGGTCCGGCGTGTGCAGCTTCGGGTTGTTCCACGCGAGCACCCAGACCGCGTCGGCGCGGCAGCCCTTGGCCGAGCACTGGGGGGTGGCGGGCGACGGTTCGGAGAGGTTCGCGAGGTTCACGCCCCCACCCTAAAGGCCCGGGAAATGGCGACGCCGAGCAGCCACGGGGGGAGCTGCCCGGCGTCGGTCCGTCGCTCCGACGGGGGATGCGGAGCGCGTACGCAGTATGCCACGCACACCCCCGGCCCCGGCACCGGAACAACATGATTGATCTGAGCTTTTCTTGAGCTTCGCCCCGGCCTCGCACCGGCCTCGAGCGGGTCTCCAGCGGCTCTCGAGCAGGCCTCCGGGCAGGCTCCGAGGCGGCGGCGCCGGAGGCCGCCGCCGCTAGCGGCGGTCCTCCGCCACGGGTTCCGCCGGAGCGGCCGACGGGGCGGCGGAGATCATCGGGCGCAGGGGCGCCGTCACGAAGGTCGAGGGCAGCGTCGGCACGTTCTCCCGGCCCGCGTTCGCGATGACGACGGCGACATAGGGGAGCAGGGCGCCGAGGATCAGCGTCACGATCGCGACAGGACGCTCCACGTCCCACAGCACCGCCGTGAGAATCACCGACACGGTGCGGATCGACATCGAGATGACATAGCGGCGCTGCCGGCCCCGCACGTCCTCCGCGAGCCCCTGGCGGGCCCCGGTGATCCGGAAGACCTCTGCTCCGCCGTTGCCGCTGCGCTTCCGCATCACATTCCACCACCCGCAAGGTCGCCGGACTCTCCCCGGACCGGACTGCACCCCACGGTACGCCCGGGCCGCGCCGCCCACGAGACCGGGGGACACCCGGACAGGCCGTGCCGTCTGCGCCGTCCCACGTACGGCCCGCCCCGACATGCGCCGTACGGGGTACGGCCGGAGACTGATCGCACGCGTGCGGCATGTGCCGCGCGCCCGGCGCCGTTTGAGGAGGCGACCACATGAGTTGGTTGTGGGCGATCATCGTGGGTTTCGTGCTGGGGCTGATCGCGAAGGCGATCCTTCCGGGCAAGCAGCAGATCCCACTGTGGCTGACGACGGTCTTCGGCATCATCGGCAGCGTCCTGGGCAACTGGGTGGCCACCGGCATCGGGGTCAACGACACCCGGGGCATCGACTGGACCCGGCACCTGCTCCAGCTGATCGGCGCGGTCGTCGTCGTCGGCGTCGGAGACTGGCTCTGGACCTCGATGCGCGGCACCAAGCAGCGGGAACGGGCCTAGCCCCCGGCCCGCCCCGAGAAATGGCGAAGGCCCGGTCCCGCGAGAGCGCGGGACCGGGCCTTCGGCCGTTCTACGAGCGTTCTACGAGGCGGGCGTCAGCCCTTGAGCTCCACCGCGGCCAGGTTCTTCTTGCCGCGGCGCAGCACCAGCCAGCGCCCGTGCAGCAGCTCGTCGGCGGAGGGCACGTAGTCCTCCGCGGCGACCTTCGCGTTGTTCACGTACGCGCCGCCCTCCTTCACCGTGCGGCGCGCGGCCGACTTGCTGGCGACCAGGCCGACCTCGGCGAACAGGTCGACGGCCGGGGCCAGCTCGGTGACCTCGATCCGCGGCAGCTCGGACAGGGCGGAGGCGAGCGTCGCCTCGTCCAGGTCCGCGAGGCTGCCGTCGCCCTGGCCGAACAGCGCCTTGGACGCGGAGACCACGGCCGCGGTCTGGTCGGCGCCGTGCACCAGCGTCGTCAGCTCCTCGGCCAGCGCCCGCTGCGCGGCCCGCGCCTGCGGCCGCTCCTCGGTCTGCCGCTCCAGCTCCTCGATCTCCTCCCGGGACTTGAAGGAGAAGGTGCGCAGGAACTTGGAGATGTCCCGGTCGTCCGCGTTCAGCCAGAACTGGTAGAAGGCGTACGGCGAGAACATCTCCGGGTCCAGCCACACGGTGCCGGACTCGGTCTTGCCGAACTTGGTGCCGTCCGCCTTGGTGAGCAGCGGGGTGCCGATCGCGTGGACCACGGCCTCCGGGTGGACCCGGTGGATCAGGTCGGTGCCGGAGGTCAGGTTGCCCCACTGGTCGCTGCCGCCGGTCTGCAGGACACAGCCGTACTGCTCGTACAGCTTGAGGTAGTCCATGCCCTGGAGGATCTGGTAGCTGAACTCGGTGTAGCTGATGCCCGCGTCCGAGTTGAGCCGCCGCGAGACGGCCTCCTTCGCGATCATCTTGTTGACCCGGAAGTACTTGCCGACGTCGCGCAGGAACTCGATGGCGGACAGGCCCGAGGTCCAGTCCAGGTTGTTCACCATCGTCGCCGCGTGCGGGCCCTCGAAGTCGAGGAACCTCTCCACCTGGCCGCGCAGCCGCTCCACCCAGCCGGCGACGACCTCCGGCGCGTTCAGCGTGCGCTCCGCCGTCGGCTTCGGGTCACCGATCAGACCGGTGGCGCCGCCGACCAGACCCAGCGGACGGTGCCCCGCCTGCTGGATGCGCCGCATGGTGAGGATCTGCACCAGGTTGCCCAGGTGCAGGCTGGGCGCGGTCGGGTCGAAGCCGCAATAGAACGTGACCGGACCGTCCGCGAATGCCTTGCGCAGCGCGTCTTCGTCGGTGGACAGGGCGATCAGCCCGCGCCACTTCAGTTCGTCGACGATGTCCGTCACGGTCTGAGTCTCCTCGTACGTACCTGATGAATGAAGCTGATGAAGCCGAATGAAGCTGGTTGAACGCTGCCAGTCTATGGGCGTCAGACGCCCTGGCTGACCGAGCTCATGTTGAAGTCCGGCACCCGCAGCGCGGGCATCGCAGCCCTAGTGAACCAGTCGCCCCATTCGCGCGGCAGCGTCTTTTCCGTGCGCCCGGCCTCGGTGGCCCGCCCCAGGAGGTCCACCGGCGACTCGTTGAACCGGAAGTTGTTCACCTCGCCGACCACCTCGCCGTTCTCCACGAGGTACACGCCGTCCCGGGTCAGTCCGGTCAGGAGCAGGGTCGCCGGGTCGACCTCGCGGATGTACCAGAGGCAGGTCAGCAGCAGCCCGCGCTCCGTGTCCGCGACCATCTCGTCCAGGGAGCGGCCCGTGCCGCCGTCCAGGATCAGGTTGTCCCCGGCCGGCGCGACCGGCATCCCGGTCAGGGCGGCGCTGTGCCGGGTGGTCGTCAGCTGCCGCAGCTCGCCGTCCGCGATCCACTCCGTGGCGCTCACCGGCAGCCCGTTGTCGAACACCGACGCGTCGTCCCCGGAGGAGTGCGCGAGGACGAACGGCGCGCACTCCAGACCCGGCTCGTACGGGTCGCTGCGCAGCGTCAGCGGCAGCGGGCTCAGCCGCTCGCCGACCCGGGTGCCGCCGCCCGGCCTGCTGAACACGGTCCGGCCCTCGGCCGCGTCCCGCGCGCCCGCCGACCACAGCTGGTAGATCAGCAGGTCCGCGACGGCCGTCGGCGGCAGCAGGGTCTCGTACCGCCCGGCGGGCAGGTCGATCCGGCGCTCGGCCCAGCCGAGGCGCCGGGCGAGCTCGGCGTCCATCGCCCCCGGGTCGACGTCCTTGAAGTCGCGGGTGGAGCGGCCCGCCCACGCCGAGCGGGTGCGGTCCGGCGACTTCGCGTTCAGCTCCAGCGTCCCGTTCGGCTGGTCGTGACGCAGCCGCAGACCCGTCGACGTGCCCAGATAGCTGGACGTCATCTCGTGGTTCGCGAAGCCGTACAGCTCGCGGCCGCCGGCCCGCGCCCGGGCGAACGCCTCGCCGAGCGCGGGCGCGAAGTCGGCGAACACCGCGGAGGACGTCTCGGCCGGCGCCTCGGTGAACGCGGGGGAGTGCGGTACGCCGTCCACGAGCGGCTGCGCGTCCTCGGCCGGCCCGGCCTTCGCGGCCGCCTCCTCCGCGGCCCGCACCAGCGGCTCCAGGTCGGCGGCCGTCACGGCGGCCCGGGACACGACCCCGGTCGCCGTGCCCTCCTTGCCGTCGACCGTCGCGATCACCGTCAGGGTCCGGCCGCGCGTCACGCCGTTCGTGGTCAGCGCGTTGCCCGCCCAGCGCAGATTGGCGGTCGAGGTCTCGTCCGCGACGACGACACAGCCGTCGGCCCGCGACAGCTCCAGGGCGCGCTCGACGATCTCGTACGGCTTGGTGGAACGCGGGCTCATCGACCGGCCTCCTGCGTCGTGTTCAGAATGTTGACGCCCTTGAACAGGGCCGAGGGGCAGCCGTGGGAGACCGCCGCGACCTGGCCCGGCTGGGCCTTGCCGCAGTTGAAGGCGCCGCCGAGGACGTACGTCTGGGGGCCGCCGACCGCCGCCATCGAGCCCCAGAAGTCGGTGGTCGTCGCCTGGTACGCGACGTCGCGCAGCTGCCCGGCGAGCCGCCCGTTCTCGATCCTGAAGAAGCGCTGGCCGGTGAACTGGAAGTTGTAGCGCTGCATGTCGATCGACCACGACCGGTCGCCCATGACGTAGATGCCGCGGTCCACGCCCGCGATCAGGTCCTCGGTCGACAGGCCGCCCGGGTCCGGCTGCAGCGACACGTTCGCCATCCGCTGCACCGGCACATGGCCGGGGGAGTCCGCGTACGCGCAGCCGTTGGACCGCTCGAAGCCGGTCAGCCTCGCGATGCGCCGGTCGAGCTGGTACCCGACGAGTGTCCCGTCCTTCACCAGGTCCCAGGACTGCCCGGCCACGCCCTCGTCGTCGTAGCCGATCGTCGCGAGCCCGTGCTCGGCCGTCCGGTCACCCGTCACGTTCATGATCTCGGAGCCGTACCTGAGCTTGCCGAGCTGGTCGAACGTGGCGAAGGACGTGCCCGCGTACGCCGCCTCGTAGCCGAGCGCCCGGTCCAGCTCGGTGGCGTGCCCGATCGACTCGTGGATCGTCAGCCACAGGTTCGACGGGTCCACGACCAGGTCGTACGAACCGGCCCGCACGCTCGGGGCGCGCATCTTCTCCGCGAGCAGCTCGGGGATCTGCGCGAGCTCGCTCTCCCAGTCCCAGCCCGTGCCCGTCAGGTACTCCCAGCCGCGCCCGACCGGCGGCGCCAGCGTGCGCATCGAGTCGAACTCACCGCTGGAGTCGTCCACGGAGACGGCGGTCAGCTGCGGGTGGAGGCGGACCCGCTGCTGCGTCGTCACCGTGCCGGCCGTGTCCGCGTAGAACTTGTTCTCGTGGACGCTGAGCAGCGAGGCGTCCACGTGCGACACCCCGTCGGCCGCCAGCAGCCGCGCGCTCCAGTCGGTCAGCAGCCCCGCCCGCTCCTCCTCCGGCACGGAGAAGGGGTCGATCTCGTAGGAGGAGACCCACGTCTTCTCCGCGTGCACCGGCTCGGCCGCGAGCTCCACCCGCTCGTCGGACCCGGCCGCCTTGATCACCTTCGCGCTGAGCTGCGCCATCGCGACGGCCTGGGACGCCACCTTCGCCGCCGCGTCCATCGTCAGGTCGACCCCGGACGCGAAGCCCCACGTACCGCCGTGCACGACCCGCACCGCGTAGCCCAGGTCCGTCGTGTCGGAGCAACCCGACGGCTTGGCGTCCCGCAGCCGCACCGACGCGCTGCGCACCCGCTCGAACCGGAAGTCGGCGTGCTCGGCGCCCAGCGCCCGCGCGCGGGCCAACGCCGCGTCGGCGAGCGCCCGCAGGGGCAGCGCCGTGAAGGCTTCATCGATCGTATGAGGCACGAATGTCTCCCTTTCCTCACCACCGTGAGACCCGATCATGTCGCGCGGCGGGGGTGCGCGGCCAGACCTTTCTGTAGGGACCCGACAGTGAGTCGGGGGTGGCGCTGTGGGTGGCCGATTCTCCGTACCCCGGGTCGGACCGATAGGTTTCCGAGGTACGACGACCGCTATCGAAAGGGTGATCCGTTGAGCCGCTCGGTTCTCGTCACCGGAGGAAACCGGGGCATCGGCCTCGCCATCGCCCGCGCATTCGCGGAGGCCGGCGACAAGGTCGCGATCACGTACCGCTCGGGCGACCCGGCGGAGCTCGAGAAGCTGGGTCTCCTTGCCGTCAAGTGCGACATCACCGACGGCGAGCAGGTGGAGCAGGCCTACAAGGAGATCGAGGACAAGCACGGTCCCGTCGAGGTCCTCGTCGCCAACGCCGGCGTCACCAAGGACCAGCTCCTCATGCGCATGTCGGAGGAGGACTTCACGTCCGTCCTCGACACCAACCTCACGGGCACCTTCCGGGTCGTCAAGCGTGCCAACCGCGGCATGCTGCGCGCCCGCAAGGGCCGCGTCGTGCTGATCTCCTCCGTCGTCGGGCTGCTCGGCTCCGCGGGGCAGGCGAACTACGCCGCCTCGAAGGCCGGTCTCGTCGGCTTCGCGCGCTCCCTCGCCCGTGAGCTCGGGTCGCGCAACATCACCTTCAACGTCGTCGCCCCCGGTTTTGTCGACACCGACATGACCCAGGCGCTCACCGACGAGCAGCGCGCGGGCATCGTCGCCCAGGTCCCGCTCGGCCGGTACGCGCAGGTCGAGGAGATCGCCGGCGTGGTGAAGTTCCTGACCTCGGACGACGCCGCGTACATCACTGGAGCCGTCATCCCGGTTGACGGCGGACTGGGAATGGGTCACTGACGAACATGGCTGGAATCCTCGAGGGCAAGAAGATCCTCATCACCGGTGTGCTGATGGAGTCCTCCATCGCCTTCCACGCCGCGAAGCTGGCCCAGGAGCAGGGCGCGGAGATCATCCTCACCGCCTGGCCCCGGCCGACGCTGACCGAGCGCATCGCCAAGAAGCTGCCGGAGCCCGACAAGGTCAAGGTCCTGGAGCTCGACGTCTCCAACGACGAGCACCTCGCCCGCCTGGAGGGCCAGGTCCGCGAGCAGCTGGGCGACCGCCTCGACGGTGTCGTGCACTCCATCGGCTTCGCGCCGCAGGACGCGCTCGGCGGCAACTTCCTCAACACGCCGTTCGAGTCCGTGGCCACGGCCATGCACGTCTCGGCGTTCTCGCTGAAGTCGCTCACGATGGCGCTGCTGCCGCTCATGTCCGAGGGCGGGTCCGTCGTCGGCCTCACCTTCGACGCGCAGTTCGCGTGGCCGCAGTACGACTGGATGGGCCCGGCCAAGGCCGCGCTCGAGGCCACCAGCCGCTACATGGCCCGTGACCTGGGCAAGCAGAACATCCGCTGCAACCTGATCTCGGCGGGCCCGCTCGGCTCCATGGCCGCCAAGTCCATCCCGGGCTTCGGCGAGCTGGCCTCCGTGTGGGACACCCGCTCCCCGCTGGAGTGGGACCTGAAGGACCCGGAGCCGGCCGGCCGCGGCATCGTCGCGCTGCTCTCGGACTGGTTCCCGAAGACCACGGGCGAGATCATCCACGTCGACGGCGGCCTGCACGCCATCGGCGCCTGACCTCAGGCCCCGCAAGGGCCTCGGATGGGTCAACAATCCGGGCCGTCACGAGGGACCTCCACGCACTCTGGGTGCGGGAGGTCCCTTCGTGCGTCTCAGGTACCGGATAGCCACCGTTCTCGCGGCGCTCGCCCTCGTGGGCGCCGGCGCCGACAGCGTCGCCGCGCCGGAGCCCTTCGGGGCCGGGTGCCGGGTCAGGGTCGACGGGTCACGGGTGAGCGCCACCTGCCACAACCCGTACCCGGGCGTCGACCGGGTCGCCCTGCACGTCGAGTGCGACCGCTGGTGGGACATCGACACGGACACCGCGCCGCGCGCGGTCGGCCCGGCCGAGACCGTACGGCTCGCCGGGCGCTGCTGGAAGGACGTACGGAGCGCCTGGGTCAGTCACCGGGAGGCGCGGTGAGCCGGCTCGAGCGGCACAGGAACGCGTAACTGGCCGCCTCCGTCGCCGCCGCCTCCGCGTCCCCCTCGCGGATCGCGTCCACCAGCGCCGTGTGGTCCATGTTGTTCTCCTCCGTCAGCCGTTCGCCGACGTCCTCGCGCAGCCAGTCCCGCAGCACCTCGCCGAGGTCCGCGTACATCGCCGTCATCACGTCGTTGTGCGACGCGGCCACCACGGCCAGGTGGAACGTCGAGTCCGCCGTCACGAACGCCTCGGCGTCACGCGCCTCCCAGGCCTCCTCACGGCGCAGGAGCAGGGTGTGCAGCTGCTTGAGGTCCCGCTCGGTGCGCCGCTGCGCGGCCAGCGCGGCCGCGCTCGACTCCAGCGTGGAGCGCAGCTCGGCGATGTGCCGCGGATCGGCGTCGGCGAACCGCCGCTGCATCACACCGGCCAGCTCGCTGGTGGCCACCACATAGGTGCCCGAGCCCTGCCGGATGTCGAGGAGTCCGTTGTGCGCGAGGGCGCGGACCGCCTCGCGCACCGTGTTCCTCGCCACACCGAGCTGCTCGACGAGCTCCGGCTCGGTGGGGATCCGGGAGCCCACCGGCCACTCGCCCGAGGAGATCTGGGCGCGCAGGGCGGAGATGACCTGCTCGGACAGGGCCGAGCGCCGGGGGGAGGTCAGTGCCATGACGTTCCTTCGTGCTTGCTCGTACGAACGCGGAGGGGCGGGCCGAGGGGCCGGCCCCAGGTCCAGTGTGACGCAATCCGATTGGACAACCAATCATCCCATGATTCTAATATGGGTCTCATGGCTAGTGAGGAAACCCCGACGATGGCGCCACCGACCGCCCCGACGACCACGACCCCGGCCGCGGAGCCGGTCAGGAGCACCGCGCCACGCACCTGGGCGCTGCGCCTGGTGACCGTCGGCATCGTCCTCGCCGCCATGAACCTGCGCCCCGCCGTCACCAGTCTCGGCGCCCTCCTCGAAGAGGTCCGCGACGGGCTCGGCATGAGCGGCAGCGTCGCCGGCGTCCTCACCTCCGTGCCGCCCCTCTGCTTCGCGCTCTTCGGCTCGATGGCCCCGCGCCTCGCCAAGCGCTTCGGCCCCGCCGCCGTCGTCTGCTTCGGCATGGCCGCCATCGCCGCCGGCCTGGCCCTGCGCCCCTTCACAGGGAACACGGTGGCCTTCCTGGCCGCCACCGCCCTCGCCCTCATGGGCATCGCGGTCGCCAACATCCTGATGCCGGTCGTCGTCAAGCGCTGGTTCCCCGACCGCGTCGGCTCCATGACCGGCCTCTACTCGATGGCCCTGGCCGCCGGCACCTCCACCGCCGCCGCGATCACCGTCCCGGTGACCGACGCCATGGGCGGCAACTGGAAGACCGGCCTCGCCGTGTGGTCCGTGCTCGCCGCGGCCGCCGTGCTGCCCTGGCTCCCGCTGGTCCGCGACAAGGGCGACCGGCAGGACGCCGGACAGACGGCCCCGGCCGTCGAGTCCGTGCCCGCCGAGAACGACGGCTCCGGACTGCGCATCGCCCGCAGCCGCACCGCCTGGGCGCTCGCCTGCTTCTTCGGCCTCCAGGCCACCGCCGCGTACATCACCATGGGCTGGATGGCGCAGATCTTCCGCGACGCCGGGGTCTCCGCCTCGACCGCCGGAGTGCTGCTCGCCGTCTGCATGGTCATGGGCGTGCCGCTCGGCTTCGTCATCCCGCGCGTCGCCGCCCGGCTGCCCAGCCAGGGCCCGATGGTGATCTTCCTCGGCGCCTGCGGCCTCGCCGGCTACGCGGGCCTGTACTTCGCCCCGGCCTCCGGGGCCTGGATCTGGGCGGTCCTGCTCGGCATCTCCAACTGCTCCTTCCCGCTGGCCCTCACGATGATCGGCATGCGCGCCCGCACCGGCGCCGGCGTCGTCAAGCTCTCCGGCTTCGCCCAGTCCACCGGCTACCTGATCTCGATCCCGGGCCCGCTGCTCGTCGGCGTCCTCTACCAGCACAGCGGCGGCTGGGGCGTGCCCATCGCGCTGATGGCCGCGCTGATGGTGCCGCAGATGGTGGTCGGCATCATCGCCGGCCGCAACCGCACGGTCGAGGACGAGGCGGCCGCTGCCGCCTGACCCCGGGGGCCGGACGGCGGGGGACGGGTGCGACACTTGCCGCATGTCGCCTGTGCTCGAACCCAACCCCCAGAACGGCCAGAAGAAGCTTCTCGCCGTCTTCGGCGCGATGATCGCCATCACCGTCGTCATCGCCGTCATCGCGACGATCGTCTCCCCGTGACCCCGTGACCCCGTGACCGCGTGACCCGGGCCCGGCCCGCACCCGGGGGTGGGGTTAACTCCACCGTCCCCTAGGGGGCCAGGGTCAGGGTCGAGTGGGTGGATCACCGGATGGGCCCGGGCCCGTCCGGTCCGTACCGTCGAAGTGTCGCCCCGACCGGGCGGCCCACCGCGGTGGCGGACCGCGGCGCCCACGGACCCGGAGGCAGCCATGCAGGCCCCCACGCACACCCGGACCCACCCGGTAGCGACGGGCGGCGCGGACACCCGGCTGCCCTGGTGGGCGCTCGTCCTGCCCGCCGTCGCGTTCGCGGCCCTGCTCCTGCTGATCCTCAACCCGGCGGACGCACAGGCCGCCGCGGGCGACCCGACCTTCACGCACGTACTCGAACGCGCCAGGGAACTCATCCAGCGCTAGGGAACTCATCCAGTACCAGGGCGTGTGCGCACCGCTTCTCACCCCTGCCGGGTGAGCACGTCAACTCCCTGCGCCTCATGGCCGGTTTCGTGCGAAGCTGGGATCCATGAGCGTCGCAGAACCCCGCAGGATCGTCCTTTTCCGGCATGCCAAGGCGGACTGGCCGCAGGTCTCCGACCACGACCGGCCGCTCGCCGAGCGGGGCCGCAGGGACGCCCCCGTCGCCGGCCGCAGACTGGCCGACTCCGGCATCCCGTTCGGCCTGGCCCTCTGCTCGACCGCCGCCCGCACCCGCGAGACCTGGAAGCTCGCCGTCGCCGAGCTGCCCGAGCGGCCCAGGACCGTGTACGAGGAGCGGATCTACGAGGCGTCGCCGGGCGAGCTGATCGCCGTGCTGAACGAGACGCCGGACGACGTGCGCGACCTCGTCCTCATCGGCCACAACCCCGGCGTCCAGGCCCTCACCGAGATCCTCGCCAAGGACGCCGAGGGCGACACCCGCCAGCGGGTGGACCGGCGCGGCTTCCCCACGGCCGCCTTCGCCGTCCTCACCTTCTCCGGCCCCTGGAAGAGCCTGGAGCCCGGCACCGCGACCCTCGTCGACTACTGGGCGCCCAGCGAGTGACACGCAGGAGGCGCGGGCCCCGGAAGGACCGGGATCCGCGCCTCACGTCTGTCGTCCGGCAGGTCAGCGCTCGTGCGTGTCCGCGGCCTCGACCTCTTCGCGGGTGATCCCCAGCAGGTACAGGACCGTGTCGAGGAACGGCACGTTCACCGCCGTGTGCGCGGCCTCGCGCACCACCGGCTTCGCGTTGAAGGCGACCCCGAGACCTGCCGCGTTCAGCATGTCCAGGTCGTTCGCACCGTCGCCGATCGCCACCGTCTGCGCGAGCGGCACCCCGGCCTCGGCGGCGAACCGGCGCAGCAGCCGCGCCTTCCCGGCCCGGTCCACGATCTCGCCGGTGACCTTGCCGGTCAGCTTCCCGTCGACGATCTCCAGCGTGTTGGCCTGCGCGAAGTCGAGCCCGAGCCGCTCCCGCAGGTCGTCCGTGACCTGGGTGAACCCGCCGGACACGACGCCCACTTGATAGCCGAGCCGCTTGAGCGTACGGATCAGGGTGCGGGCCCCCGGCGTCAGCCGGACCTCGCTCCTGACCTTGTCCACGACCGACGCGTCGAGCCCCTCCAGGAGCGCCACGCGCGCGTGCAGCGACTGCTCGAAGTCCAGCTCACCGCGCATCGCCGCGGCCGTCACCTCGGCGACCTCGGCCTCGCAGCCCGCGTGCGCCGCGAACAGCTCGATCACCTCGTCCTGGATGAGCGTCGAGTCGACGTCCATCACGACGAGCCGCTGCGCGCGCCGGTGCAGACCGGCCGCCACCACCGCGACGTCCACGCCCAGGCGCGCCGCCTCCGTGGCCAGCGCCGTGCGCAGCCGCTCCGTCTCCGTGCCGGACACCGCGAACTCGACGGCCGTCACGGGGTACTTGGCGAGCCGGAAGATACGGTCGATGTTGCCGCCGGTCGCGGTGATGGACGCCGCGATGGCGGCCGTCGACTCGGCGGTGAGCGGGTGACCGAGGACCGTGACCAGCGAGCGGCCCACACCGCGCGGCCGGTTGTCACCGGTGCCGGAGATGATCTCGGCCTGCATCCGGATGGACTCGGCCCAGCTGTGGACGGTGGCCCGCAGATCGCCGTCGAGGCCGGCCGGCGGCGCGGTCACCAGGGCGCACAGGACGATGCGGCCGCGGGTGACGACCTGCTCGATGTCGACCACGTCGACGGAGTAGGCGGCGAGGGTGTCGAACAGTCCGGCCGTGATGCCGGGCCGATCCTTGCCGAAGATCTTGACCAGGAGAGTCGGGACATCGGCCGCGAGACCGGCCGGGGCGTCAGCAGGGTGCTGGGGCTGCGAAGCGCTCATGATGTTTCTACGTTATCGGGCCTGTGTACGAAGCCGCTGCCGCGGTCCGAGTGCCGGACACCGCTGCTTCGTTGCCGGGTGCGGCTCCGGTGGGGGCTGGTCGCGCCCCGCGGCGTAGCCGCTAATAGACACAGCCCCGCGCCCCTGAGATGCATGGCGCTTCGCGCCGCATCTCCCCGACAAAGGCGCCGGGCGCCTTTCATCTGAGGAAGGCGCGGCGAAGCCGCATGCCTTCCAGGGGCGCGGGGCTGTGTCGATGTGCGGCTCCGCCGCGTGGGCGCGACCAGCCCCCACCGGCCGGCGGCCCCGCGTCGACTCAAAGTCCCCCATCCGCTGGGGGAGGCGGCGGTGGAGGGGGAGGCGGCGGCCAGGACGCGGAGCGCGGGCGCTTGGCGGGGCGCGGTGGCTGAAGCGGGGCCGCCATGGTGGGCGCCGCCGAGACGTCGTCCCGCACCTCGCCCCGGGGCGGATCGGGCTCAGGCTCCAGATACGGGTTCTCCGGGACGCCCGGCGATCCGTACGGGTGGGGCGGGGCGTACGGACCTGGCTGCGGACCGGCTGCCTCCGGGGCCGACAACGGGGCCGCGCGGGCCCCCGCGGCGCCGGTCCACACGGCCAGCAGCGCCCCGCAGGCCCCCGCACCCGCCCCCCACACCGCCCCGAGCAGCAAGGCCATCCCCGTACGACCGTGCAGCTCGACCCCCGCGTCGAACGCGTCGAAGCCCAGGACCGAGAGGGACGAGGACGCGGAGACGTCCGTGAGCCGTACCAGGAGGGGCAGGGCCAGGGCCGTCACGGCGCCGAGGCGGAGCGCGCAGTGCCCCGCGAGGGCGAGTGCCCCCTGGCGCGGGGTGCGGGCCGCCGTGAGCACGCCCGCGCACAGCATCATCAGCGCCGCCCCCACCGGCAGCAGCCACACCCGGCCGTCGAGCTCGGCGAGCCGCGCCACCGTCACCGGCTCGTCCGCCGACACCCGGAGCAGTTCCCCGAGCGGGTCCGGCAGCAGCTGCGCGAGCTCACCCGTCGCCGCCCCGTCCCAGGGCACGAACAGCCCCAGGGGCACCGCGAGCCACACCCCGTTCGGCGCCCCTAGCAGCGCCGCCCCCGCGATCCGCCGGGGATGCTCGTCGCCGGCCATCGCGTACGCCGCCGCGGCGAGCCCGGCCAGCACCGCCACCAGCACCACCCCGACCAGCGCCGACACCGCGGGCCGCACCACCCGGTGCAGCGGGTCCAGAGCCCGGGGCAGCGGCGTGCGCCGCGACGCCAGCAGCGCGATCACCAGCACCCCGAGCACGAACACCGCGCCGCCCACCAGCGTCGGCCCCGTCCGCACCGTGAAACCCACCGACGCCTTCGCCCCCGCGAGGTCGCCGAGCCGGTCGGGCAACAGCCCCGCGACACCGCCCGGCAGCCGGTCCGTGATCCCCGCGGGCAGGCCCCCCTTGTCGGGAATGCCCCCAAGGCCCAGCTTCGTACCGTCAATCGTGATGAGGTCGTGACCCGCCCACGACAACCCACCGAGCAGCCCGAGAAAGAGCGCCGCCACCGTGCCCGCGCGAGCCGCCAGCTCCCCGAAACCGACCTCGATCGCCCCTGAGCGCAGGGATCGCAGGAAGAACCAGCTGAGCAGCAGCGCGCCGGTGAGCCCCACGCCCAGCGGGGCGACATCGATCGCCGTGTGCGCCTGCGCCGCGTCCAGACCGAAGGCCGAGACGTCGCCCGACGGCGCCACCCGCCCGCCGACCCCGAGCGTCACGGCCGCGGCCGTCATCGGCCCGAGGGAACCGGCCGCGTCCGCGTCCAGCAGATGCAGACCCAGCGCCGCGACCCCCACCATTCCGATGAAAGCCCAGCTCACAGCGGCGACGGCCGAGATCAGCACATCGCCGGCGAGCGCGGCACCCGGCCGCCGAGTGCGCCGGCCGGTCTCCGTCACGGACATCTTGGACCCCCCGATCCGTCCCGCAACGCCCCTGATTTCCCATTTACTCATGATCCGTAGGGAGTTGTGGGCTCTTACCACTCTCGGGGCCCGTATCGCCCCCGTCAACGGCGTGCGCGAGGAAGGGCGGGAGAGTCTTCACAACCCCTGACGCAAGGCCCGACTTTCGGTCACGGGGGGCTTCCTGAAATAGTTCCTCACGATGTTCGACATCCCTAGACTCCCCATGACGGGGGCAAAAATCGGGGGACAACTCAGTGGGGCATGGAGTGCCTGAACTCGTACTGGAATTGAACGGCAGGACCTGGACGCTCGACCCGTCCAGGCCGTACACCCTGGGGCGTGACCCCGGGGGAGACATCGTGCTCGACGACGCCAGGGTCTCCTGGCGTCACGCCACGATCAGCTGGGGCGGCCGCAGTTGGGTCATCGAGGACCACGGCTCGACCAACGGCACCTTCGTGCAGGGGCAGCGGATCCATCAGATGGAGATCGGTCCCGGCTCCTCGGTGAATCTAGGCAACGCGACCGACGGTCCCAAGGTCAGCGTGCAGGGCAGCGCGCAGGCCGCCGCCGTGGCCACGCCGCCGCAGCAGCATGCTCAGCAGGCCCCGCAGCAGCACCAGCAGCAGGCCGCCGCACCCGCGTGGCCCCAGCAGCAGGCGCAGCAGCAGCCCCCGCAGCAGGCCTGGAACCAGCAGCCGCCGGCGCAGAAGGTGCCGCAGCAGCAGGGTGGTCCGGCCGGCGCTCCGCCGGTCTACGGCGACCGCAGTCCCACGACCTTCCACCAGGTCGCCCTCGGCCGCGTGATGCGCATCGGTCGTGCGCTGGAGAACGAGCTGGTGGTCTCCGACCTCCAGGTCTCCCGCCACCACGCCGAGTTCCACGCGACGCCCGACGGCCGCTTCGAGATCCGCGATCTCGGCTCGCACAACGGCACGTACGTCAACGGTCAGCCGATCGCCAAGGGCGGCACCCAGCTGCTCGGCCCGAACGACATCGTCGGCGTCGGCCACTCGACGTTCCGCCTGGTCGGCGACCGCCTCGAGGAGTTCGTCGACACCGGTGACGTCTCCTTCTCGGCGCGCCACCTCACGGTGACCGTCGACGGCGGCAAGCAGATCCTCAAGGACGTCTCCTTCGGCGTCCCCGAGAAGTCGCTGATCGCCGTCATCGGCCCCTCCGGCTCCGGCAAGTCCACCCTCCTCAAGGCGCTCACCGGCTACCGGCCCGCCAACCAGGGTGACGTGCTCTACGACAACCGGAACCTGTACAAGCAGTTCGCCGAACTGCGGCAGCGCATCGGTCTGGTCCCGCAGGACGACATCCTGCACAAGGAACTGACCGTCAAGAAGGCGCTCAAGTACGCGGCCAAGCTCCGCTTCCCCGCCGACACCAGCGAGCAGGAGCGCGAGCAGCGCATCGACGAGGTGCTGCGCGAGCTCAAGCTGGACATCCACAAGGAGAAGAAGGTCACCTCCCTCTCCGGTGGCCAGCGCAAGCGTGTCTCGGTGGCCCTGGAGCTGCTCACCAAGCCGTCCCTGATCTTCCTGGACGAGCCCACCTCGGGCCTCGACCCGGGCATGGACCGCGACGTCATGCAGCTGCTGCGCGGCCTGTCCGACGACGGCCGCACGGTCCTCGTCGTCACCCACTCCGTGGCCGAGCTCGCCCTGTGCGACAAGCTCCTCGTCATGGCGCCGGGCGGCTCGGTGGCCTACTTCGGTCCGCCGGAGGAAGCGCTCAACTTCTTCGGCTACGAGACCTGGGCCGACGTCTTCTCCGCGTTCGAGAACTACCGCGACTACGACTGGGCGGGCCGCTGGAAGGGCTCGCAGCACTTCCAGATGTACGCCGCGGACATCGACGCCGTCGCCCCGCAGTCGGTCCAGATGCCGCCGCCCGCCGCGGTCAAGCCGCCGAAGCCGCAGCCGTGGGGCTCGCAGCTGATCACGCTGATCCGCCGGTACTGCTCGGTGATCGCCTCCGACAAGGGCTTCATCGGTCTGATGGTGATCCTGCCCGCGGTGCTGGGCCTGGTCTCGGTGGTCATCCCCGCCGACTTCGGCCTCGCGCCGCCCAAGCCGCCGTCCCGGTTCAACGGCGACGCGGGCACGATCATGCTGATCATCGCCGTCGGCATGTGCTTCTCGGCCGCGGCCAACTCGGTCCGTGAGCTGATCAAGGAGCGGGTCATCTACGAGCGCGAACGGGCCACCGGCCTGTCCCGCTCCGCGTACCTGATGTCGAAGGTCATCGTCCTCGGCGTGATCACGGCCATCCAGGGCGTCATCATCTGCGGCATCGGCTTCGCGCCGCGCGACCTTCCCACCGAAGGCCTGCTGATGCCGCCGGCGGTCGAGCTCTGCATCTCGATCATCGCGCTCGGCTTCACCTCGATGATGTTCGGCCTGGTCATCTCCGCGCTGGTGAAGACCTCCGAGAAGACGATGCCGCTGCTCGTCATGTTCGCGATCGTCCAGGTCGTGTTCACCGGCGTCCTCTTCCAGATCTACGGAACGCTCGGCCTGGAGCAGTTCGCCTGGCTGATGCCGTCCCGCTGGGCCATCGGCGCCGCCGGAGCCACCCTGGACCTGGCGCACCTCATGCCGCCGTGGGACCAGCAGAAGCCGAACGACCTGGACCCGCTGTGGGAGCACTCGGTCGGCCAGTGGGGCATGAACCTCACGATCCTGATCGCCCTCGGTGTCATCTGCGGCTTCGCGGTCGCGCGTCTGCTGCGCCGCCACGAGCCCGAGGTCATGCGCAAGTAGTCAGGGCTCACGTACCACGTACGACGGAGAAGGGGGGGGGGGGGGGGGGGGGGGGGGGGGGGGGGGGGGGGGGGGGGGGGGGGGGGGGGGGGGGGGGGGGGGGGGGGGCGGGGGGCCGGGCGGGGGGGCGGGGCGGGCGCCGGGCGCCCCCCCCCCCCCCGCCGCCCCCCCGCGCCCCCCCCCCCCCCCCCCCCCCCCCCCCCCCCCCGTCGTGGGGGGTGCGGCGTGCGCCGGAGACCCGGAGGTCCCGTCAGCGAGTCCCGGTACGCGCCGGGTCCTCAGTACGCGCTGTTGACGTTGTCGATCGAGCCGTACTTGTCGGCCGCGTAGTTCGCGGCGGCCGTGATGTTGGCGACCGGGTCGTAGATGTTCGTCGAGGTGCCGGAGACGTGGTACGCGTTGAACGTCGGCGGGATGACCTGCAGCAGACCCTTCGAGGGGATGCCGTTGATCGCGTTGATGTCCCAGCCGTTCATGGCGTTCGGGTTGCCGGAGGACTCCCGCATGATGTTGCGGTGCAGCCCGTTGTAGGAGCCCGGGATGCCCTTCGCCTTCATGATGGCGAGGGACTCCTTGATCCAGCCGTCGAGGTTGTTGGCGTAGACCGGCTTGCGGGCGGCGGCGCGGGAGGCGGCCTCGCGGACCTCGCGGTCCTTCTTTGCCTTGGCCTCGGCGTCGGCCTTCGCCTTCGCGTCGGCGGCGGCCTTGCTCTTGGCGTCCTGCTCGGCCTTCAGCTTGGCGGCGATCGCCTTGGCCTTCTCGGAGGCGGCGGCCTGCTGGTTGGTGACGCTCGCGTGGACGTCCTTGATGCGCTGCGCACCCGCGTCCGTCGTGAACGCGACGGGGGAGGAGGTGACCTCCTCGGCCTGGGCCTGCGTGTCGTGACCCGGCACCAGCGTGATCGCCAGGGCGGCGGCGCCGAGCGAGGCGACACCGGCGATGGAGAACTTGTGGGCCCGGGTCAGCGGACTATGGCCAAAGGCGCGGAGCTGCTTCATGAGACGGGGACCTCTCGGTGGTTTGGGGGACGGACGTTGCGGGCAGAACCTTTCGGCGCTGAGCAACGGGGGCAATTCTTAGCGGTTGCAAAATTGCGTGGCAAAGGTGTGACCTACGAAGCCGGTTAGTGGATCACAGAACGCGCAAAAAGGACCGGGAGCCAGTTTTCGGCTCCCGGTCCTTGCGTTCTCTCGGGACCAAAGTCCCATCTCGGTCCACTAGGCGACTTCGTAGGTGACGTGCACCCTATGCGCGGCATCACACGGGGCCACCCCATGGCTCACTGATAGTTGCCGGTGCAACGCACTCTGTGAGCCCCCTGTGGGTCCCCATGAGTCCCCGTGCGTCCCCCGCGCGTCCCCGTGAGTTCAGTGAGCCCCTTCCGGCGGCAGCACCAGATGCACGTCCCCGAACTCGTGCCACAGGTACCGGCCGCGCAGCGCCTCCTCGTACGTACGCCGCACCGCGTCCCGCCCCGCGACCGCCTCCAGCATCTGCAGATGGGAGGCCTCGGGCTCGTGCAGCCCGGTCAGCAGACCGTCCACCGCCCGCACCCCGCGCTCCGGTGTCACCACCAGCTCCGTCCAGCCGCGCGCCGCCCGCACCACCCCGTCCGCACCGGCCGCCGACTCCACGGCCCGCACGGCGGTCGTCCCCACCGCCACGACCCGGCCGCCGCCCGCCCGCGCCGCGTTGATCAGCCGCGCCGATGTCTCCGGCACCTCGAAGCGCTCCGCGTACGGCGGCTCGTGCGCCTCCGTCGACGCCACCCCCGTGTGCAGCGTGACCGGAGCGAACTGCACGCCCCGCCGCACCAGCGCCGCCACCGCCCGCTCCGTGAACGGCCGCGCCGCGCTCGGCATCTCCGCGCTGCCCGCCCCGTCCGCGTACGGCAGCGCGAACACGGTCTGGTACGCGGACAGCGGCTGGTCCCGCCGTGTGTAGGAGTAGCGGATCGGCCGCCCGTGCCCCCGCAGCACCTCCGGCACGTCCCCGGTCGCACGCACCCACCACAGCCGGTCCCCGCCCGCCGCGACCCGCTCCTCGAACACGAGGTGCACGCAGCCCGGCAGCGACACCACTTCCCCCGCAGGCCCGCCCGCGCGCGGGCGCGTGGTCCCGCGCCCGTCCGGATCCCGCAGCTCGACGGCCCAGCGCCCGTCGTCGCCCCGCGTCGAGAAGTGCACCACCACGCGCGCGTGGCCGAGCGTCCCGTCCACGGCCGCCGCCAGCGTGGGGGAGGTGTTCACGATCAGCAGGTCCCCGGCGCGCAGCTCGCCCGGCAGCTCGGCGAACCGGCGATGCGTGACCTCGGTGCCGCGCGACACCAGCATCCGTACGGAGGACCGGTCCCGGCCCGGCCCCCGCTGCTCGGCCGGCACCCGCGCCGACAGCTCCTCCGGAACGCGCAGAGCGAGCGTCATCGGACCTCCTCCATAAGAAGAGAGGGAGCGGAGTAGCGGCCGCTCGCCGGGCGGACGTCCAGCAGGCGCAGGAACGCCGGCACGACCTCCTCCGGCCGCGGCACCCCGCTGAGGTCCTCGTCCGGCTCCGCCGCGGCCAGCATCTGCGTACGCATCCCGCCCGGATCCACCGCCCACACCCGCAGCCCCGGCTCCTCCACGGCCAGCACCGCCGACAGCTGGTCGAGCGCCGCCTTCGTCGCCCCGTAACCGCCCCACGTCCCGTACGCCTCGACCGCCGCGTCCGAGCTCATGTCGATCACCGCCCCGGCCGGCGCGTCCCGCAGCAACGGCAGTGCCTCCTGGAGCAGCCCGAGCGGCGCCACCACATTCACCTCCAGCGCCGTACGGAAGTCGTCCAGCGAGTACGCGCCGAGCGGCCGCAACGGCACCGCGCCCAGCACCCCCGCGTTGTTCACCAGCAGATCGAGACCGCCCAGCTCCCAGGCCGCCGCGATCAGCTCCACCCGGTGCCCGCCGTCCGCGACATCCCCCGCGACCGCCGTCACCGTGCCCCCGTGCCGGCGCAGCTCCGCCGCCGCCTCCTCCAACGGCCCCGCGGACCGCGCGTCGAGCACCAGATCCCAGCCCCGCCGCGCGAGCGCCTCCGCCAGCGCCCGGCCGAACCCCCGCGAAGCACCCGTGATGATCGCTACCGCCATGACAACCGTCCCCTTGCTCCGTCGTCCCGCACTGTCGTCCCGCACTGTCGTCCTGCGTGATGTCTTCAACGTAGGAACCGGCCGGTCCCGGGCACCTCAGGCGCGGGTCGCGACGCGCCAGGGCCCTTCGCCCTACGACCGTCGGCCTAGGCGACCGCCGCCACAGGTCCGATCCGCGCCGTCACCGGCCGCCGGTACGGTGAGCTCATGAGTGACGGACCCCAGTCAGGCCTGGCCGCGGTGAGCGCCGCGCTGCTCGCCATGAGCAGGCATCTCGAGGTGCGCGACGTCCTCAAGACGATCGTCGCCTCGGCGCGCGAGCTGCTCGACGCCGAGTACGCGGCGCTCGGCGTCCCCGACGACCACGGGGGCTTCGCCCAGTTCGTCGTCGACGGGGTGAGCGAGGCACAGTGGAAGGCCATCGGCCCGCTGCCCCGCCAGCACGGCATCCTCGCCGCGATGCTGCGCGACGCCCGCACCGAGCGCCTCGCCGACGTCCGCGAGGACCCCCGCTTCGAGGGCTGGCCCTCCGCCCACCCCGACATGTCCGACTTCCTCGGCCTGCCGATCAAGGACGGCGACGAGACCATCGGCGCCCTCTTCCTCGCCAACAAGCGCTGCTCCAAGCCCGAGGGCGGCTGCGGCTTCACCGAGGACGACGAGCGGCTCCTCGGCATCCTCGCCCAGCACGCCGCGATCGCCCTGACGAACGCCCGGCTCTACGAGCGCAGCCGCGAGCTCACCATCGCCGAGGAGCGCTCCCGCCTCGCCCACGAACTGCACGACGCCGTCAGCCAGAAGCTGTTCTCGCTCCGCCTCACCGCCCAGGCCGCCGCGACCCTCGTGGACCGCGACCCGGCCCGCGCCAAGGGCGAGTTGCAGCACGTCGTCGCCCTCGCCGCCGAGGCCGCGGACGAACTGCGCGCGGCCGTCGTCGAGTTGCGCCCCGCGGCCCTCGACGAGGACGGCCTCGTCGCGACCCTGCGCACCCACGTCCAGGTCCTCGACCGGGCCCACGGCGCCCACGTCACCTTCGACACCCGCGGTGTACGGGCGCTGCCAGCCGCCCAGGAAGAGGCCCTGCTGCGCGTCGCCCAGGAGGCGCTGCACAACGCGCTGCGCCACTCCGGGGCCGAGGAGGTCGGCGTGACGCTGGACCGGCACGGCACCGGCGCGGTCCTGCGCGTCACGGACGACGGCACCGGCTTCGAGCCGCACGCGACACGGCGCGCGGGACGCCATCTCGGCCTGGTCTCGATGCGCGACCGGGCGAGCGGCGTCGGCGGCCGACTCACAGTGGAATCGGCGCCCGGCAAGGGCACGACGATCGAGATGGAGGTCCCCGGTGGCTGACCGGATCAAGGTGCTGTTGGTGGACGACCACCAGGTCGTCCGCCGGGGCCTGCGTACGTTCCTCGAGGTCCAGGACGACATCGAAGTCGTCGGCGAGGCCGCCGACGGGGCCGAAGGAGTCGCCCGCGCCGAGGAGTTGAAGCCCGACGTCGTCCTCATGGACGTCAAGATGCCGGGCATGGACGGAGTCGACGCGCTGCGCCGGCTCCGCGAACTGGCCAACCCCGCCAAGGTGTTGATCGTCACCAGTTTCACCGAGCAGCGCACCGTCGTGCCCGCCCTGCGCGCCGGCGCCGCCGGATACGTCTACAAGGACGTGGACCCCGACGCCCTGGCCGGCGCCATCCGTTCCGTCCACGCGGGCCACATCCTGCTCCAGCCGGAGGTGGCCGGCGCCCTGCTCTCTCAGGAGGAGAACAACAACGGGCAGGGGAGAGGCGGTTCGCTCACCGACCGGGAGCGCGAGGTGCTCTGTCTGATCGCCGACGGCCGGTCGAACCGGGAGATCGCCCGCGCCCTCGTCCTCTCCGAGAAGACGGTCAAGACCCACGTCTCGAACATCCTCATGAAGCTCGACCTGGCGGACCGCACCCAGGCCGCCCTGTGGGCCGTACGGCACGGCGTCACGGGCTGACGGCCGCGCACACCGGCGCACTACTGCACCGCACCACGGGCGGTTCCCATCCGGTCTGAGATTCATACTGTCGTGTGGATGTCCCCCGGACGGCGTATCCCGTGGGGCGGTGCCGCGTTCTCCAGTCACACGCCGCGGCGGCTGGCCACGGCGATCGCTAGGAGGACCAAGAAGTGATGAACCTGAAGAAGGCCGCTGCCGTCACCCTCGTCGCCGGTGGTCTCGTCGCCGCCGGTACCGGCCTCGCCTCCGCCACCGACGGCGGTGCGCACGCGGGCGGCAAGGCCGTGCACTCCCCGGGCGTGCTGTCGGGCAACGTGATCCAGGCCCCGATCCACATCCCCGTGAACGTCGTGGGCAACACGGTGAACGTGGTCGGCCTCCTGAACCCCGCGTTCGGCAACCTCGGCGTCAACAACTGACGCAGCCCCGCGGTCCCAGACCTCCCGGCCCCTCGGACACGTCCCCGAGGGGCCGGTCGCCTGCCGTTGATCCCATCGGGGTCATCCTCACGGTGCCCCCGTGACCTCACGAGCATGATCGCGTTGCTCAGGGCAAGACCCCATGCCGGGGTCGTCTTTCTTATCTGGAGGAACACTTCTCATGAGCATCGCCAAGAAGGCCGCCCTGGTCGTCGCTGTCGCCGGTCTGGCCGCGGGTGCCTCCGCGGGTGCCGCCTTCGCCGACTCCGAGGCGGAGGGCGTCGCCGCCCACTCGCCCGGCGTCGCGTCCGGCAACGAGGCGCAGGTCCCGGTCCACGTCCCCGTGAACGCCACGGGCAACTCGGTCAACGTGATCGGCCTCCTGAACCCGGCCTTCGGCAACACCTCCGTCAACAACTGACGCCCCCACACCCAAAGGCCCCGCGCCCTCCTCCGCGGGGCCTTTGCCATGCCCGGATTAAAGGGGGGCTTGAGGTGGCCGCGGGGCGCGCCCAACGAATCCCCTGGGGCGCGCGAAGCGTGCCTTCAGGGGCGCGGGGAACTGCGCGACCAGCCACGAGAACCCCGCACCCGGCTTCACACGGAACCCACAACGGCGCAACCCCGCCGACCCGCACACCAACCCGCCGAGCCAGAGGCAAGGGCTCAGCCCCGCTCCCGCATCTCCACAACGGAGTTGTACGCAGCGACAACAGCCCGCCGAGCCGTCCGCTCCACAGGCCGCAACGCCCCGGCCCGAGCCCCCATCTCCCCGGCACTCACCGCCCCACCATGCCCAGCCTCATGGGCGACATCCACCAGCAACCCCACCCGCTGCGCCAGCTCGAGCACCCGCACGGCCCGAGCCGGATACCCGGGCGCCAGCGCCTCCCGCCCCCGCTCGGCCCGAGCCCGATACGCATCGATCGCCGCCTCCGCGACCGGCCCCGACCCCGCCACATCGAGCCGGGTCAACACCTCCGTCGCCTCGCGCAGCGCCTCCGCGAGCTCCCGCTCGGCCTCCCCGAGCGAGGGCACGTCCGCCGGCGGAGCCTCCCGCACCGGCAGGCAGTGCCACAGCACCTCGACATGCACATCGCCCTCGGGCCCGGCCTCGTACACCTCGGGCACCAGCCCGAGCGCGACGCCGACGCAGACGACGGCCTCCTCGGCGTCCAGCGCCCGCGCGTTGAACTCCGGCGGCCCGCTCAGCCCCAGCGGATGCCCCGGCGCGGGCAGCGCCACCCGCAGCCCCGTCGCGCCGAGCGCCCGCAGTCGCCCGAGCGCGAGGGTGAGCCCGACGGGCCCCGACTCCCCGGGCAGCCCTTCGACGCGGTGCACCGCGTCCTCACCCACGATCGCGAGCGCCGCGTCATCAGGTGCGACAAGTCCGGCCAACAGGGCATTTCCCCACGCCGCGAGGCGGCCGGAGCGAGGTTCGGAAAGCATGCGCTCCAGCTTAGAAGCCCGACAGGCCGCCAAAAGCCCGACCGATGGAAGGGACGACGTGACCGGTGGCGTAGGTTTTCCCTGGGGACAGCGACCGACCGGCACCGAGCACACGGCCGGCGGACGCACGAGACAGCCGAGACTGCAATGGGAGACAACGCGCTCATGAGCGATGTACTGGAGCTGGAGGACGTATCCGTGGTCCGCGAGGGCCGGGCTCTGGTGGACCAGGTCTCCTGGTCGGTGAAGGAGGGGGAGCGCTGGGTCATCCTCGGCCCGAACGGGGCGGGCAAGACCACCCTCCTCAACGTCGCCTCGAGCTACCTGTACCCGAGCCAGGGCACCGCCACGATCCTCGGCGAGACCCTCGGCAAGCCCGGCACCGACGTCTTCGAGCTGCGCCCGCGCATCGGCATCGCCGGCATCGGCATGGCCGAGAAGCTCCCCAAGCGCCAGACCGTCCTGCAGACCGTGCTCACCGCGGCCTACGGCATGACCGCCGGCTGGCAGGAGGAGTACGAGGACGTCGACGAGCAGCGCGCCCGCGCCTTCCTCGACCGCCTCGGCATGAGCGACTACCTGGACCGCAGGTTCGGCACCCTCTCCGAGGGCGAGCGCAAGCGCACCCTCATCGCCCGCGCCCTGATGACCGACCCCGAGCTGCTGCTCCTCGACGAGCCCGCCGCCGGACTCGACCTCGGCGGCCGCGAGGACCTGGTCCGCCGCCTCGGCCGCCTCGCCCGCGACCCGATCGCCCCCTCGATGATCATGGTCACGCACCACGTCGAGGAGATCGCCCCGGGCTTCACGCACGTTCTGATGATCCGCCAGGGCAAGGTCCTCGCCGCGGGCCCGCTCGAGCTGGAGCTCACCTCCCGCAACCTGTCCCGCTGCTTCGGCCTCCCGCTGGTCGTCGAGCAGAACGGCGAGCGCTGGACGGCCACCGGCCTGCCCCTGAGCTGACGCCGCACCGGCCGCGCGGAGGAAGATCCGGACGATCTCCCGAGGGATCGTCCCCTGTCCGTGCGGCCACCCGCGGACCTACCATGACGATGTGACAGACATCGACGCATGGGTGTGGTGGCTGATCGCAGCGGCCGCGCTCGGAATCCCGCTGGTCATCACCGCGATGCCCGAGTTCGGCATGCTGTCCGTGGGCGCCGTCGCCGGCGCCGTGACAGCCGGACTGGGCGGCGGAATCGTGCCGCAGGTCCTCGTCTTCGCCGTGGTCTCCTGCGCTCTCATCGTCGTCGTACGGCCCATCGCCGCACGCCACCGCGCCGGACAGCCCCAACTGGCCACGGGAATCGACGCCTTGAAGGGGAAACAGGCCGTCGTCATCGAGCGCGTCGACCACCGCGGCGGCCGCATCAAACTCGGCGGCGAGATCTGGTCGGCCCGCACCCTCGACGGCGACGCGGTCTTCGAACCCGAACAGCAGGTCGACGTCGTCGACATCGAAGGCGCCACGGCGATCGTGATGTGATCCCGCGGGTGGCCTGAACTCCCCACGTCGCACAGGCGGTTCTGACAGACTCGACGAGCAAGATCCTATGATCTTCCGGTCGGCGGAACGAAGGGCACAGGAAACTCGATGTCAGCGATCATCATCGTCCTGATCATTCTGGTGGTGTTGGTCTTCATCGCCCTGATCAAGACCATCCAGGTCATCCCCCAGGCGAGCGCGGCCATCGTGGAGCGGTTCGGCCGCTACACCCGCACGCTGAACGCCGGGCTGAACATCGTGGTCCCGTTCATCGACTCGATCCGCAACCGCATCGACCTGCGCGAGCAGGTCGTCCCCTTCCCGCCCCAGCCGGTGATCACCCAGGACAACCTGGTCGTCAACATCGACACCGTCATCTACTACCAGGTGACCGACGCCCGCGCCGCGACCTACGAAGTGGCCAGCTACATTCAGGCCATCGAGCAGCTCACCGTCACCACCTTGCGCAACATCATCGGTGGCATGGACCTCGAGCGGACCCTGACCTCCCGCGAGGAGATCAACGCAGCACTGCGCGGCGTCCTCGACGAGGCCACCGGCAAGTGGGGCATCCGCGTCAACCGCGTCGAGCTCAAGGCGATCGAGCCGCCCACCTCCATCCAGGACTCGATGGAGAAGCAGATGCGCGCCGACCGTGACAAGCGCGCCGCGATCCTCACCGCGGAGGGCATCCGCCAGTCCCAGATCCTCACCGCCGAGGGTGAGAAGCAGTCGGCCATCCTCCGCGCCGAGGGCGAGGCCCGCGCCGCGGCCCTGCGCGCCGAGGGCGAGGCCCAGGCCGTCCGTACGGTCTTCGAGGCCATCCACGCGGGCGACCCGGACCAGAAGCTGCTCTCCTACCAGTACCTCCAGATGCTCCCGAAGATCGCCGAGGGCGACGCCAACAAGCTCTGGATCGTGCCCAGCGAGATCGGCGACGCGCTCAAGGGCCTCTCCGGCGCCATGGGCAACTTCAACCCCATGGGCGGAGGCTCGGTCCCTGCCCAGGGCAAGGAGCGCCGCGAGCAGCCCCCCATCGACTGACCGCACACACGAGAGCGGGCCCACCGATCCCGGATCGGTGGGCCCGCTCTCGTACGTCCGCGTCCGTACCTCTGTCTAGGCCGCCGCGCTCTGACCGTTCAGCCAGTCCGGCAGCGCCTCCATCTCACCCGCGCCGAGCGACAACAGCATCGCGTCCGAGGGCGTCGGCTCGAACGGCTGCCGCAGCAACGGCATCCCGGCCTCCTCGGGTGTCCGGGCGGCCTTGCGGTGATTGTCCTCGGCGCAGGACGCCACCGTGTTCAGCCACGAGTCCGCACCACCGTGGGAACGCGGCACGACGTGGTCCACCGTCGTCGCCCGCCGCCCGCAGTACGCGCACCGGTGCTGGTCCCGTACGAGCACACCCCGCCTAGACCAGGGCGCGCGTCTTCGGAACGGCACCCTCACGTACCTGCACAGCCTGATCACCCGGGGCACCGGGATGTCGATCGCGGCTCCGCGCATGCGCAGATCGGGATGGGCCTGTTCGACGACGGCCTTGTCCTGGAGCACCAGCACGACGGCTCGGTTCAGCGTCACCGTCGAGAGCGGCTCGAAGCTCGCGTTGAGCACCAGTGTGTCCCGCATCCTGCCCACCTCCCGTACGCAGCGGATCACCCCTCGGCGTCCGTGCGTCAACTCTGGCCGTGCACGCCGAGATGGACAACGCAATAAAAACTGCCCGCCTCCGGCCACTTTCATGACCGGGGGCGGGCAAACGTTCAGTGAACGATATCTCCGGGTGCGCTCACTCGGCGGGCGCCGCGTACTCCGCGACGACCTGGGCGCGCGCCAGCGTGTGGAAGCGCAGGTTGAACCCGACGACCGCCGGCGAGGCGTCCGCGTCCGGGCCCAGCTTCTCCTGGTCGACCGCGTACACGGTGAACACGTACCGGTGCGCCGGATCGCCGGGCGGCGGCGCGGCTCCGCCGAAGTCCTTCGTCCCGTAGTCGTTGCGCACCTGGACGGCGCCCTCGGGCAGGCCGTCGAACTTACCCGTGCCCGCACCGGCGGGCAGCTCCGTCACCGACACCGGGAGGTCGAACACGGACCAGTGCCAGAAACCGCTGCCCGTCGGTGCGTCCGGGTCGAAGCAGGACACGGCGAAGCTCTTGGTCTCCGGCGGGAAGCCCTCCCACCGCAGCTGCGGCGAGGTGTTCCCGGCGGCGTACACCTGGGCGTCCCGGAGCACGCCGCCCGGCTCGAAGTCCTCGCTCACGACGGTGAACGACGGCACCTGCGGATGAAAGGCATGAGGAAGCGGAGCCCGCTGGGGCTGCTCGGTCACAACGACACCTCCTGGTGGGGCACAGACAAAGTCCGACCCTGGAAACCCTAGAACCAGTTCTTCTTGCTGCCGACCTCGGACAGCCACTGGTGCAGGTACGCCGACCAGTCCGTGCCCTGGAAGTCGTGGTGCCCGACCACGAAGGAACGGAACGTGTCGCTGCCCTCGCTGAACAGACCCGGCTTCTTGTCCATCTCCAGGACGACGTCCATCTCCCGGTCGTCGGCCACGAAGCTCAGCTCCACCTGGTTCAGCCCCCGGTACTGCTGCGGCGGGAAGAACTCGATCTCCTGGTAGAACGGCAGCTTCTGCCGCGTGCCGCGGATCCGGCCGCGCTCCATGTCCGCGCTCTTGAAGCGGAAGCCGAGCTGGATGAAGGCGTCGAGGAGCGCCTGCTGCGACGGCAGCGGGTGCACGTTGATCGGGTCCAGGTCGCCGGAGTCGACCGCGCGGGCGATCTCCAGCTCGGTGGTCACCCCGATGTTCATGCCGCGCAGCGTCTGCCCGTCGATCATGGTGACCGGCGTCTCCCACGGGATCTCGAGCCCGAAGGGCACCGCATGCACCGCGCCGGCCTGCAGCGAGAAAGCGCCACCGAGACAGACCTTCGTGAACTCGATGTCCTGCTTGGTCTCCTGGTCGGCGCCCTCGACCTCGACGCGGGCCTGCAGCCCGACCGACAGCCCCTCGATCTCCTGATCGACGGAACCGCCCTGGATCCGCACCTCGCCCTGCACGACGCCGCCGGGCACGACATTGACCTCGGTGAGCACGGTCTCCACGGACGCCCCGCCCGCACCCAGGCTCGCCAACAGCCGCTTGAACCCCATGAACGATCTCCTCCGTCGACTTACTACTGCTCACTACAAACGCGATGGACGGCCGCCTGGTTCCTCGCCGGCCCATGCCGCCCCTGCACTACGCTCGGACGGCATGATCGCGGCCCCTGACCGTACGCCCCTCTCCCGGGACTTCTTCGACCGACCTGTACTGGAGGTCGCCCCGGATCTCCTCGGCCGCACTCTGGTCCGCCGCACCCCGGACGGCCCGATCGAACTCCGCCTCACAGAGGTGGAGGCGTACGACGGTGCGAACGATCCCGGCTCGCACGCCTTCCGCGGTCAGACAGCCCGGAACACCGTGATGTTCGGTCCACCCGGACACGTGTACGTCTACTTCACCTACGGCATGTGGCACTGCATGAACTTCGTGTGCGGCCCCCCGGGCAGGGCGAGCGGCGTCCTGCTCCGGGCCGGCGAGATCACGGAGGGCGCCGAGCTCGCCCGTAAACGTCGACTCTCGGCCCGATACGACAAGGAACTGGCCAAAGGACCGGCCCGCCTGGCCACCGCCCTCGGAGTGGACCGCGCCCTCGACGGCGCGGACGCCTGCGGCCCGACCGACTCCCCACTCACCGTCCTGCGCGGCACCCCCGTCCCCGCCGACCAGGTACGCAAGGGACCACGCACGGGAGTCTCGGGCGACGGGGCCGTCCACCCCTGGCGTTTCTGGATCGCCGACGACCCCACCGTCAGCCCCTATCGGGCCCACACGCCACGCCGCCGTTCAACTTGACTCTCCCCCCGAGGGGTCCGTAATGTAGCCCGAGCCGCTGAAACCGGTACGGCTCTCAGCCAGTCACCGGAAGCGGCCAAACCACTACCTACGACTTCCCCAAGCGGGGTCTCTTTCGTCATGCCTGCATGTCGAAATTCGAACCCGCGAATCTCGATTATGAGTTACCGGGGAAATCCGCTAACGTAGTGGACACGCCGAAAGGCAAAGGCCCTCCAACGGCCACCGGAAATGAAATCCGAACCGGAAACGGAACGGAAAACGGATCTGGTAAGGTTGGAAACGCAAGACCGAAGGGAAGCGCCCGGAGGAAAGCCCGAGAGGGTGAGTACAAAGGAAGCGTCCGTTCCTTGAGAACTCAACAGCGTGCCAA
>NZ_JBITJS010000031.1:0-59728 GCF_044460245.1 Streptomyces sp. NPDC050145 | reverse complement strand
CGCGCACAAGGCCGGCACCATCAAGGGCCTGAGCGCGGAGATCGGCGCCTCCCTCACCTCCGGCGCCGCGATCTGCGAGATCAAGGACTGACACCCCGGTCATCAGTACCGCTTCACGGTGGGCGTCTGCCAGGCCACACGGCCCGCAGGCGCCCACCACCCGTATCCGGACCCGATCCCTCCGGCCGGATCGTCGTGCGATCGTCCCGTGTTTTCAGGCGTTCGCACGATGCGGTGCGAGACCTGCTCCCGTACGGGTTTCCGCGCGTATTCTTCGAGCACCCGTACCGGTCGACGGCGCATCACGACGACCGTGGGAGACGATCATGCACGTCGCGTTCCGCACCTCTCTCGCCGGACGCCCCGGCCCCCGGGCCCGAGTCCGCGCCGACACCTCACGCCCGTCCGAGGCGACCCTCGACGGTGCGAACCGATCTCGTGCAGCTCGTCGGCGACCGACTAAAGGGCGCCGCCCGGCCGGTGGCTTCGGCGCGTTGCCGCGCCGGGCCCCGATGGAGGGATGAGGAGGAGACGCCCATGGAGTGGCTCGACAGGGCGGCGTGTGTGGGGGAGGACCCTGAACTGTTCTTCCCGGTCAGCGGAACCGGACCGAGCCTGACACAGATCCGGCGCGCCCAGGCGGTGTGCGACCGCTGCCCGGTGACCTGGCAGTGCCTCGATCTGGCGCTCGGGATGCGGCACGCGAGCGGGGTGTGGGGCGGAATGACCGAGACGGACCGGGCCGAGCTCCGGCGCCCGCGCCGCTCCGTGCGCTGACCGCGTTCAGCCCGCCGCGCCGGAGCGCAGCGCCCGGCGGACCCCGTACACGAGCGCGCCCGCCGCGACGACGGACGCGCCCGCGATCACGGAGCCCACAGGCAGCGCGAACGCGAGCACCAGGCAGCCGAGCAGCCCGACGACGGGCACGATCCGCGCGGGGCGGCCCTCCTGCGGGGACAGGGTGAGGGCGGACGCGTTGGCGACGGCGTAGTAGACGAGCACGCCGAACGACGAGAAGCCGATCGCGTCCCGTACGTCGGCGAACGCGGCCAGCGCCGCGACGACGACGCCCACCAGCACCTCGGCCCGGTGCGGCACCTTGAAGCGCGGGTGGACGGCGGACAGTGCGCGCGGCAGATGCCCGTCGCGGGCCATCGCCAGTGTCGTGCGCGAGACCCCGAGGATCAGCGCGAGCAGCGAGCCGAGCGCGGCGACGGCCGCCCCCACCCGCACCACCGGCGCCAGCCAGTCCGCACCCGCGGCCCGCACCGCCTCCGTCAGGGGTGCGGCCGCCGCCCCGAGCCGGGCGGGCCCGAGCACGCTCAGCGTGCCGACCGCCACCAGGACGTACACGACGAGCGTGATCGCGAGCGCGACGGGGATGGCGCGGGGGATCGTACGTGCGGGGTCCCGCACCTCCTCGCCCAGCGTCGCGATGCGCGCGTACCCGGCGAACGCGAAGAACAGCAGCCCGCTCGCCTGGAGCACCCCGTGCCACGAGGCGTCCGCCCCGATGTCGAGCCGGGCCGGGTCCGCCGCGTCCGAGGAGAGGGAGGCGACCACCACGGCGGCGAGCACCGCGAGGACGACGGCGACGATGGCCCGGGTCAGCCAGGCGGCCTTCTGCACGCCGACGAGGTTCACGGCGGTCAGCGCCACGACGGCCCCGACGGCGATCGCGTGCGCCTGCCCCGGCCACACGTACGCCCCCACGGTGAGCGCCATCGCCGCGCACGAGGCGGTCTTGCCGACGACGAAGCACCATCCGGCGAGGTAGCCCCAGAACTCCCCGAGCCGCTCACGCCCGTAGACGTAGGTGCCGCCGGAGGCGGGGTAGCGGGCGGCGAGGCGGGCCGAGGACGTCGCGTTGCAGTACGCCACCACCGCCGCGAGCGCCAGGCCCGCGAGGAGACCCGAACCGGCGGCGCGGGCCGCCGGGGCGAGCGCGGTGAAGACGCCGGCCCCGATCATCGACCCGAGCCCGATCACCACCGCGTCGGTGACGCCGAGCCGCCGCACCAACGCGTCCGGCCCGCCCGCCCCGCCCGATCCGACCGCCCCCGGCGTCCTGCTCACGGCCATGCTCCTCGTCCTCGTCTCGTCCTCCGGCGGGGCTCTGTCCCGGCCGAACGACTGCGACCCTAGCCGCGCGTGCCTTCCAGGTGTGCCGCGGCCTCGGCGGCGCTGTACGTGGAGGCGAAAGTGAAGGCGCGCGGCGACGGCCCGTTCGCCCGCAGTTCATCGAGCCGTTCCAATGCCTCCTCGACGGACGGCACATGCCCGGCCGGCACCCA
This sequence comes from Streptomyces sp. NPDC050145, assembly GCF_044460245.1. Lineage (NCBI taxonomy): Bacteria > Bacillati > Actinomycetota > Actinomycetes > Kitasatosporales > Streptomycetaceae > Streptomyces > Streptomyces sp. NPDC050145. The sequence goes on along the minus strand of NZ_JBITJS010000031.1, from coordinate 57,434 downwards.
CCAGAGCACCAGATGCGCCTCGACGTGCCGCGCGAACCAGTCGCGGCGCCCGCGCATCACCTCCAGGTGCCCGCTGCGGTAGGTGAAGTCCCAGAGGGCTTCCGAGGACTCCCACACCGACAGGTTGACGATCACGTTCTCACCGGCCGGGCGCAGGTCGGTCGCGTTGTCCGTCCCGTCGCCGACGAGGCGCCAGACGAATCCGGGAGCGCTGTCGGCGGAGGCGTTGACCGGGTCCAGCATCTCGACGAACGGGGCGATGCGCGGATCGTCGAGGGGGTGCAGCAGCTTGGCGATGTTGAGTTCGGCGAGGTGGGCGGTGGCGGCAGCGGGCACGGCTGAGGTCATGCCGTCATCCCAGCACGCCCCGCTTTTCTATGTCAATCAGGATTGTTTTTAGAGTGACTGAGGAGGTGTCAGGCCTCCTCGACCACCACGCAGCACTCGTCCGGCCGGGCGTCCATACGGGCCCGCACCGGGCCGTCCGTGCCGAGCAGGCCCTCCAGGAGGGCGAGGTTCATGCCGCAGACGAGGGGCGGGAACCGCTCGGCGACGGCGTGGAAGGGGCAGTTGCGCATCCGGACCACGGGCGCGCCCGTACCGTCGTCCCCGGTCCGCTCGACGTGCGGCTCGTAACCGCGTGCCGCCAGCGTGGCGAAGGCCTCGTCGAGCCCGGCGCAGGGGTCCGTCGAACCGCGCAGCGACGCGCCCCGGCGGCGCGCGGCCGCGCACAGCCCGGCGTCGAGCCCCGCCTCCTCGGCGGCCTCGGCGAGCAGTTCGGCGGCCGTGCGGTAGTCGCGGGCGGGCAGCGACACGGTCCGCTCGGCGCGGACCCGCGTGTACACCTTGGCGGGCCGCCCGGCGCCCGGCCCCGAGCGCCCGGTCAGCCGGCGGCTCCCGCTCTCCAGCAGCCCGACCTCGGTCAGCTTGTCCAGGTGGTGCGCGGCGAGGGTGCGCGCGACACCGGCGGCCTCCGCGGCCTCGTTGCGTCCGACCTCGCGGCCCTGCCCCGCCACGTACTCGTACAGCCGTCGCCGTACGGGGTCCTGCAGGGCCGCGATCGCGTCGATGTCCCCGGGGTCGCGGCTGTCGTGAGCCGTGCCGGTTCCCTGGGTGTCCTCGGTGTCCTCCATCCGGCCAGTCTAGAAACAACCAGGGTTGGAGTTAGAAGGTCAGGTCGTCAGGAACCTTCCGATCCGCGCCCGCAGGGCCTCGTCCCGGCGGATGAACTCGTCGACGACTCCCGACAGGAGGACCCTGCGGTCGCCGTCCGCGAGCACGGTCGCTCGGCGCACCTGTCCGGGCGTCAGGGCGTCGAGGCCGAGGGCCTCCAGAGCCTCGCACGCGCCGTCCGGATCGGCGCCCAGCTCGGCGGAGCGCAGGGCGGCCTCGGCAAGGGCGTCGCGGGCCGGCGATCCTGATGCCACCGCCGCGAGCGCGGCCGCTGCCGCCGGTGCGCGGACGGGATCGTCGAGGGCGGCTTCCAGGTGCGGGACGAGCGGGCGGGCCGCCGGACCCAGCGAGCGGGCCGCGCGGGCGGCCCGCACGACCGTCCACCGGGCCCATGCGTTCTCCGCCGCGCGGGTCAGGACCGAGTCCAGTACGCCGACCGCCTCGGCCGCGTCGCCCGTGATCCGCCACAACGCCTCGGCGATCGCCGTGTCCGCGTCCAGGGCCGGAGTGGTGTCGCTTCCGGAGGCGCTCAGGGCCTCGCGCAGAGCCGGGGCCAACTCCGCCGCCCGGGAGCCCAGTTCACCCGCGATCCGGGCGGCGGCCGCCACCTCGTGGGCACCGCCCCCGAGTTCCTGCCGCAGGCGGTGCAACAGGGGCGCGGGATCGCCGGTGAGCGTGTGGACGGCCTGGGCCGCCGCCAGGGAACCGGCTTCGGCCGCCGCGCGGAGCGGCTCCACGACCTGGGTGCGCACCTCGGCGGGGCACGCCGGGGCGATCGCGGCGATCGCCCGCGCGGCCTGGTGGGGATGGTGGGGGAGCGCGGCGCACAGCTCCGGCAGCGCCGGTGCCGCGGCGGCGTTCCAGCAGGCCAGCAGGTGCGTGAGCTGCCAGGGCTCGTTGCCCTTCAGCTCCTCCGGGTGCGCGAGCCGGGCGCGGACCGCGGCGAGGAGCCCGTCCGCGTACGGGAAGACCGGCCCGTCGGTGCGGATGCCCCGGCCGACGGCCGCGCCGAAGGCCCGGGGGCGCCGGCCGAACGCGGCGGTGAGGAGGGGGAGCGCCTGCTCGGGGGCGACGTGCACGAGTGCGGCCAGGGCGCGGTCCGCGGGGTCGTCGCCCTCCTCCGCGTTCCGCCCGGCGAGCGGGAGGAGGAGGTCGGCGAGTGGCGCGGCGGCGGGGCCGAGCGACCCCAGCAGGGACGCGATCCCGAGCAGTGTCTCCTCGTCGACGGCCGCCGCACGCAGCGCCGGGAGCAGCCGCGCCGGGGCGCTCCGCGAGTGCTGGCACGCCTGCTCGGCCGCCCACAACCCTTCGGTGCGGACCTCGGCCCGGCCGTCCCGCGCCGCCGCGTCGATCAACGCGAACGCCGCCTCGCGCGCGCCCTCCTGGTCCCGGTCGAGCAGCGCCTCGACGACGGAGGCCAGCGGCTCGCCCCGCTCCTGATCGAACTCGGAGCGCACCGCTTCGGCGGGAAGCACCGACAGCATCGTCCGCTGCAACGGCTCGGTCCAGGGCGCCCCCGCGTCCAAGTGCGCGAAGACGGCCGCCAGTCGCACCACCCCGGGCTGCTCCGGCTCCAGCACCGTGGCGGCGAGCGCCGCGCCGGCCGCCGGGTCGAGCCGGGCGATGCCCGCCAGGACCTCCGCGCGCACCCCGGGCTCGGACTCCCGCTCCCACCGCGCACGCAGTGCGTCCCGTACGTCGCCGACCGCGCGCGTGTGGGCCAGCGCCCACGCGGCGGCCCGCCGAACGCCCGCCGACTCGTCACCCAACAGCGGTATCAGGAGCGGCAGTTGAGCGACGACCGCCGCTCGCACCGCACCCGGCTCCATTCCGGACTCGTCCCCGCTCTCGGCCATCCCGCCGAGCAGCGCCAGGACATCTTCCGCGCGGTGTCCGGCCGCCGCGATCCGGGCGAGGAACGGCACGGCCGCCACGGTCGCGGGGTAGACCGTCCCCTGGTGCAGCACGTTCCCGTACAACTCCGACAGCGCCTCCTCCGCCGCGTCGTCGTCGGGATCGGTCAACGCCCGCAGCAGTGCGGGCACGTCGCCGGCGCTCCCGTACGCGTGGGAGACGGAGTCCCAGGGGAACGAGTCCAGGCCGGCGAGAGGGTCCACAAGATCCATGCGGGCATCCTGCCAGCAGGGTCCGACAACGGCCGCCCGGCCTCCGCTCCGCCGCCGCACAATTCGCTGGTGCCCGCGTGATCACGCACGCATGCTGTACTCCGTGCAAGAAGACAGACACCAGATCCGCGCCCGCCACACCGAATCCACCGTCACCGTCTACCAGGCGTACTCCCCGCGGATCGGCCTCCCCGCAGCCCGCGACGGGCGCTTCCCGGAGCTCTGGAAGCGGGACCGGATGACGTGGATCAAGCCGTCCTTCCTCTGGATGATGTACCGCTGCGGCTGGGCGGCCAAGGAGGGCCAGGAGGTCGTCCTCGCCGTCGAGATCACGCGCGAGGGCTTCGAATGGGCGCTGGACCACGCGTGCCTGTCCCACTACGAGCGCGGTCTGCACGAGGACCGCGACTCCTGGAAGCGCGACCTGCGGCGCTCCCCGGCCCGCGTCCAGTGGGACCCCGAGCGGGACCTGCACCTCCAGGCCCTGCCGTACCGCTCGCTCCAGTTGGGCCTCGCCGGCGAGGCCGCGGGCCGGTACGCGGACGAGTGGACGGTGTCCATCACCGACGTGACCGACCTGGCGCACGAGATCCACGGGCACGTGCGCGCGGGCGAGCTGGAGCGCGCCCGGGAGTTGCTTCCGCAGGAGCGCGTCTATCCCTTGGGCGAGGGCCGGTTGAGCCACCTGCACCGCTGAGCCCGGCTGCCTTCGGCTCGGCGGCTTTGACCCGACCGCCTGCGACCCGACCGCCTTCGACCCGGAGGGCCGGAAAATCCCTTGACCCGACCACGGGGCGTACCGGCAGGCTGGCGACGATCACGGGCGCCGCACGGGGTGGTGCCGAGGAGCAGGGAGCAGCGGCAGCGGTGGAGATCCGTCCCACGACCGACGAGGACCGCGACGTCTTCGTCGACACGATGCACACGGCGTTCGGCCGTTTCCCCGAGACCCCCGACGAGCACGGCGGCGGGGTCTGGTGGGCGGCGCTGGAGATGGACCGCAACGTGCTCGCGGTGACCGAGGACGGGCGGCCCGTCGGCACGGCCGGCACGTACTCCTTCGAACTGACCCTGCCCGGCGGCGCGCTCGTCCCGGCCGCCGGAGTGACCGCCGTCGGCGTCGTGCCCTCGCACCGGCGCCGGGGCGTGCTCAGCGCGATGATGCGCCACCAGCTCACCGAACTGCGGGACCGCGGCGAGATCCTCTCCGTGCTGCTCGCCTCCGAGGCCGTGATCTACCGCCGGTTCGGCTACGGCCCGGCGACGTACAGCGGGCGGCTCACCGTGCCCCGCCACCGCGCCTCCTTCGCCGCTCCCCGGGCAGGCGGCGGCGCGGGTCCGGATCTCACGGACGAGGGCTCCGTCGAAGTGCTGCGCAGCGACCGGTGCCGCGCACTCCTCGAAGAGATCTACGACCGGTACCGCCGCGTCCAGCCCGGCGCCCTGTCCCGGCCGCACCACTGGTGGGAGGTGGGCGCGGGCCAGCCCCCGATCGCCCCGGCCCCACGCCACATCGCCGTGCACCGCGACGCGCACGGGACTCCCGACGGGTACGTCAGCTACGCGATCAGCGAACCCGACGTCCTCAAGGCCGACGAGATCATCGCCGTGGACGACGCCGCGTACACGGCCCTGGCCCGCCACGTGCTCGAGCACGACCTCGTCGGCGAGATCGTCATCAAGCACGTACCGGCCGGGCACCCGCTGCGCTGGCAGCTCGCCGACTTCCGCGCCGCCGAGACCGGCCCGGACGGCGACTGGCTCTGGGTACGGATCCTGGACGTGCCCCGGGCCCTGACCGCGCGCGGCTGGAGCACCGACGGAGACCTCGTCCTGGAGGTCACCGACCCGTTCCTCGGCGGCGCGCCCGAGCGCCACCTCCTGTCGGTCCACGACGGCAAGGCCGACTGCGTCCGCACCGACCGCGAGCCCGACCTGTCCCTCGACGTGAGCGACCTCGGCTCGATCTATCTCGGCGGCACCACCCCGAGCACCCTGGTCCGCGCGGGCCACATCAAGGCCCATCACGCTGAAGCCTCCGAGCTCGCGGACACCCTGTTCCGTACGGACCGCGCACCGCACTGCCTGCACTGGTTCTGACCCGGACCGGCGGCGGAACCGGGACGCTCAGGTGGACGAGCCCGGTCCCCGGCCCGCCGCCGCCCGGTGCTCCCGCCGCAGCCGGTCCCCGACCGCGCACCGCTTCGGGAGCCGCGCGCACTCCGCGCAGTCCATCAGGTGGTCCAGGTACTTGCGGTACTCGGGCCAGCCGGACGCCTGTCGGTCCTGCGCGTTCACCACAACTCCCTGCACCCGGCCGGGCCGGAAGACGCACGCGGCACGCATGCCTGCCGCGTGCGTCCCGCCCGGGAACCACCTCGCAGAAGGAACGTTTCCTCATGAGGGCGGATTTCGCGGGCAGGCGCGCCGTCGGGGCGGAACGTGTCGCTCCGCAGGGGGTGCCCGGTCCGGGCGGGGCAGTGCGCGTACCCTCACCCCGTGCCCCGCCATCGAAACAAGCCACGCCGCCTGGTCGCCGACGGCCGCGTGTACCTGTGGACGCTGCGTCACCACCACCGGGTCCTGGACGGCGGCCGGTCCGCGGACTGCCGTCAGACCCTCACGCTGTACCCCCAACCGACCGGTACGGGCGGCCCGTTGCGCATCGTCTTCGGCGAGGGCGCCGACCGCTTCGTCCCCGGCGGAGCGCCCCTCGGCTCTGGGGACGTGGGCTACGTCCACGGCAGTTCCCTGAACCTGCACGAACCGGGTGCGGTGCGCGCCCTGCTCGACGCGGCCCTCGATTCCGGCTGGGACGCGACGGAACGCGGCCTCGTCGAGCGCGACGGCTGGGACCTGCTGGAAGCGGCGGTCGCGGCCCACGCCGCGCCGGCGGAGTAGCGCACGCGGAGTAGCGCACGCGGGCCGGGCCCCACGGACGGATCCGTGAGGCCCGGCCCGGCGGCGTATGACGTACGGGCGTCAGCCCACCGGCGCGATCGACCGGCCCGCCCACTGCGGGGCCGGTCCGGTGAACTCGGCGAAGCGGGCGAGGACCGCGTCGGGCAGCGGCACCGCGCGCCCCGCCGCCTGGTCGACGTGCACGGCCATCAGCTCGGTCGTCGCCACGGGCTCGGCGTCCGCCTCCGGCTCGCCCTCCGCGTCGTCGACCACGTACATCTCGTGCGTGAAGCGGGCCTTCCTGCCCGCCGCGCCCAACACCCGGGTGCGGACGGCGAGATGGGCGCCCTCCGGCACGTCCCGCAGATAGCGCAGATGCGACTCGACCGTGTACAGGGAGCAGCCCGTGGACTCGCGGTAGCCCGAGTGCAGACCCGTCTCGATCATCAGGGCGTCGGTGGCGTGGCCGAAGACGAGGACGTAGAAGGCCTCGCTCATATGGCCGTTGTAGTCGATCCACTCCGGGCGGACCGTGCTGTGCAGCAGCGGCACGGAGGCCGTCGTCGCGGTCATCGCGGGCCCTCCTGCTGCGGCAGGCGGCCCGTCGCGCGCAGGACGTCGATGACGCCCCGGTCGCGCTCGGCCACGAGATCGGCGATCGTGCGCCCGGCGGCCGCCTCGTCGCACCCCTCGACCACGGCGTCGTACAGCGCCTTGTCCAGCTCGGGCGCCTCCAGGCGGGTCCACGGCGACTTCAGGGACGGGCCGAAGTGGTCCAGCATGTGCGCCATGCCGCCCTCGCCGCCGGCCAGCGCGAACGTCAGCATCGGGCCCATGAACGCCCACCGCAGGCCGGGACCTTCGGTGATCGAGTCGTCGATCTCCTTCACCGTCGCCTCACCGTTGGCGACCATGTGCAGCGCCTCGCGCCACAGGGCCTCTTGGAGCCGGTTCGCGATGAAGCCCGGCACCTCGCGATTCATGGTGATCACGGACTTGCCCGCGACCTCGTAGAAGCGCGACGCCCACGCGACGGCGTCCTCGGTGGTGCTCTCGCCGCCGACGACCTCGACCAGCGGGATCAGGTACGGCGGGTTGAACGGGTGCCCGACGACCAGGCGCGACGGGTCCGCGGACGTGGTCTGCATGTCCGTCATCGGGTAGCCCGAGGTGGACGAGGCGATGACGACACCGGCGGGGGCCGCCGCGTCGAGCCGGGCCAGCAGGTCGCGCTTCAGGTCCAGCTTCTCCGGCGCGCTCTCCTGCACGAACTCGGCGTCGGCCACGGCCTCTTCGAGCGTCGCGACAACCGTCAGGCGATCGGCGGACGCGCCCTCGGCGAGACCCAGCTGGGTCAGCGCGGGCCAGGCGGCGTCGACCAGGCGGCGCAGCTTCTGCTCGGCGTCGGGCGCCGGGTCCCAGGCCGTGACGTCGTAGCCACGCGCCAGGAAGTGGGCGACCCAGCCGCCGCCGATGACACCGGCACCGACACAGGCGACGCGGCGGACGTTCTCGGGTGCGGTACGCATGATCAGGCGCCCTTCTTGCGCAGGCCGAGGATCTCGCGAGCCTCGTCGGGGGTCGCGACGCGGGCGCCGAGCGACTCGGTGATGGTCACGGCACGCTCGACGAGCTGGGCGTTGGTCGCCTTGTTGCCCTTGCCGAGGTACAGGTTGTCCTCCAGGCCGACGCGGACGTGGCCGCCCAGGAGGATCGACTGCGCGACCCAGGGCATCTGCATCCGGCCGAGCGCGAAGCTCGCCCAACGGGCGCCCTCCGGCAGCATGTTGACCATCGACTGGAGCACGCCCGGGTCGGCCGGCGCGCCCCACGGGATGCCCATGCACAGCTGGAACACGGTCGGGTCGTCGAGCAGCCCCTCCGCGAGCAGCTGCTTGGCGAACCACAGGTGGCCGGTGTCGAAGATCTCCAACTCCGGCCGCACGCCCAGCTCCTGGATGCGCCGGGCGCCGGCGCGCAGCATGTCGGGCGTCGACACGTACAGGTTCGAGCCGTCGCCGAAGTTCAGTGAACCGCAGTCCAGGGTGCAGATGTCGGGCAGCAGGTCCTCGACGTGCGGGAGCCGGTCCAGGCCGCCGACCAGGTCGGAGCCGGGCAGCGGGAAGCCCTCCAGCGGGCGGTCCGGGTCGATCACCAGGTCGCCGCCCATGCCGGCGGTGAGGTTGATGACGACGTCGGTGCCGGTCTCCTTCACCCGCTCGACGACCTCCCGGTACAGCTTCGGGTCGCGCGACGGGGCGCCGGTCTCGGGATCGCGTACGTGGATGTGGACCACAGCGGCGCCGGCCTCCGCGGCCTCCACCGCGTTCCGGGCTATCTGTTCCGGGGTGACGGGGACGTGCGGGCTGCGGCGGACGGTGTCACCTGCGCCGGTGAGGGCGCAGGTGACGATGGTGCTCTCGTGCAGGGGCATGTGGGGGCCTCCCGTTCCGTTGGGGACTGGGTGTGGGGGGTTCTGGAGTGCGGGGAATGGAGCCGTCGCGTCGGGGAGCGGCTCAGGCCAGCAGGGTCGTGCGGACGTGGGCGAGGAGCGCGGCGTGCATGGCGTCCGCGCCGGCGACGCTCTTCGTGTCGGTGCCTTCGGTTCCGGCGCCGTCCGTTCCGGCGGCCAGGACCTGCGTCGCCAGGCCGTCGATGAGCGCGGTCAGGGTCAGCGCGGCGGCCTCGGGGTCGGCCGACGGGCGGAACACACCCTGCTCGATCCCCCGGCGGACGACGTCGGCGACGGTCTCCCGCCACTGGCGGTAGTACTCGGTGTGCAGCCGGCCCACCGCTGTGGACCGGGCGGCCTCGGCCCACAGGTCGAGCCAGACCGCCCACTGCCGGCGCTGCTGCGCGGTGCGCGGCGTCTGCAGTTCGATGAGCTGGCGCAGCTCCGCCGCCGCGTCGTCCGCCTCGGCGAGCCGGGCGGCGCGGCGCGCCGTGTCCTCGTCCATGCACCAGCGCACCGAGGCCTCCAGGAGGTCGGCGCGGCCGGGGAAGTGGTAGTGGATCGCGGCGCTGCTGGTGGCACAGGCACGGGCGATGTCCGCGACCCGCACCGCGTGGAACCCGTGCTCGGCGATCAGCCGGACCGTCTCGCGGACGATCTGCAGCGGCCGCCCGCCGTCGACGGGCACGGCGGCCGGCTCGGCGCCCGGCGCGGGCTCGGGGTGCTGCTCCCGGTGCCGCGCCCCGAGCAGCCAGCCCGCGTCCACCCGCCCCTCGTCGGCGATCCGTGCCAGCTCGGCGGCCGTGAAGCGGCGGGTGCCGCTCAGCGACCGGGAGAGCTTGGACGGATCCATGACGATGCGGCGCGCGAACTCGCGCTGGCTGACCCCCGCGGCCGTGATGACCTCACGGACGCGGGCGGCGGTGTCGGCGGCGGGCACGCCACCGGTGACGTCGTCGGTTTCCACGGGCACGACCCTAACCACGCATTGAGAAGAACTCAACACGTGGGCGCACAATTGCCTGATGAGCTGGGATGTTGCGTTCCTGACTTTCACATCAGTCAGGATCTCAACGCCCGCGACGGACCGTGCGTGCGGGGCGGATCAGGCGGCTTGGATCAGGCGAGGTGGATCAGCGCTGCGCGGTGATCTGTTCGCGCACCCACTCCGGGGCGGGGTTGGTGTGGGCGCGCCCGGCCACGACGACCGTCGGCACCGTCTCGTCGCCGCCGTTGACCGCGCGCACCGCCGCCGCACCCTCCGGGTCGCGCCAGATGTCGACCCAGTGCACCCGGCGCGCCCTCCGGCCGAGCCGGGCCCGCAGCCGCAGGCAGTACGCGCAGCCGGGCCGCCAGTAGACGACGGGGCGGCCGTCCGCCGCGCTGCGCCGCAGCGCCTCGGCCGCGCCGACGGATCTCGGGAAGGCCAACGGGGAGCCGACGCCGGCGAGCGCCAGGAACAGCAGGAAGATGCCGGCGGCCGCCCCCGGACTGTCCGCGAGCACCTGCACGGTGGCGAGGGCGGCGCCGCACAGGGCGATGAGCGACGGGGCGATCCAGGCGCGGGTCATGGGGCCGGAGGCTACAGGGCGCCCGGGGCACTCCAGGGGGCGTGGGGTTGCCCGGCCGGCCGGACCGTGGCTCGCGGAACGGCGGGGCCGGGCAACCCGGCGTCCGGAAATGGTGTGTGCAGGTCACCCGCGCTGCGCATCGCGCGTATCCGGACGTGCCTCACAACGAAGCAAGATCGGGCGCGTTGTGGCACAGGGGGCGTGAATTGACGTTGTGCCGCGCATCCTCACGCGCTGCGCACGCCGTCTTCACGAGACGGCTCTCCCGGTCGACGCGCCGGGTCGTCGCACGAACGCGGCCGGGTCGTCGCGCGGACGCGGCCGGGGCGCCGTCAGAGCACGGCGTCGGCGGCCATGACCGCCGCCACCGCCAGCAGGACGTAGGCGAAGACGCGCTGAAGGGTGCGCCCCTTGAGCTTCCGGGACAGCCGCTTGCCGTCCCACGCGCCGAGGATCGCGGCCGCCGTGAAGGGGGCGATGACGGCGAGGTCCAGATGGGTCCCGCTGCCGGCGCGGGCGCCGAGCGCGGCCAGGGAGTTGACCGTGATGACCAGCAGGCTGGTGCCGACGGCCCGCCGAATGGGCAGACTCAGCACGCCCACCAGGACGGGCACGGCGAGGAATCCGCCGCCGACCCCCAGGAACCCGGTGACGGCGCCGAGCCCGGAACCGGCCGCCCCCGCCTTGCCCGGGTGGACCGGGCCGGGGGTCCCGGTCTCGGCGGGGCGCAGCATCCGTACCGCGGCGAGGGCGGCGATCGCGGCGAACGCGAGGGTCAGCACGGTCTGCGGCACGCGGCCCGCGACCGCGCCCGCGAGCATCGCCGGGACGATCCCGGCCGCCGCGAAGAGGAGTCCGGTGCGCCAGGCGACGTTCCCGTCGCGGGCGTGCCCGGCGAGGGCCGTGATCGAGGTGACGGTGACGATGACGAGGCTGGTGGTGATCGCCGCCGTGGGGGAGAGGCCGAGCGCGTAGATCAGGGCGGGCACCGCGAGGACGCTGCCGCCCCCGCCGAGTCCGCCGAGGGCCAGGCCGACGACCGCCCCCGCGACGAGGGCGAGGAGGAGAGCGGTCATGCCGGGGAACCGTCGCTCCCGCGCGCGTCGACGACGGGATGGCCCGAGGAGGCCCAGTCCTGCATCCCGCCCATGACGTCCACGGCTTCGGCCCCGCGCTCGCGCAGCAGCGCGACGGCGTGCTGCGAACGCCTGCCGCTGCGGCAGATCACCACGAGCGGCCGCTCCGTCGCCACGGCGGGCAGCGCGCCCCCCGACGCCAGTGCGGACAGCGGAGCGAGGACGGCCCAGGGGGCGTGCCCCGCGTCCCACTCCTCCTGTTCGCGTACGTCGAGGAGGACGGCCGGGGCCTCGGCGCCGGCGGTACATCGGTGGGCCGCTTCGACGGTGACGCGGTGTGCACCGTCAGGGAAGGGGGACAGCATCTCGCAGCCTCTCGAGGGGAGTTGAGGGGAAAGAGGTGGAAGAGGTGGAAGAGGGGGAGCGGCGCTCAGGCGGCGACGACGGTCAGGCCGGCCTCGGCGGCCGAGTCGAACCCGTCGTCGACGGCCACGACGTCCCGGCCCGCGGCGTCGAGGAGCGACGCGGCCATGCCCGCCCGCATGCCTCCGGCGCAGTGCACCCACACGGTGCCGGCCGGGACCTCGCCGAGTCGTCCGTGCAGTTCGTGCACCGGGATGTGCACCGAGCCCGCGAGGTGGCCGCCGGCCCGCTCGGACGCGCGGCGCACGTCGAGCACGACGACGTCGTCCGTGCCGCGCTCGGCGAGTCCGGCGAACGTGGAGCGCGGGAAGGAGGCGAGAGCGCCGTCGGCGGCCCAGTCCTCGGGCGTGCCGGTCGCGGCGGCCGCCGGGCGGTCGATGCCGACCCGGACCAGCTCCCGCTGCGCGTCGGCGAGTTGGCCGGGGGACTCGGCGAGCAGGGTCACCGGCTTGCCCCAGGGGATCATCCAGGCCAGATACGTGGCGATCTTGCCGTCCGCCTCGAAGTTGAAGGTGCCCGCGACGTGGCCCTCGGCGAACGCGACCCGGTTGCGCAGGTCCACGACCCACTCGCCGGCCGCGAGCCGGGCGGCGATCTCGCGGGCGTCCGCGACGGCCGGGGGCGTCAGGTCGAGCGGGGCCGGGCCGCTCGCGTTGGCCGGGCCCATGTGCGCGTAGTAGGCGGGGACGTCGTCGAGCCCGTCGAGGAGTCCGGCGACGAAGGTGTCGACGTCGGTGGTGAGCGCCGCGTTGACCGTCTTCTCGTGGCCGATGGTGGTGGCGTCGCCCTCGGCCTGCGCGGAGGAGCAGAAGCTGCCGAAGCCGTGCGTGGGCAGCACCGAGGTCTCGTCCGGCAGTTCGGCCGCGAGGCGGTGCGCGGAGGCGTGCTGGGCGCGGGCCAGCTCCTCGGTCAGCCGGGGCTCGACCAGGTCGGGGCGGCCCACCGTGCCGATGAGCAGGGACCCGCCGGTGAACGCGGCCACGGGCGTGCCCCGCTCCTGGAGCACGTACGCGGTGTGGTGCGGGGTGTGGCCGGGGGTGGCGACGGCGCGCAGGGTGAGTCCGGTGTCGATCGTGACCGTGTCGCCGTCCGCCACCGGCACCCGCGCGAAGGACACGTGCGCCCCGGTCGGCACCAGATAGGCGGCGCCCGTCACGCGGGCCAGCTCCAGGCCGCCGGTCACGTAGTCGTTGTGTATGTGGGTCTCCACGACGTGCGTGATCCGCACCCCGCGCCGCGCCGCCGCGGCGAGGACCTGGTCGAAGTCGCGCGGCGGGTCCACAGCCACCGCTGTCTGCGTCCCGCCCGCCAGGTAGTGCCGGTTCCCGAGCCCTTCGAGCTCGATGGTGTCGATGAAGAACACGGTTCGTTCCCTTCCGTTCATTACCCCCCGGGGTATACGAAAACCGTAGCACAGGTACCCCCGGGGGTATTTTTCGCGGTGGGGTGAGGGGCGAGAGGGGGTGAGGCGGGGAGGGGTGCCCGGGTCGAGCCGGGACGGCCCGGGGCAGGGCTCGGCCGGTCGGCTACGAGGCGCCGACGGCCTCCAGGAGGCGGTGCAGGTCGTGGGCCGCCTCGGCGCTGGAGAGTGTCGCGGCGGTCAGGACGGCGGCGGTCGCCGCGGCGAGCAGCGGGTGGCGGCCGAGCGGCGGGGCGAGGAGCGCGGCGACGCGGCGCGGCACGGGTCCCGCGGCGGCGAGCCCGGTGCGGCGGGCGAGACCGAGGATGCCGAGCGCGGCGCCCAGGGGGCGGCGAGCGGCGGGCCGGGCGGCGAGCGCCGCCTTGCCGACGGCACGCGCGACCCGGCCGCGGTCACCGGTCGCGGCGACGGCGCGCTCGTCGGCCCAGCGCTCGATCGTGTAGGTCACGGACCGGGCGAGCGGGCGCAGGAGCGGGTTGGCGGCGGCGCCGAGCTGGGCCAGGGCCACGAACGCGTAGTGGTGTCCGGCCAGGTGGGCCCGCTCGTGCGCGAGCAGGATGCCGTGCTCGGTCCGGTCGAGGGTGTCGAGCATGCCCGTGGAGACGACGACCCGCCCCGGCATCCCGGGCAGCGCGAACGCGTCCGGCGCGTCGTCCTCGATCACGACCACACCGTCACGGGCCGGCATGCAGGCGGCCTCCAGCGCCGCGGCCGCGAGGGTGCGGGCCCGGCGCCAGAGCATCCGGACGGCCATGACGACGGCGCCGCCCAGGAGGAGCCCGGCGGCCAGGGAGACGGACAGCTCGATCGGGTCGTCGCGCTGCGCGGCACCGGCCGACCAGTGCCCGAGCCCGGCCAGGAACGGCAGCCGGATCAGCCCCGCGACGGCCAGTGCGCCCAGCGAGAGGGTGCTCGCCGCACCGAGGACCAGCGAGGTCGCGGTGAGCAGCCAGGTGGCGAGGCGCGGCTCGCACCGCTCGGCGAGCGGCCGGGCGAACAGCGGCGCGAGCAGCGGCAGCAGCAGCGGCAGGTAGACGGCGATGTGCATCGGGCGGCGCGCTCCTACGGGGCCTGGTCGAGCAGCTGTCGCAGCAGCTCGGCGTCGGAGCTGGAGAGGTCGTCCGCGAAACGGGCGAGGACGGTCTGCCGGTCCGGTCGCTCGGCCAGCACCGTGTGCATCCGGCGTGCGGCGAACCCGGCGTCGTCCGTCACCGGCGCGTACGCGTACGCCCGGCCGCGCCGCGTGCGGTTCAGCAGCTCCTTGGCGTGCATCCGGCCGAGGATCGTCACGACGCTGCTGTACGTCAGCTCGCCGCCGAGACGCTCGGTGACCTCGCCCGGTGTCAGCGCGGTACCGGCCCCCTGCAGCAGGGCGAGGATCTCGGCCTCGCGCGCGCCGTTGGGCCGCTTCGGGCCGCTGTCCGGCAGCTGGGAGCCCATGGGTTTGGCGTTCCTTCCTCCACCTTCTACAGTCGTGTAGAAGTTCGACACCGGTGTAGAAGCTGGTGTGCCTCAGTGTGCCATGCGCCCGAGCAGAAACGGACAACGGAAAACAGATGAGTGCCATCAGCCTCGGACAGTCGGTGATCCTCGGTGTCGTCGAGGGCGTCACCGAGTTCCTGCCCGTGTCCTCCACCGGCCATCTCAAGATCACCGAGGGGCTCATGGACATCCCGGTGAACGACCCCGCCGTGGTCGGCTTCACCGCGGTCATCCAGGTCGGCGCGATCGCCGCCGTGCTCGTCTACTTCTTCAAGGACATCGTGCGGATCGTCACCGCGTGGGGCCGCGGCCTGCGCGACAAGGAGGAGCGCCACCACCACGACTACAAGTTCGCCTGGTGGGTCATCTGGGCGACGATCCCGATCGTCGTCGTCGGCCTCGCCGCGAAGCCGCTCATCGAGGGCCCGCTCGCCTCGCTGTGGGTGGTCGCCGGTTCGCTCATCGCCGGGTCGGCCGTGATGTGGGTGGCCGATCAGATGGGCCGCCACAAGCGCGGCGAGGACGACACCTCGTTCAAGGACGCGATGCTCGTGGGCTGCTCGCAGATCCTGGCCCTGCTCTTCCCCGGCTTCTCGCGCTCCGGGGCGACCATGTCCACCGCGCTGCTGCTCGACCTCGACCGGGTCGCCGCGACCCGCCTCTCCTTCTTCCTCGGCATCCCCGCCCTCACCGGCGCCGGCCTGTACGAGCTGAAGGACGCGGTGGGCAGCGGGGCGGGCGCCGCGCCCATCGTGGTCGGCACGGCCGTCTCCTTCGTCGTCGCCTACGCCTCGATCGCCTGGCTCCTGAAGTTCGTGGCCCGGCACTCCTTCAACGCCTTCGTCGTCTACCGGATCGTGATCGGCCTCGCGCTGTTCGGCCTGCTCGGCACGGGCGTGCTCAGCGCCTGAGACCCCCGCCGGGGAGCGGCCCGGCGGCGGACCGCGGGGCCCGACAAGGTGCGGTCGTCCCCGACCTTGGGCAGAGTTAGGGGGCGATTTATGTCGTTCCAGATGACTGAGCCGGGGATCTCGTGGGACCGGAGTGAGCGATGTTCCGCAGTGGGTCCGCCGACGGCGGTGACGAGCTGCTTCAGCGGCTCGGCGCGCTGACCGCCCGGGCCCGGGAGCTGGCAGAGATGCAGCGCTCCCGGGTCGAGCTGGCGGTGGCCCTGCAGCACGGCATGCTGCCCCGCGACCTGCCGAGCCCGCCGGGCGTACGGATCGCCGTGGGCTACATGCCCGCCAACCACGGGCTCAACGTCGGCGGCGACTGGTACGACGCCTTCCCCATGTCCGACGGCCGCATCGGCATCTCCATCGGCGACGTCCAGGGCCACAACACGCAGGCCGCCGCCTTCATGGGCCAGGTCCGGGTGGCCCTGCGCGCGCTGGCCTCGGTCACCGAGGACCCCGGCCGGCTGCTCGGCCGTACGAACGACCTGCTGATCTCCCTCAAGGCCGACCTCTTCGCCACCTGCACCTTCCTGCGCCTGGACCCCGCCACCGGAGTCCTGGAGTGCGCGCGGGCCGGGCACATCCCCCACATCTGGGCCACCGCCGACGGCCGGTCCGGCATCGACGACGGCGACGTCGGGCCCCCGCTGGGGGTGATGCGCGGCGCCGAGTACCCCGTGGCCTGCCACCGGCTGACCGTCGGCGGCGTCCTGGTCCTGGTCACGGACGGCGTCGTCGAAGGGCCCTCCCTGCACATCGACGACGGCCTCGGCCAGGTCAGACGGCTCGCCGAGATCACCGCGGGGGCGAGTCTCGGCATCGACGCGCTCGTCGGCGGGGTGATGAAACTGGCCGACACGGTCGGGCACGAGGACGACGCCGCCGTGCTCGTCATCGGCCACGACGTCGGCGTGCCCTGGTACCCGGCACCGAACCGGCCCCGGACACCCGGAGGGCCCTCGCGCGGACCCGGCCAGGCCCCTTCGCCTGGCCGATCCGGCCCGCCCGGTGTCTGATGACTGCTGTGGTGGTGACTCGGCGACTGCTGCCGCCCGCGGAGGCGGCCCTCAAGATCCTGATCGTGGCCGCCTGCTACTACGTGGCCGGCCGCATCGGCCTGCTGAGCCAGGTCGTCGTCGAGGGCGTCGTGGTCACCCCCATCTGGCCCCCGACCGGCGTCGCCGTCGCGGCCCTGCTCATGTTCGGCGTCCAGGTCTGGCCGGGGGTCGCCCTCGGCTCCTTCCTCGTCATCGCCTCCATCGTCACCCCGCAGATGACCACGCTCGTCAACGTCGCGGGCAACACCGTCGCCCCCCTGTGCGCGTACTACTTCCTGCGCAGAATCGGCTTCCGGCTCGACATCTCACGGCTGCGCGACGGGCTCGCCCTGGTCTTCCTGGGCGGGCTCGGCGCCATGCTGATCAGCGCGACGATCGGCGTCGGCGTCCAGGCCGTCAACGGCGACCTCGACCGCGGCGAGTTCTGGGCCGTCTGGCTGTCCTGGTGGGTCGGCGACGCGATGGGCGTTCTCCTCGTCACCCCGCTGCTGCTCCTCCTCGCGGGCCTGGGCCGCCCCCTGTGGGGCCGGCGCTGGCTGGAGGCGGCCTGCCTGGCCGTGGCCGCGCTCGTCATCGTGCCGCTCAGCGCGTTCGGCGAGACGAGCCTGCTCTTCCTCGTCTTCCCTCTCCTGATCTGGGCGGCCCTCCGCTTCCAGCTGGCCGGCAGCACCCTGTGCGCCCTGTTCTCCTCCGTCCTGACCACGTACGCCGCGAACACGGGCAAGGGGGCCTTCCTCAACCTCTCCAAGGTCGAGATCATGGTGAAGCTGCAGGCGTTCAACGGCGCCACCGCCCTGACCGCCCTGCTGCTCTCCGCGCTCGTCACCGAACAGATCGCGACCCGCCGCTCGGTGCAGAGCGCCTGCGACGAACTCGCCGAGGTCCTGGACCACCTGGCCGCCGGTGAGACCCCGCTGGAGGTGCCGCCCCGGCACCTGCCGGAACAGCCCCAGGCCGAAGGAGACCCCGCATGAGCATCCGGCGGATGGACAACGTCCTGATCGTCGTCGAGGACCTCGACGCCGTCATCGCGTTCTTCGTCGAACTCGGCATGGAACTGGAGGGCCGGTTCCCGCTCGAAGGGCGCTGGGCCGAGCGCGTCATCGGCGTCGACGACGTGCGCCAGGACGTCGCCATGCTGCGCGTCCCGGACGCCCCCGGGCGCGTCGAGCTCGCCAAGTTCCACCGCCCCGCCCCGGTCGTCCCGAAACCGCAGGCCGCCCCGTCGAACACACTGGGCCTGCGCCGGATCATGTTCGCCGTCGACGACCTCCACGACACCGTCGCCCGCCTGCGCCCCCACGGCGCCGAACTCGTCGGCACGATCGAGCGCTTCGAGGACACCTTCCTGCTCGCCTACGTGCGCGGCCCCGAAGGCATCATCGTGGGCCTCGCCGAGGACCTGGCCTGACCCGTACGGGGGAAGGGGCACACGCCTGTGCCCACGCGCGGACGGGATTGATCGCCGCCCCGCTGCGTACAGATACGGGTGTGTCCTCGGGGGACAGTGAGGCGAGTGCGGGACCGGAAGGAGGGGGGCCGGTCCCGCACTCGTCGGAACGCACCAGCACACCGGCGCCCGGTGTGACCTACGGTGCCGACAACAGCGGCTGTGTGGTGCGGGCCCGAGGGGGAGTGCGCGTCCCCGGACCCGCGGTGTCCTGTGCAACGAGCGGGGCGCAGAAACGATGCGCTGTGAGTCTCTCGGTCTCCTGTCCGCCTACTGTCCGGGTCCCTGGCGGCCCGGCGCCGGATGCGTGGGCGGACCCGCGGGGGCCGGTTGGGGGAGCAGTACCGCCTCCTGATGCCGCGTATGGGCCGCCGCCCGCTGGACCTCGGCCACGACGTCACCCCGCTCGCGTACGAGTTCCTCATAAATGGGCGCGAGACCGTTTCCGGTGCCGTGCGTACGTGTCACCCCGTCGCTCCTTCCCTTCACCGAACCGTCAGGCGCGATTGATCCGCGCGGCAATCCCATGGCCGACCGCCAAATAGATCAACGCCGGAAGACCGTAATTGAGAATGATCCGAAGGAATTCTGTGTCCATCGTGAAAATGTCCTGTGCCCACCCGGAGAGCCAGTCGGCCACGGAGTGCACGAAGGACACGAACGGGTTCGCCCCGTTGGCCTCCAGGAGATACAGAACGATCCAGAGGCCCAGGAATCCGGCGGCGACGTCCGCGATCGTGGAGATCGTGAGGGCCGTCCTGCGGGCGGTACGCGCATTGCTCCCCGAGCGGTCGGGCTCCGGGGGCCGCTCGTACGACTGGTATCCGGGTGTGGGGTGGCCGGTGCCGTTCACAAGAAATCCCATCTGACGCTTGACCGTTTCTCCCACTCAGCGCCATTCAATTGCCGGCGTGTTACACCCGGGGCCCCGACAGCGCACATATGGTGCCCTGTTCCCGCACGTACAGAAATTCATCGCCAGCCCGTGACATTGCGGACCCCGCCCGGCCGCCACCCGGCGCAGCACTGCCGTCCGGAGCAGAATGACGGGCATGGATATCAGGCTGTCCTCGGCGCGCGGACGCTGGATCCTCGCGTGCGTCGTGCTCGCCTCCGGTATGGCCATGCTCGACGGAACCGTCGTGAACGTCGCACTGCCCAAGATGGGCCGCGACCTCGGCGCCTCGATCTCGGCGCTCCAGTGGGTCGTCAACGCGTACATGCTGACCCTGTCCGCGCTGCTCCTGTGGGGCGGCGCGCTCGGCGACCGGATCGGACGACGGCGCACCCTCGTCCTCGGCGTCGCCTGGTTCGCCGTCGCCTCCGCGCTGTGCGGACTCGCCCCCGACGAGGGGACGCTCATCGCGGCACGGGCCCTGCAGGGCGTCGGCGGCGCCCTGCTCACACCGGGCTCGCTGGCCCTCGTACGAGCCGTGTTCCACCCCGACGACCAGGCGCGGGCGGTCGGCGCGTGGTCGGGCCTGACCGGGGTGGCCGGCGCGCTGGGGCCCTTCCTCGGCGGCTGGCTCATCGACGGACCCGGCTGGCGCTGGATCTTCCTCATCAACGTGCCGATCGCCGCCGTCGTCCTCGCCATCGCGCTGCGCCACGTGCCCGAGAGCCGCGACCCGGACGCGGCCGGCACCCCCTTCGACCAGCTCGGAGCCGTGCTCGCCGCGCTCTGTCTCGCCGGGGTGAGCTACGCCCTGATCGGTGCGTCCGGCGGCGTCCCGGCCGGCGGCACCGCGCTCGCGGCGGTGCTCGGCGTCGCGGCCGGGATCGCCTTCGTCCTCGTCGAGCGGCGCAGGGCCGCGCCGATGCTGCCGCCGTCCCTCTTCCGCTCCCGCCTCTTCAGCGCCACCAACGCCATGACCCTCGGCCTCTACGCGGGCATCGGCGGCATCCTCTTCCTGCTGCCCGTCCAGCTCCAGGTGGCCCTCGGCTACGACGCGCTGGAGGCCGGGGTGGCGACCCTGCCGATCACCGTCCTGATGCTGCTCCTGTCCGCCCGCTCCGGCGACCTCGCCCGCCGCATCGGACCGACCGTGCCGCTCGTGGCCGGCCCGCTCGTGGCCGCGGCCGGTGTCCTGCTCATGCTGCGGATCCACCCGGACTCCTCGTACGCGGCCGACGTGCTGCCCGCGGTCGGTGTGCTCGGCCTCGGCATGGCCACGTTCGTGGCGCCGCTGACGGCGACCGTCCTGGCCTCCGTGGAACCCGAGCGCGCCGGGCTCGCCAGCGGCGTCAACAACACGGCGGCCCGCGTCGCGCAGCTGCTCGTCGTCGCCGCACTGCCGCTCGCCGTCGGCCTGTCCGGCGAGGCGTACACCCAGCCCGACGCAGTGAACACGTCTTTCCACCGCGCCGCGTACGGTTGCGCCGCCCTGTTCGCCCTGAGCGCGCTGCTGGCCGCGGTCTTCGTGCGCCCCCGGACGGTGCGCCCGCGCCTGGCCGAGGCGCCGCGCCCGCAGTGCCGCTCGCACCTGGGCGTCACGGCCCCGGCGCTGGAACCGGGCCCGGACGCCGATCACCGGTGATGTC
Organism: Streptomyces sp. NPDC050145; assembly: GCF_044460245.1. Classification (NCBI taxonomy): domain Bacteria; kingdom Bacillati; phylum Actinomycetota; class Actinomycetes; order Kitasatosporales; family Streptomycetaceae; genus Streptomyces; species Streptomyces sp. NPDC050145. Next base: position 36,805 of record NZ_JBITJS010000031.1, on the reverse strand, counting down.
GGTGTACCGCACGGGTGCGGGTGGCCGAAGCACTCATCGGTGCGACCGGGGCCGGACTGCTCTCCGATCGGGGCGGTCGGCTCAGCCCTTCCAGGCACAACTTCCCAGTGTCGCCCGCCCCTTGGCGACCAGCGCGTCCGCTTCCCGGGCCGGCAGCGCCCGCGTGTGCTCGTCCCGGCAGACCACCGTCCGGTCGGCCCGGCCCGCCAGGTCGACGAGGATCTGGTCCCAGTGGCGGTACTGGACGTCGTGCCCGGAGTCCGCGAACGTACGGGTGCGCACCTGGTCGGGGGCGAACTCCTCGCGCCATGTGGCCAGGGTGCTCGCGGGGACGGTGGTGTCCTTGTCCCCGTGGTAAAGGAACACGGGCGCCGTCAGCTTCGACACATCCGGGCCCGGGCGCTCGCAGTAGAGCCGCTGCTCGTGCACCTGCGACGCCGGATCCGCCTGCTGGCCGCGCTGGTTGTAGGTCCGCGCACCCTCCTCGTACGCCGTGTCGGCGAAGCCGGGGATCGACCGGACCGGGCTGTCGGCGGGGAACGCCCACCACGCCCGCGGGTCCCTGATCTGGTCCTTCACGGCCGCCGAGAGCTGCTCGTCGGACAGGGCGCAGTACGCCGGCTTCGGGCCGAAGGGCGGCAGCGCGGCCGCCAGGTGCAGGGCGCTGATCCGTTCTGGCGCGCGGGCCGCGAGCTCGGCGGCGTACGGGCCGCCGCCGGATATCGCGATCACCTTGAACTCCCGTACGCCGAGCCGGTCGAGGACCTGGAGCACGTCCTCGGCGTAGTCGGCGCGGCCCAGTTCCGGGTCGTAGGCGGTGTCGCCGAAGCCGTTGCGCTCGACCGTGATCATGCGCAGGCCCAGGTTCTGCCGGGTCGTGCGCAGGAAGTCGGTCATGTGGACGGCGCGGGCGCTGGTCCCGGTGCCGCCGATGTAGAGCACCGGGGTGCCGTCGGTGGGGCCCGAGTCGGTGTAGTGGGCGGTGCGGCCCGACGGGAGCTTGGCGGCGCGCACGTCGGCGCCGAGGGAGTCGAACGTGTTCTGCACCTTCGGTTCGGCCGGGGGACTCGCGCTCACCGCGCCGGCGCCGCCGATGACGATCCCGCCGAGAAGGGCGAGGGCGGCGACGCCGACGGTGGTCGTGGTGCGGTTGAGCGCGGGCAGCGGCACGGGAACTCCTGGGGGCAGAGGGACACTTGACGTGCCCGCGCCTACCCGTCCCGGGGGAACCTCACACGGGTGGCGGGCCCCGGCGCCCGTGCCGATGGCAATGGGTCGCTCTGCCGCGCCGCCGCAACCCGTGATGCCCTGCGATTCCGCTCACCGTGCCACAGAGATCGGACCTGTGTGCTGTGCTCGATTTGTCAGGCGGTGAGCAAAACCCGTGTCCGGCAGGGCGGTCGGGCCACCCGGGCCGAGGCGATGACCAAGGCGCGATTTGAACGGTGCATGCCAAAGGGGGCGCGGCTGTGTCTTGTCGTCTCAAGAGGGGCGTGCCTCAATGGGCCCACTCGCCACGGCTGACAGACCGTCAGGCCACCGGTGCGACCTTCCCCCCACACGAAGGGCACAGGGCACCCCCATGCGACGAAACCCCCGTACCTCCTTCTCCGTCTCCCGGCGAGCCGGGCTGACCGCCGCGCTCGGCGCCGGCCTCGCCGCCGGCGTACTGGTGCTGGCTCCCGCGGCCGGCGCCGTCGCGCCGCAGACCGCCACGATCTCCTTCGACTGCGGCACCTGGGGCTCCGGCAGCGCCACCCTCACCGCATCGCAGAACGGCACCGCCGCGACCATCGAGCTCTCGACCTCCGCCATCACCGCTCCGATCAATGTCGGCGCGGGCTCCGTGAAGTCCACCCTCACCCTCACCAACCACGGCACGGGCGCGGTCCAGTTCACCGGCAACTCCAACCCCGCGATCCCGGCCGGCAGCCCCGTGTCGACCGGCCCGCTCTCCGGGACCGTCGCTTCCGGCGACAGCCTGGAGGCGACCTCCCTGAAGGTGGTCGTCTTCGGCATCACGGCGACCTGTACGGCGACCTCCGCGCAGGCACCCGGCCCGCTCGTCTTCGACTGAGCGGTACGGGACCCGGCACGGAGGTGAGAGGTGCGGGGGCACCGGCCCGTCGTGGCCGGTGCCCCCGTACGTGTGTTCAGCGCGCGGTGCCCGGCGACGACACGGAGTGGAACCCGCGGCCTGCCCTTCTGGTTCTCCCTCGCCGCCCACGGCACCGACGCCTACCGCGACGCCGTCGAGCGGACCCTCGCCACGGCGCGGACCCTCGCCACGGCGCGGGCCGGCGCCGAACTGATCCGGGCCGCCGAGCACGTCGACCTGCTCGTCGAACCCGAACTGTCCGTCCTCGTCTTCGAGCGCCACGGCTGGGGGCAGGCCGACTACGACCGCTGGAGCCGTGCCCTGCTCGACGCGCAGCAGGCCTTCGTCACCCCGACCGGTCACCGGGGCCGCCCCTGCGCCCGCCTCGCGATCGTGAACCCGGCGACGACCCCGGACGACATCCGCCTCGTCGTCGACTCGATGCGCGACCCCGCCGCCTGATTTCTGCCCCTGCCTCGCGCCGGGCGGTGAACCGACGGGGTGACCGGCGTGCTCAGTGCCCGGCGCCGGTGAGCAGCGGGCGCGCCGCCTCCACGAATGCGATCGCCGCGGGCATCGAGGGGGCGGCACCCTCGCCGAGCTGATGCGCGACGGCCGCGGCGACGGCCGCGTGGCCCCCGTGCCGGGACAGGTACCAACGCCCGCCGTCGACCTTCGAGCACAGCCCGCCGCCCTCGGCGAAGCGGAGCGCACGGCACGCGTTGAGCACCGCGTAGGTCGGATCGGCCTGATCGAGCCCCCATCGCAGCTCGCTCATCATCGCGGCCACGACCCGCTCGGCGGACACCCGCCCGAACACCTCGGACGCCGGGGGACCGCAGACGGCGTGGGCGTGCTCGCGGCACACGGCGCAGTGCAGGACGAGGTCGTGGTCTCCGGCGTGGCCCGCTCCCGGCACGACGACACGCTCCCGCGCGCTCGCCCGGACATGGACCTCGAAGGCGCAGGGCCCGAGGTCCGCCGCCGTCGCCGACGTGACGACACTCAACTCCAGCCCCGTACCCGGGCATCGCACCGCCGTGTCCGCCAACGCCACGCCCAGCGCCCGCTGTTCGGCCTCACCGGACGGTCCGGCGACGACGGCCAGCACGTCCACGTCGCTGCGCTCGCTCCGGAACCCGCCCAGGACGGCCGAGCCGTGCACGTACACGCCGACGAGATCGCGGCGCGCGCCGGAGAGTACGGACGCGACCTCGGTGACGTACCGGAGAACCTCGGAGGGAAGGGCCGCGGAAGGCGGGACGTCATCGCTCATGTCGCCGAGCCTAGGGCGTTTCTGACGGTCCGACGGCCTCTTTTTCTTACTAGACCAGTCTGTATATTAAAAGTCATGCCACGCCGAACTGACACCAGAGAACGGGTACTTCGTACCGCAGCCACGCTGTTCCAGACGCAGGGCTACCATGCCACCGGCCTCAACCAGGTGCTCGCCGAGGGCGGGGCGCCGAAGGGGTCGCTCTACTTCCATTTCCCGGGCGGGAAGGAGCAGTTGGCGTCCGAGGCGCTGGAACTGTCCGGCGGCGAGATGTGCGGCCTGATCAAGGCGGCCCTCGACGAGGCCGAAGCGCCCGAGGCCGCCGTGGGGGCCGTCCTCCAGGCGCTCGCCGACGCCCTGGAGGCATCGGACTTCACCGCGGGATGCCCGGTCGCGACGGTCGCGCTCGACGCCGCAGGTGACAGCGAGGCGATCAGGACCGCGTGCGAGCGCGTCTACGCGTCCTGGACCGACACGATCGGCGACTACCTCGTCGGACACGGGGTCTCCGCCGACCGGTCGGCGGCTCTGGCCGTCGTCCTGGTCGCCTCGATCGAGGGCGGCCTCCTGCTGGCGAAGACCCGACGGGACGTCGCGCCGCTCCACGCGGTGGGCGCCCACCTGCGACTGAGCATTGCGGAGGCTGTGCGATGAGGATCCACCACCTGAACTGCGGCACCATGCGACCGTTCGGCCGCCGGCTGGTCAACGGGACGGGCAGCCCGTTCGGCCCCGGGGAGATGGTCTGCCACTGCCTGCTGATCGAGACCGAGCAGGGCCTCGTGCTCGTCGACTCGGGGGTCGGGCTCGACGACGTCCAGCGGCCGTCGGACTCCCTGAGCCGCGGGTTCCGGGCCGTGGCCAGGCCGGTGCTCGACCCGGACGAGACCGCCGTGCGCCAGATCGCCGCCCTCGGCTACGACATCGAGGACGTGCGGCACATCGTGCTCACCCACCTGGACCTCGACCACGCCGGTGGCCTGCGCGACTTCCCCCGCGCCAAGGTCCACGTGCTCCGGACCGAGCTCGACGCCGCGCTGTCGGCCGGGACGCGTGCGGAGCGGCTGCGGTACCCCGCCGCGCAGCGGTCGCACGGCCCCGACTGGCAGACCTACGAGACGGCCGGCGAATCCTGGTTCGGCTTCGACGCGGTCCGCGAGCTCACCGGACTGCCGCCGGAGATCCTGCTGGTGCCGCTCGCCGGCCACACCAGGGGACACACCGGCGTGGCCGTGGACAGCGGCGACGGCTGGCTGCTGCACGCGGGCGACGCCTACTTCTTCCACGGCGAGGTCGACCCGGTCGACCCCCGCTCGACCGCCGGCCTGCGCCTGTTCCAGTCCCTCGTGGAGACCGAACGGTCCCCCCGGCTGCACAACCAGCGGCGACTGCTGGACCTGGCACGCACCGACGGGGACGAGATCACGATCTTCTCCGCGCACGACCCGGTGGAACTTCGCCGACACCAGAGGGCGACGCCGCCCGTGGCCTCGTGACCGGCCGCCCCCGGCCTACGTCTCCACACTCCAGGTCCGCCGGAGGTCTCAACCAGGCGGCCACTCAAGGCCGTTCGTGACCTCGTCCGCGATGCGGTCCCACTCCGGGGCTCCGCCCGGCAGCGGCCAGGACCAGGTCGGGCGGCCCGCCGTGTCGAGGGCGCGGAGGCGGCGGGCGAGGATCGGGCCCATGAGGGCGGCGCCGTCGGGGACGGAGGAGCCCCGGGCGGCGCGGAGCCCGGCGAAGCGGGCGAGTTCCGACTCGTACGCGTCCACGGCCTCGTCCACTCCCGCGGCCAGGTCGTCGTGCGGTGCGACGCGGCGCAGCTCCAGGAGTGCGGGCTCCACGGACTCGGCGATCGCGGCGGCGAGCCGTGCGTGCCCGTCGAGGATCAGATGGCAGTCCAGGCCGCTGACCCACCAGGTCAGGACGGGCGGGAGCGTCCCGTCCCGCGCCTGCTTGCGGTACGCCTTGACCCGGCTGTCGTCGGCGCCCGGCATCGGCCGCAGCGGCAGGATCTCCCAGGACCCGTTGTGGATGAACCAGTCGATGTAGCCGTCGGGATGCCCTTCGACCAGCAGCTCGCCCCAGTGCTCCGCGAGCGGGACCCCCGCGTGACGGTCCCGGAGCCGGCCCTCGGGCGACAGCAGCCAGCGGCCCTCGTGCAGCGGGCCGTCCGGCGCGTCGGCCAGGAAACGGGCGAAGCGGTGCGCCCACCGTCGCGGGCTGCCCGCCAGGGCGCGCGCCGTGTCGGCGCGCAGCGGCGGGACGAGGGAGCGGTACGCGTCCGTGCGCCAGAAGTCGACGCCCCCGCGGTCCCGCTCGACCACGGCGAGCAGGACGGGCTCGTCCCCCTGAGAGATCAGCAGCCGGCGGCCGGCGCTGAACACGCACAGCCCCGGACGCGGGCGGTCCCGCAGGTCCAGGGACAGCCCGCGCCAGGTGCCGTCGTCCTCGGTGACATCGCCGCTCCGCATGCGGCGAGCGTAGCCCGCCGTTGTCAAAGGCCCGGCACGGTGAACCCGTTGAGGGCCCACAGCGCGGCCGAGTACCAGAGCAGCCCGATCGCGGCGAACAGCGCGCCGCCCGCCACCGGCAGGGTCCAGCCCGGCAGCCGCCGGCTGCGCACCACCAGCACCTTCGCGACGAAGGCCCCGTACAGCGCGCAGCCCGCGACCGAATGCAGGAAGACGCGGGTGCTCGACGTCTCCACCCCGTAGGTGCGCACGCAGTGGAAGGCGATCGGCACCGACAGGAGGAAGGCCAGCCAGCCGACGGCGCGGTGCACGAGGCGGACGCGGCCGGGCCGGGAGTACATCCACAGGGCCAGCAGGACCTGGACGATCGCCAGGCCGAACAGGGCCGAGCCCAGGCGGGCCTTGAGTGTGACCGCGTCGGCGCCGTGAGCGCCGAAGAGGCTGGTCGTGTACTCGGGGGAGTGGTGCCGGCCGGTCAGCCAGATCGCCACCCCGACGGCCACGGGCAGCACGGCGCCGAGCGCGACCGCGACCGCCCGGGCCGGAGTCGTGGTGGCCACCGGTCAGTCCTTGTCGACCTTGTTGCCGTCGGCGTCGAGCACGTACCACTCGGCGCCGAACTGGTTGAGCGCCTGGCCGTTCGCGTCACCCGGCTTCGTGTCGCCCGCGTATCCGTAGACCGGGTGCCCGTGATAGGTGACCTGGGTCGTGCCGTCGTCGCGCTTCGTCGTGCCGAGCAGCTTGTCCTGCGCCGAGCCGCCCACCGACGCCTTGCCCTTCGTGAGCAGCGGCGGCCAGGCCGTCGCGCAGCCGCCCTTGCAGGTGGAGGACGTCGACTTGTCGGCCTCGAACAGGTAGAGGGTGCGGCCCTTTCCGTCGACGAGAACGGTGCCGAGGTCGCCGACCTTCGCCGTCTTCACCTCGGCCTGCGCGCCGGCCGGTGCGCTGCTCGGGCTCTTGCTCTTCGACGCCGACGGGGACGCGTAAGAGGAGCCGCCGCCTCCGCCGTCGTCGGAACAGCCGCTCATCGCGGCGATCGTCAGGAACGCGGCCGTGCCCACGACGGCCAGGCGCATACGCCTCATCACAGCTCCACAGGTCGACTCGGGAGGCCCGGCGTCCGAGGGGCCCCCGCTGCCCGCATCCTGCTCGATCGCGCCATCCCGGCGGCCGACGGTGCCTGGGGCCGCCCGGAGTTTCACTGGGATGGCGGCGGTGAGCGGAGCCGGGGGACCGGCGCGGCGCGGAAGGCACTCTTGCGGGGTCCGGGCAGGCCTTTCACACTGCGGACCACGGGGCGGAGTGCGTGGAAGCGGAGTGGGGGAGTGGTGCGGTGATGGCAGCACGTCGAGGGCGCGGCCGGTTACCGAAGGGGACGCGCCGCAAGGTGCAGGGAGCGGGAGCCGGGGTGGCCGCGATCGCCGCCGTGTGGCTGGCGGTGAACTGGGACGCGGTGTGGCCCGCGGTCGCGGCCGTGGCCGGGCTCCTCGTGGCGGGCGGAGCCGGCTGGGCGCTGTGGCGGGCCCACCGCAACGCCGTCGGCCAGGACCGGATCTGGCGCGAGGAGGAGGCGGAGAAGGCCAGGGAGCGGTCCATGGCGGAGGTCGACGCGCTGTCCTGGCAGGAGTTCGAGCAGTACGTCGCCGAACTGTGCCGCCGGGACGGCTGTACGAAGGTCCTCGTCAGCGGCAAGAGCGGTGACCTGGGCGCCGATGTCGTCGGGCGGCTCCCCGACGGGCGCAAACTCGTCGTCCAGTGCAAGAAGTACGCACCCGAACGCAGCGTGTCCTCCCAGGACATGCAGAAGTTCGTCGGCACCGCCCGTCCCGAACACGGCGCGGACGTCGCCCTGTTCGTCACCACCTGCCGTACGTTCACCAAGGCCGCGCAGGGCCTCGCCTCGCGCCAGGACGTCGTCGCCCTGCACCGCGACCTGCTCGGCGCCTGGGTGAAGGGAGCGCACCTCGACACGCTGATCCCGCTGAACGGCCAGGGCGACGGCAGGGCGAAGAGACGCTCGACGGCCTGAACTAATCTTCGGCGCATGGCCATGACACCTGATGAGTTCTATGAGCACGCGCTCGCCGCCACGGACGACGCGCACCGCCTCCCCCTGGCCCGGATGACCGGTTGGGAGATCAGCCCCTTCGAACAGGAGGGCCTGCGCGTCACGCCCCTGCGCCCGCCGGTCGTGCCGGAGCCGCCGCGGCACGGTGAGGACCCGGCGGAGTGCGGGTCGTGCGGCCGCCGCGACGAGGGGATCTGGTTCAACGAGCGCTGGCGGCTGACCCGCGTCAAAGAGGTCGGCGTTCCCCTGGTCCTCATGCTGCACCCGCGCGAGCACTACGACATGGCGGACCTGCCCGATGAACTCGCCGCCGAACTCGGCGTGTTGAACACCCACCTCGTCCGGCACATCCAGGCCCTGCCGCACATCTCCCGCGCCCACGTGTACCGCATCGGCGACGGAGGCGCCCACCTGCACATCTGGTTCTTCGCCCGCCCCGAGGGCCAGACCCAGATGTACGGCTCCTGGCTCCCCGTCTGGGACGACCTGCTCCCCGAGTACCCGGCGAACCTCGCGGACGCCGACGCGGAACAGGTGGCCGAGGATCTCATCAAGTCCGCCGGCGGCACGCGCACGGCGGCCGGGGCGACGGGCGCGCCGACGGCCTGACCGCCGAGCCGGTCAGACCCGCCGACGCACCTGCTCGGCGACGTCGTCGGCGGGCTGCGCGCCGTCCAGTACGGCGCCGTCCAGCCCGAGTCGGTGCAGGGAGTCCAGCATGAGTTCCTGGTAGCGCAGCGTGCGCGCGAGGAACCGGTCGATCGGCACGCGCTCGTGCGGGGGAACGTGCGCGTACCGGCTCGAGGCGTGCACGCGTGCGGCCAGCACCTGCGGGCCGGCACTCAGCCACACGGCGCAGACGCGCGGCCGAACGAGCCGGGCCACCTGCGCCGGCCACAGTGCCGACCCTTCGAGGACCAGCCCGTCGGGCGCGCGTTCCGCGATCAGCTCCTCGATCCGGGGCCACAGGCGTCCGTAGTGGCCGAGGACCGACTCGACGAGTTCGTCCACCGTGAGCGACCGGTAGTGCTCGTCGACGTGCGGCGGCACCGGCCGGTCCGGCGTCGGCCAGGGGCGGCCGGGATGGCGGGCGAGGCCGTCGGTGGACCGGCGGACGAAGCCGAGTCGGTCCGCCACGCGGCGGGACACCGTCGACTTGCCCGTGTGGGACGTCCCGCCGATCAGCACCACGCGCACGTCGCTCATGGCCGCCACCGTACCGAGGCGGCCACGAGGGACCGTGCGGGTCAGGAGGAGATGGTGCTCGTGTGGGAGACCGTGCGGCCCGCCGCCAGGTTCTCGGCGACCTCCTCGCGCCAGACCTTGTCGGCGCGGCTGGTGTCCAGTTCGAACTCGAAGCGGTTGGTCATCTCCGGGGTGATGTCCTCCACGTCTACGTAGAACTGCTGGTACCAGCGGCGGAGTTGGTAGATCGGGCCGTCCTCCTCGGTGAGGAGAGGGTTGTCGACGCGGGCCTTGTTCTGCCAGATCTCCGCGTCCTGGCGGAAGCCGATCTCGACGCCGGCGCCGAACTGCCGGGCCGCCTCGTTCGCCGACTCGTTGTCCATGCCGGGCAGCTTCTTCACGATCACGCCGAACTGCAGCATGAACGCGTCCTGGCGGACCGGGTAGTGACTGTTGATCAGGACCGCCTCCAGCTCCTGGCCGCCGCCGACCGGGCTCCACAGGTAGTCGATCATGTAGGACGGGCCGTAGTACGCGGCCTCGGAGCGGTTCACCGCCGGCTCCGTGCCCGGCGGGACCATGCCGAGGTCGTAGTCCTGGCGGTACTCGAAGTTCATCTGCTGGGCCGCGGTGTGCCCGTCGAGGACGTTCTTGAAGTACGTGGGGAAGGAGTAATGCACGTAGAAGAAGTGTGCCATGTCCGAGTTGTTGTCGACGATCTCGCGCGGGTACGAGCCCTCGATCAGGATCTGGTTCCAGGTCCACTGGCTCCACTCGTCGCTGAACGCGCCCTCGATCTTGGGGATCGCCTGCTCGGGGATGGGCGGGTTGCCCTGCGGGTCGTGCCAGACGAACAGCTGCCGGTTCTCCTCCAGCGTGGCCCAGCTCCGGGTCTTCGCCGTGCGCGGCACGCGCCGCGCGTAGGGGATCGCGGCGCACTTGCCGTCTCCCGACCAGCGCCAGTCGTGGAACGGGCAGGCGACCGCGTCGCCCTTGACGCTGCCCTGGCTCAGGTCGCCGCCCATGTGCGGGCAGTACGCGTTGAGGACGTGCAGCTCGCCGCTCCCGCCCTGGAACACCACGAGCTTGGTGCCGAAGGCCTCGATCTGGTGCGGCTTGCCGTCCTTGAAGCTGTCCGCGAGGCCCAGACAGTGCCAGCCACGGGCGAAGCGGTCCGGCATGGCGCCGGTCCTGATCGTGTGGAACGAGCTCATGAGGCGTCCTTCATGTGGGTCGCGGCGACATAGCCGAAGGTCATGGAGGGGCCGATCGTGGAGCCGGGGCCCGGGTAGGTGTCGCCCATGACGGCCGCCGAGCAGTTGCCGGTGGCGTACAGGCCGTCGATCGGCGTGCCGTCCTCGCGGAGCACCCGCGCGTGCTCGTCTGTGAGCAGCCCGCCCTTGGTGCCGAGGTCGCCGGGCTTCACCGGCAGGGCGTAGTAGGGGCCCTCGGTGAGCGGGTGCAGGTTCGGGTTCGGCAGCGTCGGGTCGCCGTAGTAGCGGTCGTACGTGCTGTCGCCGCGGCCGAAGTCGGCGTCACGGCCCTGCTCCGCGAGGGAGTTGAAGCGCTTGAGGGTCGCCTCGAGGCGGTCGGCCGGGACACCGATCTTTCCGGCCAGCTCGCGCACCGAGTCGGCCGTCCTGAGGATGCCCTCCTCCTCGAACGCCTTCGGGAACTTCTGCCCGGGCACCAGGCCGAGGAACGGGTAGCGCTTGCGGGCGACCGAGTCGAGGATGATCCACGAGTTCTCCGGCGCGCTCGGGCTCGCGTACATCCGGTCCACGAACTCGTGGTACGGCGCGGCCTCGTTGACGAACCGCTCGCCGTCGCCGTTCACGATCACCATGCCGGGGATCGCGCGGTCGGCGACCAGGAAGAACAGCCCGCCGCCCGGGACCGGCGTGGACGGCGCGCCCCACACCTTGTCCATCAGGGCGAGCGCGGCGCCCGCCTCGATGCCCGCCGTGAGCACCTCGCCGACCTGGCCGGGCGAGGAGTGCGTCCAGTCCGCGGAGGTGGGCCGCGGCAGGTACTTCTCCCGCAGCTCCTGGCTGTGCGAGAAACCGCCGGCGGCGAACAGGACACCGCGCCGCGCCCGCACGGTCACTATGCGGCCGTCCTTCTCGACGCGCAGACCGGCGACCTTGCCGTCCTCGAGCACCAGCTCACGGAACGGCGAGTCCAGCCACAGGCCGCCGCCGGACGCGGCGAGCGCGAGCCGCAGCCGACCGATGAGCGCCGTGCCGAGGGCCGCCATCTTCTTCCCGGCGAGGAGATTCCTGGCGGCGGCCGCCGCCATCCTCACCGCCGTCCTGCGGCCCTTCCACGTGCGGGCGGCCATGTTCAGGAAGCGGAAGTCGTACTGCGTGATGGTCAGGCCGTACGTGGGCAGCTCGTTGGTGCGCAGCTTCTCCCGCTCCGGTCCGAGCTTGCGCAGGTCCAGCGTCTCGGGCTCGATGGTCCGGCCGCGCGGCTTGCCGCCCTTGCGCTCGGGATAGTAGTCCGCGTACCCGGGCACGTACCTGAACCGCACCCAGTCCGTGCGCTCGTGCAGGAAGCGCAGCATCTGCGGCCCCCGGGTCAGATAGGCGGCCTTGCGCTCCCGGCTGACCTGGTCGCCCACGGTGGAGTCCAGGTAGTCCATGGCGTTGTCGAACGTGTCGACCTCTCCGGCCTGCTGGAGATACAGGTTGTCGGGTATCCACAGACCGCCGCCGGACAGTGCGGTCGAGCCGCCGTACCGGTCGGTCTTCTCCACCACCAGGGCGGACATGCCGTGCAGCTGCGCGGTGATCGCGGCGGTCAGGCCGCCTCCACCGGAACCGACCACCACTACGTCGTACTCGTGATCCCAGTCCACTGTGACTGTTCCCTTCACTGAAACCGAGCTGTGGCCGAGGCGCGCGCCGCAAGAGGGGGTCTTCAGGCGTGCGCTCGGGCGGCGGGGCGTGGACCCGGTCCGATCCGTGCCGGCGATGCCGGTGACGCGCCCTGGCTCCCTGGCCCTGCGGGAGTCCCTGAACGTTCCATCCGAGGGCCGTGGGCCAACAAGTCCGTCTTCCCGCTCAGTGGGAGACCGTGGGAGATCCGGCGGGGGGCTACGGGTTCTCGGGCGCCCCGGACAGCGACTCCTCCGCCGTGTCGCACCAGGCCAGGCCCGCCCGCGCCATGGTCAGCGCGTACGAGTGGAGCAGATCGGCCGGTCCCGGCGCGCCCTCCGTCTCCTCGGGCGTGAACTGCGCGATCCAGGCCTCGAACTCCCGCCGCTTGGCGCGGATCAGCGGCAGGGCGTGCGCCGGACTGAGCGACTGCACGAAGAGCAGCTTCAGCAGTGCCTCGTCGCGCAGTTGCGGCGCTGCGGGCGGCTGCACCAGCCACTCGTCGAGGGCCCGCCGTCCCGACTCGGTGGCCTGCCAGATCACCTGCCGACGGCCGCCCGGGGACTCCTGCCCGGTGATCAGCCCGTCCTCCTGGAGGCGCTTGAGCTGCGGATACAGCTGGGCGTAGCTCACGCCCCAGAAGGCGTCCACGGTCTCCGCGCAGGCCTGCTTGATCTCGTAGCCGGAGCGCGGGCGCACCGCGATGAAGCCGAGGGCGGTCCAGGCGGTCGCCGTCAGTTCGATCCTCGCCAAGGTCTTGCCTCCCCGATATATCTTCCATATACATAGGCAACCTACTGGGCTGCCGGTCCGTGAACCACCGGCAGCGGCCCCGTCATCGGAGCGCACCCGGTCCGGTGCTCTCTCCCTCCGTCTTCGCACCCTCGCTCAGGAGGACAGGTGCCCCCCTCGATCGGATCGATAGACCAGCTCGGCTACGTCGTGAAGGACGTCGAGGCCGCCATGCGGCACTGGACGACGAACCTCGGCGTCGGCCCCTTCTTCTACTTCCCCGAGGCCGCCGTCGGCCGGACCTTCTACCTGGGCGAGCCCACCGAGGCCCGGATCGCCGTCGGCATCGCCCAGGCGGGCGACGTACAGATCGAGCTGATCCAGCAGCTCAACCCGGAAGCCCCCAGCGCCTACCGCGACTTCATCGAGGAGCGCGGCGAAGGACTGCACCACGTCGGACACTTCGTCACGGGCGAGGGCGACGACACCTACGACGCGTTCCTCGCCCGCTTCGCCGAGGCCGACGTCGAGCCCTACCACCACGGAGACTCGGGCCCCGGCAGCCGCTTCGCCTATCTGCCCACCGAGGAGCACGGCGGCACCGTCGTCGAGGTCATCGAGACCGCGCAGTGGGGCGGCTTCTTCGACGCGATCCGGGCGGCCGCGACCGGCTGGGACGGCAGTGACCCCGTCCGCGAGATCACCATCCCCTGACCGGAGAGGACCGATCGACCATGCGCGCACTGCGCCTGCACGGACCGAAGGACCTCCGACTGGAGGACATCCCCGAGCCCGAACCGCGGCCCGGCACCGTCAAGATCAAGGTCGACTGGTGCGGGATCTGCGGCTCCGACCTGCACCTCTACCAGGCGGGACCTGCCGCGTTCGGCCTCGACCACCCGCACCCGCTGACCGGTGAACGGGCCCCCGCCGTGATGGGCCACGAGTTCGCCGGCCATGTCACCGAGATCGGCGAGGGCGTCACCGGGCTCGCCGTCGGCGACGCCGTGTGCGTCGAGCCGGAGATCTACGACGACACCTGCGCGTACTGCCGGCACGGCGACCACAACCTGTGTCAGCAGGGCGGATTCGTCGGCATCAACGGGTGGGGCGGCGGTCTGTCCGAGTACGTGGTGCTGCCGCCCCGCATGGTGCACCGGCTGCCCGACGGCGTCGGCACCGACCTCGGCGCCCTCGTCGAACCCCTCGCCGTCGCCTGGCACGCCGTCCGCCGCGCCGCGCTCCCGCCCGGCGCCGCCGCACTCGTCGTCGGCGCGGGACCGATCGGCCTGGGCCTGCTGTCCGCGCTGAACGCCACCGGCGCCCGCCTCGTCGCGGTCAGCGAACTCAGCCCGGCCCGCAAGGAGTTGGCGCAGCGCCTGGGTGCCGGGATCGTGCTCGACCCGACGCGGGACGACGTCCTCGCCCGCGTACGGGAACTGACGGACGGGCTGGGCGTGGACGCGGCCTTCGACGCGTCCGGCCTCCAGGTCACCCTGGACACGGCGCTCGGCTCGCTCCGCAAGCGCGGCACCCTGGTCAACCTGGCGATGTGGGAGCAGCCGGCGGCGATCACGCCGACGCAGTTCATGATGACGGAGACCTCGTACACGTCGAGCATCGGCTACGCGGGCACGGACTTCCCGTCCGTCATCGCCGCGATGGCCCGCGGCACGATCGACGCGGCCCCCTTCATCACCTCGCGCATCCCGCTGGAGCGGGTGGTCGAGGACGGCTACGAGAGTCTGCTCGGCGCGGGCCGTGACGCCCACGTGAAGATCCTCGTGCACCCCTGACCGGGCCGCCCGACCCGCCCGCGCGGGCGCGTCGCCTCCCTTAGTCTCACGTGGTGCACACCACTGATTCCCGCGTCCTCGTCGCCGAGTTGGCCACGGTCCTGGAGGGCAGGATCGACGACCTGGCCGCCGCGATGTCCCGTACGACCTACGAGAACATCGAGTTCTACCGTGCGGCGGTCGTCGGTCCCGAGGACCTGCATGCCTCGATGCGGCTCAACGTCGGCTACATCCTGCGGCACCTCACGGACCCCGCCTCGTCGTCCGTCGACCTGGACGGGCCGACCTCGACGGGTCGCAGGCGGGCCCAGCAGAACGCCCCGCTGCCCGAGGTGCTGCGCGCGTACCGGCTCGGCTTCCAGTACCTGTGGGACCAACTCCTCGGCGAGGCACGGCAGGTGGGAGGCGAGGCGCCCGACGCGCTGCTCGACGCGGCCTCGCACATCTGGGGACTGGCCGACGTCTACTCCTCCGCCCTGACCGACGCCTACCGGCAGGCCTGCGCCGAGCGCATGGTGGAGACCGACCGGCGCCGCTCCGCGCTGGTCGGCGAACTGATCGACGGGCCCTCCCTCAGCACGGACACCGTGTGGGAGATCGCGCGGATGCTCGACATCCCCTTCCAGGGCACCTTCCTGGTCGTCACGGCCGCGGGGCTCAGCTCCGGGGAGCCGCCCCTGCCGGGCCTCGACCACCGCCTGGGCATTCTGGGCATCGCCTCCGCCTGGCGGGCCCTGCGCGGCTCCGAGACCGGCGTCCTGTCCTGCCCGCCGCGCCTGCCGGTCGACCAGGCCCTGGACGCCGTACGGGCGGTCGCGACCAGCCCGGTCGGGATCAGCCCCGTGTACGACCGTCTCGACCAGACGAACCGGGCCCTGCGGTACGCGCAGGTCGCGGCCGAGTCCCTGCCGGTCGGCGCGCCGGCGGTCCGCCAGTTGGAGGACACCCCGTTCACCGAACTCGTCATGAACAACCTGGAGTCGACGCAGCGCGCGGTCCGCCGCGTCCTCGGCGGCGTCCTCTCCCTGCCCGAGGAGGACCGCACGACCCTGCTGGCGACGGCCCGCGCCTGGCTGGAGGCGCACGGCTCGGCGGCGGAGGCGGGCCGTGCCCTGTACTGCCACCAGAACACGGTCCGCTACCGGATGCACCGCCTGGAGGAGTTCCTGCGCGGCTCCCTCGACGACCCGAAGATCGTCGCGGAGCTGTCGATGGCGCTGGACGCGGTGGGCACGTTCCCGATGCTGCTCGACCGGTGAGCCCGGCCGGACCGGGTCAGAGGAAGCGGCGCAGGAGGCCGGACTTGACCCGGTTGAACGGGGGGTAGGCCACGCGCAGGGGGTCGCCGAGAAGGGGCTTGTCGAGGACCGGCTTGGTGTGGCTGAACGTGTCGATGCTGTGCTCACCGTGATAGCCGCCGATGCCGCTCTCGCCGA
This sequence comes from Streptomyces sp. NPDC050145, assembly GCF_044460245.1. Classification (NCBI taxonomy): domain Bacteria; kingdom Bacillati; phylum Actinomycetota; class Actinomycetes; order Kitasatosporales; family Streptomycetaceae; genus Streptomyces; species Streptomyces sp. NPDC050145. Next base: position 20,861 of record NZ_JBITJS010000031.1, on the reverse strand, counting down.
CACCGCCGAACGGCAGGCCGGGGACGGCGAGATGGGCGTTCGGGGCGCCGAAGGACAGAGCGCCCGAGGAGGTCTCCGTCGTGAGACGGCGCTTGGTGACGGCGGAGTCCGTGAAGGCGTACAGGGCCAGGGGCTTGTCGCGTTCGTTGACGAAGGCGATCGCGGCGTCCAGGTCCGGGACGCGCAGGATCGGCAGCACGGGGCCGAAGATCTCCTCGCGCATCACCGGCGCGTCCGGGTCCACATCGGCGAGCACCGTCGGGGCGAGGTAGCGGTCCGCGCGGTCGTGGGCGCCGCCGGTGACGATCCGGCCGCTGTCGAGGAGCTCCGTGAGGCGGTCGAGGTGGCGCTCGTTCACGACCCGGCCGTAGTCGGCGCTCCGCGCGGGGTCGGCCCCGTACATCTCGCGGATCGCGGCGGTCAGGTGCGGCTCGATCTCCGTGGCGGCCTCGCCGATCGCGAGGAGGTAGTCGGGGGCGACGCAGGTCTGCCCCGCGTTCATGAACTTGCCCCAGGCGATGCGGCGGGCGGCCGTGGCCAGGTCCGTGCCCGGCTCGACGATCGCCGGGCTCTTGCCGCCCAACTCCAGGGTGACCGGGGTGAGATGGCGGGCCGCGGCGGTCATGACGATGCGGCCGACCGTACCGTTGCCCGTGTAGAAGATGTGGTCGAAGCGCTGCTCGAGCAGCGCGGTGGTCTCCGGGACGCCGCCCTCGACGACGGCCACGGCCTGCGGGTCGAGCGCGCGGGGGAGCCAGTGGGCGAGCGCCGCGGAGGTCGCCGGAGCGAGCTCGCTCGGCTTGACGACCACGCTGTTGCCTGCGGCGAGCGCGCCGACCAGCGGTGCGAGGGCCAGCTGCAGCGGATAGTTCCAGGGAGCGATGACCAGCACCGTGCCGAGCGGCTCGCGCACCGTACGGGCCTGGGCCGGGCGCAGCGCCAGCGGCACGGAGACGCGGCGGGGGCGCAGCCAGCGGTCGAGATGACGCAGGGTGTGGTCGATCTCGTTGAGCGTGAACCCGATCTCGGTCGTGAACGCCTCCGTGGCGCTCTTGCCGAGGTCGGCGCGGAGCGCGGCGACGAAGGCGTCCTCCTGCTCGACCAACAGGCGGCGCAGCGCGCGCAGTTGCTCCTTGCGCCACTCCAGGGGCTTGGTGCGGCCGTCGGCGAAGGCCGCGCGCAGTCGGGCGACGGTCGCTGCCGCGTCGTCGTCCGACGGGGCGGCTGTGGTCCGGATCGTGGAAGCGGTCATGCGGTCGAGCATAAACAAAACGAAAGCGTTTCGTTTCGTTTTCCTGTTACGGTTCGGAAATGACCCGCACCACAGGCCCGGGCGCCGGCCCAGAAGCCGGCACCGCACCCGCCGAGGCCTCGCCGGCGCCGCGCCGGGGGCGGCCCCGCGACACGGCCCGGGACCGCGCGCTGCTTGAGGCCACGCTGGCCGTGCTCGCCGAGAGCGGGTACGGGGGGCTGACCACGGCCGCCGTGGCTGCCCGCGCGGGTGTCTCCACCGCGACCCTCTACCGCCGCTGGTCCTCGAAGGCGGACCTCGTCGTCGCCGCGGCCGCCACGGTCACCGAGGGCCCCTGCGAGCCGCCGGGCACCGGCAGTCTCGAAGGCGACCTGCGCGTCGTGCTCCGGGACAAGGCCGCCGTCATGACCGGCGAGAGCGGCCGGCTGATGCGGGCCCTGGTGGGCGAGGCGGCGTGCAATTCCGTGCTGGCCGGGGCGCTCACGGTCGCGTTCCTGGGGCCCGTGTACCGGCGGGTGGCCGAGGTCGTGCGGTGCGCCGTGGAGCGGGGTGAGATCCCGCCGGTCGAGAACCCCGACCTGCTCGGCGAGATCGTCGTCGGCCCGGTGATGAGCAGGTTCCTGCTGACCCCGGATCCGCCGGAGCGGGTGGACGCCGTCGCGGCGCGCGCCGAGGCCGACCGCTTCCTGCCCTTCGTGCTGCGGGCCGTCGGGGGTGTGCAGCGGGGTTGAGCAGTCGCGCTCCGCTCAGGGGCCCGCCTCGACGTACGAGGCCAGGTGGGCCAGCGACGAGGCGATGCCCGCTTCGTGGACGGCCTGGTCGATGCCCGCGGGCACGTCCGTCGCGGTGACCGTCACCTCGGTTCCGGTGCGGACGGGGACGAGGTCCCAGGTCATCGTCATCGTGCCCGCGTAGGCGGGGTCGTCGGCCTCGAACACCGCCTGCTGGGTCACCCGCCGGGGCCGCACCAGCTCGCTGAAGCCCACGTCGACGACGTCCTCGGCGGCCGAGGACTTGCCCGGGCTGTCGGTGGGGTCGAGGTACGTGAGCACCATGCGGAACCCGCCGCCGGGCCGCGGGTCCCAGCGCTCGACGCGCCCGCGCATGCCGTCCGGCGGCAGCCACGTCTCCAGGGCCTCCCTGTGGAGGAGGGCGTCGTAGACGGCTGCCTGCGGCGCCGCGATGATCCGGCTGGCGCGATCGGTCCTGGCCATGAGCCGAGTCTAGGCAGCCATCGGCGAAGGTGCCGGGTTTCCCTTCCGCCGGACCGGTTAGGGATCGTCGGTGGCAGAAGGGGGAAGCCATGTTTCCTAACGCGGGCCAGAACGGCCAGTGGGTGCGCACTCGCACGGAGACCGACGCCAAGGCGTACATGAAGGAGTACGAGGAGCGGCAGGAGCGGGAGCGGGAGGGCCCTGGTCGGGTCACCGTCGGACTGGCGGCGCTGGCCTGCCTGTTCTTCGTCGGCTGGGCCGTCTACGCGCTCCTGCGCTGACCTCGACGGAGCGCTCCTGCGCTGACCTTGACGGAGCATCAGGACGAGGTCGCTACGCGTCAGGGGCCGGGGCGGGGCGTTCCGCCAGGTCCTTGATGCGGAGCAGTCGGGTCTCCCAGGAGCGGCCGATGCGGTCCAGCTCGCGGGCCAGGGCGCCGAGCCGGGCGCCGACCGCGAGGTGCAGGACCTCGCGGCCGCGCTGCTCCGACTCCACGAGGCCGACCTCGCGCAGCACGTCCAGGTGCTTGCCGATGGCCTGCCGGCTCACCGGCAGCTCCCTGGCCAGCGCGGACGCCGACAGGGGACCCTCGCCGAGCCGGGTGAGGATCTCCCAGCGCATCGGGTCGCCGAGCGCCGCGCACAGGCCGGGGAGCGTCGTGGGCGGGGGAGCGGTCACGGCCGGGCCGCCTCGGGCGCCTCGACGAAGGCCTTCGCGGCGTCCAGCTCCACGTGCCAGCCCTTGTCGTTGCCCTCGCGTTCCTTGAGCCACGCGGCCGGGTCCTCGGCCAGGCCGCTGAACCCGCTCTCGACGACCCGCAGGGTCACGCCGCCCCCGGCGCGCTCGTCGATCCAGAACTCGACCAGCGTGGACGGCTTCGCCTCGTCGCGGTACGGGGTGCCGATCCAGCGGAACGCCGCGTACCGGGGCTTGTCGAGCTCGACGGTCCGGAAGCGGAACTCGCCGAGCTTCGGGTGGCGGACCACCGCCACGCCGTCCGCCTCGTGCGTGAGGTCGGGCTCGGCCTCGACCTCGCCGTCGTTGATGTACCAGCCGGGTCGGGCGATCAGCTCCCAGACGCGGTCGGCCGGGGCGTCGATGTCGATCTGGCGGGCGATCCGGTCCAGGGCGTCGAGTTCGGCTGCGGTGTAGGTGGTGTCGCTCATGGTGTCCTCCGTGGCGGTGTCGCGAACGAGTTCAACCTGCAACTCCAAGGTTGCACAAGAAGTCGCGTAGTGCAACCTGTGGGTTGCGGGTCGGGGTGGGTGCGGGCCTCGCGCCCCTGCCAACTACCCATCGGCTACGAGGGGATGGAGCTGTCCGCACCTGCCGCGCGCACGGATAACATCACGTGCCCCTTCCCTCCACACGCGCTTATGGAGTCGCTCATGAACCGCACCGCCGGCCTCCCCCTCTCCCGCCGCGGTCTCATACGCACCGGTGCCGGAGCCTCGCTCGCCGCGCTCGGGCTCGGGCTGGGCGCGCCGAGCGCCTCCGCCGCCGTGTCCGGCACCCAGCGGTTCGACCTCACGCAGCCCTCGTACGACCTGTTCCGGGACAAGGACACGCACGGGCCGCGCGTCCAGCAGAGCTTCGCCTTCGACTGGGTGAACAAGTTCCTGTACGTGGCGACCAAGCGGGACGGCAGCTCCGAGTCCGCCGGTGACCTGTGCATCAACAAGATGGACTTCGACGGGAACTACCTGTCGTACATGCACCTCGACGGGTTCGGCCACGGTGTCGCCTTCGCCGCGCTGCCCGACGGCTCCGGCACGGAGCTGTGGATCGAGTGCGCCACGAACACCAACGGCTACGGCACCGCGCTCGCGCCCATCCGCTACACCCCGAACACCACGCTGGGCTCGCCCGCCGCCTCCGCCGCCTTCCAGCCGATCTCCGGGGCCAGCGAGTACACCTGCTCCGTCGACCCGGTCTATCAGCGCATGATCGTCCGCTACCACACCAGCGCGGGCAAGCGCGTCGCCGTGTACCCGCTCTCCGCGTTCCAGAACCGGACCTTCGGCACGCCGCTCGTCGACTTCAAGCAGCCGGCCATCGCCGGCACCGCGCAGGGGTACGCCCTCTACGGCTCGTACATGTACTTCCTGACCGGTGACGCGTACCCGGGCGACGGCACCCCCACCGGGGACGGCAACACGTACGTCACCAGCATCGACATCAACACCGGCACCGTGACGCAGGGCCCCGTCCTCACCAAGGCCGGCTCCACGCTCCACTTCCGCGAGCCCGAGGGCCTCGCCGTCTACCGCACCGACGCCGGTGAGGCCCGCCTCTTCATCGGCTTCGCCACGGGCTACGAGGGCGACCGGCGCTCCAGCATCTTCTACAAGAACGCGCTGGTCTGATCGGCGTCTGACCCGTCCGGTCGACCGCGTGGGCCGATGGGCGCAGGATTGAGTTAGCGGAATCGGAGCCGCGCTGCATTTCGGCGGCTCCGAACGTCCGACCCCGTACGGCGGAAGGAGGTGCGACGCCATGTCCCAGTTCATGGACGTCCACCACGGGATGAAGGACATCACTGCCGACCAGTTGATGCAGGCGCACCAGGCCGACCTCGCCATCGAGAAGGAGGAAGGCGTTCACTTCGAGAAGGCGTGGGCGGACCCGATGTCCGGCACGGTGTACTGCCTCTCCGAGGCTCCCTCGGCCGAGGCGGTCCAGCGCATCCATGAACGCGCCGGCCACAAGGCCGACGAGATCCACCCGGTGCCGCTCAGCGTCTGAGGGATCGGACCGCGAGAGCCGCCGCCCCCGCTGCTGCCGTCGCCAGGGGGGTGGGAGGACGCGTCGAAGACGCCGTGGGCTGCCGTGCTCGTAGTAGCCGCCGCTCACGTACGGGCCGCGCGGCGTGACGGGCGTAGACCCCGTGGCCGCCGAGGAGTGACGCGAAGACCGCGTCGTCGTGCCAGGACGGGGCGCACGTTCCCCGACGGCCCCGTCCGGCCCGACCAGCGCCCCGCGCTCACCGTCGCCGAGGAACGCGTAGTCGTGCAGGGCGTGCGGCGGGAAGACCGCAGGAGCACCCGGACCGGTGGGTGACGGCGTCCTGTTCGACCTGCGCACCGAGCACACCGTCGGCACCTCCGTCACCGCTGGTCCCCAGGGCCATCGCCCCGGTGGTGACGGCCCAGCAGCATCTCCTGCACCTTGGCCTTGAAGCCCTGCCGCACCATCGCCGCGCGGTCGCTGTCGCCCTTGAGGACGGCGGTGGCCGCCGCCTCGATCTGGTCCAGCGTCGCGTGCGGCGGGATCGGCGGCACGGCCGGTCCGTCCGGAAGTCGAGGACGAAGGGGCGGCTCGCGGACAGCGCCGCCTCCCAGGCGCCCCGCACGTGCTCCGGCTTCTCCACGCGCAGCCCGCCGAGCCCCAGCGAACGCGCGAAGTCCGCGTACCCGATGCCGGGGATCGACCGCGAGGGCAGGAACTGCGGCGCGCCGGACCTGGCCCGCATCTCCCACGTCACCTGGTTCAGGTCCTGGTTGTTGAGAACTGTCACCGTCTTCGGGTCGTCGGATCGGACAGCAGCGCTGGGATCCGCCGGGTACCCACCCTCACGTCACGCAAAGGCGCGGCCCCGCTCAGAGCAGGGAGCCGGAGAACGCCAGGGCGCCGAGGAGCGCGACGCCGAGCGCGAACCACGCCACGTAGTCCCCGATGTGCCCCGAGTGCAGCCGGCGCAGCGGCTCCGTCCACGCGTACGGCTCCTGAGGCGTCTGCCGGCGCAGGGCCAGTACGGCGCAGGCGGCCGCGCAGGCCACCGACACCAGGCCCGTCAGCACCGAGGCGAGCGTCCAGTGCGGGGCGAGTTCCGGCGGGCCGCCGAACCCGGCACCGGCCCGCTCGCCGAGCCCCGGCCAGACGCCCACGGCGAGCGACCCGGCCAGCAGTGCCACGGGCACCGCGACCATCGGCAGCGGCACCCGCGACAGCAGGCCGCGGGTCTCGGGCTCCTCGTCACCGCCCTTCGTCTCCTGCTCCGACGCCCGGCGCGGGCGCGGCCCCAGACCCCAGAAGACACGCGCCGCGACGCGCAGCACCGCCGCCCCGGTGAGCGCGGAGACCACCGTGAACAGCACCGTGCCCGCGAGCCCCGAGACCTCCTCCGCCGTGCCCTTGCCGAGCGCCGTGGCGAACGGCGGCAGCCCCGCGAGCGCCAGGGCCGCGACCGTGTAGAGCACGCCGATCAGCCGCAGCCCGGTCGCCCGGCCGTACAGCTCGTGCTCGTCGACGCTGCCGTACCGGTCGAGCAGGATCCCCGTGCAGGCGAACAGGGCGGCCTTGGCGCCCGCGTGGCCGACGATGTAGAGCGCGACCCCGGCGGTCGACTCGGGGCGCAGCAGCCCGACCCCGGCGAGGAACAGCCCGGTGTGCGCGATCGTCGAGTACGCGAGCAGCCGCTTGAGGTGGTGCTGCTGCCAGCACAGCAGCGCGCCCAGTACGGCGGTCACGGCGCCCAGCACCACCAGGCACAGGCCCACATCGGCCGACGGCACCCCGCCGGGCCCCGCGAACACGAACGTGTGCACGCGCCACACTCCGTACACACCCAGCTCGACCATCACCCCGGACAGCAGCATGCACACCGGACTCGGCGCCACCGCGTGCGCGTCGGGCAGCCAGAAATGGAACGGGACGGCCGCCGCCTTCACCAGCAGCCCGCTCGCCACCAGCACGAACGCGGTCACGACCAGCGCGTCCGCCGGCCCTTGGTCGTCCAGGCGCGCCCCGATCTGCCGCATGCCCAGCTCGCCGGTGCGCGCGTACACCAGCCCGATGCCCATCAACGTCGCGTACGCGCCCAGGGAGTTGAGGACCCCGAAGGTGAGGGCCCCCTGGACGGCCTTGGACTCCTCCACCCGGTAGCCGGTCAGCGCGTACGCGGCGACGCCCATCAGCTCGAAGAAGACGAACGCGTCGAACAGGTCGCCGGTCAGCGCGAATCCGCACATGCCCGCCTGGAAGAGCAGCACGAGCGCGGGGAACGCCCCGGGGTTCTTGTGCGGGACCTCCTCGAAGTAGCGCCAGGAGTAGACGAGTACCGCCACCGTCAGCAGACAGACGAGCGTGGCGAGCCCGGTGCCGGGCTCGTCGCCGACGAGGACGATGCCCACACTCCGCCCCGCGACCGGCTCCCAGCCGCCGACCCACTCCGTCGCGGCGGGCGAGGACCGGGTCAGGAGCAGGACGCACAGCGCCGTCGTGCCGGCCGCCACGACGGCGGCCACCGCGTCCGTGGCGATCCGCGGCAGCAGCCGGCCGAACGCGACGAGGAACGCGGCGCCGAGCAGCGGCCCCGCCACGACCAGCGGCAGCAGGTGGTTCATCCGCGCAGCTCCGACAGCTCGTCCGGGTCGGCGGTCCCGTGGTGCTTGGCGACCTGGATGGCGAGCGCGAGGAGCAGCGCGGTGACGGTGGCGCCCACGACGACGTCGGTGAGGGCGAGCGCCTGGACGACGGGGTCGACGAGCGGCCGGGAGTGCGGACGCAGGTCGGAGTGGACCGGCGCGGTGCCGCCCTCGCGGTAGCCGACGGCGAGCAGCAGCACGTACGTGGCGGCCTGGCACACCGCGAGACAGCCGACGGCGTGCACGAGGTGGCGGCTGGTCGCGAGGCCGTAGCAGCCGACGAGGAAGATCCAGCCGGACACGAGATAGGGCAGGACGTGCATCATCGGGCGGCTTCCTCCCCGGACCCGTCGGCGTCGGTGATCTCCACCGCCTGGTCGAGGAAGCGGCTCACCAGCACGACGACGGCACTGGCCACCTCGATGCCGACCGCGGCGTTCAGCAGCGGCACGGTGCCGCCTGAGGCGAGCGTGTCGAACGTCCCGTAGGGCAGCGTGTTCGCCAGGAAGGAGGCCCCGGCGACGAGACCGGCCACGCCGAGCAGCAGATAGGCCGCCTCACCGACCGCGTCCCCCACCTCGTACGGGCCCACGGGCCGGACCCGTTCGAGCGCCCGGTAGTCCACGCCGATGTAGAGCAGATGCACGGCGGTCGCCACGATGACGCCGCCCTGGAAGCCGCCGCCCGGGCTCAGCTGGCCGTGGGCGACGACGTACAGGCCCGACACCAGCGCCACCGGCAGCAGCGCGAGCGCGTAGCGCCGCACCCAGGGGTCGACCCGCACGGGCCGGGGCGGCAGCCGGTCCTCGTCGCGGGTCTGACGCAGCAGGACGACCGTGCCGAGCACCGCGGCGAACAGGATCGACTCCTCGCCCAGGGTGTCGAAGGACCGCTGGTCGAAATTGACCGCCGACACGACGTTCGCCGTGCGGCGGTGGAGGGACTCCGCGACCGACCGGTCGCCGTACGGATGCCCGCCCAGGCCGAAGTCCGGGAGTTCCAGGAACGCGGCGGCGAACAGCGCGGCAAGGCCCGCGAGTCCGAGCGCGAGGATCCACCGGCGCAGCGCGTGGCTCACCGCCGTGCCCCCTCGTCCCCGTCCGGGCGGCGCCCGCGGCGGCGGACCTTGCGCACCGACAGCAGGATCAGCAGCGGTGTGAGCGCGGAGCCCACGGCCAGTTGGGACAGCGCCACGTCCGGTGCCTGGAGCACCGTGAAGAGCGCGGCCAGCGCGAGGCCGAGCACGGACAGGACCAGCGCCTGCCGGGCCGGCTCCCGCACCGCGACCGCCACCGTCGCGGACACCGCGACCAGGACGAGGCACACCGCGATCAGCACGTTGTCGCCGCTCACCGCGCCCCACCGCCTTCCTGCTCCGTGCCCGGCTCCCGCACCACGCCCACCGACAGGGCACGCGTCGCGACGACGTTGCCGACCGCCACCAGCACACCGATCAGAAGTGCCTTCACCAGCGCGCGGCCGGGAGGCGTGGCCGCGCACACGGCGGCGGTCACCGCCACCGCGGCGGCGACGCACCCCACCGTCACGGCCGTGCTCCCGCGCGGTGACCCGTCCGTCAGGTCGTCGTCGAGCAGCCGCACGCACACCAGCGTCCCGACGGGCCCGAGCAGACTCAGGACCAGCGACAGATCCACGTACGAGGGCCGCCCGTAGCCCTGCGCGAGCAGCAGGAACGCCAGGGCGACGACCGTGCTCCCCGCGTTCTGGGCCAGCAGCCGGCCGGCCGGCGGGCCGACCGCGACGCGCCAGATCACCGGCAGCATGCCGAAGGCCAGGAGCGCGGCGCCGCACGCGGCCCACGCGTTCACCGGGGCTCCTCGCGCGCCGCGCGCCGCGCCGCCGTCGCGGCCAGGGCGCCCGCCGCGGCGCAGCACACGCCCACGGTCAGCTCCAGGACGTCGACGGTGCTCACCAGCACCAGCCACAGCGCGACGAGCACCGCCCACCAGGCCAGGAACTCCGCGCCGGCGCGCAGCGGTCCGTACATCGGCGCCTCAGGCGCGGACCAGGCAGAACGGGTGCCCGGCCGGATCCGCGTACACCCGGAAACCGCGCTTGCCGTCCTCGTCGTCCAGGTCCAGCGGCATCCCGCCCAGAGCAAGGACCTGCGACTCGGCGTCCGCCATGTCGTCGACCTTCAGATCCAGATGGAGCTGCTGGGAGTTGTCGTCGGCGCGCGGCCACTCGGGCGGCCGGTGGCCCGGGGCGCGCTGGAAGGCGATGCGGTGGTCGCCGGGGGCGTACAGGTCGTACCAGTCCTCGCCGTCCTGCCGCACCTCGCCGCCGAGCAGCGCGGCGTAGAAGCCGGCGAGTGCGGCGGGGTCGGGACAGTCCACGGCGACCAGGCAGTACCGGGCAACAGGCATGTCGCGCTCCTTGTACGGGTGGGTGAACTCTTCCATCCGGCGGCGGGCGGGCGCGGGAGGCGCGTCAGGCGTCGCCGGAGAGGCCGGTGAGAAAGCCGTCCCAGTCGATGTGCGACGACTCCTCGCCCGGCGGAACCAGCCGCGCGGTGACGTCCAGCCACTCGGACACCACGTCGCGCTCGGTCTCCACCACGGCGCAGCCGTCGACCGGGCCGAGCCGGATGCGCAGCGCGGCCGGCGCGCCGGCGTCGCCGGGCACGGGCCAGGCGGCCACCTCGCCGACCCCGGCACGCCGGTCGCGGGCGAGCAGCAGCGTCTCCCGCGACAGGATCCAGCGGACCTGCGCCCCCTCCACCTCCAGCGTGACGCGGACAGCGAAGGGGTCCAGCGAGGTGTAGTGCAGTTCGAGGCCCAGGGGCAGCGGGTGCAGCCCGTCCCTGAGCAGCACCGCGTCGTGGAGGAGCGTGGCGGTCCGGTGCGGGTGCACCGACACGTGGGTGAGGGGTTCGGACACGGCGGATCACGCCTTCGGTCGGAGGGGACTCGGGGAGGCGGCGCCGAGGAAGCCGGGGGACCTTTGCGCGCCGGTCATGGCCGGACCTCCGGCCGCGCCGGGTGCCGGTGGGCGGCCACCGCGCCGACGAACGCGCGCAGGAACTCCGGCTGGGCCACGCCGGGCGTCGCGTCCGTCACGACCCCGCGGTCGGCGACCACCTGCCCGGACCCGCTGGTGCGGTGCACCTCGTCGGGTACGACCCGCCCCAGCACGCCGACACCGGAGCCGAGCGCGCCCACGGGCTTGCCGTGCCGGTAGGCGTCCCGCACGAAGCGCACCGCGTCCGGATCGTCCGCCAGTTCCGGCGTGCCGACCGGGCCGCCGGGCACGAGGACGGCGTCGTAGAGCACGGACGCGACGGTGGGCAGCGCCCGGTCGACCGGGAACAGCTCCCCGTCCGACGCCTCGACCGTGCCGTCCGCCGGCGCGATCGCCTCCACGACCGCACCCGCCGCGGTGAGCACCTCGCGCACGGACTCCACCTGGGTGGCGTCCACGCCGTCGGTCACGAGCACCGCGATGCGCCGGGTCCGGACGGAGCCGTCACCGCGCAGCGCCTCCAGGCTCAGCGCGGGCGACGAGGCCTTGTACCGGTCGGGCTCGGCGCCGCCCTGCGGTTCCGGCACGCCGATGCCCCGGGCCACCTCGCACGCCAACTCCCGGTCCACGTGTGAGAGTTCCTCCACGGTACGCATACGGACCGGCCGCGCTCCCACCTTGCCGAGCTCGAAGCGGAACGCCTGGACGATGTGTTCCTTCTCCCAGTCCGCCATGCTGTTCCAGAACAGCGCGGGCTGGCTGTAGTGGTCCTGGAAGCTGGGGCTGCGGAGCCGGATCTTCGCACCGTCTACCCGTTCCGCGTAGTGGGTGTACGCGGAACCGCCGGCGCCCGCGATCGCCGGGCAGCCACCGCCCAGCGAGTTCGGCGCGTAGTTCGTGCCGGTGTGCAGCGCGTCCTGGTGGTAGCCGTCGCGCTGGTTCGTGCGCACCGGCGCCACCGGCCGGTTCACCGGGATCTGCGCGAAGTTGGGCCCGCCGAGCCGGATCAGCTGCGTGTCCAGGTAGGAGAAGTTGCGGGCCTGGAGCAGCGGGTCGTTCGTGAAGTCGATGCCGGGCACCACGTTGGCGGTGTGGAAGGCGACCTGCTCCGTCTCCGCGAAGAAGTTGTCCGGGTTGCGGTCGAGGACCATCCGGCCGATCGGCCGGACCGGCACCTGCTCCTCCGGCACGACCTTCGTCGCGTCCAGGAGATCGAAGTCGAACGCGAACTCGTCCTCCTCCGGGATCAGTTGGACACCCAGCTCCCACTCCGGGTACGCGCCGGCCGCGATGCTGTCCCACAGGTCACGCCGGTTGAAGTCCGGATCGCGCCCCTGGCACTCCTGCGCCTCGTCCCACACCAGGGAGTGCGCGCCCAGCTTCGGCGTCCAGTGGAACTTCACGAACGTGCCGTGCCCGTCCGCGTCCACGAACCGGAACGTGTGCACTCCGAAGCCCTGCATCATCCGGTAGCTGCGCGGGATCGCGCGGTCCGACATCAGCCACATGATCGCGTGCAGCGTCTCGGGCTGCAGCGACACGAAGTCCCAGAGGGTGTCGTGCGCCGAGGCCCCGGTCGGGATGTCGGTGTCCGGCTCGGGCTTCACCGCGTGCACGAAGTCGGGGAACTTGATGCCGTCCTGGATGAAGAAGACGGGGAAGTTGTTCCCCACCAGGTCGTAATTGCCCTCGGACGTATAGAACTTGGTCGCGAACCCGCGCACGTCGCGCACCGTGTCGGCGGAGCCGCGCGGGCCCTGCACGGTCGAGAAGCGGACGAACACCGGGGTGCGCACGGCCGGGTCCTGGAGGAACGCGGCGCGGGTGAACTCCGCGCACGACGCGTACGGTTCGAACCAGCCGTACGCGCCGGCCCCGCGCGCGTGCACCACGCGCTCGGGGATCCGTTCGTGGTCGAACCGGGTGAGTTTCTCGCGGAAGTGGAAGTCCTCCATCAGCGTCGGTCCGCGGTCACCCGTGGACAGCGCGTCGTCGGTGTGGTCGACCGCCACACCCTGGTCGGTGGTGAGCGGCCCGGCGGCGGGGTCCTCGGCGCGTGCCGCGTCGCGCTGCTCCTGCTTGGGGTCGGTCATCGGTCGCTCCTCACGGTCGGGACGGCGACGCTCAGTGCGGGGTGGAGCCCTGGTCGGGGGTGGGGGAGGCCTTGCTGATCTCGCCGAGCGCCGACTCGGGGTCGTGCGTCTCGGCCAGGTCGCCGAGGCTGACCATGCCGACGGGCCGGCCTCCGCTCGTCACGGGCAGCCGCCGGACCGCGTGCTGCCGCATCAGGGCGACCGCACGGTCCGTCTCTTCCTCGGGGCTCACGCACACGGGTTCCGTCGTGCACAGTTCGGCGACCTCGACGATGCGCGGGTCCGCGCCGTCGGCCACCGCGCGCAGGGCGATGTCCCGGTCGGTGATCAGTCCGACGAGGCGTCCGCCGTCGGTCACCATGACCGTGCCGATGTCCTCGTCGCGCATCAACTGAGCCGCCTGGGTAAGGGGCGTGTCGGGCCGCACCGCGATCACGCCCTCCGTCATCACGTCGCTGATCAGGTGCGTCATGGCAGGCCTCGCAATCTTCCGCCGGACCGGCGGCCGAGGGGGTGGGCGGGCGTCGGAGGTACGAAGTTTCGGACGCGGCGCCGGGTACCCACGGCCGTCGATCACACACCTGCGCGCCGCACATCGGCTGAGTCCGGCTTGGGTTGCGTCAACTGCCGCCGGATACCAGCGAGTTCTCGTCCTTCATCCGGGTTACGCGCACGGTGCCGAGGTCGGGGTCCGCCGCGTCCGGCACGTGCATGCCCGCTTCGATCCCGGTCCGCAGGTACCGCAGGACGGGCGCGTCGAGCCGCTCCCCGGGGAGCACCGCCGGGATGCCGGGCGGGTACGGCGTCAGCATCTCGGCCGCGACGCGCCCCGCCGCGCGCCCGAGCGGCACGTCCTCGAACGGTCCGAAGTAGGCGTCGCGCGGCAACCGGACCTGCTCCAGGCGGAGCTCCGCCGGTGCGGGCACGTCGACCCGCGGTGCGGAACGCAGCTCCGCGCCGGACCGGGCCACGGCCTCCAGTGCCTCCAGGAGCGCGTCGGCCGTGTCGCGGTCGTCGCCGTGGGTGACCTGGGTGCTGATCCGGCGGTGGTCCGCCAGGTGGGCGTCGATCGAGTGGTGCGCGCGCAGCCGGTCGGCCACCGCGTAGCCCGTGGTGCCCAGGCCCGTGACGTCGATGACGACGGGCAGCGGGTCGAAGTCGTCGGCGAGACCCGGGCCGCAGAAGTCCTCCCGGTCGTTCACGTGCAGCCCCTCGATCTTCTCGATCGCGGTCCGTACGTCGCCGGCCAGGTCGAGCGCGTGCCCCATCAGTTCCGCGCCGTGCAGGGCCATCTGCCGTCGCCATCCGTCCAGACCCGCGTAGATCGGCACGGACGGACTGGTGGTGCCGAGCAGGTCGGCCCGGGAGCTCAGCACGGCGGGATCGATCAGCTCGCCCCGCAGGTGGAAGACCGAGCCCTGTTCCAGACCGCTGCCCATCTTGTGGATGCTCGTGACGCAGATGTCGGCGCCCGCGTCCATCGCCCAGGACGGCAGCCGGGAGTGGAACGGCAGGTGCGCGCCCCAGGCCTCGTCCACGATCAGCGGCCGGGAGCGGCGGTGGCAGACCTCCGCGATGCCGCGCAGATCGGCGCAGCTCCCGTACGGTGTCGGGCTGGTGACCAGGGCGCCCTTCGCGTCGGGGTGGGCGCGGAAGGCGCGCTCGAAGTCCTCGGCGCCCGGTGGGTGGGCGAGATGCCGCTCCGCGTCCCAGCGCGGCTCGACCCACACCGGCCGGATCCCGGAGAGGATCAGCCCCGACACCACCGACTTGTGGGCGTCGCGTCCGATCAGGAGTTCCTCGTGCGGGCCCGCGACGGCGAGCATCGCCGCCTTCACCGACAGTGAGCTGCCACAGGTGGAGAAGAACGTGTGCTCGGCGTGCACGGCGTCGGCCATCAGCTCCTCGGCGCGCTCCAGCACGCGTCCGCGGGTGCGCCGGTCGTCGAGGCCGCCGGAGGCGAGGACGTCACCCTGGAACACGGAGTCGCCGAGCACCGCCCGCACCGCCGGGTCCGCGCCCCGGGCCTGTTTGTGGCCGGGTGGCGTGAAGCCGAGCCGGTGCAGCCTGCGGTGCTCGGCCAGCGCTTCGAGCACGGGGGCCTGGGATTGGTCGATGTCATGGGGCATGGGCTGCCGGGTTCCCGGTTCGCGGGACGGTCAATCCGCCGTCGATCCGGACGCGGCGGGTGTCCGGCGGACCTCGGTGACGGCCACGGCGAGCTGTCGGCGCATGTCGTCGGTCAGGCCCTCGCCCGTGACCGCGTGCACGAGGTCGTGGGCGACCTGCCGCAGCTTCGTGTTCGTGTGCTGGGAGACGGAGACGAGGACCGTCCAGGCGTCCTCGGGCGTGAGGCGGAAGGAGGCCATCAGCGTCCCGCGGGCCAGGTCGATGACGGGCCGGGTCTGCATGGCCTGCCGGAGCTGGCCGATCTCGGCCCGTACGTCCTCGTCGTCCGCGCCCACCGCGGAGGGGGTGAGGCGGGCGGCGCCGCCGACGCCCGTGAACAGGGGCAGTGTGTCGGTGTCCACGAGGACGCCGCGCACCGCGGGGCTGGAGGCGTGCAGGACGACGCTCTTCCCGTCGTCCAGTGCGCGGCGGCGGGTGCTGAGCAGGACGTTGAGCCCCGCGCAGTCGCAGTGGTCCACCTGGCTCAGGTCCAGGTCCAGGCCTGTTCCCGAGCTGTTCAGGAACTGCGTCAGGTTGTCGAGGAGGGCCTGCTCGGTGCCGGCGCCGAGGGGGCCGGACAGCGCCACGAGCGTGCGGTCGCCCCGATGCCTCGTCTCGACGCCCAACAGGGATGCGGGTGCTGACATGCCGGTCACTCCAGAGAGTTCGGTCGGTCTTCGGCCGTGCCTCCAGGGTCGCCCCGAAGCCGTATGCACGTCAAGCGATACCGGAATTGCAATTCGTCCTTTTGAATTCCGGAATCAAACGGCCTAATCTGGCGAACATGACTGCAGCGCCCGAACCGCACACCGGTTGGACCTTCCTCACCAACCACGCTCGCGTGCTGTCCGCGATCGCGGCCGAGCCGACGATTCGCATCCGGGACATCGCCGCGTACTGCCGGCTCACGGAGCGCGCCGTCCAGAAGATCGTCTCGGACCTGGAGAGGGACGGCTATCTGACGCACACACGGCGTGGCCGCTCGAACACCTACCGCGTCTCGGACGGCACGATCCTGCGTCATCCGGCCGAGGCGGGGCTGAGCGTGTCGGATCTCCTCGGCGTGCTGGCGCGGCACGACGCGGAGCATGTGGAGGACAGGGCCCCTCAGCGGTGAGAATCGCCCCGTTCGGGGGTGGTAACACCCCGTTTGGGGGTACTAAAAGGGTATGAACGAGACATTCTTCGAATTGGCTGCAGCGAACACCGTGCTCAACGCTGTCGGGGCCTTCGTCGGAGGCCTGTTCATCGCCGGGTTCCTGATCGTGGCGTTCAAGTTCGGGAAGAGAGTGGTCGAGCGGGAGTCGAGGCGGCCTCGGCCCGACGAGCAGCCGAAGCTGCCCAAGGAATGGCCGGTGCACGAGGAGCGGGAGGTGCGTGAGCCGGACGAGATGCCGCTGGCCCACGACGAGAGCGAGCGCCTCATGCCGTACCAGCTGCATCCGGCCCGCACGAAGCGGAGCAAGGACCAGCACCCCAAGAAGTGGACTCCGGGTGCCAGCGGCTCCTTCGGCAGTGGCGGCCTCGGCAGGATCTGAGGCGGCAACCCCCAGGGAAACCCCCAGAAAGGATCACCCCACAGAGGATCAAGAGGCGGCCTCCACGTCAGGAGGCCGCCTCTCTCTCGTGCCTCCGCTTCCGCGTCCAGGCCCGCCGATCAGCCGGCCGGCTCGTCCGGCACGGGATGCTCCGGGTTGGGGCTCGCCGCGTGCGGTGCGCCCCGGCGTCCCGTCCCCGCCTCGTCCGTGTCGGGAAGCGTGGGATCGGGCCGGGCCTGCTCTTCCTCGCCGGTCGCGTCGTCGGGCTCCCAGGGGTCCTCCTCGGGCCCGCCCGAGCCCGCCTGCTGGTCCGGCAGGTCCCTCGGTGTGGGCTCGCGGGCATCGTCGGGATGCCCGGACTTCTCGGGGTCCGGCGTTCCGGATCGTCGTTGGTGCACGGCTCCTCCTCGGGTCGGTGGCCTGTGTGAGGGCGTCCGGGTACCCGCCGTCGCGCGGGCCATCACTCCGGGCGCAGCCACAGCGTGGCCAGCGGTGGCAGGGTCAGGCACAGCCGGGCCGGGAACACCCCGACCGGCTCGGGAAGCGCGCTCAGCGGTCCGGGATTGCCGACGTCACCGCCGCCGTACCGGGCCGCGTCCGTGTTGAGCACCTCCCGCCACGAACCCGCCGCATCGGGCACCCCGACCGGGTACCCGTGCCGGACCACGGGGGAGAAGTTGCTCACCGCGAGCAGCGGCCTGCCGTCGGTCCCGAAACGCAGGAAGGCCAGCACGTTGTCCTGCGCCGCGTCCGCCTCGACCCACTGGAACCCGGCGGGGACGGTGTCCTGCTCCCACAGCGCGGGCGCCGCGCGATAGCCCAGGTTGAGATCCCGTACGAGGTCGCGTACGCCCCGGTGGTCCGGCTCCGCGCCGTACGCCGGGTCGAGCAGCCACCAGTCCGGGCCGTGCGCCTCCGACCACTCGGCGCCCTGCGCGAACTCCTGGCCCATGAAGAGGAGTTGCTTGCCGGGGTGGGCCCACATGTAGGCCAGGTAGGCACGGTGGTTCGCGCGCTGCTGCCACCAGTCGCCGGGCATCTTCGAGACGAGGGAACGCTTGCCGTGGACGACCTCGTCGTGCGAGATCGGCAGCAGATAGTTCTCGCTGTACGCGTAGATCATGGAGAAGGTCAACTCGCCGTGGTGGTACTGGCGGTGCACCGGCTCGTGCCGGATGTACTCCAGCGAGTCGTGCATCCAGCCCATGTTCCACTTCAGCCCGAAACCGAGCCCGCCGAAGCCGCCCGAGCCGGTGTGGTGCGTGGCCCGTGTGACGCCCTCCCACGCGGTCGACTCCTCGGCGAGCGTCACGATGCCCGGGTAGCGCCGGTAGACGGTCGCGTTCATCTCCTGGAGGAACGCGACCGCGTCGAGGTTCTCGCGGCCGCCGTGCTCGTTCGGAGTCCAGCCGCCCTCCTCACGCGAGTAGTCGAGGTAGAGCATCGAGGCGACCGCGTCCACGCGCAGGCCGTCGACGTGGAACTCCTCGAACCAGTAACTCGCGTTCGCCACGAGAAAGTTACGTACTTCCGTGCGGCCGTAGTCGAAGGTGAGGGTGCCCCAGTCGGGGTGCTCGGCGCGCCGCGGGTCCCCGGGCTCGTACAGCGGACGGCCGTCGAACTCGGCCAGCGCCCAGTCGTCCTTCGGGAAGTGGGCCGGCACCCAGTCCATGATCACGCCGATGCCCGCCCGGTGCAGCGTGTCGATCAGGTACCGCAGGTCGTCCGGGGTGCCGAGGCGGGCCGTCGGCGCGTAGAAGCCGGTGACCTGGTAGCCCCAGGACCCGCCGAAGGGATGCTCGGCGACCGGCATGAACTCCACGTGCGTGAACCCCATGTCGCTCACGTAAGCGGTGAGTTCCCCGGCCAGCTCGCGGTAGCCCAGACCGGGCCTCCAGGACGGCAGATGGACCTCGTACACCGACATCGGCGACCGGTGCGCGGGCTGCTCCGCGCGGTGGGCCAGCCACGCGGCGTCCGTCCAGACGTACGCCGAGCGCGTGACCACGGAGGCCGTCGCGGGCGGCACCTCGGTCCGGCGGGCCATCGGGTCCGCGCGCACGGTGTGCGTGCCGTCGGGCCGGGTGATGTCGAACTTGTAGAGCGCGCCCTCGCCCAGTTCGGGCACGAACAGCTCCCATACCCCGGACGAGCCGAGCGAACGCATCGGGTGGGCGGCGCCGTCCCAGCGGCAGAACTCCCCGCACACGCGCACACCTTGCGCGTTCGGTGCCCACACGGTGAAGCGGGTGCCGGCCACGCCCTGATGTGTCATCGGGTGTGCGCCGAGCACCGTCCACAGCTCCTCGTGCCGGCCCTCGGCGATCAGATGCAGGTCGAGCTCGCCGAGCGCCGGCAGGAACCGGTAGGGGTCCTCGGTCTCCGTGTCCCGCCCGTCGTACGTGATCCGCAGCCGGTACGCGGGAACCGCGGTGAGCGGCAGCAGGACGGAGAACAGCCCGTCCCCCTCGTCCGCCAGGTCCACGACCCGCCCCTCCACGAGGAGGGCCACCGCCTGTGCGTAGGGGCGCAGGACGCGGACGACCACGCCGCCGCCCGGGGCCGGGTGCGCGCCGAGCACCGCGTGCGGGTCGTGATGGCTTCCCGCCAGCAGGCGCTTGCGGGTGTCGGCGTCGAGCGGCGGCGGCGTTGTCGGTTTCGGCATCTGCTCGGTGGGCGTCACGATCGGGACTCCTCCGCGAGGCGCGCTATCGCGGCCATCGGAACGGGCAGCCAGTCCGGACGGTGCCTGGCCTCGTACAGCACCTCGTACACGGCGCGGTCCGTCTCGTGGGCCCGGACGAGCGCGGTGTGCTCGCGCGGGTCCCACGGCGCCTCCCGGGCGTACCCCGCCAGGTAGGCGTCGCGGCAGCGCCGGGCCCACTCCGTGTGGCCCGGCCCCCGCGCGTGCGCGGCGTAGTCGAAGGAGCGGAGCATCCCCGCGACGTCCCGCGCGGGGGACTGCACGCGCCGGCGCTCCGCGAGCGGGCGGGACGGCTCGCCCTCGAAGTCGATGACCCGCCACCGGCGCCCGTCGAGCAGGACCTGCCCGAGATGCAGATCACCGTGGATCCGCTGGTCCGCCGGGTGCGAGTGGTGCCCGGCGGCGGCCTGGTAGACGGCCCGCAGCCGGGGCACGTGCCGCGCCAGCTCCGGGACCTGGCGCGCCGTCGCGTCCAGCCGGGCGGACATCGCGGCCGCGAGCCCGTCGGCGCCGTCACGGTCACGGTCGTGGTCACGGCCCGGCTCGTCGGCGGGGAAGGCGCGCGCCAGCGCCAGATGTACTTCGGCGGTGGCCCGCCCCAGTTCGTACGCGGTCTCGGCCAGGTCCTCGCCGGTGGGGGAGTCGAGCGCCAGGCTCCATCCGTCGGTCGCCCCGCGCAGGAACGGCTGGAGCACGCCGAGCGTCGCGCGGCGCGGCTCGGTGGTCCAGAACCAGGCGACGGGGGCCGGGACCCGGGCGCAGCCGTCCCGGGACAGCGCGGAGGGGACCTCCAGGTCGGGGTGGACGCCGTACTGGACGCGGCGGAACAGCTTGAGGATGAACGCGTCGCCGTACACCAGCGAGGTGTTGGACTGCTCCCCGTCCAGGAGGCGGGGGCGCAGCCCCGCCGGTACCTCGGTCCGTCCGTCGCGCTCGAAGCGCAGCGGGCCCGCCGCGCCCGGCACCCGCAGCCGCTCGAGCAGCGTCCCCGTGGCCCGGGGGTCGTGCAGGGCGTCGTACACGGTGAGCCCACGGAGCGGGCCGACGGCGGGGCGGCCGATGACGGCGTGCCGGAGGCGGCCCGGCAGGCCCTCGGACACCCCGAGCAGGATCTGGTAGCAGCCGCTGTGGTCGCCCGCGTGCGTGGCCCGCACCAGGAGGTGCAGGCAGCCCGGGTACAGCTCGGTCAGTGACACCACCGACAGGTCGGTGAGCGGCAGCCCCTTGCCCGCGAACCAGCGCTGCTCGGGCAGCCACCCCTCCAGCAGCCCGGCCACGGACGCGAGGTGCGGCGGCGGGCCGGGTTTGGTGTGCGGTGCGGTGATCAGCATGAGCGATGTCCTTTCACAGGCGGATCCCGGGTTCCGCCGGAAGGCGCGGAGGCACGCTCTCGCACAGGCGGAACCAGTAGAAGCCGTGTCCGGCCAGGGTCAGCAGGTAGGGGAGTTCGCCGACGGCGGGGAAGCGGACGCCGCCGATCAGCTCGACCGGGTGGCGGCCGGTGTAGGGGCTGAGGTCGAGCTCGGTGGGTTGGGCGAAGCGG
>NZ_JBITJS010000030.1:0-74718 GCF_044460245.1 Streptomyces sp. NPDC050145 | reverse complement strand
CCCACGGAGACCCCGTCACCCTGCACCACACCCGGCACCTGACGGCCCCTTCGACGGCTCCTTCAGCGCCGAGCCGACCCGGTACGTCCCGGCGGGGGGGGGGGGGGGGGGGGGGGGGGGGCCCCCCCGCCCCCCCCCCCCCCCCCCCCCCCCCCGGCGGGGGGGGGGGGGGGGCCCCCCCCCCCCCCCCCCCACCCATCGCCTGTTTGGCTACTCGCCGGTAGCATCCTGCTCATGGCAGACACTCAAGCGGTTGAGGCGCCCGGTCGGGCGGCGAAGGACGAGCGCCGGGCGGCCAAGCTGGCCAAGCAGATCGGCGCGTTCGCCAAGGCGCACGGCGGCGCCGAGGGGCAGCTCGCCTACATCGGCGAGCACGGCACGCGCATCGCGCTCGTCGGCGGCGACGGCGGCTGGGGCAACCTGGTGGCCGACACCTACGAGGTCGCGCAGAAGGCCGTCGAGAAGGCCGGGATCACCCTCCACGAGGACTTCGACGGCGACTTCGCCGCCAAGGTCGAGACCGGCCCGTACGAGTGGAAGCGGATGGCCGGCATGCAGATCGGCTGATCCCCGTCCGGTGGTCATGGGCGCAGGTGTGCGACCGGTGGTCGAGCAACACCAGGCGCCCGTTCACCCGTTAGGACAGTAGAAGCGCGGTGAGAAGCGCGGTCCGCATACGGGGAGCCCCGGATGATCGAAACGCCGACCCTGGTGGATCAGTACTGTCACGGAGTACTGCGTACGGAACTGGGCCTCGGCACGTTCGAGGCCCATCTCGCCCGGGGTGAGGGACCGCCCGCCCCCGGCACCACCTTCTTCGACACCCAGACCGGGTTCGCGGTCCGCCGCTGGTGCCCGCCGCTGCTCGGTCTGGAACCTCACTGCGCACCCGCCCGCTACTTGGCCAGGCGGCGCGAACTCGGCGTCCTGGAAGCGGGTCGCAGGCTGCTGCGCGGCAGCGGCATCACCACGTATCTCGTCGACACCGGCCTGCCCGACGACCTCACCGGGCCCGCCGAGATGGCCTCCACCGGCGCCGCCGAGGCCCACGAGATCGTCCGCCTCGAACTGCTGGCCGAGCAGGTCGCGGACACCTCGGGATCCGTCGAGTCCTTCCTCGCGAACCTGGCCGAGTCGGTGCACGGCGCCGCCGCCGAGGCGGTCGCCTTCACCTCCGTCGCGGGCGTACGCCACGGCCTGGCACTGGCGCCGCAGCCGCCCGGGCCCGGGGAGGTGCGGGGCGCGGTGGGGCGCTGGCTCACCGCCCGCACGGTCGGCGGACCCCTCACCGATCCGGTGCTGCTGCGGCATCTGCTCTGGATCGCCGTGGCGACGGGGCGGCCGCTCCAACTGCACGCGGGGCTCGGCGACGCGGGGTTGCGCATCGACCGCACCGACCCGGTGCTCCTGGCGGACTTCGCGCGGGCCACGGCCGGGCTCGGCACCGACCTCGTCCTGCTGCACGGCTACCCGTACCACCGGCACGCGGCGCATCTGGCCGGGGTCTTCCCGCACGTCTACGCGGATCTGGGGCCGGCGCTGGCGCGGACGGGGGCGCGGGCCGCGGGCGTGCTCGCGGAGATCCTCGAACTGGCGCCGTTCGGCAAGCTGCTCTTCTCCAGCGGGGCCCGGGGGATCCCCGAACTGCACGTCGTGGGCGCCCGCTCGTTCCGCGAGGCGCTGGGCCGGGTGCTCGGGGGCTGGGTGGCCGACGGGGCGTGGTCGGCGACGGACGCCCATCGGGTCGCGGGAATGATCTCCGCGGGCACGGCGCGGCGGGTGTACGGGCTCGGCGCTACGGACGCAGTCGGCTGACCGACTCCGGGGTGAGGTGCCGGGCGAGCACGGCGAGCGCCTCGGTCACCTCGCGCAGCCGGTCGTCGACGTCATCCCTGCTGCCCGTACTGTTCGCGCTTTGCGTGGCGCTCGCGCCGAGCGCCGTGGTCAGTGCTTCCTCGATACCGGCGCCGCGGACCTCCGCGACGCGCTCGGAGACGGCCGCGGCCTGCCGGATCAGCTGCCGCCTGCCGTCCGCCGGGTCCGGCGCGGTCTCGATCGAGCCGCTCTCCTTCAGCCGTGCCACGGCGCCGGACACCTGGCTCTGCGGCAGGCCGGTCCGCGAGGCGATGGCGCCGACCGTCGTGTCGTCGTGCGCGTAGACGTCGCTGAGGACGACGAGGACGGCGCGGGTGCCGCCGCGGAAGGTACCCGTGCCGGTCCCGAGGGTGGGCTCGGGCAGGGCCTCCTCGCCGATCTTCATCAGCGTGCGGCCGAGCAGGAACAGCTCGACGGGTGTGAGGGGCTGGGGCGGCTGGCTCATGCCCGAATATTACATCGAGGTAGATGAATCTTCTTTGATGCATCGACCTTGATGCATCGAAATGGATGGAGTACGGTGAAGGGGTCGAGCGGAGCCGTGGCGCAGGAGCGGCTGTGCGAAGTGCGAAGTGCCGAGAATCTTTGGGGGATCCGATGTTTCTGACCGTCGACGGAGCCAAGCTGTACTACGAGGTCCGGGGGAGCGGCCCGGTCCTGCTGATCTCCCAGAGCGGGGAAGGGGACGCCGGCCGGAGTGCCGACCTGGTCGACCGACTCGTCGACCGGTACACGGTGGTGACCTACGACCGGCGGGGCCTGTCCCGCAGCGAGCTCGCGGACCCGGGGCGGGGCGTGCGGATGGGGCAGCACGCCGACGACGCGCACCGGCTGCTGGCCGAGCTCACGGACCGGCCGGCGCTGATGCTGGGCTGCAGCATGGGCGCGTCCATCGGCCTGCACCTCGCGGTGCGGCACCCGGAGCAGCTGGCGACGCTCGTCGCTCATGAGCCGGTGTCACCCGCGCTGCTCCCGGCCGACCGCAGGCCTCATCACGTGCGCGAGCTGCGTGTATTGCAGGAGGTGTACCGGGACGGGGGACTCAAGGCGGCGCTGCCGGAGATGGCCCGGGTGCTGGGGATAGACCCTGTCCGCCAGGAGACGGAGCCGGACATCACGCCGATGCCCCTCACGCCACAGCGCGCGGCGAACTTCGCCTTCTTCATCGAGCAGGACTTCACCGCGGTCGTCCAGGCCGAGCTGGACGTGGAGGCCGTCGGGCGCTCGACCGTACGGATCGTGCCGGCGGTCGGCCGGGGTACGGCACCGGAGGTCTTCGACCGGCACTGCGCACTGGAGCTGGCGCGGCTGCGCGGGACGCCGGCACGGGAGTTCCCGGGCGGACACAACGGGAACACGACGCATCCGCGGGCCTACGCGGCCCGCCTCAGGGAGGTTCTGGAGGGCGGGCCGGATGACGACGACGTCTGAGCGGCGCCGGGCGGCGGGGTCAGACGGAGGACAGCTCGGGGTCGGCCTGGGCCGGCAGGTCCACCGCCGTCTGCGGGCGCTCGCGCAGGGAGAGGAGGACCCGAAGGACGCCGATCCACACCAGGGCCGAGCCCAGCATGTGCAGGCCGACGAGGATCTCGGGCAGGTCCGTGAAGTACTGGACGTAACCGATGACGCCCTGGGCCAGCAGGATCAGGAACAGGTCGCGGGTGCGGTGCAGCGGCCCGCGGGGGGCGTCGACCGCCTTGAGGACGAACCACAGGGCGAAGGTCAGCGTCACCACGATCCAGGCCAGCACCGCGTGCGCCTTGGTGACCGTCTCCCAGTCCAGCGGCATCCGCTTGACGTCGCTCGAGTCACCCGCGTGCGGGCCCGCGCCGGTGACGACGGTGCCGACGGCGATGAGCGCACCGGACGCCGCGATCATGAACCAGACCAGTTGCCTGACCGACTTGCCGACCAGCGGACGCGGCTCGGAGTCGCCCTCGCGGCTGCGCTGCCACATCAGCACGGCGACCGTGAGGAGGGCGGTGGTGAGGATGAAGTGGGCGGCGACCGTGTACGGGTTGAGGCCGACCAGGACGACGATGCCGCCCAGCACGGCGTTGCCCATGACGATCCAGAACTGGGTCCAGCCCAGACGGGTCAGCGAGCGGCGCCACGGCTTCTGCGAGCGGGCCGCGATGATGGCCCAGCCGACCGCGGCGCACAGCACATAGGTGAGCATGCGGTTGCCGAACTCGATGGCTCCGTGGAAGCCCATCTCGCTCGTGGCGGTCAGCGACTGGTCGGTGCACTTGGGCCAGGTCGGGCAGCCGAGCCCCGAGCCGGTCAGGCGCACGGCCCCGCCGGTCACGACGATGAGGACGGTCATGACGACGGCGGACATGGTCGCGCGCTGCACGATCCGCTGGGTCGGAGTCCAGCGGGCGGCGATGAAGGCGAGCGGGTTGCGCACCGCCTGCGCGGTGTCGGCGCGAGTCAGCTTTGGCACGGGCCCATCGTAGGCGGCGCCCTTGTGCATCTGTTCACGAGGGGGTGCGAACCGGACGTGAGGTGTCTCTCGGTTCGACCGGCCGGCGGCCGGGCCCGGGGATACGGACCGGCCTCGCGGCTCACTCCCAGCGGAAGAAGCGGCCCGCCGCGCCGAGCCCGACGACGGCCCAGACGGCGAGGATCCCCAGGTCGGCCCAGGGCATGCCCGCTCCGTGCTGGAGCACGTCCCGCAGACCGTCGGACAGCGCCGAGATCGGCAGCAGGCCGAGCACGGACTGCGCGGCGTCCGGGAACTTGTCGAGCGGCACGATGACCCCGCCGCCGACGAGCAGCAGCAGGAAGACGAGGTTGGCGGCGGCGAGCGTGGCCTCCGCCTTGAGGGTGCCGGCCATCAGCAGACCGAGGCCCGAGAAGGCGGCCGTACCGAGAACGAGGAGAAGCAGCACGGCGACCGGGTTGCCGTGCGGCGACCAGCCGAGGCCGAACGCGATGGCGACGAGCAGGGCGACCTGGAGCACCTCGGTGACCAGGACCGAGAGCGTCTTGGCCGTCATCAGGGCCCAGCGGGGCAGCGGCGAGGCGCCGAGCCGCTTGAGCACGCCGTAGCGGCGCTCGAAGCCCGTCGCGATGGCCTGCCCGGTGAAGGCCGTCGACATGACGGCGAGCGCCAGGATGCCGGGAGTCAGGAAGTCGACGGCCTTGCCGGAACCGGTGTCGACGATGTCGACGGACGAGAACAGAACCAGCAGGAGGGTGGGGATGACGACCGTGAGCAGCAGCTGTTCGCCGTTGCGTAGCAGCATCTTCGTCTCGAGCGCGGCCTGCGCGGCGATCATGCGGGGGAGCGGGGCGGCTCCCGGGGCGGGCGTGTACGCACCGGCGCTCATCCGCGCAGCTCCTTGCCGGTCAGTTCCAGGCTGTGTCTCCCGGGGGGCGACCCCCGGACCCCCGGCCGGTGAGGTCGGATCGGTCGCGCTCATCCGCGCAGCTCCTTGCCGGTCAGTTCGAGGAAGACGTCTTCGAGGGAGTGTCGCTCGACGGAGATCCTGTCGGGCATCACGCCGTGCTGGGCGCACCAGGAGGTGACCGTGGCCAGGAGCTGGGGGTCGACCTTGCCGGAGACGCGGTAGGAGCCCGGGGTGAGTTCGGCGGCGGTCGAGTCGGCGGGCAGGGCCTTGAGCAGGGAGGCCACGTCGAGGCCGGGGCGGCCGGAGAAGCGCAGGGTGTTCTCGGCGCCGCCGCGGCACAGCTGCTCCGGGGAGCCCTGGGCGATGACGCGGCCGGCGTCGACGATCGCGACGTCGTCGGCGAGCTGCTCGGCCTCGTCCATGTAGTGCGTGGTGAGGATGACCGAGACGCCGTCGGTCCGCAGGTCGCGGACCAGGTCCCAGGTCGCGCGGCGGGCCTGCGGGTCGAGGCCGGCGGTGGGCTCGTCGAGGAAGACCAGTTCGGGCCGGCCGACGACGGCCATCGCGAGGGCGAGGCGCTGCTGCTGTCCGCCGGACAGGCGCCGGTAGGTGGTGCGGCCGCAGCTGCCGAGTCCCAGGCGTTCGATGAGGGCGTCCACGTCGAGCGGGTGGGCGTGCAGCTTGGCGACGTGGCGGAGCATCTCGTCGGCGCGGGCGCCGGAGTAGACGCCGCCGGACTGCAGCATCACGCCGATGCGCGGGCGCAGCTGGGAGGCCTGCTTGACGGGGTCGAGGCCGAGGACCCGGGCGGTGCCGGCGTCGGGCCTGCGGTAGCCCTCGCAGATCTCGACGGTGGTGGTCTTGCCGGCGCCGTTGGGGCCGAGGACAGCCGTGATGCCGGGGGCTGTCGTGAGGTCGAGGCCGTCGACCGCGGTTTTGCTTCCGTACCGCTTCACCAGTCCGGTGAGGTGGACGACAGGCTCGCTTCGCATGGTGGCCAAGTCTAAGGACGGCGATGAGGGGCCCGGCCGCTGGGGCGCTCGGAGGGAAATGGAGGGAACCGGAGGGCCGGGAGGGAGGAGCGGGGGGTGACGGTCCGTGGTGGTCAGGGAGTCGCCGGACGGTGCAGGGGCAGCCACTTCGTCGCGTAGGACACGGCGTCGGCGACCGGGAAGAGTCGGGCCTCGGCGGCGCCGACGCGGCCCCGGGTGACGAGGGGTGAGTCCTGCTCGAAGGCGGCGCCGAGTTCGTCGAAGCGGTCGCTGGAGATGGTGACCTCGGTGACGTGTTCCCAGCCGGCCGGGCCGGGGCGGCCGGCGTCCTCGGTCACGGGGGAGGGGAGGCGGTACTCGGCGAGGTGGAAGCTGGTGCACGCGTCGTAGCCGGCGCCGAGCAGCAGGACCCGTGCGCCGCGCTCCTCGAGCCGGGCGAGCGGGCTGCGGTCGCCGAGCCGGCAGTCGGTGGCATGCCCCCCGACGATCTCGGTGGCGCGGGCGCCGAGCGCGGCGAAGGAGGTCTGGGGGTGCGCGCTGCGCAGGGCGCCGGGCCAGGTGCGGACGGCCTCGGGGACGACGCCGACGCCGAGGGTGGGCGTGGTCCGGGGGTCGTAGGCGGGCATGGTCGCGCGAATGGCCTCCCACCAGTCGGCGGGGACGGGCGGGGCGCCCCACAGGGCCGGGTCGGAGAGGTGGCCGGACTGGGCGGGGACAACGAGAGTGCCCTCGGCGCCGAGGGCGTCGAGCAGGGACTGGACGACGGTGGCCGAGCCGCCGTTGACATATCCGAGACGGGAGAGAGACGTATGGACGAGAAGGATCTCGCCGGGTTCGACGCCGAGCGTGCGCAGGTCGGCGGTGAGGGAGTCGCGGGTGACGAGAGGACCGGTCGGCAGGTAGGTGGACATGATCGGCAGTCTGCGCGCGGGCGGCGCCGCGGACCAGGGGATTTCCGGTCCGGGGGCGCCCGGCTGATCGATCAAAGATCGTTTCCGCAGGTCACGCCATGTGTCCACTTAGGCAAACCTAAGTGATGCACGGCACCGTGTGCTGGTCACCACGCCGCTTGTCAGGCTCTGAGGAATTACGCAACAATGGCGTTGTGAAAAACGTCGGCGAGGCTCAGGAGGCTCCTGTGGGGGCCCCTCACGAGGAGCTCGCGACCGGGTTTCGTAGCGATCGATCGACGCGCAACCGGGTCGCGCGATCCATCCTGGACCACGGCCCCTCCACGGTCGCCGACCTCGCCGGGCGCCTCGGCCTCACCCAGGCCGCCGTCCGCCGTCACCTGGACGCCCTGGTCGCCGACGATGTCGTGGAGGCCAAGGAGCAGCGGGTCTACGGTGCGCGCACCCGCGGCCGCCCCGCCAAGGTGTTCGCCCTGACCGACTGCGGCCGGGACGCCTTCGACCAGTCCTACGACAAGCTCGCCGCCGACGCCCTGCGCTGGATCCAGGAGCAGGCCGGTGGCGACGAGGCGGTCGTCGCGTTCGCCCGGGCCCGGATCGCCGCGCAGGCCGCGCCGTACAAGGCGGCCGTCGAGGCGGTGGAGCCCGAGGAGCGGGCCCAGGCCCTGGCCAGGGCGCTGAGCGCCGACGGGTACGCTGCCACTGCGCGCAGCGCGCCCCTCCCGCAACACGGCGAGCAGCTCTGCCAGCACCACTGTCCGGTCGCCCACGTGGCGGAGCAGTTCCCGCAGCTTTGCGAGGCGGAGACCGAGATGTTCTCCCGACTGCTCGGCACCCACGTACAGCGACTGGCCACCATCGCCCACGGTGACGGCGTCTGCACGACGTTCATCCCCAAGGGCGCCCCCAAGACCATTACCAACGCATCTGCAAGCACCGCCGGGAGGAACCCCGCATGACTCTCCCCATCGAGGAGACTGCCCACCCCGAGCTCGAGGGCCTGGGCAAGTACGAATACGGCTGGGCTGACTCCGACACGGCCGGTGCCTCTGCCAAGCGCGGCATCAACGAGGACGTCGTCCGGGACATCTCCGCCAAGAAGTCCGAGCCGGAGTGGATGACGAAGCTCCGTCTCAAGGGCCTGAAGCTCTTCGAGAAGAAGCCCATGCCGAACTGGGGCTCCGACCTCTCCGGCATCGACTTCGACAACATCAAGTACTTCGTGCGCTCCACGGAGAAGCAGGCGGAGTCCTGGGAGGACCTGCCCGAGGACATCAAGAACACGTACGACAAGCTCGGCATCCCGGAGGCGGAGAAGCAGCGCCTCGTCGCCGGTGTCGCGGCCCAGTACGAGTCCGAGGTCGTCTACCACCAGATCCGTGAGGACCTGGAGGAGCAGGGCGTCATCTTCCTCGACACCGACACCGCTCTGAAGGAGCACCCGGAGCTCTTCAAGGAGTACTTCGGCACGGTCATCCCGGTCGGCGACAACAAGTTCGCGTCGCTGAACTCCGCGGTGTGGTCGGGCGGCTCCTTCATCTACGTGCCGAAGGGTGTGCACGTCGAGATCCCGCTCCAGGCCTACTTCCGTATCAACACGGAGAACATGGGCCAGTTCGAGCGGACGCTGATCATCGTCGACGAGGACGCCTACGTCCACTACGTCGAGGGCTGCACCGCGCCGATCTACAAGTCGGACTCGCTGCACTCCGCGGTCGTCGAGATCATCGTGAAGAAGGGCGCCCGCTGCCGCTACACGACGATCCAGAACTGGTCGAACAACGTCTACAACCTGGTCACCAAGCGCGCCGTGGCGTACGAGGGCGCGACCATGGAGTGGATCGACGGCAACATCGGTTCCAAGGTCACCATGAAGTACCCGGCCGTCTACCTGATGGGCGAGCACGCCAAGGGCGAGACGCTGTCCATCGCCTTCGCGGGCGAGGGCCAGCACCAGGACGCCGGCTCCAAGATGGTCCACATGGCGCCGAACACCTCGTCCAACATCGTGTCGAAGTCGGTGGCCCGTGGTGGCGGCCGTACCTCGTACCGCGGTCTGGTCGAGATCGGTGAGGGCGCCGCCGGATCGAAGTCGAACGTGCTGTGCGACGCGCTGCTCGTCGACACCATCTCCCGCTCCGACACGTACCCGTACGTCGACGTCCGCGAGGACGACGTGTCCATGGGCCACGAGGCGACCGTCTCCAAGGTCTCCGAGGACCAGCTCTTCTACCTGATGAGCCGCGGCCTGAGCGAGTTCGAGGCCATGGCGATGATCGTGCGCGGCTTCGTCGAGCCGATCGCCAAGGAACTGCCCATGGAGTACGCGCTCGAGCTCAACCGGCTGATCGAGCTGCAGATGGAAGGCTCGGTGGGCTGACGCCCGCCGCCGTCTCTCGTCAAGCCACTTACCCGTAAGAAAGCGAGCGCTACGACAGCCATGGCTGAGGCTCAGAACATCCCGGCCGGTTCGACCACCGCCGGAACCATCGCGGTGGCCGCCGAGTCGACCGTCGCCACGCGCATGAGCGCGCCCCCGTCCTTCGACGTGCAGGACTTCCCGGTCCCGCACGGCCGCGAGGAGGAGTGGCGGTTCACGCCGCTGGAGCGGCTGCGCGGGCTGCACGACGGCACCGCCGTCGCGACCGGCACCGGCGTCAAGGTCGACGTGGAGGCGCCGGCCGGTGTCACCGTCGAGACCGTCGGCCGCGACGACGCCCGCGTCGGCAAGGCCGGCACGCCCGTCGACCGGATCGCCGCGCAGGCCTACTCGGCCTTCGAGCAGGCGTCCGTCGTCACCGTGCCCAAGGAGACGGTGCTCGCCGAGCCCATCCGTATCGCCGTGCACGGCGAGGGCGGTGTCGCCTACGGCCACCAGGTCATCGAGCTGGGCGCCTTCGCCGAGGCCGTCGTCGTCCTCGACCACACCGGTGACGCCGTGCTCGCCGCCAACGTCGACTACCTGCTCGGCGACGGCGCGAAGCTGACCGTCGTCTCCGTCCAGGACTGGGACGACAAGGCCGTGCACGTTGCGCAGCACAACGCGCTCGTGGGCCGCGACGCCTCCTTCAAGTCCGTCGTCGTGACCTTCGGCGGTGACGTCGTCCGCCTGCACCCGCGCGTGCAGTACGCGGCCACCGGCGGCGAGGCCGAGCTGCTCGGCCTCTACTTCACCGACGCCGGCCAGCACCAGGAGCACCGCCTCCTCGTCGACCACAACACCCCGCACTGCAAGTCGAACGTCGTGTACAAGGGCGCGCTGCAGGGCGAGGGCGCGCACGCCGTGTGGATCGGCGACGTCCTCATCGAGGCCGCCGCCGAGGGCACGGACACGTACGAGATGAACCGGAACCTGGTGCTGACGGACGGCGCCCGCGTCGACTCCGTGCCGAACCTGGAGATCGAGACCGGCGAGATCGTCGGCGCCGGTCACGCCTCCGCCACCGGTCGCTTCGACGACGAGCAGCTCTTCTACCTGATGGCCCGCGGCATCCCGGCCGACGAGGCGCGCCGCCTCGTCGTGCGCGGCTTCTTCGCCGAGCTGGTCCAGCAGATCGGCGTCGAGGACATCGAGGCGCGGCTGCTCGAGAAGATCGAGGCCGAGCTGGAGGCCACGGTCTGATGGCTTTCGTACGCGCCTGTGGGCTGAGCGAGCTGGAGGAGGACACCCCGAAGCGGGTGGAACTCGACGGCACGCCGGTCTCGGTCGTCCGCACCGAGGGCGAGGTGTTCGCGATCAACGACATCTGCTCGCACGCGAACGTGTCGCTCTCCGAGGGCGAGGTGGAGGACTGCCAGATCGAGTGCTGGCTGCACGGCTCCGCGTTCGACCTCCGTACCGGCAAGCCGTCCGGCCTTCCCGCGACGCGCCCCGTCCCCGTATACCCCGTAAAGATCGAAGGGGACGACGTGCTCGTCTCCCTCACCCAGGAGTCCTGAGGCACCCATGGCAACGCTTGAAATCCGAGACCTGCACGTCACCGTCGAGGCCGACAACGCCACGAAGGAGATCCTCAAGGGCGTCGACCTCACCGTGAAGCAGGGCGAGACGCACGCCATCATGGGCCCGAACGGCTCCGGCAAGTCGACCCTCGCCTACTCCCTCGCGGGTCACCCGAAGTACACGATCACCCAGGGCACCGTCACGCTCGACGGCGAGGACGTCCTCGAGATGTCCGTCGACGAGCGCGCCCGCGCCGGCCTGTTCCTCGCCATGCAGTACCCGGTCGAGGTCCCCGGTGTGTCCGTCTCCAACTTCCTGCGCACCTCGGCCACGGCCGTGCGCGGCGAGGCCCCCAAGCTGCGCACCTGGGTCAAGGAGGTCAAGGAGGCCATGGAGAAGCTCTCCATGGACCCCTCCTTCGCCGAGCGCAACGTGAACGAGGGCTTCTCCGGCGGTGAGAAGAAGCGCCACGAGATCCTCCAGCTGGAGCTCCTCAAGCCGAAGATCGCGATCCTCGACGAGACCGACTCCGGCCTGGACGTCGACGCGCTGCGCATCGTCTCCGAGGGCATCAACCGCGTCCGTGAGAACGGCGAGGTCGGCACCCTCCTGGTGACCCACTACACGCGCATCCTGCGCTACATCAAGCCCGACCACGTCCACGTCTTCGCGGGTGGCCGGATCGTCGAGTCCGGCGGTGCCGAGCTCGCCGACCAGCTCGAGGCCGAGGGCTACGACAAGTACGTGAAGGGTGGCGTATCCGCGTGACACAGCTGCCGGGCCTCCTCGACACCGAGGCGATCCGCAAGGACTTCCCGATCCTCGACCGGGTGCTCCACGACGGCAAGAAGCTCGTGTACCTGGACAACGCGGCGACCAGCCAGACGCCGCGCCAGGTCCTCGACGTCCTGACCGAGTACTACGAGCAGCACAACGCCAACGTCCACCGCGGCGTGCACGTGCTGGCCGAGGAGGCCACGGCGCTGTACGAGGGCGCGCGCGACAAGGTCGCCGCGTTCATCAACGCGCCGAGCCGCGACGAGGTCATCTTCACGAAGAACGCCTCGGAGTCGCTCAACCTCGTCGCCAACATGCTGGGCTGGGCCGACGAGCCGTACAAGGTCGATCACGAGACCGAGATCGTGATCACGGAGATGGAGCACCACTCCAACATCGTTCCGTGGCAGCTGCTCTCGCAGCGCACCGGCGCGAAGCTGAAGTGGTTCGGTCTGACGGACGACGGCCGTCTCGACCTGAGCAACATCGACGAGGTCATCACCGAGAAGACGAAGATCGTCTCCTTCGTGCTCGTGTCGAACATCCTGGGCACCCACAACCCGGTCGAGGCCATCGTGCGCCGCGCCCAGGAGGTGGGCGCGCTGGTCCTCATCGACGCCTCGCAGGCCGCGCCGCACATGCCGCTCGACGTGCAGGCGCTGCAGGCCGACTTCGTGGCCTTCACCGGCCACAAGATGTGCGGCCCGACCGGCATCGGCGTCCTCTGGGGCCGCCAGGAGCTGCTCGAGGACCTGCCGCCGTTCCTCGGCGGCGGCGAGATGATCGAGACCGTGTCGATGCACTCGTCGACGTACGCGCCGGCGCCGCACAAGTTCGAGGCGGGCACGCCGCCGATCTCCCAGGCCATCGGTCTGGGCGCGGCGATCGACTACCTGAACTCGATCGGCATGGACAACATCCTGCGCCACGAGCAGGCGCTCACCGAGTACGCGGTGAAGCGGCTCCAGGAGGTCCCCGACCTCCGGATCATCGGTCCTGCCACGGCCGAGGACCGGGCCGCCGCGATCTCCTTCACGCTCGGCGACATCCACCCGCACGACGTGGGCCAGGTCCTCGACGAGCAGGGCATCGCGGTCCGGGTCGGCCACCACTGCGCGCGGCCGGTCTGCCTGCGGTACGGAATTCCTGCGACCACGCGAGCGTCGTTCTATCTGTACTCCACGCCCGGCGAGATCGACGCTCTGGTCGACGGCCTGGAGCACGTACGGAACTTCTTCGGCTGAGGGGCTGGCTGGGAACGTGAAGCTGGATTCGATGTACCAGGAAGTCATCCTGGACCACTACAAGCACCCGCACGGGCGCGGTCTTCGGGATGGCGACGCCGAGGTGCACCACGTCAACCCGACGTGCGGCGACGAGATCACGCTGCGCGTGAAGTACACGGGCGAGACCATCGAGGACGTCAGTTACGAGGGTCAGGGCTGCTCCATCAGCCAGGCCTCGGCCTCGGTGCTGAACGACCTGCTGGTCGGCAAGGAGCTCGCGGACGCGCGGAAGATCCAGGAAACCTTCCTGGAGCTGATGCAGTCCAAGGGCCAGATCGAGCCGGACGACACGATGGAGGAGCTCCTGGAGGACGCGGTCGCGTTCGCCGGGGTCTCCAAGTACCCCGCCCGGGTCAAGTGCGCCCTCCTGAGCTGGATGGCGTGGAAGGACGCGACGGCCCAGGCCTTCGCGGAGGAGGCGAAGACCGCATGAGTGAGAACACGGCTGTGGAGATGAAGCCGGCCTCCGAGGAGGAGGTCAAGGAAGCCCTGTACGACGTCGTCGACCCCGAGCTGGGCATCGACGTGGTCAACCTGGGCCTCATCTACGGCATCCACATCGACGACGCGAACATCGCGACGATCGACATGACGCTGACGTCCGCGGCCTGCCCGCTGACCGACGTCATCGAGGACCAGGCGAAGTCCGCCACCGACGGCATCGTCAACGAGCTCCGGATCAACTGGGTCTGGATGCCGCCGTGGGGCCCGGACAAGATCACGGACGAGGGCCGCGAGCAGCTCCGCGCGCTCGGCTTCAACGTCTGATCGGCTCCATCGTCTGATCGGCTTCGACGTCTGATCCGTACGTGCTTTCCGGACGGGTCCGGTTCCCTCATCGAGGGAGCCGGGCCCCTCCGGCGTTTCCGGCACGGGTCCGCACATGTTGTGTACGGGCGTACGCAACGATGTGTACCCTCGTACGCATGGGTTACGTACTGCTCGCCGGCGCGATAGCCGCCGAAGTGGCGGCCACGACGGCCATGAAGTACAGCGAAGGGTTCAGCAGGCTCTGGCCCTCGCTCATCACCGTCACCGGATACGTCGTCGCGTTCGCGCTGCTCGCGCAGACGCTCAAGACCGTCCAGATCGGCACCGCCTACGCGATCTGGGCCGGCGTCGGCACGGCCGTCATCGCCGCGATCGGCATGATCTTCCTCGGCGAGGGCCTGACCGCGGCGAAGGTCGCCGGGATCGCCCTCGTCATCGGCGGGGTCGTGCTGCTCAATCTGGGCGGGGCGCACTGATGGCCCGCCGCTACGACCCCGAGCGACGCCAGCGGATCATCGACGCCGCGATCCGGGTCGTCGGCGCCAAGGGCATCGCCGGGCTCAGCCACCGCACCGTCGCCGCCGAGGCCGACGTGCCGCTCGGCTCGACCACCTACCACTTCCGCACCCTCGACGAACTGCTCGTCGCCGCCCTGCGGCAGGCCAACGAGGGCTTCGCCAAGGTCGTCGCCACCCACGGCGCCTTCCAGGACCCGCGCACCGACCTCGCCGACGAGCTCGCCGGGGTCCTCGGCGACTGGCTCGCGGGCGACCGGGTCGGCGTCGAGCTCGAGTACGAGCTGTATCTCGCGGCCCTGCGCCGCCCCGCCCTGCGCCCCGTCGCCGCCGAGTGGTGCACGGGCCTCGCCGAGGTCATCGCCGAACGGACCGACCCCGTCACCGCCCGCGCCCTCGTCGCCCTCATGGACGGCATCTGCCTCCAGGTCCTGCTCACCGACGGCACGTACGACCCGGGCTTCGCGCGCGCGATGCTGGACCGGCTGATTCCGCCGGGCGCCGCCGCCGCGCCCGTCAGCTGAGACGGGCGGGGCACCGGTTAGCCTCCGCGGGGCCGCGCCGATTAAGTTGGGGCCATGACCGACACGACTGCTACGCGTACCACCGGCGCCGTCGCCGCAGGCCTCGCCACCGTCACCACCGACGGCACCGTTCTCGACACCTGGTTCCCCGCCCCCGAGCTCGTGGCCGAGCCCGGCCCGGCCGGATCCGAGCGGCTGACCGCCGAGAAGGCCGTCGAGCTGCTCGGCGAGGGCGCCGCGAAGGCGATCGGGCCCGACGCCCGGCGCGGTGTCGAGGTCGTGGCCGTGCGCACGGTCATCTCGTCCCTCGACGACAAGCCGCTGGACGCGCACGACGCGTACCTGCGCCTGCACCTGCTCAGCCACCGCCTCGTCAAGCCGCACGGCCAGAACCTCGACGGCCTGTTCGGCCTGCTGGCCAACGTGGCCTGGACCTCGCTCGGCCCGGTCGCCGTCGACGACGTCGAGAAGGTCCGCCTGAACGCCCGCGCCGAGGGCCTGCACCTCGCCGTGACCAGCATCGACAAGTTCCCCCGCATGACCGACTACGTTGCCCCCAAGGGCGTGCGCATCGCCGACGCCGACCGCGTCCGCCTCGGCGCGCACCTCGCCGAGGGCACGACCGTCATGCACGAGGGCTTCGTGAACTTCAACGCGGGCACCCTCGGCACCTCGATGGTCGAGGGCCGCATCTCCGCCGGCGTCGTCGTCGGCGACGGCTCCGACATCGGCGGCGGCGCCTCCACCATGGGCACCCTCTCCGGCGGCGGCAACGTCCGCATCACCATCGGCGAGCGCTGCCTCGTCGGCGCCGAGGCCGGCGTCGGCATCGCGCTCGGCGACGAGTGCGTCGTGGAGGCGGGCCTGTACGTGACCGCCGGTACCCGCGTCACCATGCCCGACGGCGAGATCGTCAAGGCCCGCGACCTGTCCGGCGCCTCGAACATCCTCTTCCGCCGCAACTCGGTCACCGGCGCCGTCGAGGCCCGCCCGAACAACGCGGTCTGGGGCGGCCTCAACGAGGTCCTGCACAGCCACAACTGACACCGTCACGCCTGACCACAGCGGCCCGCGCCGGGACTTCGGCGCGGGCCGCCGTGCGTCCCGCGCGGCCTCGGGAAAATTTCTTCGGGCCGGGGGCATAGCGGGGGACGGCCGCGGTCGTCATCAAGGGCAGAGGCACCACATGGGTGGGGGAAGTGAAGGTGACGATGGACGCAGGCCGAGACCCGGACCGCCGCGGCGCGGAGAGTTTCCGGGAGTTCGTGGCGAACCGCTCGTCCGCACTGCTGAAGACCGCCGTCCTGCTCAGCGGAGGCGACCGGCACGCCGGCGAGGATCTGCTGCAGAACGCGCTCATCAAGGTCGCCGGACGGTGGCACAGGGTGGAGGACCCGGAGGCGTACGTGCGCCAGGTCCTGTACCGGCAGCAGATCAGCAGATGGCGGCTCAAATGGCCACGCCGCGAAGTCAGTTACGGGGAGGTGCCGGACACGCCCGCGACGGGTGACGGCGGCACCGCGTCGGCCGAGCTGCGGATCGTTCTGAGCGCCGCGCTCTCCCGGCTGACCCCGCGCCAGCGCACCGTCCTGGTCCTGCGCTACTTCGAGGACCTGCCCGAGGCGGACGTGGCCCGGCTGCTCGGCTGCTCCGTCGGCACCGTGCGCTCCACCACCCACCGCTCGCTGGCCCGGCTGCGCACCCTCGCGCCCGAGCTGGCCCTGCTCGGCGCGTCCGACGCCGAGCAGCCGCCGTCCCGCGACTACTCGCCCGTGGAGGTGCGCCCGTGAACATGGACCAAGTGATCAAGGACGCGCTGCGCGAGCAGGCGGCCGCGGTGGACCCCGCGCCCGCGGACCTCGCCGACCGGGTGCTCGCGACCCGGCGCCGGCGCCGCACCCGCTCCGTCGCGGCCGGCGCCGCGACCGTGACCGCCGTGGTCCTCGCCGCCGTCCTGGTGCCCCGGTACGGCGGCGACGAGGACGTCAGGCCCGCCGGGGTGACCGGCTCCGACGACGTCATCGCACACCCCCACCAGTCGCCGCCGAAGGACGTCATCGCGGCCGGACGGGTCGCCCTGGGCTCCTTCTCCACGATCCGGCAGGTCGTCTTCGACAACGGGGACGGCCGGCTGACCCGGACCTACGGCGTCCTCGACCCGACCACCAAGACGTACCGCAAGACGACCCGCTGGTCCTGGCTGACCGTCGCGCCCGGGCTGCGCACCGCCGCCGTCCTGGAGAAGAAGCTGCCCGCCGAGCGCGTCGGGCTGCTCGACCTCGCGACGAACAAGGTGAAGCGCTGGATCCCGGTCGCGGAGGGGGCGGCCGGGCTCCAGTTCTCGCCCGACGGCAGCAAGCTGGTCGTGACCACGTACGCGAAGGACCCCGACGCCCTCTACAAGCGGAACCCGGTCAACGACGGGAGCGGCAAGGCGAAGCCCGGGGTGGACATGAATTCCTCCCGCACCGGGTTCGCCGTCGTCGACGTCAGGACCGGGCGCAGCGACTGGCACAAGGTGACCGAGAACGGGGACATCAACTCCCGCCAGGACTTCGCGTTCAGCCGCACGGGCAAGCTGGTGCACGCCGGCGTCATGACGGGCGGGGTCCCCGAGCAGTACTTCGACCTGCAGGGCCGCAAGGCCGACGTACCGCCCGAGGAGCGGTACGCCCAGTGGTTCGTCGAGGCGGGCATCTCGCCGAACGGCAAGCTGGTCGCGGGGGACTTCGCCGGGCACGGCAAGGAGATCGCCGTGGCGGTGAACGACGCCATGACCGGCAAGCAGGTCGCGAAGCTCCCCGCGCAGCAACTGCTCGCGTGGGCCGACGACAAGCGGCTCATCGCGTGGGGCTGCGACCCCAAGAAGTGCAACGGCAAGGGCGAGTTCCGCAATCAGCTGCTTCTCGTCACCCTCGGCAATCGCGAGGTCGTCCCGCTCAGCGACTTCCGGAAGGCGTCCGCCGAGTACCCGGGCCGCTGGATCCCGGAGTTCACGACGCGGTGACGAGCAGCGTCCGGTACGCCGCGAGCAGTCCGTCGGTCGCCTCCCGGCCGGCGGGCAGCAGCGGGGCGCGGACCGGACCGCCGCCCGGGAGGTCCAGGGCGCCGAGCAGGGCCTTCGCGGTGACGGCGCCGGGCAGACCGGCGTTCATCATCGCGTCCGTGAGGGTCGTCGTAGCGCGCTGGAGCCGGGCGGCGCCCGCCGTGTCGCCCGCGTCGAAGGCGTCGACGATCGCGCGGAACGCGGCGGGGACGACGTTCGCCACCGTCGAGACGCAGCCGGCGCCGCCGAGGGCGCGCAGCGCGAGCACGTACTCGTCGCAGCCCGTGTAGTACGCCAGGTCGGTGGCCGCCATGACCTTCTGGGTGCCGAGGAGGTCGTAGGCGCAGTCCTTCACGGCGACGACACGGGGGTGCGCGGCGAGCGCGATCATCGTCGCGGGCTCGATGCGGGTGCCGGTGCGGCCCGGGATGTCGTAGAGCATCACCGGCAGCCCGCTCGCGTCGGCCAGCGCCCGGAAGTGGGCCTCGACGGCGGCCTGCGGCGGCCGGCTGTAGTACGGGGTGACGGCCAACAGGCCGTCCGCACCGGCCCGTTCGGCCGCGCGGGCGAGCTCCGCGCTGTGCCGGGTGTCGGCCGTGCCGATGCCGGTGAGCACATGGGCGCGCCCGGCGACCGCCTCCCGCACCGCCCGCACCAGGGAGGTCTTCTCGGCGTCGGAGGTGGTGGGGGACTCGCCGGTCGTCCCGGACAGGACGAGGCCCTCGCAGCCCTCGGAGACGAGCCGGTCGGCGAGCCGCTGGGCGGCGTCCAGGTCCACGGCGCCGCCGCCCTCGGTGAAGGGGGTGACCATCGCGCACAGGACGCGGCCGAACGGGGAGGCGGGGCGCCCGGAGGCGGTGTCGTCGCTCATGCAGGAAGTGTCGGCCGCCCGACCGTGAAGCTCCACTTAAATCTGCTACGACGTGGAGCGGAGCAGCGCTGAAAGGTGGCCGGGGCGGCGTACGGACCGGACACCTGAGCGGAGCCGGTTTTCCTTCAGTCGGACCATCCCGAATCCGATGAACCGCACAGAGAGTGCCGGACGGTTCACTAGGAGTGAGTGGTGCGAGACGTGGTGCTGGCCCTGGCCATGCCCGCCGTGATGTGCGCGAGCGGGATCTACGCGGCGGCCGACGCGTGGTGGCGCCATCGACGCCCCTCGCCCCCGCCCTACTCCCACGCCGGGCTCCGCCTCGCGGGACAGCGCGCCGTCGCTGTGGCGGAGGCCGTCGTGGCCGACGAGTACGCGCTGCTCACGGCGGCCGGACAGCCGGCCGACCTCGCGGTCCGGCCGGCCGACTGACCACTCGCGCCCACCCCGTTGTCACGGGCGCAGACGCAGCACCTGCGGGTCGTGGTCGCTGATCTGGTCGTGGAACTCGCTGTTGATGTGCACGCTGTCGTACGCGAACGGACCCTTGCGGATCGAGGGGCTCACCAGAATCTGGTCCAGGACCTGGCTGTTGCCCTGGTAGTCGTAGGAGTAACGCTCCTTCTTGGGCAGCGACTTGACGGCCGACCAGAGCGCGCCGTCCGCCTCCAGGCGCTGCGCGGTGCCGGAGAACTCGAAGTCGTTGATGTCGCCGAGCGCGATCACGTCCGCGTCCCGCCGCACCTTCAGGATGTCCTTCACGAACGCGTTGACCTCGTCGGCCTGCGCGTGCCGCTGCGTCTCCGAGCTGCGCGTCGGCGGCTGGTACTGCGAGGTCAGGGCCTGGTCGCCGCCCTTGGACGCGAAGTGGTTGGCGATCACGAAGACCGTCTTCCCGTGGAAGACGAACTCGCCCGCGAGCGGCTT
Organism: Streptomyces sp. NPDC050145; assembly: GCF_044460245.1. NCBI lineage: Bacteria > Bacillati > Actinomycetota > Actinomycetes > Kitasatosporales > Streptomycetaceae > Streptomyces > Streptomyces sp. NPDC050145. Next base: position 54,924 of record NZ_JBITJS010000030.1, on the reverse strand, counting down.
GCGGCTGCTCTTCCACGCCGTGGACGCGGGGTCGATCCGGCCCGGGGACGTGGTCAGTGCCGGCTCGCCCTGCTCCGTGCGCGTCACGCCGACCGGGGTCGTCGCGTCGCCGCCGGCGCGGTCGGTGAACGACACCCGGTCCGGGTTGAACAGGAACACCTGGCGGATGTTGCCGCCCGGTTCGCCGCCGTCCTGGCCGTCGACCGGGTCGATGCCGCGCCACTCGTAGCGCGGGCCGCCCGCCGCGACGATCGCGTCGATCAGCTTGTTCACCGTCACGTCGGAGGCGACCGTGCCGCTGTTCTTCGCGCCGTCGTTGTCCTGGATCTCCTCCAGGGACACGATGTCGGGCGCCTGCAGGTGGTCGACGATCGCCGCCGCGTGCGCCGCGAAGGTGGCGTCCGACGGGTCGAGGTTCTCCACGTTGTACGTGGCCACGGCCAGCTCGCCGGACTTCTGCTTCCGGGTCGTCTCGCGCTCCAGGCCGCCCTGCTCCAGCGTGCCGAGCTCCCGCGCGACCAGCGTGTATCCGCCGTACTGGTTGAAGTCCAGGGGGCCTTCGGTGGTCCCGCCGAGGGTGTCGCCGACGTCGGCCTTCGGGAAGTCGGCGACCGCGCCGAGCGACTGGATCTGGAGCCGGCCCGCGTTCTGCGAGTCGTAGGAGCCGTAGCGGGAGCCGCCGCGCTCCGTCCGGTTCTCGCGCGGCCGCACCGTGACCCAGAGCTCGGTGTGCGGGTCGGTCGCGGTGACGACGCGGGAGGAGCCGATCCGTACGTTCTGGCCCTCCAGGGACTCGTAGTAGTCCAGGGCGTAGGCGCGCGGCTGAAGCGGCAGGCCGTTGACCGAACCCTGCGCGGCCGGGTCGCCCTCGGGGGCGTACGCGGCGGGGACCGAAGCGGAGTCGATCGTGGTGACCGGCACCGCGTTGCCGGACGAGACGACGGTGACCGTCGGCTTGGTTATCTCGGTCAGCGACTGGTTGCCCGAATTGGCGCCGCCCGGGACGTACTCGGAGACCGTGCCGGACACCTTGACGGCGTCGCCCGTCTTCACGGTCGGTGCGGAGCCGGTGAAGACGAACACACCCTCACTGGTGGCCGGGTCGGCGTCCGGCGCCGTGTCCTCGAACCAGAAGCCCTTGACCGAGCCGTAGGCGCGCACGCCCGTCACGATGCCGGCGACGTCCGTGACCTGCTGCCCCGCGAGCGGGGAGAGCCGGGTGGAGCCCTGGATGTCGTGGATGGCGACGGTGTCCGCGTGGGCGGGCGAGACCGCGAGGACGGTGCCGGCCGCACCGCAGGCGGTGACGACGGCGAGCGCGGCGAGCCGCGAACGGGAGAACACGGAGAACGCGGGGCGTGCTGACTGGCTCGGCAAGGGGATCCCTCCGGGGACGTGCGAGTGGCGAGCGCCGGGACGAGGGCGGACTTCCATCCGACTTCTACGCGCGTCAATCTCTTGCGTGGCCGGGGGAGTTGTCAAGGTTTCGTGAGTGGCCGCACGCGGTCGGGGAGCCGACTGACAGATGAACCCGGCGGCAAGGGTGCAAATCCGTCTAGGCTGAGCGGTCGCAACGTAGCTCATGAGGAGAACCAGCCGATGTCAGACAGCTCCACCCTGCCGCCGGTACGGCTGCCCGCCGATGCGGAGCTGGCGCGGGACGCCCTCGCCACCCCCCTCCTGTCGCGCGCGGTGCGGCTCGCCCGCTGGGCCGGGCCCGACACCCGCGTGGGCGCGGGCGGCGAACTCGCCGACGAGCAGCTCCCCGCCGCGGCCGCCGAACTCGGCCTGTCCGACGACGCGGACGGCGCCGCCGACGCGAGCGAGGCGTGGCGGGTCGCCGTCGACACCGGCCTGGTGGAGATCGTCGACGAGGAGGAGGGCACCGTCGCCGTCGGCGAGGAGCTCGGCACCCTCACCTCCGGCGGGCCCACGGACGTCCTCGCGCTGTGGCGCGCGGCGCTGGAGACGGTGCTCGCCGACGCGAGCGTGCCCGACCTCGACGACCTGGTCGACGCCATGGAGGAGGGCGGCGAGATCGACTTCTCGCAGCTCGACTGGGACCCGGAGGCGGAGGCCGAGTTCCTCGACGGCGTCCTCGGCAACCTGTACCTGCTGACCGTCACCGAGGGCGGCGCGGGCGAAGGGCCGGTGCCGCTGCCCGCCCTCGCCGCCTCGATGATCGTTCCCGACGACATGGGCGAGCCCACCGACGACGTCCTGGAACAGGTGTCGGACGCGATGATGCGCCTCGACGACCAGTTCCGGATGCTCGCCCCGATCGGCCTCGTCGAGTTCCAGCCCGTGGACGAGGCCCTCATGGCCGACATCGACTCCGCCGAACCGGCCGCCCCCGTCGACGAGTCCGACATCTCGCGCTACGGCATGGTGCGGCTCACCCCGCTCGGCCTTCACGGCATCCGCGCCCGGATGCTGGAGGCGGGCCTCGACGCCCCGGCCGTCGGTGACCTCGCCGACAAGGGCGCCGACGCGCTGCTCGACGGCACCTCCACGTTCCCGCAGGCCGCCGCCCAGGCCGAGATCGAGCAGTGGCTCGCCCGGCGTGAAGCGCTCGCCGCCGCACGCGAGTTGCTCGGCGCCGCACGCGGCGGCGACCAGGGCGCCCCGCTGCGCCGGCTGCGCTGCCAGCAGGCCCTGTCCCTCGTCGGCACCGAGGCCGAGCCCGCGCTCCGTGACGTCCTCCAGGACCCGGAGCTGGGCGGCCTCGCCCGGGTCTGGCTCGCCGAGCACGGCGCGACGGACGTGCCCGCGCCGTCCGAGGACCTCGTCTTCTGGCTGACCGTCGACACGATCGCCGCGCAGCTCTCCCTGGAGGGCAACTCGGAGGAGCTGCAGGCCCTCGTCGAGGGGCTCGCCGCGCAGCACAGCGGCTTCTTCGCGGCGGCCTGGCGGGTGGACCACCCGGCCACCGCCGACGTCCTGGAGGCGATGGGCCGCCTCCACCCGGACAAGAAGGTCGCCAAGGAGGCCCGCAAGGCGGCCTTCAAGGCCCGCTCGGCCGCGGGCGGCTGATCCCGGAGCCTTTGCGGGGGCCGGGGCCGGGGCCGGGGCCGGGGCCGGGGCCTTTGCCGGGGCCGGGATCGGAGCTCGGCCGGGGTCGGTATCGGGACCGGGGCCGGGCGGAAGACGGCCCCGGAAGTCGGGGAAGCGGGTGCCTGGGCGTCGGGCGGAGTTCAACCGGAGTTCGCGCGGGCGCGGGAGCGTGTGGCCGAACAGGGCGTGTCCGGAAAGGCGCGCCCAGCGGTCCTCACCCCCCGACCACTCCGTCACCTCCGCAGGAGACAGCCACCATGTCGCTCACTCGCAGGGACTTCGCCCGACGCTCCGCGGCCACCGGCGCCGGCGTCGCCCTCGCCGGTTCCGTCGGCGCCCTCGCCACCGCGCCGGGCGCCCTCGCGGCCACCGACACCGCCGACGTCACCGACACCGCCGGCGTCACCGCGGACCGGAACGGACCGGCCGACGGCCCCGGGTACGGTCCGCTGCAGGCCGACCCGGCCGGCATCCTCGCGCTGCCGGCCGGATTCTCGTACGAGGTCATCACCTACAGCGGGAAGACCAAGCTGGAGTCGGGCGAGTTCACGCCGTCCAACCACGACGGCACCGCCACCTTCGAGGGCCCCCGCGGCACCACCCTCCTCGTCAACAACCACGAGCTGGCCGGCGCCCGCGACAAGTGGCCGCACCCGGTGCCGCTCACCGAGGGGCTCGTCTACGACCCCGCGGCGGCCGGCGGCTGCACCGTCGTCGAGGTCCGCCGCGGCGGCGAGGTCGCCGAATGGGTCGGCATCGCCGGCACCGCCACCAACTGCGCGGGCGGCTCCACGCCCTGGGGCACCTGGCTGACCTGCGAGGAGACCGAGGACAAGGCCGGCAAGAACGGCTTCACCAAGGACCACGGCTACGTCTTCGAGGTCGACCCCTACGACCGCCGCGCCAACCAGGCCCCCAAGCCGATCAAGGCCCTCGGCCGCTACGCCCACGAGGCCGTCGTCATCGACCCCAAGCGCGGCCACGCCTTCCTCACCGAGGACGCCTCCGGCCCCAACGGCCTGCTCTACCGCTGGGTCCCGCCGCACGGCTTCCAGCACGGCCGCGGCAAGTTCGCCACGCTCGCCGACGACGCGGGTGTCCTCCAGGCCTTCAAGTGCTTCGACTCCGGCGGCCGCTTCGTCGACGACCTCTCCCGCGCCACCAAGGCGGGCACGGTGTACGGCGTCGACTGGATCGACGTCCCCGACCGTGACGCCAAGACCGTCTCCACGCGCAAGCAGTTCAAGGACGGCGAGATCACCCGCGCCCGCAAGCTCGAAGGCATGTGGTGGGGCGACGGCGGCGCCTACATCGTCTCCTCCTTCGCCCGTGCCGAGAGCCCCGTCCAGCACGACGGCCAGGTCTGGTTCTACGACCCGAAGCGCCGCACCCTCACCCTGAAGGTGCTCCTCGGCGTCAACCAGGACCCGTCGAAGGACGGCGCCCTCGACGGCCCGGACAACATCACGGTCTCCCCGTACGGCGGCCTCGTCATCGCCGAGGACGGCGAGGGCGTCCAGCACCTGTTCGGCGCGACCGAGCGCGGCCGCACGTACCCGATCGCGCGCAACGACCTGAACATCGGCACCGCGGAGGCGCCGGAGTTCAGCGAGTTCACCGGCGTGACCTTCTCGCCCGACGGCCGCACGCTCTACGCCAACATCCAGACCCCGGGCATCATGCTCGCCATCACGGGGCCCTGGAAGCGCCAGCGCTGAACAACGGTCCGCATTTAATTGCCTGGCGACCGGTCACACACCGCCCTAGAGTTTTTCTCACGCCGCACCTCCCGGTGCGAAGGCCACGGTTACTTCCTTTCACAGAGTCAGCACCGTGGCCGGCCAGATCTCGGGAGGCGCAGCCCATGGTGTGTGCCCGGTGCGCAGGCAACGGCTACTTCTCCTAATCCGCGGGTTACGGGTTCGAGTCCCGTCACGCGGTCGTCCCACGACCGTAGTAGCTCAATCGGTAGAGCATCGGCACAGTTCCGTCGCCGACTTCTGACCTCGGGCACACTCCATTCGCTGCGCCTCCCCGTCTTCGTTCACGCATTCTCATGCACTGAATTCGGGGGAATTCTCATGGCACGTTTCAACCGCAAGTCCGTACAGGCAGCGCTCCGTTCTCCTGTGCGCACCACCGGCCGCGTCCTGCGCACCCACGAGGGCGGCCGGGGCGCCGAGCGGGACGAGCGTTCCGAGCTTTTTCTGCTCGCGGTCGCCAACTTCGTGTCGCAGCAGACCTCTTACGAGGACGGCGCGACCCGCGACGACCGCTTCGCGCACCTCGTGCGCCGGCTCGCCGTCAGTGACCCGGAGTGGACGGCGGGCCTGCTCGGCTGGCTGCGCGGCGAGGGCAACATGCGCACCGCGTCCCTGGTCGGCGCCGCCGAGTACGTGCACGCGCGGCTCGCCGCCGGAGCCACGGACGGCCCGTCGAACCGGCAGGTCGTCGCGTCCGTGCTGCGCCGCCCCGACGAGCCCGGCGAACTGCTCGGCTACTGGACGCAGACTCACGGCCGCGCGCTGCCCAAGCCGGTCAAGCGTGGCGTCGCCGACGCCGTCCGCCGCCTGTACCACGGCAAGGCGCTCCTGAAGTACGACACCGCCTCCAAGGGCTACCGCTTCGGCGACGTCCTGAACCTGGTGCACGCGGCGCCGGACCCCGAGCGGCCCTGGCAGGGCGAGCTCTTCCAGTACGCGCTGGACCGCCGGCACCACCCGGAGACGGCCGAGGCGCCGGCCTCCAGCGCGGTCCTGGTCGCGCACCGCGAGCTCATGGCGGTGCCGGTCGACGAGCGGCGCGCCGTGCTGCTCGCGCAGGGCGGCGCCGAGCGGCTCGCCGCGGCCGGCATGACCTGGGAGGCGCTGGCCGGCTGGCTGCAGGGTCCGATGGACCGGGCGGCCTGGGAAGCGGTGATCCCGTCCATGGGCACGATGGCGCTCGTCCGCAACCTGCGGAACTTCGACGAGGCCGGTGTCTCGGACGAGGTCGCGGCGCAGGTCGCGGCCCGGATCGCGGACCCGGCCGAGGTGGCGCGCTCGCGCCAGTTCCCGTTCCGCTACCTCGCCGCGTACCAGCACGCGCCGTCGCTGCGCTGGGCGTACCCGCTGGAGCGGGCGCTAGGCCACTCGCTGGCCAACGTGCCGTCGCTGCGTGGCCGGACGCTGATCCTGGTGGACCGCTCCGGCTCCATGTGGAGCCCGCTGTCCGACCGCTCGCAGCTCAACCGGGCGGACGCGGCCGCGGTCTTCGGCACGGCGCTCGCGCTGCGGGCCGCCGACGCGGACCTGGTCCAGTTCGGCACGGGCAGCGCGCCGGTGAAGCACCGCGCGGGCGAGTCCGTGCTGAAGATCCTGGAGCGGTTCGGGAACCTCGGCGGGACGGACACGACGGAGGCGGTGCGCCGCCACTACCGCGGGCACGACCGGGTGCTGATCGTCACCGACGAGCAGGCCACGTTCAGCCACTACGGCGACCCGGGCGAGTCCCTGCCGGCGCACGTCCCGGTGTACACGTGGAACCTGGCCGGGTACCGGGCCGGTCACGCTCCGTCGGGGCCGAACCGGCACACGTTCGGGGGCCTGTCGGACACGGCCTTCCGTATGGTGTCGCTGCTGGAGGCGGGCCGGGACGCGGACTGGCCCTGGGCCCGGTCCGCGGCCTAGGCCGCCTGCCTGGTCAGACTCGCTGGGCCGACGCGCTGGGCCGACTGGCTGGGGTGACGAAGAAAAATCCTTCGGTAAGGGAACGGCAAAGCGGAGCCGCTCGTTACCCCAGTCATGACAGCTATGACCCCCGGCTCGAACATCCCGCTCACGGCGCAGCGCGTGACGGTGGACGTCACGGCCCCCGTGCGTCTGGACGTATCGGGCCTGCTGCTCACCGCAGACGGCAAGGTGCGCTCGGACGACGACTTCATCTTCTACAACCAGCCCGCGGGCCCCGGCGTGACGTACACGTCGGGTGGCGGTACGGCGCCCGACGCGATCACGGTCGACACGGCCGCCGTGCCGCCGGGCATCGAGAAGATCGTCGTCACCGCGAGCCCGGACGCCGCGGGCCAGACCTTCCAGGGCATCGAGCCCACGGCCACGATCCGCAGCGCGGACGACGGCGCGGTCATCGCCACGTTCACGCCGCCGCAGCTGGGCGCGGAGACGGCCCTGGTCGTCATGGAGGTCTATCTGCGGGGCGGGGCCTGGAAGGCCCGCGCGGTGGGCCAGGGGTATGCGAACGGGCTGGCGGGCATCGCCACCGACTTCGGCGTCTCGGTGGAGGAGCCGGCCGCCCCGGCCGCGACGCAGCCCCCGGCGGCCGCCCCCGCCGCCCCTGTCGCTCCGCCGGCCCCGCCCGCCGCCGCGATGCCCGCGCCGACCACCCCGCCGGTGGACCCGCGCATCGCCCCGCCCCCGCCGCCCGCGGCCGCCCCCGCGGCGCCCGCCGCCCCGGCCCCCGGCGCCGGAAAGATCAACCTGGACAAGGGCCGCGTCAGCCTGCAGAAGAACCAGACGGTGTCCCTGGTCAAGGGCGGCCGCCCGCTGCTGAGCCAGGTCAAGATGGGTCTCGGCTGGGAGCCCGCGTTCCGCGGCAAGGACATCGACCTCGACGCGTCCGTCATCGCGTACGGCCCGCAGCGCAACCACATCGACAGCTGCTACTTCGGCAAGCTCTCGATCGTGAACGGCGCGATCAAGCACTCCGGGGACAACCTGACGGGTGAGGGCGGCGGTGACGACGAGGTGATCGTCGTCGACCTCGGCCGTCTCCCGCAGGACGTCACGGGCCTGGTCTTCACGGTGAACTCGTTCTCGGGCCAGAAGTTCACCGAGGTCGCCAAGGCCTACTGCCGACTGCTCGACGCGGCGACCGGCGAGGAGCTGGTCCGCTTCGACCTGACGAACGCGGAGCCGCAGACCGGCGTGATGATGGCGAAGCTCATCAAGCAGTTCACCGGCGAGTGGGAGATGACCGCCATGGGCGACTTCGTGAAGTCCCGCACGGTCCGCGGCATGGTCAAGCCGGCGGCGCAGGCGCTGTAGTCACCCGTCACCGTCGTGTCGTCACCGGGAAGGCCGGGCTCCGTCGGAGTCCGGCCTTCCGCGTGTCCGGGGAGGGGCGGCCCTCCTCAGTGCGGCCAGATCGGGGGGTCGTCGACGAAGCGGCCGCCGATGTGGTGGTGGGCCGGGAGGGTGTCGTCCAGGGGGCCGTGGGCGGCGAGGAGTTTTTCCGCGTAGGGCTCGGAGTCGTCCTGGGGGGCGTAGCCGAGGGCGCGGGCGGTGGTCAGGTCCCACCAGGCGCGGGTGTTGGCGGAGGAGCCGTGGACGACGGTGTGGCCGACGTGCTCGGCGGTCAGGGCCGCGTGGAAGAGGCGGGCGCCGTCGGCGGGGCTCATCCAGAGGGAGAGCATGCGGACGTCGGTCGGCTCGGGGAAGCAGGAGCCGATGCGGACGGACACCGTCTCGATGCCGTGCTCGTCCCAGTAGTACTGCGCGAGATCCTCGCCGAAGGACTTGGACAGGCCGTAGAAGGTGTCGGGGCGGCGCGGGGTGTCGACGGGGATCAGCGGGGCGCCGTCCTCGACGTGGGGGCGCGGGGTGTAGCCGATGGTGTGGTTGGAGGAGGCGAAGACGACGCGGGGGACGTTCTCTTCGCGGACGGCCTCGTAGAGGCGCTGGGTGCCCCGGATGTTCGACTCGAGGATCTTGTCGAACGTGGACTCCAGGGAGATGCCGGCGAGATGCAGGACGCCGTCCACGCCGCGCACCGCCTCGCGCAGGGCGGCGGTGTCGTTCAGGTCCGCGACGATCGCGTCCGGCGCGTCCGGGACGGGGCGCACGTCGAACAGGCGCAGGTCGTACCCGTGGTGCGGCAGCAGCCCGCGCATCAGGGTGCCGAGTCCGCCGGCGGCGCCGGTGAGCAGGATCGTGCGGGGCGCGGGGGAGGCGGGGGAGGTGAGGGGAGGGGCCATGCGCGGGAGCTCCCGTGTATGAGTGTGAGCTGAGTTCATATTTGTGGACACGCTAGGGAGGGGGGCGGAGTGCGTCAAGGGTGCGGGGCAGGGTGAGTCCGTACCTTGACCCGCTCTGTACGGCGGCTTACGGTGAGCGCGTTCAGGGATATGGACAGGGATCAGAGACTCGCACGTGCGGGTGCGGGGGAGGCGCGTGCCGGCCCGCGTCCGCGTGCACCAGTTCAGGGAGAGCCCGTGACGTCAGCCCCGCTCGCCGCCCGACTCGGCATCCCCCGGGGGCCGTTGTTCTTCCCCGTCACCGCGTACGGACCCGACGGCGGCGTCGACCTCGACACCTACCGCACCCATGTGCGGCGCGGGGTCGAGGCCGGGGCCGCCGCCGTGTTCGCCTGCTGCGGAACCGGGGAGTTCCACGCGCTCGCGCCCGAGGAGTTCGAGGCCTGTGTCGCGGTCGCGGTCGAGGCGGCCGCGGGCGAGGTGCCCGTCGTCGCGGGCGCCGGATACGGCACCGCGCTCGCCGTCGACTTCGCGCGCCGTGCCGAACGGGCGGGCGCCGACGGCCTGTTGGCGCTGCCGCCCTATCTCGTGGCGGCGGGCCAGGAGGGCCTGCTGCGGCACTACACGCTGCTCGCCGAGGCGACCTCCCTCGACGTCATCGTCTACCAGCGCGACAACGCCGTGTTCACCCCGCGGACCGTCGTCGACCTCGCCCGGCACCCCAAGATCCTCGGCCTCAAGGACGGACTCGGCGACCTCGACCTGATGCAGCGCACCGTGAGCGCCGTGCGCACCGGCGCCCCGGACGCCGCGTTCCTGTACTTCAACGGGCTGCCCACCGCCGAACTCACCGCGCTCGCCTACCGCGGTATCGGCATCACCCTCTACTCCTCCGCCGTCTTCTGCTTCGTCCCCGAGATCGCCCAGGCCTTCCACCGGGCCCTGAACACGGGCGACGACGCGACGGTGCACCGCCTCCTCGACGGCTTCTACCGGCCGCTCGTCGAACTGCGCGGCGAGGGGCGCGGCTACGCGGTCTCCCTGGTCAAGGCCGGGGTACGGCTGCGCGGGCTCGACGTCGGCGAAGTGCGGCCGCCGCTGCACGAGCCGCGCAAGGAGCACGTCGAACGGCTCTCCGCACTCGTCGAGCACGGCCTCGGCCTCCTGGAAGGAGCCGGCGCGTGAAGACGTCCGTCTTCCTCTACCCCTGGGACGTCAACGGGGACCCGGCCGCCGCCCGCCGCATCGCCGACCTCGGCGTCGGCCAGGTGACGCTCGCCGCCGCCTACCACTCCACCCGCGCCCTCACCCCGCGCCACCCGCACCACCGGATCGTCACCGCCGCCCACGCCGCCGCGCTCTACCCCGTCGACCGGCGGCACTGGCACGGCCGGGTCCCGGCCCCGTACCCGGCGGGCGACTGGGCCCCCGGCGACGCCTACGGGGAGGCGGCCGCCGCGCTCGCCGACGCCGGGCTCGACGTGCACACCTGGGTCGTCCTCGCCCACAACTCCCGCCTGGGCGCCGAACATCCGGACACCTCCGTCGTCAACGCCTACGGCGACCGCTACCCCTGGGCCCCCTGCATCGCCCAGCCCGCCACCCGCGCCTACCTCGTCGACCTCGCCGCCGAGGCCGCCACCCGGCCCGGCGCCCGCGGCACCGAACTCGAGTCCCTCGGCTGGTACGGGCTCGCGCACCTGCACGCCCACGACAAGATCGCCGGCGTCACGCTCGGGGACGCCGGGCAGTACCTGATGTCGCTCTGCTTCTGCCTGTCGTGCCGCGACGGGTACGGGCGTCAGGGCCTCGACCCCGACGAACTCGCCCGCGCCGTACGGGTCGCGCTGGAGCCCGTATGGCGCGGCGAGGCCTGCGACGACGGCTGGGCGAGCGTCGAGAAGCTGCTCGGCGCGGACCGGGCCGGCGCGACCCGCGTCCACCGTGACACCACCGCGCAGTCGCTCCAGGAGGAGGCCGTCGCGGCGGTCCGCGCCGCCGCCCCGGCCGACACCGCCTTCCAGGTCCTGCTGCACGCCGACCCGGTCCCGTACCACTGCGGGGCCAACGCCGGTGTCGACCCCGCCCACATCCTCTCCGTCGCCGACGGCGTCGTCGTGCCCTGCACCGGGGGAGCGGGCCTGCTGCCGCCGTTCGCCGAGCAGGGGCGCGGTGTGATCGCCGCGAACCTCACGATCGTCACCGGCATGGGCGGCAGCCCGGCGACCCTCGCGGCCGACGCCCGCGCGGCCCGCGCCGCCGGTGCGACCGAACTGCGGCTCTACCACGCCGGGTTGGCGTCCGATGCGGACCTGGCGGCGGTGACACGGGGCCTCACCCAGGTGCCGTGATCGCGCACACAGGTTCAGTGACCGTTCACTCAGGTGCCGTGACGGCCGAGCCGGACCGACGGCCGCCGCCGTGACAGGCAGCGGCCAGCAGCAGCCCCACCCCGCCCATCACCGGCAACAGCACCCCCACCGGCGCCACGACCACGAGCCCCGCGCCCACCGCCAGGGTCAGGGCGCCCGGGGTGAACAGAAGGGTGTGGGCCGCTGCCGAGGCCCGGCCGAGCACCTCGTCCGGCAGGGCGCGCTGCACCGCCGTCAGCGCCGCCACCAGCGGGCAGGGCAGCCCGGCCCCGATCGCCGCGCTGCCCGCCAGGACCGCCGCGTCGTACGGCACCGCCCGCACCGCCGCGCCCAGCGCGAACAACGCGATCCCGTACGCGGCGAAGCGGCGCGCGCCGAGCCGCCGCAGCAGTCCGCCCGAGAGGGCCCCCGCGGCCACCGAGCCCACGCCCTGCACCGCGTACAGCACCCCCGTGAACGCGGGGGCCCGGCCGAGACCGTCGACCACCGCGAACACCGACGCGCCCGTGATCCCCGACAGGGCCATCACGCCGGACCCGGACAGCAGCAGCGGGCGCAGCTCCCCGTGCCGCCACAGTTCGCGCAGCCCGTCCGCCGCGCGGGCCCCCGCCCGTCGCACCGGCCGCGGATCCCGCCCCGGCACGCTCGCGAACAGGCCCGCCGCGACGACGAAGGTCACCGCGTCGAGCAGCGCCACGCGCGAGCCGCCGTACGCCGCGAACAAGGCGGCGCCCGCGAGCGGGGCCACGATCTTCACGCCCTCGTTCACCGACATCCGCAGCCCGTTGAGCTCCCCGAGCACGTCCCCGGGGACGGCGCCCGCGACCCACGCCGACTCCGCCGCGTCGGCGACGACGCCACAGGCCCCGTAGAGGAAGAGGACCGCGAAGAGGAGCCACAGGCGGCCGGGCCCGTCGACCGCGAACAGGGCGAGGACGAGGCAGGCCGATGCCAGATTCACAGTGACGAGCAGGCGTCGGCGCCGTACCCGGTCGGCGATCGCGCCGAGCAGCGGGCCGGCGAGCGTCGGCGCCCACAGGGCGAACGCGCAGAGCGCCGCGAGACCGTCCGAGCCGGTCAGCTCCTTGGTCCACACCCCGGCCACCAGCCACAGGGCGCTCGTCCCGAACCCGGAGACGAGCACGGCGAGCAGACAGCGGGCGGCGGCGCGGTCGCCCAGGACGCGGACGAGGGGACGTTCAGGGGGCGCCGGGAGCGGCGTCTCGTACGAGGTCATGGGCGCCGAGTCTGGATCTGAGGCCCCCACCCCGGCATCGGGAAGATGCCCAGGATCACCCGGCCCGGATCAGCCCAGCCGCCACAGCACGTACGTCACGCCCAGCAGAACGACCCCGGCGGCGGTGAGCAGGGTGCCCAGCAGGCGCAGATGGCCCGGGGACGGCACGGCTACGGGCGGGGCGCCGGTGCGCCGGCCGATGGTGCCACGCAGGCCGAACGCCCAGTTGAGCCCGCAGCCGATCGCCACGAGCGCGCCCACGAGGAACAGCCCGAGCAGCTCGGGCGACGCGGCGCGCGTCACGGCGGCGACCAGGGGTGCGGAAGTCACGGTCCGGGATCCTCTGTCTAGGTTCGTTCCGGCTTGTCGACCCTAGAGGTCGGGGTTCAACACGGGGTCAAGTCCGGTTCAGGCGTGGGCAATGGCTTCACCCGTGGCTGATATCGATCGGGTAACAGGACTCGCGAGAGCGCATGTGATGCGCGTAGACATGCAGCCACCTGCACACATCCCACCCGTTTCCAGCACCGGAGTTGCCCGTGCCGACCTTCCGCCCCTCCACCCGCGTCATCGGCGTCGCCGCCGCCTGCGCCCTCGCCGCCGGTGTCGCCTACGGCACCGGCACCGCGAGCGCCGACCGCCCCTCGGCGAGCACGAGTGCCGAACCGCACAACATCGGCCTGCTGTTCAAGGAGATCGACTCCTACTACGGCGCCACCCAGGACGCCGACGGCGTCTGGCAGTCCTCGCCCGACAGCCAGTACGCGCAGGACCTCGCCCACATCCAGGCCGCCGCGAAGAAGCGGATCGCCCGCGCCGCCCACCAGCACCACGGCAAGGACGAGCGCCCCGCCGTCGTCTTCGACATCGACGACACCCTGCTGCTCAGCCTCGACTACGAGAAGAAGACGAACTACGTCTACAACGACGCCAGTTGGAAGGCCTACGTGGCCAAGGCGGACCGTCCCGCCGTGTTCGGCACCCCCGAACTCGTCGCGTACGCCGAGTCCCAGGGCGTCGAGGTGTTCTACAACTCCGGCCTGAGCGAGGAGCAGCGCTCCGCCGCCGTGGAGAACCTGAAGAAGGTCGGCATCGACGTCAACCTCGACGCCGACCACGTCTTCCTGAAGAACAAGGCGAACCCGCCCGCCTACCTGAGCGACTGCGCCACCCCGGCCGCCTGGAAGTGCACCACGGTCCAGTACAAGTCCGGCACCCGCGCGCACATCGAGTCCCTCGGCTACGACATCGTCGGCAACTTCGGCGACCAGGAGTCCGACCTCGAGGGCGGCCACGCCGACCGCACGTACAAGTTCCCGAACCCCACCTACTACGTGGGCTGAGTCCGCTCCCGGACCCGCCCGGCGGCCCTGGCTACGCTGACCCGGTGACCGAGGAACAGGCGGCGTACGGGGACTACGGGGATTACGAGGACTACTGGGACGAGACGCGGGAGCGGCTGCGCGAGCGGGGGCTGCCCGACGGACACGCCGAGCGGGTCCTCGCCGAGCTGGCCGGGGCCGCCCCCGCGGACCCGGCCGGGCGGTTCGGCCCGGCCGGCGCCCTCGCCGAGCGGCTGACCCCCGAGCCCGCCGCCGACGAACACGCCGAGATCTGGCGCTGGTCCGCCGACACCTACGCGGACGCGGCGCTCCTCGACCGCTTCGGCGCGGAGGGCTGGGAGCTCGAGCGCGTCGACTCCCTCGGCCGCTTCGTGTGCCGCCGCGACCCGGAGCGGCCCCGGAGCTGGGAGTACCACCGCGCGGTCACCGGCGCGGAGGCGCGGCCCGCCGCGGAGGGCTGGGAGCCGTGCGGGACCTGGACCGTCTACTCCTGGTTCAAGCGCGAGAAGCAGGTGCCGGAGCCGACGCGGGGCGGGGACGGCGCACATTCCGCACCGTCCCCGCCCCGCCGACGACGGCTACCGTTCCGGCGCCGGCGCGCCTGACCCGCGACCGGCGCCTCAGTCCTTCAGACCGGCCTCCATCATGGCCTGCGCCACCGGCGCCGCCAGCCCGTTGCCACTGACCTCCGAGCGCGCCGCGTCGGACTGCTCGACGACGACCGCCACCGCGATCTGCTTCCCGGACGAGTCGTCCTTCGCGTAGGACGTGAACCAGGCGTACGGCGTCTGGCTGTTGTTCTCACCGTGCTGCGCCGTACCCGTTTTGCCGCCCACCGTCGCGCCCGCGACCTGTGCGTTCGTGCCCGTGCCCCGCTCGACCACCGTCTCCATCGCCGACTGGAGCTGCTCGGCGGTCCGGGTGCTCACGATCCGCTCGGTGTCGCCGTCCGGGTAGCTCTTCAGCGCGTCGCCGTCGGCGTCCGTCACCTCGGACACCATGTGCGGGGAGGCCTGCTCGCCGCCGTTGGCCAGAGTCGCGGAGACCATCGCCATCTGCAGCGGCGTCGCCGTCACGTCGAACTGCCCGATGCCGGACAGCGCGGTCTGCGCCTTGTCCATCCCGGACGGGTACACACTCTCGGCGGCCCGCACCGGCACGTCCTGCTCGGTGTCGCCGAAGCCGAACTTCTCGGCCATCGCCCGCACCTTGTCCTGCCCGAGGTCGACGGCCATCTTCCCGAACACCGTGTTGCAGGAGTACTGCAGCGCCGTGCGGATGCTGGCGTTCTCACAGGGCGCCGTCCTGCTCTCGTTGCGCAGATACGTGCGCGTGCCGGGCAGCAGATACGGGTCCGGCGAGTCGGTCTTCTCGTCGACCGAACCGTAGAGGCCGTCCTCCAGCGCGGCCGCGGCCACCACCAGCTTGAACGTGGAGCCGGGCGGCAGTGCCTGCTTCAGCGCCCGGTTCAGCGTCGGTACGTCCTTGTCGTCGGACAGCGCCTTCCACGCCGCCGCGTCCGAGGACCCCGAGCCGCTGATCTTCGACGGGTCGAACGACGGCGTCGACACCATGCCGAGGATCTTCCCGCTCTCCGGGTCGATCGCGACGGCGGCGCCCTTCTTGTCGCCGAGCGCCTCGTACGCCGCCTTCTGCACCGCCGGGTCGATCGTCGTGACCACGTCGCCCGGGGCCGTGTGCTCCCCGGTCAGCAGGTCGACCGGGTTCTTCAGCTCGGGGTCCGAGCCGTCGAGCACGTCCTGGTAGATCGACTCCAGCTGCGTCGCGCCGTACACCTGCGAGGTGTAGCCCGTCACCGCCGAGTACAGCGCCCCGTTCTCGTACGTCCGCTGGTACGCGAGGTCGCCCGCGTCCGTCTTATCGGAGCCCGTCACCGCCTTTCCGCCCACGATGATGTCGCCCAGCGGATACGCGTACTGCGCGATCGCCTTCCGCCGGTTGTCCTTGTCGTCTGCGAGCGCGCGGCCGTCGTAGAACTGCACCCACGTCGCCTTGACCAGCAGAGCGAGCACGAGGAGCAGACAGAAGACCGAGGCACGCCTGATCGTCTTGTTCATCCCACAGAAGGGACGAGCGCGGCGGAGCGGATCGTTCCTTCTGCGGCCGATTCTCAGAAAGCTCTCATGACGTGATCAAGGCCACCTGTGTCATGAACCCTGCACAAACCCGCCCTCGTACGCCGCGATCACCGCCTGCGTCCGGTCCCGCGCCCCCGTCTTCGCGAGCACCGCGGCGACATGCGTCTTCACCGTCGCCGGGCCCACCCCCATCCGCTCCGCGATCTCCGCGTTCGTCAGGCCCGTCGTCATCAGCCGCAGCACGTCGCTCTCCCGTCCGGTCAGCCGCGCGACCCACGGCGCGACCCGCGTCCGCGCGGCGGCGTGCTCGGCGGCCAGTGCCCGCACCGCCGCCGGGAACAGCAGGGTGTCGCTGCGCGCCACCAGACGCACCGCGCCGACCAGCGCGTCCGCGTCCGCCCGCTTCAGCAGGAACCCGGCGGCGCCGGCCCGCAGGGCCTCGTACACGTAGGCGTCGTTCTCGAAGGTGGTGACGACCACGATGCGCGGCGGCTCGTCCATGGCGCTCAGGATCCGCTCGGTGGCGCGGATGCCGTCGACCTCCGGCATCCGTACGTCCATGAGCACGACGTCCGGGCGCAGCTCGCGCACCACGGACACCGCCTCGGCGCCGGTCGCGGCCTCGCCGACCACCTCGATGTCGGGCTCGGCGGACAGGATGGCGCGCAGCGCGGTGCGGACCATGCGTTCGTCGTCGGCGAGGACGACGCGCAGCGGTGCGGGGGTCACGGGATCTTCGGTTCCTTCCGGGAAGGCAGCGGCAGGTGTACGTCCAGGAGCCAGGTCCCGGGGGTGTCGGGGGCGGGGCCCGCGCTCGCGGTGCCGCCGAGCAGCCGGGCCCGGTCCGCGATGCCGCGCAGCCCGTGCCCGCCGCCGGGCCGCGGCGCCACGGGCCGGTCCGGCACCGGGTTCTCGGCGGTGATCCGCAGCGCGTCCCCGTCGCGGACCAGCCGCAGCGTCACGGCGGTGCCCGCGTGCCGCAGGGCGTTGCTCAGCGCCTCCTGCACGATCCGGTACGCCTCGCGGGAGACCAGCGGCGGCAACCCGGCCGGGTCGACGTCCACCCGCGCCGTCACCTCCGTACCGCCCGCCCGGGTCCGGCGCAGCAGCCCGTCGAGATCGTCGGCCAGCGTCGGTGCGGGCGCCGTCGCCGACGCGTCCCCGGCCTCGCGCAGCACCCCGAGCACCGCGTCCAGCTCCCCGACCGTGCGCCGCGTGGTGTCCTCGATCGCCGCGAGAGCCTCCCGTACGAAGTCGGGGTCGCTGTCCAGGACCCGGCGCGCGGCGCTCGCCTGGAGGGTGACCGCGCTCAGCGCGTGCCCCACCGAGTCGTGCAGCTCGCGGGCCAGCCGGTTGCGCACCGCGAGGTCGGCGGCGCGCTCCTCCGCCTGCGCGAGCCGGTCGGCGGGGCTCGGTCCGAGCAGCGCGGGCGCCCACCGCGCGAGCAGCCCCGAGGCCACCGCCGCGCACACCGCGAGCGCCACGAGCAGGACCAGCCCGACGACCGGCATCAGCGCCAACACCCACGGATGATCCGCGACGTGGGGCACGAGCTTGTCCGAGTCCCGCAGCGCGGGCACGAAGGGCAGCGCGATCAGCGCCAAGGCGAACGGAGGCAGCGCCAGCGTCATCCCGCTCAGGATCCCGCCGGCCCCCAGATGCAGGGTGAACCAGGCGGCGGTGCGGGCGCGCGCCTCCCGCGTGCGCGGCGGCCCGTCCGCGAGCTCCGCAGGGTCCACCCCGCACAGCGCCCGCACCACCGCGACCGACATCGGCCGGGTCAGCGGCGACAGGGCCGCGGTCAGCGCGGCGAGCGGCAACCCGCAGGCGAACGAGGCCAGTTGCAGACCCACGTCCGAGAACACATCGGTCGCTCCGGTCAGCGGACCCACCACGACCGAGGCCAGCAGCAGGTACGGCATGGAGAGGGCGCCGCCGATGATCAGATGAAGCCAGCGGCGGCGCGCCCGACGGCCGAACAGCAGCCGTGCCGCGGTCCGGGTGCGCACGCTCCTCACGCGGGCACGGGGGTGCGGCGGGCGGCCGCGTGATGGGCGCCGATGGTCACGACGAGCAGGCCGACGATCATCTGGCCAGCGTAGGTGAGGTTCATCAGCGGCGTGGGCTGCCGGGCGAGGTCGTCGACCCCGCTCAGCGAGGCCAGCGCCAGCCAGCCGCCCCAGCAGGCCGCGGCCCCCGAACCCACCCACAGCAGGCCCAGCGGCACCTTCAGCGTGAGCACCCGCCCGCGACGGAAGGCGAGCAGCACGGCGCCCGTGACCGCGGCGACGAGATACAGCGCGTTGAGCGTCTCCATCACGTAGTAGGTGCTGTCGCGTTCGGCGGCCCGCGCCGCGTTGAGCCCGGCGTCCATGCCGCACGCCCACAGCAGATGCGTCAGCACCGGCAGCACCGCGAGCAGGGCCGCGCCCACCGCGACCAGGCGCTGCGCCGCGTCCTGCGGGCCGACCGGCAGCTCCCGCACGCGGCCCTGCCAGACCCCGCCCCAGCGCTCCCGCGCGTAGCCGACGAAGAGAGCGCCCAGACACAGGCCCTGGGCGATGAACCCGGGATACACGACGGCGAACACCCAGTCGTCCAGGAAGGGTTCGCCCGGCCCGGCGGTGGCGCCCGAGCCCTCGAACGCCTTCACGATCAGCTGGACCGGGTAGCCGGTCATGATCGGGGTGAGGAGTCCGGTCGCCACCCACATCGGCACGGCGAGCGCCCAGGCCGGGACCCGGCGCCCCCAGGGGCGGGTCAGGAGGAGGGCGAGCAGGACGACGGCGCCGTCGAGCAGCACCGTGATGCCGTTGGCGACCGCCATCGTCGTGCGGTGCTCCAGGAGCGTGCTGCCGTCGGGGATGCCGATGCGGCTGCCGGCGATCCAGGCGATCTTCAGCGACAGGTAGGGGAGACAGGCGAGAACGGTGACGTTCCGCAAGGTGGTGCGCAGTCTTGGGGTCATGCGTCCAGGCTGGCCGGGCCCGGGCCGAGGCACGTCGTGCGGACCGGTGATCCGCCTCCGCCGCGCGGGGGAGGGGCGGAGGCGGGAAGCAGGACTACAGGCGGCGGGTGGCCAGGGTCAGACGGTCCCGGGCGTCGAAGAGGGCGTCCTTGACCATCTGCTCGTGCGCGGGCGTGAGGCGGGCGACCGGCACCGAGCAGGAGATCGCGTCCCGGGCCGGGGTCCGGTACGGGATGGCCACGCCGAAGCAGCGCAGCCCCAGCGTGTTCTCCTCGCGGTCCACCGCGAAGCCCTGCTCACGCACCTGGTGCAGCTCCTCGATGAGCTTCTCGCGGTCCGTGATCGTGTGCTCGGTCAGCGCGGGCAGCGTCTCCGGAAGCATCTTGCGGACCTGCTCGTCGGTGTGCGTCGAGAGCAGCGCCTTGCCGAGCGAGGTCGAGTGCGCGGGCAGCCGCCGCCCCACCCGCGTGAAGGGCCGCAGATAGTGCTGCGACTGGCGCGTGGCGAGGTACACGACGTTCGTGCCGTCGAGCCGGGCCAGGTGGATCGTCTCGGTCGTGTCGTCGGACAACCGGTCCAGCGTCGGCCGCGCCGCCGCGACCACCTCGTCGCCGTCGATGTACGAGGTGCCGACCAGCAGCGCCCGCACCCCGATGCCGTACCGCGTGCCGGTCGCGTCGGTCTCGACCCAGCCGAGCTCGACGAGCGTGCGCAGCAGCATGTACAGGCTGGACTTGGGGTAACCGACGGCCTCCTGGACCGCGGCCAGCGAGTGCATGCCGGGGCGCCCGGCGAAGTACTCGAGCAGCTCCACCGTGCGGACCGCCGATTTGACCTGGGCACCGCCCGCGGCGGCCCCCGCCTCGCCTGCCGACATCTCCCTTGACCCCTTCGTTCCACGGGAATTACTGTCCAGTCTCGATACGCGTTCACGCTGAGAGACAGCGTTCAGTATATCGAACAGCGCTCCTGGCCCGCCCGGTGAGCTTCGAGAAAAGCTGGAAGGATCCGCGGTGGCAGCAGCACCAGTCTGGAGTGTCGACCCCCGAACCGGGAAGCAGCGGGAGCAGGTTGCCGTCGAGGCGACACCGCAGGAGGTGGACCAGGCGGTCCACGCCGCCCACGCGGCCCGCACCGCGCTCGCCGACCGCGGCGTCCGCGCCGCGTTCCTGCGCTCCGCCGCCGAACTGCTCGCGGCCGCCGAGGAACACCTCGTCGAGGCCGCCGACGCGGAGACCGCGCTCGGCCCCGTCCGGCTCACCGGAGAACTCGCCCGCACCTGCTACCAGTTGCGGGCGTTCGCCGACATCGTCGACGAGGGCGCCTTCCTCGACGTGGTCATCGACCACCCGGACACCAAGGCCACCCCGCCCGTCCCGGACCTGCGCCGCTACAAGATCCCGCTGGGCGTCGTCGCCGTCTACTCGGCCTCGAACTTCCCCTTCGCCTTCTCCGTCCCCGGCGGCGACACCGCGAGCGCGCTCGCCGCGGGCTGCCCGGTCGTCGTCAAGGCCCACCCCGACCACCCCGCCACCTCCGAGCTCGTCGCGGCCACGATCCGCCGCGCCGCCGCCCGGCACGGCATCCCCGAGGGCGTCCTCGGCCTGGTCCACGGCTTCGAGGCCGGGATCGAACTGGTCCGGCACCCGCTCGTCGCCGCCGCCGGTTTCACCGGTTCCGTACGCGGCGGGCGCGCCCTCTTCGACGCGGCGGCGGCCCGGCCCGTGCCGATCCCGTTCCACGGAGAGCTCGGCTCGCTCAACCCCGTCGTGATCACCGAGGCGGCGGCCGCCGAGCGCGCCGACACCATCGGTACGGGCCTGGCCGGATCCATGACGCTGGGCGTCGGCCAGTTCTGCGTGAAGCCGGGCCTCGTCTTCGCGCCCCGCGGCGAGGCCGGCGACGCCCTGGTCAAGACGCTCACCGCCGCCGTCAGCGACACCGAGGCCGGGGTCCTGCTCGACCACCGGATGCGGGACAACTTCGTCGCCGGGGTCGCCGCGCGCGCCGGGCTGCCCGACGTCGACGCGCCGGTCACACCGGGCGCGGGCAGCGACCACACCGTCGCGCCCGGGTTCCTCACGGTGCCCGCCGCGCGGCTCGCCGAGGACGGGCCGCACGACCTGCTCCTCGAGGAGTGCTTCGGGCCGGTCACCGTCGTCGCCCGCTACGGCTCGCCGGACGAGGTGACGGCGGTCCTGTCCCGGCTGCCCGGCAACCTCTCCGCCACGCTCCAGCTCTCCGAGGGCGAGGCCGCCGGCGAGGGCCGGGGCGCCGAGCTCCTCGCCGAGCTCACGCCGCTCGCGGGCCGCGTCCTCGTCAACGGCTGGCCGACCGGAGTCGCCGTCGCGCCCGCCCAGCACCACGGCGGGCCCTACCCGGCGACCACCTCCACCTCCACCTCGGTCGGCGGCACCGCGATCGAGCGCTGGCTGCGGCCGGTCGCGTACCAGACGACGCCCGAGGCGCTGCTGCCGCCCGAGCTGCGGGACGGCAATCCGCTGGGGCTGCCGCGCCGCTACAACGGCCGCCTGGAAAACTGACCGGCATGGAACTGCGACTCCCCGAACTGCCCTTCCCGCTGCGCAGCTACGGTCCCGACGGCAACTGGTCGTACGAGGGCGGGACGCTCACGGGGTGGGCGGGGCCCCGGCAGGACCGGTTCGTGCCGCCCACGGGTGACTCCCTGGAGCCCGCCTCCGACGCGCCGCGCCTGCTGGGGGCGGCGCCGGAGGGGGACTTCCAGCTGATCGCGCGGGTCACGGTCGGGTTCGAGGCGGCCTTCGACGCGGGGGTGCTCTACCTCCACGTCGGGGAGCGGGAGTGGGCCAAGCTGTGCTTCGAGCGGTCGCCGGACGAGCCCACGATCTGCACGGTCGTCACCCGGGGCCACTCGGACGACGCGAACGCGTTCGTGGTCGCGGGCCGCTCCGTCTGGCTCCGGATCAGCCGGACCGGGGCCGCGTTCGCCTTCCACGCCTCGACCGACGGGTCCACCTGGACCTTCGTCCGGATCTTCACGCTGGGTGACGAGAAGACGGCGGGCGCGGCGCTGATCGGCTTCCTCGCGCAGTCCCCGGTCGGCGAGGGCTGCGTCGTCACCTACGACCACATCGAGTACCGCCCCACCTGGCCCGAATCCCTCCGTGACGGTTCCTGACCGCTCCGGCCCCCGGAGGGCCGGAGCGGCGGGCGGGAATGTTCGTGGCACCGGGTGTCGTTGTACGGGGGCGCAGGGCACCCCCTGCCGCGTACGACACTGGAGCGAGAGAACCTCATGCGCGTCGAGATCTGGACCGACATCAACTGCCCGTTCTGCTACATCGGCAAGGCCCGGTTCGAGCAGGCGCTCGACGCCTTCCCGCACAAGGACGAGGTCGAGGTCGTGCACCGGTCCTTCGAGCTCGACCCGACGGTGAAGAAGGACTTCACCGCCCTCGTCGTCCCGCACATCGCCGAGAAGTACGGCATCAGCGAGGCCCAGGCCGCCGCCAACGAGAAGGGCCTCGGCCAGCAGGCCGGCGCGCTCGGCCTGCCCTACCTCACCGAGGGCCGCGACTACGGCAACAGCTTCGACCTGCACCGCCTCCTCCACCTGGCCCACGAGCGCGGCCTCCAGGACGCGATGATCGACGCCCTGTACCGCGGCAACTTCGCCGAGGACGCGTCCGTCTTCGCCGACGAGGAGCACGTCGTGAAGCTCGCCGTCGACGCCGGCCTCGACGAGACCGAGGTCCGCGGCGTCCTCGCCGACCCCGAGGCGTACGCCGACGCGGTCCGCGCCGACGAGCAGGAGGCCGCCGCGCTGGGCGCGACCGGAGTCCCGTTCTTCGTGCTCGACCGCAAGTTCGGCGTCTCCGGCGCCCAGCCCGCCGAGGTCTTCACGCAGGCCCTCACCCAGGCCTGGACCGCCCGCTCCCCGCTCACCGTCATCGAGACCGCCGACGGCGCGGACGGTGACGTCTGCGGCCCCGACGGCTGCGCCGTGCCCCAGGCCTGACCTGCACTGATAAGCACCTCTTAGAGGTACTGCTCAAACATCCGCAATGGACGGGTAGTTGGCGGCGGGGCACAGTGGACGCATGGAGACTTCCGCTGTGCCCCCGCTCGACGCCGGCCTGGTCCGCGCCGAGTACACCCCGGCCACCACCTACCTGAACACGGCGAGCTCAGGCCTCCTCCCGGCCCGGGCCACCGCCGCGATGCGCGACGCGATCACCGTGATGGCCGAGGGCGGCTCCATCGACGACCTGTTCACCGACGTGGAGGACGCGCGCGCCGCGTTCGCCCGGCTGGCCGGCGTCCCCGCCGAGCGCGTCGCGACCGGCAACTCCGTCGCCGTCTACACCGGCCTGATCGCCGCCTCGCTCCCCGACGGCGCCGAAGTCCTCACCGCCGAGGGCGAGTTCAGCTCCACGATCAACCCGTTCCATGTGCGCCCGGACCTCAAGGTCCGCACCGTGCCGCTGGAGGCGCTCGCCGAGTCCGTCCGCCCCGGCACCGCGCTCGTCGCGGTCAGCGCCGCCCAGTCCGCCGACGGCCGCGTCGCCGACGTCAAGGCCCTGCGGGAGGCGACCCGCGCCCACGGCGCCCGGCTCTACGTGGACGCCTCGCAGGCCGCCGGCTGGTACCCGCTCACCGAGCACGCCCCGCACGCGGACTACGTCACGTCCGTCGCGTTCAAGTGGCTCACCTGCCCGCGCGGCGCGACGTTCTTCATCGGCCCCGCCGACCCGGAGGGCTTCGCCGCGCTGCGCCCGGTGTTCGGCGGCTGGGTCGCGGGGGAGCGGCCCTGGGACAGCTGCTACGGCCCGGTCACCGAACTCGCCGGTTCCGCGCGCCGTTTCGACGAGACCCCGGGACTGATCTCGTACACCGGAGCCCGCCGCTCCCTCGAACTGATCGAGGAACTGGGCCCCGACACGGTGTACGCCCACGACCTGGCCCTCGCCGAGCGCTTCAAGGCCGGGCTCGCCGAGCGGGGCCTCGCCCCGATCCCCGCCCCGGGCTCGCCCATCGTGTCCGTCCCCGGACTGGGCGCCCGCCAGCCCGAACTGCGCACGCAGGGCATCGAGGTGTCCAACCGCGCCGGCAACCTGCGCGCGTCCTTCCACCTCTACAACACGCAGGACGACGTGGACCGCCTCCTCCACGCCCTGGCCTGAGCGACAGGAGAACGGAGCGGGGCGGGACCCGAAGGCCCCGCCCCGCTCCGTCACCGCAGGACCACAGAAGGCCTACTTCACCGGCGTGAAGTCCCGCGCACCAATGAACTCGGGGCGGCGGACCGGGGCCGCGAAGGGCTCCACCGCCGTGTTCTCCACGCTGTTGAACACGATGAAGACGTTCGAGCGCGGGTACGGCGTGATGTTGTCGCCGGAGCCGTGCATCGCGTTGCAGTCGAACCAGGTCGCCGAGCCGGACTTCCCGGTGAACAGCCGGATGCCGTACTCGTCGGCCAGCGAGGTCAGCGCCTCGTCGGACGGGGTGCCCGCGTCCTGCATCTGCAGGGACCGCTTGTAGTTGTCCGTGGGCGTCTCGCCGGCGCAGCCCAGGAACGTCTTGTGCGAGCCGGGCATGATCATGAGCCCGCCGTTGGTGTCGTAGTTCTCCGTCAGGGCGATGGAGACGGACACCGTCCGCATGTTCGGCAGACCGTCCTCGGCGTGCCAGGTCTCGAAGTCCGAGTGCCAGTAGAAGCCGCTCGCGCCGAAGCCGGGCTTCACGTTGATCCGCGACTGGTGGACGTAGACGTCCGAGCCGAGGATCTGCCGGGCCCGGCCCACGACACGCTCGTCGCGGACCAGCCGGGCGAACACCTCACTGATCTTGTGAACCTCGAAGACCGACCGCACCTTCTGCGAGGCCTTCTCCACGATCGAGCGCTCGTCGGCCTTGATCGCCGGGTCGTGCACGAGCCGCTCCAGCTCGGCCTGGTAGACCCCGATCTCGTCCGCGCCGATCAGCTCCTCGATCGCGAGGAAGCCGTCGCGCTCGAAGCCCGCCAGGTCCGACTGGCGGATCGGACCGCGCGCGCCGGGCTCCGACCAGACGACGGGGTCGACCCGGGGAGTCGCCACCTCCGTCTTCCCGCGGGTCGGGTACAGGTCGGCGACGCCAGGGGCGGAGTTCAGCACGGTCATCGGGATCAGACCTCCTCGGGCTCGGTCAGCAGCGGGTAGACACCGTTCTCGTCATGGTCCTCCCGTCCGGTCACGGGAGGGTTGAACACGCACACGCAGCGGAAGTCGGTCTTGGGCCGAAGCGTGTGGCGCTCGTGGCCGTTCAGGAGGTACATCGTGCCCGGCTCGATCCAGTGCTTCTCGCCGGTCTCCCGGTTCTCGAGCTCGGCCTCGCCCTCCACGCACAGCACCGCTTCGATGTGGTTGGCGTACCACATGTCGGTCTCGGTGCCCGCGTAGAGCGTCGTCTCGTGCAGGGAGAAGCCGACCTTCTCCTTGGCGAGGACGATGCGCTTGCTCTCCCAGGTGCCGGACGCCGACTTCACGTGCCGGTCGGTGTTCTCGATCTCCTTGAACGAACGGACAATCACGGTGAGTTGCTGCCTTTCCTCGTGGTGCGTGGAACTTCTCAGGCGGTCTCGCGCACAGCCCGGGTGAGCGTGCGCAGACCCTCGTCCAGCTCCTCGGGCGTGATCGTCAGCGCCGGAAGCAGCTTGACGACCTCGCCCTCGGGGCCGGAGGTCTCGATGAGCAGGCCGAGCTCGAAGGCGCGCCGGGCGACCTTGTTGGCCCGCTCCTTGTCGCGGAACTCGAAGCCCCAGACCAGGCCGCGGCCGCGGTACTCGACGATGTCGTCGGAGTACTCGGCGCGCAGTGCGGCGAGGGTCTCCTCGATCTGCTCGCCGCGGGCCAGGGTCTGCTTCTCCATGGCCGGGCCGTCGGTCCAGTACGTCTCCAGGGCGGCGGCGGCCGTCACGAACGCGGGGTTGTTGCCGCGGAACGTGCCGTTGTGCTCGCCCGGCTCCCAGATGTCGAGCTCCGGCTTGAACAGGCACAGGGACATGGGGAGCCCGTACCCGCTGATGGACTTGGACACGGTCACGATGTCCGGCGTGATGCCCGCCTCCTCGAAGGAGAAGAAGGCGCCGGTGCGGCCGCAGCCCATCTGGATGTCGTCGACGATGAGCAGCATGTCCCAGCGCTCGCACACGTCGGCGAGCTTGCGCAGCCACTCGGCGCGGGCGACGTTGATGCCGCCCTCGCCCTGCACCGTCTCGACGATCACCGCGGCGGGGGTGTTCAGACCCGACCCGGAGTCCTCGAGCAGCCGCTCGAACCAGATGAAGTCCGGGGTCTGCCCGTCCAGGTAGTTGTCGAACGGCATCGGGGTGCCGTGCACCAGCGGGATGCCGGCGCCGGCCCGCTTGAACGCGTTGCCGGTGACGGCCAGCGAGCCGAGCGACATGCCGTGGAAGGCGTTCGTGAACGACACGATCGACTCGCGGCCCTTGACCTTGCGGGCCAGCTTCAGCGCGGACTCGACGGCGTTGGTGCCCGTCGGGCCCGGGAACATGACCTTGTACGGCAGGTCGCGCGGGCGCAGGACGACGTTCTGGAACGTCTCCAGGAAGTTGCGCTTCGCCGAGGTCGACATGTCGAGCCCGTGGGTGACGCCGTCCCGCTCGATGTAGTCGATCAGGGCGCGTTTCAGCACGGGGTTGTTGTGCCCGTAGTTGAGCGAGCCGGCGCCCGCGAAGAAGTCCAGGTACTCGTGGCCGTCCTCGTCGTACATGCGGCTGCCCTGGGCCCGGTCGAAGACGGTGGGCCAGCCGCGGCAGTAGCTGCGCACCTCCGACTCAAGGGTCTCGAAGACGCTCAGGTCCGGCTGGGTGATGGTCACAGCGAAAGCTCCTCTGAGGGAGGGAAGTTGCGGGGGGTCGTCGGGTGGCGGGGCCGTGCTCAGGCCAGCGGCCCGATGCGGTACAGCTCCTCGGGCAGGTGCCCGTCGTCGGGGAACAGGCCCGCGTCGAACAGGACCTGGCGCTCCACTCCGGCGCCGTGCCGGCGCGCGTAGGACAGGAACAGCGCCTGGGACGCCGTGTTGTCCGGGGTGATGGTGGTCTCGACGGTCGTGACCTGCCGTCCCGAGTCTCTGACCTTGGCGGTCAGGCCGTCGAGCAGCGCTCCGGCCAGACCGTGCCCGCGGTGTCCGTGGTCCACGGCGACCTGCCAGACCACGAGGGTCTCCGGGCGCTCGGGACGGAAGTAACCGGTCACGAATCCGGCGACCTCACCGGTCTCGTCGCGCGCCACCACGGAGGTGCCGGCGAAGTCCCGGCACCAGAGCAGATAGCTGTACGAGGAGTTGAGGTCGAGGACCTTGGAGTCACGAGCGATACGCCAGATCGCGGCGCCGTCGGCCACTCCGGGATGGTCGAGCTGGAATTGCGCTTGTACGGCGGTCATGCGAATTGAATTTACCGAGCAATTTTTGGGATTGCATCCGGGGCAGGGGTTACGCACGCCCCTGATCTGTGTTATCGAGCGCGGGTGGGTACGCGCGTGAGACTTCGGCGGAATGTCGGCATTTGTGCGGTGCGAAAGGTGCATAACGCAGTCGATGTGGAGTGCGTCACAGGTACGTAACGCCTCCGGAACCCGCCCGAATTCCGCAGGATCCCGTTGTTGAAATCTTAGTGTTTACGTCGCGAGAAAGCGGGCAGAAGCAGTACGGGAAGCTGCCCTGATAAATAATACGGAAATGATGTCCCTGAATGTGTGGGGAAAATAAGAAAGGCGCCGTCCGAAAAGGACGGCGCCCCTGTGTGCGTGCTCGCGGGTCCTGACTACTCCCAGGCCGCCGCGACGGCCTTGCGGGCCGCCTCCAGGTCGACCGCGATCCCGGCCTCCGCGAGCGCACCGCCCAGCGCGGCCAGCGAGGACTGCACGACACCGCGCGTGGCCTGCGGCCCGTAGTGGTTGACCCGGATCATCTCCGCGGCCAGCGCGCCACCGCCCGCCACCAGCGGCAGCACCGGGTCCGCCGCCAGCGACTTCGCCACCAGGTCCCGCGCGTCCGTGCCGGCCGGCGCGCGCAGCGTCGTGGCCACCGGCGCCGCGTCCCGCGCCGCGTGCACGTACGGCTCGAGTCCGCCGCCCAGCGCCAGCGTTCCGGCCCGGGTCGCCGCCGCCGCGCTCGCGTGACGGGCCGTCAGCGCGTCCAGACCCTCGCTCTCGATCCGCTCCACGCAGGCCTCCAGGGCCAGCATCTCCAACTGCGCCGGAGCGTGCAGCAGCGCCTTGCGGCCGCCGTCGATCCAGCGCTGCTTCCAGTCGAGCAGCGACAGGTACGAGTGGCGCGGCGCGTGCGGGTTGGCGGCCATCCGCTCCCAGGCACGGGCGCTCACCGACACGGCCGAGACGCCCGCCGGGCCGCCCATCGCCTTCTGCGCGCCGATCACGCACAGGTCCACGCCCCAGGCGTCCGGCAGCACCGGCTCCGCGGCGATCGAGGCGACCGCGTCCAGGTAGAACAGCGCGCCGTGCTCCCGCACGACCTCGCCGATCTCCGCGACGGGGTTCGTGTTGCCGGTCGCCGCCTCCGCGTGCACCAGCGACACGAAGTCGATGTCGGGGTGCTCGGCGAAGGCCTGCCGGACCTGCTCCGCGGTGACCGCCGTGTGGAACGGCACCGCCAGGTCGTGCACGGTCGCGCCGCAGTCGCGCAGCCAGTCGCCGAAGGTCTGCCCGTACGGACCGGTGATCACGTTCAGGGCGACGGTGCCCGGTCCCGCGGCGGCGCGGATCGCGCCCTCCAGCGGGAGCAGCGCCTCGCCCTGCATGATCACGACGTCCTGCGCGGTGTCCATGAGCCGGGCCACACGGTCCTCGACGGAGGCGAAGTGCTCGGCGCTCAGCGGGGCCAGATCGAGAAACGGGTGCGTCACGGTGGTGCTCTCTCTTCGCTCACGGGTTCGGCGGTGATGCCGCTGACGAGCGTAACCGGCCCCCTCATAGGCTTGGACCATGAGCGATCGCGCGGTGCTGCATGTGAAGGGCCGGGTCCTGGCCGGACCCGACGACGTACGCGACGAACTGTGGGTGGTCGACGGCCGGATCACGTACGAGCGGCCCGTCTCCGCGGGCCTCGACGTGACCAGCGTGGAGGGCTGGACGCTGCCCGGCCTCGTCGACGCCCACTGCCACGTCGGCCTGGACACGCACGGGCCGGTGCCCGCCGAGACCGCCGAGAAGCAGGCCCTCACCGACCGCGACGCCGGCACCCTGCTGCTGCGCGACGCCGGCTCGCCCTCCGACACCCGCTGGATCGACGACCGCGAGGACCTGCCCCGGATCGTCCGCGCCGGCCGCCACATCGCCCGCACCCGCCGCTACATCCGCAACTACGCCCACGAGATCGAGCCCGAGGACCTCGTCGCCTACGTCGCCCAGGAGGCCCGGCGCGGCGACGGCTGGGTCAAGCTCGTCGGCGACTGGATCGACCGGGACGCGGGCGACCTCACCCCCTGCTGGCCGCGCGAGGCCGTCGAGGCGGGCATCGCGGAGGCGCACCGGCTCGGCGCCCGCGTCACCGCCCACTGCTTCGCCGAGAACTCGCTGCGCGACCTCGTCGAGGCCGGCATCGACTGCATCGAGCACGCCACCGGCCTGACCGACGACCTGATCCCGCTCTTCGCCGAGCGCGGCGTCGCGATCGTCCCCACGCTCGTCAACATCGCCACGTTCCCGGACCTCGCCGCGGGCGGCGAGCAGAAGTTCCCGCGCTGGTCCGCCCACATGCGACGGCTCTACGACAACCGCTACGACACCGTGCGCAACGCCTACGACGCCGGCATCCCGGTGTTCGTCGGCACCGACGCCGGCGGCTCCCTCGCGCACGGCCTCGTCGCCGGCGAGGTCGCCGAACTCGTCAAGGCCGGTCTCCCCGCCGTCGACGCCCTCGGCGCGACCGCCTGGAACGCCCGGAGCTGGCTCGGCCGCCCGGGCCTCGACGAGGGTGCCCCCGCCGACCTCGTCGTCTACGGCACGGACCCGCGGGCCGACGTGGCGGCGCTCGCCGCACCGCGCCGGATCGTGCTGCGGGGCAACGTCGTCGGTTGACGGGGCGTGACGCGCGCCGGTGCGTACTCGTTACGCACCCCGCGTCCGCCCCGGCGTCGCCGCTCCTCCGGGTGACCCCGGCGAACAGACGGACCCCCTGAAATCGAGCACCT
Source organism: Streptomyces sp. NPDC050145 (assembly GCF_044460245.1). Classification (NCBI taxonomy): domain Bacteria; kingdom Bacillati; phylum Actinomycetota; class Actinomycetes; order Kitasatosporales; family Streptomycetaceae; genus Streptomyces; species Streptomyces sp. NPDC050145. Next base: position 24,683 of record NZ_JBITJS010000030.1, on the reverse strand, counting down.
GCACGGAAACCCCCCTTTGGAGTGAACTCACTTCAGGTGGTGGCCCGTTCACTCTCAGTGCGTAAAGATTCCCTCACCGATGACCGGTCGACGCCGTCGGCGGTGCCGCGCCCTGTCCCTGTGCGCCCACCCCGACGGCACGCCGTCGACCTCGCGCGTCACGTCGTTTCTCTTATCGCCGTCCTGGGGGTCCCACCAGCATGTCCAGCACCACTACGTTCCGCCGCCTCGCCGCGACCGCCGTCGCCACCGCGCTCGCCGCCGGTCCCGTCCTCCTCGCGGGCGCGGGCCCGGCCGCCGCCACCGGCGACCGCGGCGGCAAGGCCTCCGCCGTCGTGCTCCGCACCGGCCTGGACGTCTCCCTGCTCAACAAGACCGTGAACGTCCCGCTCAAGGTCTCGCTCAACGAGGTGCAGGCGCCCGCCAGCGCCGACAAGACCGCCCTCACCGTGAACCTGGACGGGGTGAACAAGGGGCAGCCCTTCAGCGTCCTGCGCGCCGACGTCGCCAAGGCCAGGGCCACCGTCGCCGACGGCACCGCCGAGGGCTTCACCCAGCTCGCCCACGCCAAGGTCCACGTCCCCGGCCTGCCGCTGCTCTCCCTCATCGAGGTCGACGAGGTCACCTCCAAGGCCCGCTGCGTGGCCGGCCAGGCGCCCGTCGCCGAGTCGAACCTCCTCGGGGCCGTCACCGTCCTCGGCAAGAAGGTCACGCTGACCACCGGGGGGACGACCGAGATCAAGGTGCCCGGTGTCGGCGAGGTCTCCCTCACCCTCTCCGAGAAGTCCACGACCTCCACGACCGCGGCGGCCTCCGCGCTGCATCTCAAGGTCTCCGTCAACCCGTTGAACCTCAACGTGGCCGAGGTCGAGGGCGAGGTGACCCTCGCCGGGGCGACCTGCGAGACCCCCCAGGCCGTGGCCGCGCCGAAGCCCGCCGATGTGAAGCCGCAGGCCGAGAAGGGGGAGCGGCCTGTCGCTGCCGCGGAGAAGCCGAAGGGTGACCTTGCGGAGACGGGGGGCAACTCGATGACGCCGTACGTGGCGGGCGGCGCGATCGCTCTGCTGATCGCCGGTGCGGGTGCGGTGGGTATGGCGCGCCGGGGTCGCAGCCGCGCCTAGTTGTTGGTCGACTGCGGGCCCGGTGGGGGCGGGCCGCGCCCACGCGGCGGAGCCGCACGTCGACACAGCCCCGCGCCCCTGATGCGGCTGCGCCTCATCGGGGAAATGCGACCCGAAGGGTCTGCATTTCAGGGGCGCGGGGCTGTGACATCAGCGGCTCCGCCGCGGGGCGCGACCAGCCCCCACCGGGGGCGCACCCGGCGACGAGACCCCCGGAGCTACGGCGCGAGGATCCGGCTCAGGGCGGAGACAAGGGTGTCGGTCGTGGACCGGTCCCGCACCGCGACCCGGATCCAGTCCTCCCCGAGCCCGGGAAACGTGTCGCCCCGCCGCACAGCGATCCCCACCTCACGCAGCGCCCCCCGAACAGCCGCCGCCCCCGGCACCCGGACCAGTACGAACGGCCCCTCCGCCGGCCCCACCACGGACACTCCGAACCCGGCCAACTCCCGCAACCGCCCCACGAGATACTCCCGGTCACCGGCGACGGCCACCGCGGCGCCCCGCGCCTCGGCGACCCCCCGCTCCGACACACAGCCCAGCGCGGCGACCAGCGCCGGCGAGGACACCGGCCACAACGGCTGCGCCCGCTCCAGCTCCGCCACGATCTCCGGCGCCGCCACGACGTACCCGATCCGCAGCCCCGCCAGCCCCCACGTCTTCGTCAGGCTCCGCAGCACCACCAGTCCGGGCACATCCGTGCGGCCCGCCAGCGCCTCCCGCTCGCCCGGCACCGCGTCCATGAACGCCTCGTCCACCACGAGCACCCGCCCGGGCCGGGCCAGCGCGGCGAGCACCCCGGCCGGATGCAGCACGGACGTCGGATTGGTGGGATTGCCGACGACGACCAGATCCGCGTCCTCGGGCACGAGCGCCGGGTCGAGCCGGAACCCGTCCTCCTCCCGCAGCAGCACCCGCCGCACCACATGCCCCGCGTCCTCCAGCGCCGCCTCCGGCTCCGTGAACTGCGGGTGCACGACCACCGGCCGCCGCACCCGCAGCGCCCGCGCGAGCAGCACGAACGCCTCCGCCGCACCGGCCGTGAGCAGCACCCGCTCCACGGGCACCCCGTGCAGCCGCGCCACGGCGGCCCGCGCCGCCCGCCCGTCCGGATATGCCGCGAGCCCCTCCAGCGCCGCGCCGATCCGCTCCCGCAGCCACACCGGCGGGGTCCCGGTCCGCACGTTCACCGCGAGATCCGTGAGCTTCTCGCCGTCGTCCCGCACCTCGGCGTCCCCGTGATGCCGCAGATCGGGCCCGTCCTCGACGGTGGCGTCGGCGATGTCCGGGGCGCGGCTCACCGTCACCTCCGGGTGGGCCGCCGCCCAGGCCGCCACCCGCTCCCCGAACTCCTCCTCGGGCAGAGGCTCGTACGGCAGCACCGCGATGCGCCGGGCGCCCAGCGCCCTCGCGCGGTCGAGCGCCGACAGGATCGTGGGGGCGGCGCCCGTGGGGAACGCCGGGACCACCTCCTCGTATCCGCCGTGATCCCACAACAGGCGGGCGCACGCGGCGAGTTCGGCGCGCGCCAGCGGGTCCGCCGTGCCGTCGCCCACGAGCAGCACCGTCACCTCGGCCCGGGCCGCGCCGTCCAGGACGTCGTCGAGCCGCCGCGCGAGGGCGGCGAGCAGGGCGGGGGAGGGGGTCTGCACGGCGGGCTCCTTGAGAGGGAGAGGCGAAGGGGGAGTCGGTCAGTCGGCCTGGACGGCCACGGCGCAGGTGACGCGGCCGGGGCCGCCGTCCGGGCCCCGTGACGCGCGTTTGGGCACGAGCAGCACGCCGCCCCCGGCCAGCGCGGCGGCCTCCGCGACCGAGGACGTGCCCGTCGCGGAGCGGACCCGCGCCGAAGGGTGCGGCACCGGCACCGCCGCGAGGCGTCCGGGGTCGTAGGTCTCCAGCGGCACGCCCAGCGCCTCCGCGGCCCGCAGCAGGCCCGGTTCGCGCCCCTTGGCCGTGACGGTCGCCAGCGCGCGGACCCGCTCCCGGGCCACGCCCGCCTCCGCGAGCACCGCCCTGACCAGCGCGAGGACCTCGTCCGCCGGGGCCCCGGAGCGGGCGCCGACCCCCACCACGACACGACCGGAACACCCCCGGATGTGCGGCGCGGGGGTCGGATGGGTTAGCAAAGGCGCATGGCGGTGTTCGTGGCGCTCGGCGCCTTTCTCATGACCCTGGTCGGCGGCTGGACCGCGCAACGGGTCACCGACCGGCGCCACCTGGTGCTCGGTCTCGCGGGTGGACTCATGCTCGGCGTGGTCGGACTCGACCTGCTGCCCGAGGCCCTGGACGCGCTGGGCGACGACGTGTTCGGCGTGCCGGCGGCCCTGCTCCTGTTCGTCGGCGGCTTCCTCGCCGCGCACGTCCTGGAGCACCTCCTCGCCCACCGGCAGGCCGCCCACGGCGCAGAGGAGGACGGCAACGCCCGGGCCCCCGAGGTCGGGCTCACCGCCGCGTCCGCGATGGTCGGGCACAGCCTGATGGACGGTATGGCCATCGGCGCCGCGTTCCAGGTCGGCGGCGGCATGGGCCTCGCCGTCGCGGTCGCCGTCATCGCCCACGACTTCGCCGACGGCTTCAACACGTACACGATCACCAGCCTGTACGGGAACGCCCGCCGCAAGGCCGTGATGATGCTGTTCGCCGACGCGTTCGCGCCGGTCGTGGGCGCCGCCTCCACGCTCCTGTTCACCATTCCGGAGCAACTGCTCGGCGGCTATCTCGGCTTCTTCGGCGGCGTCCTGCTGTATCTCGCCGCCGCCGAGATCCTCCCCGAGGCCCACCACGAGCACCCCGCGCGCTCCACCCTGCTGTGCACGGCGCTGGGCGCGGGGTTCATCTGGCTCGTGGTCGGCCTCGCGGGCTGACTTCACGGCGTCGCGCACCGCTCGACCAGGCGCCGCGCGACGTCCGGGCGGCCCGCCCAGTGCGTGTGCAGATAGCTGGCGTGCACGCCGCCCTGCACGAAGCCCTCGACGCGGGGCTGCGGCAGACGCATGCCCCACGCGGGCGCGGGCCCCGCGCCCGGTTCGAGGACCGTGCGGTGGAACTCGTGGCCGCGCATCCGCGCCCCGGCCGGGGCCAGCACGCTGTCCGACACGGAGACCGCGTCCCGGTAGCCCAGAGTCAGGCGCGGGGACATCCGGGCGTGCGCGTCCAGGACGCCGCACATCGGCTTGTCGTCGAGCGAGCGGGACAGGTAGAGCAGACCCGCGCACTCGGCGACCACGGGGGCGCCGGACGCGGCCAGGTCCGCGACCGACTTGCGGAGCCGCTCGTTCGCGGAGAGCTCCGGGGCGTAGACCTCCGGGAAGCCGCCGCCGATCACCAGCGCGGACGTGTTCTCGGGGAGGGACTCGTCGTGGAGGGGGTCGAAGGGGGTGACCTCCGCTCCGGCCGCCGTGAGGAGCTCGGTGTGCTCGGCGTAGGAGAAGGTGAAGGCCGCGCCGGCCGCCACCGCCACGATCGGCCTTCCCGCCGTCGTGGCTGCCCGTGCCTCCGAGCCGGTCGCGCTCCACGCCTGCGTCGTCAGCGGCGGGGCCGTCCGCGCCAGGGCCAGCAGGCCCTCCAGGTCGCAGCCCTCCCGCACCATCGCCGCCGACGCCCGTACGGAGTCCACCGCCTCCGTACTGCGTTCCGCCACCGGGACCAGGCCCAGGTGGCGGGACGGGGTGGCGACCTGGGGGGTGCGGCGCAGGGCGCCGTAGACCGGGACGCCGACCTCCTCCAGGGCCTCCCGCAGCAGCGCCTCGTGGCGGTCCGAGCCCACCTTGTTGAGGATCACGCCCGCGAGCCTGACCTGAGGGTCGAAGGACGCGAAGCCGTGCACCAGCGCCGCCACCGAACGCGACTGCGACGACGCGTCGACCACCAGCACGACCGGCGCCTTGAGCAGCTTGGCGACGTGCGCCGTCGAGGCCAGCTCGCCCTCGCCGGACACCCCGTCGAACAGGCCCATCACGCCTTCCACGACGGCCAGTTCACAGCCCTGCGCCCCGTGCGCGAACAGTGGCGCGACCAGCTCGGGCCCGCACATGTACGCGTCGAGGTTGCGGCCCGGGCGGCCGGTCGCGAGCGCGTGGTAGCCCGGGTCGATGTAGTCGGGGCCCACCTTGTGCGGGGACACGGCGAGGCCCCGCTCCGCGAACGCCGCCATCAGACCGGTCGCGACCGTCGTCTTGCCGGTCCCGGACGCGGGCGCGGCGACGACGAGCCGCGGAACCGAGACGGAGGTCGTCACCACTCGATGCCCCGCTGGCCCTTCTGACCCGTGTCCATCGGGTGCTTCACCTTCGACATGTCGGTCACCAGGTCCGCGAACTCCACCAGCTTCTCCGGCGCGTTGCGGCCCGTGATCACGACGTGCTGGGTGCCCGGACGGTCGCGCAGCACCTGCACCACCTCGTCCACGTCGATCCAGCCCCAGTGCAGCGGGTACGCGAACTCGTCGAGCACGTACAGCTTGTACGTCTCGGCGGCCAGGTCCCGCTTGACCTGCTCCCAGCCCTCGCGGGCCTTCTCCTCGTTGTCCGCCTGGCTGTCCCGCTGGACCCAGGACCAGCCCTCGCCCATCTTGTGCCAGTCGACGGTGCCGCCCTCGCCGGAGGCGCCCAGCACCTTCAGCGCGTTCTCCTCGCCGACCTTCCACTTCGCCGACTTGACGAACTGGAACACCCCGATCGGCCAGCCCTGGTTCCAGGCCCGCAGCGCGAGCCCGAACGCGGCCGTCGACTTGCCCTTGCCGACGCCCGTGTGCACGAACACCAGCGGCCGGTTGCGTCGCTGACGTGTCGTCAGTCCGTCGTCCGGCACCACACTCGGCTGTCCCTGCGGCATTACGCGGCCCTCCTGATGCTGTTGATCCCCTGGGTTCCCTGTACGTCCTTGACCAGCCCGGCGATCGAGTCCGCCCGCAGCTCGTCCAGCGTCACGGCCGTCCCGCCGAGCCGCGTCGCCAGCTGCCCGGCGAGCCCGAGCCGCACCATGCCGCTCTCGCAGTCCACGACCACGGACGCCGTGCCCTCGGCGGCGTGCAGCCCGGCCGCGCGCTCCGCGAGCCGCACCGGCTCCGGACCGCCCGTCGCCCGGCCGTCCGTCACGACCACCATCAGCGGGCGCCGCGCCGGATCGCGCAGCCGCTCCACGCGCAGCACGTCGTGTGCCCTGAGCAGCCCGGCCGCCAGCGGGGTGCGCCCGCCGGTCGGCAGCGACTCGAGCCGGGCCGCCGCCGCGTCCACGCTCGACGTCGGCGGCAGCGCCACCTCCGCGGCCGTGCCCCGGAACGTCACCAGGCCCACCTTGTCGCGGCGCTGGTACGCGTCGAGCAGCAGCGACAGCACCGCGCCCTTCACCGCACCCATGCGCTGCCGCGCCGCCATCGACCCGGACGCGTCCACGACGAACAGCACGAGGTTGCCCTCGCGGCCCTCGCGCGTCGCCTGCCGCAGATCGTCCCGGCGCACCACGAGCCCCGGACCGCTGCGCCCGCGCGCCCGCTGGTGCGGCGCCGCCGCGTGCACGGTCGCCGCCAGATGCAGCTTCGTCAGCGCCCCGCGCGGCCGCGTCGAACCCGTCGTGCGGCCGTGCTCGGTGCGGGCCCGCGAGCGCCGCCCCGCGGCCCCGTCGCCCAGGCCCGGCACGCTCAGCATCTTCGTACGGAAGGGCTCGCCCGCGCTCACCGCGCGCTGCTCGCGCCCGGCCCCGGCCGGCACCTGCGCGTCACCGGGCTCCTCGGACTCCTGGGACTTCTCGGAGTCCTGTGAGGGCTCCGGGGGCGCCTCCTGCGGCTGCCCCGCGTCCGGTCCGCCGCCCTGCGGCGGCACTCCGCCCCCGCCGCCGTCCGGGCCACCGCCGTCGGGGCCGTCACCGTCAGGCTCCGGGTCCGGCTCGTCCTCCGGCTCCTCGTCCGGGCCGAACTCCTCCAGCGTCTCGTCGAGCTTGTCCTCGTCGAGGCCCGGCGCGTCGAAGGGATTACGGCGCCTGCGGTGCGGCAGCGCGAGCAGCGCGGCCTGCCGCACGTCCTCCACGAGCACCTCCGTGCGCCCCGCCCACGCGGCCAGCGCCGTCGCGGTACGGGCCATCACGATGTCGGCCCGCATGCCGTCCACCTCGAACGCGGCGCAGGTCGCGGCGATCTGCGTCAACGCCCCGTCGCCGAGCCGCACCTGAGGCAGCAGGGCGCGGGCCGCGACGATCCGCTCCCGCACGTCGGCCTCCTCGCCGGCCCAGCGGGCGACGAAGCCCTCGGGGTCGTCGTCGTAGGCCAGGCGCCGCTTGACGACCTCGACGCGCTGCGCCGGCTCCCGGGACGCGGCGACCTCCACGGTCAGCCCGAACCGGTCGAGCAACTGCGGCCGCAGCTCGCCCTCTTCGGGGTTCATCGTGCCGACGAGCAGGAAGCGGGCCGCATGCCGGACGGAGACGCCCTCGCGCTCGACGTACGAGGCGCCCATCGCGGCGGCGTCGAGCAGCAGGTCCACGAGGTGGTCGTGGAGGAGGTTGACCTCGTCGACGTACAGGATGCCGCGGTGCGCGTCCGCGAGCAGGCCCGGCTCGAAGGCCTTCACGCCCTCCGCGAGCGCCCGCTCGATGTCGAGCGCGCCGACGAGCCGGTCCTCGGAGGCCCCGACCGGCAACTCGACCATGCGCGCGGGGCGTTCGGTCCCGGCGGCGTCCGCGTGGGGCCCGTCGGGGCACTGCGGGTCCGGCGCCGCCGGGTCGCAGGAGAACCGGCAGCCCGGGACGACGGGGACGTCCGGCATCAGCGCCGAGAGCGCCCGCACGGCGGTCGACTTGGCGGTTCCCTTCTCCCCGCGCACGAGCACCCCGCCGACAGCGGGCGACACGGCGTTGAGCAGCAGGGCGAGCCGCAGATCGTCCTGCCCGACGACAGCGCTGAACGGATACGGGTTGCTCATCGGATGAACTCCTCCGGGTAGATGCGCCCCGGCAGGGGCGCGGGGAACGGCGCGAGCAACCACGCACGGTCCGCACGTACGGCCAAACCCATGGGGGTCCGGGGGCGAAGCCCCCGGGGTCGGGACGGGAAGGGGCGGCGGGGGCGACTTCCCATCACGGCGCCCCGGGCGGCACGAACGGCAACCCCGAGGGAGCGCCCCCCTCGATCAACCGCCACAACGCGTCCGTGTCGGCGTGCCGCTCGATCAGATCGCCGAGCCGGTCGAGCTGCTCCTCCCGCAGCGCCGCGAACGAGGTGTCAGGTGCCGGCACGAACCGCCGCCCCGAGGCCGCCGCGACCTCCCGGAGGAACGCCCGCCGGAACCCGTCCGACTCCAGCGACCCGTGCCAGTGCGTCCCCCACACGGCCCCCACCCGGCACCCGTCCAGGAACGCCTCGCCGCCGAGCACGTCGGCGACCCCGTGATGGATCTCGTACCCCTCGACGGGCTCGCCCAGGGCCTGCCCGACGGGCCGGGCCAGCGTCTTCTCCCGCTCGAAGCGAACCCGCACCGGGAGGAGTCCGAGCCCGTCCACGACCCCGGCCCGCGACTCGACCTCGTCCTCGATCCGCTCCCCGAGCACCTGGAAACCGCCGCAGATGCCGAGCACCGGCCGTCCCTCGGCGACCCGCCGCGCCAGCGCGTCCGCGAGCCCGCGCTCGCGCAGCCACTCCAGCGCCCTCACGGTGCCCCGCGTGCCCGGGACGACCACCAGATCGGCGTCGACGAGCTCCTCGGCCCGGTCCACGAACCGCACGACGACGCCGGGTTCGGCGGCGAGCGCGTCGACGTCCGTGAAGTTCGACATGAGCGGCACCGCGCACACCGCGACCCGCAGCACGTCCGCGCCGACCGGCGGCGCCACGACGGACTCGCGCACCGTGCCGCGCAGCGACACCCGCAGGCCGTCCTCCTCGTCGATGCCGAGCCCGTGCTGATAGGGAAGAACGCCGTACGTGGGGCGGCCCGTCAGCGATTCCAGCATGTCCAGGCCGGGTTCCAGCAGGGTGACGTCACCGCGGAACTTGTTCACCAGATACCCGGCGAGCAGCTCCTGGTCCTCGGGCGCGAGCAGCGCCGTCGTGCCGAAGAACGACGCGAAGACGCCCCCGCGGTCGATGTCGCCGACGACGAGCACCGGCAGCCGCGCGGCCCGCGCGATGCCCATGTTCACGATGTCGGTCCGCCGGAGATTGATCTCGGCGGGCGAGCCCGCCCCTTCACAGATCACGGCGTCATGACTGCCCCGAAGCTCCTCCAGGCATCCCACCACCGTGTCCAGCAGGGCCGCCTGCCGCCCGCCGTGGTAGCCGCGTGCGCTCAACTCGCCCACCGGCTTGCCCATCAGGACGACCTGGCTGCTCCGGTCGCTGCCGGGCTTCAGCAGCACCGGGTTCATCAGCGCGCTCGGCTCGACGCGGGCGGCCTGCGCCTGCATGGCCTGCGCCCGCCCGATCTCGGCGCCCTCACGCGTCACGAACGAGTTCAGGGACATGTTCTGCCCCTTGAACGGCGCGACCTTCACGCCCTGCCGCACCAGCCACCGGCAGATCCCCGCGGTGACCACGCTCTTCCCGGCGTCCGAGGTGGTGCCCGCGACCAGCAGGCCGCCGCCCTTCCTCGCGCCCGTCATCGACGGCCCCACAGCAACCGCGCGCCCACACAGACTCCCAACGCCGAAAGACTCACGCGCCGCGACAACCGCGCGGCCCGCTCCACATCACGTACGTGTACGGGCCGGCCCCGCTCGTTGAGGACCGGCCGGTGCTCCACCCGCCCCGCGTACGACAGCGTGCCGCCGAGACGCACCCCGAGCGCGCCCGCGAACGAGGCCTCCACGACCCCCGCGTTCGGGCTCGGGTGACGCTCCGCGTCGGCCCGCCAGGCCCGCACCGCGTCCCGGGGGCGGCCGCCGGTCAGCACCGCGAGGACGCCCGTCAGCCGGGCGCCGGGCCAGCCGGCGACGTCGTCGAGCCGGGCCGAGGCCCAGCCGAAGCGCCGGTAGCGCGGCGACTTGTGACCGACCATCGCGTCCAGTGTGTTCACGGCACGGAAGGCGAGCAGCCCCGGCACCCCGGCGACGGCACCCCACACCAGGGCGCCCACGACCGCGTCGGAAGTGTTCTCGGCGACCGACTCGACGACGCCGCGCGCGATGCCGTCGGCGTCCAGGCCCTCGGGGTCGCGCCCGCACAGCCGGGGCAGCAGCTCCCGGGCCAGCTCCACGTCGCCGGCCTCCAGCGCGGAGCCCACGGCCCGCGCCTCACGGCCCAGCGAGGTGCCGCCGACCACGGCCCAGGTCGCGGCGGCGGTCAGTGCGACCGAGGCGGCGGGGGAGCGGCGTACGGCACGGGCGGCGAGCGCGCCCAGCGCGGCGGCGCCACCGGCGCACACGGCCGTGTGCAGGGCGCCCCGGCCGCGATCGTCCCGCCACAGCACGCGCTCGACGGCTCCCGCGGCGCGGCCGAAGCCCGCGACGGGGTGCCCGCGGCGCGGATCGCCGACCAGGAGGTCGCTGAAGATACCCAGGGCGGCGCCGTACGCGAAGACGCGCTCGGCCCGCCGTGCGCCGCGCGGGGCGAACATGGCGGTAGTTGTCCTCACTCAGGGTGTCCACGCCCTGGTTCGAAGAGACCGGCAGCGTGAGTTCCTGGCTCGCCCTCCGGGGGAGGGCTGACAGTGGCGGGACCGCGCCGGATTCGCACCGGCTTCCTCTGCTGCTGCCGTATATGGCGAGGGAAGTGCACCACGCTCCGCGAAGGCACGTCAACTTGCTGTTGACCTGCGGCGGGTGAGTGTGGCCAGGTCCACAACACGTCGGCGGGGTGGGGACGCGCGTGCGTCCCCACCCCGCCGAGGGAGTGCTGCGACCGTGGTCAGGCCACGATCAGAAAGATCCCGTACGCGACCGCCGCCGAGCACAGCGCGAAGCACAGGTAGGCGCCGGAGACGGCGAGCGTCGCCGAACCGCCCGCGCGCGTCGCGGACTCCTTCTTGGAGAGGCCGACGATCCCGAGAGTGAACAGGCCCACCAGGGCCACGGTCACCACGAGGCTGACGCCGAACACGGAGCCGAGGGCCGCCCAGTCGATCTTCATAGCTGGTCCTGCTTCCTTACAGCGTGGCGCCGGTCGTGGCGCGCGCGGGGTCGGCCACCGAGGCGGCCGCGGCGGGCATCGGGGACTCCTCGACGGCGAGCGCACCGGTGGGCGGCGGCGTGACCGCGGCGATCGCGGTCGTGACGACACCGGCGGGCTCCGCGGCGGGGGCCTCGGTGCCGATCTCGTCGGCCGTCACGTTGTGCTGGTCGACCGAGTTGCGGCGGGACAGCACCCAGATGACCGAGGCGCCGCCGATGAGCAGCGCGGCCGTCAGGCCGATGCCCCACGGGCCCTGCTGGGTGAGGAACTCGGCGCCCGCGCCGACCAGACCGGCCGCCGGCAGGGTCAGACCCCACGCGACGAACATCCGGGTGGCGGTCGACCAGCGGACGACACCGCCCTTGCGGCCGAGGCCCGAGCCCATGACGGCGCCGGAGCAGACCTGGGTCGTGGAGAGCGAGAAGCCGATGTGCGAGGAGGCGAGGATCGCCGTCGCGGCACTGGTCTGCGCGGCGAAGCCCTGCTGCGGGGCCAGGTCGGTCAGACCCTTGCCCATGGTGCGGATGATCCGCCAGCCGCCCAGGTACGTGCCGAGGGCGATGGCCATGCCGGCCGAGACGATGACCCACAGCGGCGGGTCGGCGTCCGGCGCGAGCACACCGCCGGTGATCAGGGCGAGCGTGATGATGCCCATCGTCTTCTGCGCGTCGTTGGTGCCGTGCGCGAGGGAGACGAGGCCGGCCGAGGCGATCTGCCCGGCGCGGTAGCCCTTGGCGGTGGCCTTCTCGTCGGTCTTCTTGCTGATGCGGTAGGTCAGGCGCGTCGCGAGCATCGCGGCGAGGCCGGCGACGAGCGGCGCGGCGACCGCGGGCAGCAGCACCTTGGTGACGACGGTGCCGCCGTTGACCGACGACCAGCCCATCGACATGACGGCGGCGCCGATGAGGCCGCCGAACAGGGCGTGCGAGGAGCTGGAGGGCAGGCCGACCAGCCAGGTCAGCAGATTCCAGAGGATGGCGCCCACCAGCGCCGCGAAGATGACCTCTGTCTTGAGGCCGTCCTCGTTGATGATGCCGCCGGAGATGGTTTTCGCGACCTCGACGGAGAGGAACGCTCCGACCAGGTTCAGCACGGCGGACATGGCCACCGCCGTCTTCGGCTTGAGGGCGCCTGTCGAGATGGTCGTCGCCATCGCGTTGGCGGTGTCGTGGAAACCGTTGGTGAAGTCAAAGACCAGTGCGGTAACGATCACGATCGCTAGGAGCAGCGTGATGTGTTCCATTTACCCAGGCTTCGGTTGGACGTCAGTGGCTAGTTGAACGTAGGGAAGTCGGGTGAACGGAAGATGAACTGAGCGGGGCTGGGTGGTGTCCCGATCCGGCAGGTCTTCGCTCCGCTTCGTGCGGGGCGGCGGCGGGCGGCGCGGACCGATCCCGCGAAAGCCCCGGAATTCCGGGTTCCGCGGGACTTTCGGCCCGGTCGGACTACCCCCGGGCGAACCGCTCGAGCTGGGCCCGGGACCCGTTGAAGAGATTCTGATCACCCGGCAGGCCGCCCTTGTTGGCGTACTGCCAGAACGTCCAGTACGACCAGCGGCGCGGCAGCGGCCCCGCGGTCCTCGCGTAGTGGGCCAGCCACAGCGCGTGGTTCGCGGCGAAGGCCCCGCTGTTGCCGGTGCACTTCTTCCACCACGTGTAGTTGGTGTAGATCACCGGACGCCGCCCGGTCCGGCGCAGCACCTCGTCGCTGAACGAGTCGATCCAGGACACGAGCTTCGACCGGCTCATGCCGTAGCACTTCTTCTTCGCGCTGTACGGGTTGTACTCGATGTCGAGCGCGGGCGGCAGCGTCCGCCCGTCCCGGGTCCAGTCGCCGCCGTTGCGTACGAAGTAGGCGGCCTGCGTGCGGCCGGACGACTTGTCCGGCAGTGCGAAGTGGTACGCGCCGCGGATGATGCCCTGGTCGTGGGCGCCGTTGTACTGCTGGGCGAAGTAGGGGTTGCGGTAGTTCGTCGACTCGGTCGCCTTCACGTAGACGAACCGCGCGCCCTTGCTGCTCGCCTTCGCCCAGTTCACGTTCTTCTGGTGCGAGGAGACGTCGTGCCCCTTGGGCTTGCCCGCCGCCTGGGCCGGCAGTTCCGCGAGCGCGGTGCCGGCGAGCGTCAGGGCGGCGGCCGCGGAGACCGCCGCGACGACTCGGGCGCGACGACGGGACGGAGTGTGGTCACGGGCCATGTTTCCCCCCGGAAGCCAGTAGTCGTAGGGATGAGAAATATGCACATATGGGATGTGCCGGGGCGGGGATCTCGGTCCCGGCCCGGCGCGTTTCCCGCCGTTCGGGTGCCTGGCAGGATGCGCGCATGGGTGAACTCGAACAGGCGTGGGACGAGCTGGTGGCCACCGCGCGCAGGACCGTGACCGACGGCCTCGTCGTCGGCACCTCGGGAAATGTCTCCGTGCGGGTCGGCGACGGCGACGAAGCCCTCGTGCTCGTCACCCCCAGCGGTGTCCCCTACGACCGGCTCACGCCCGACGACCTGCTCGCCGTCGACCTCGCCGGGCGCACCCGGCGCGGCGCCCTCGTCCCCACGAGTGAGCTGCCGCTCCACCTCGCGGTCTACGGGAGCACGCCGGCGCGTGCCGTCGTGCACACCCACGCGGTGCATGCCACGGCCGTCTCGACGCTCGTCCCCGAGCTGCCGGCGATCCACTACATGACGATGGCCCTCGGCGGCCCGGTACGGGTCGCTCCGTACGCGACGTACGGGACGGAGGAGCTGGCCGGGAACATGCTGGGCGCGCTGGAGGGGCGCACGGGGTGTCTGCTCCAGAACCACGGCACGGTCACGTACGGGGACTCGCTCGACGCGGCCTATGACCGTACGGCCCAGCTGGAGTGGATGTGCCGGGTCTGGCTCGTCGCCCGCTCCGTGCCGGGCCTGAGCCCCTCTCTTCTGAGCGCGGCCCAGCTGGACGAGGTCGCGGAGCGGCTTGCCGGGTACGGACAGCGCCGCGACGGCTGATCCCTCGTCGCCGGGTGCGGGTGCGTCGTGGCTGGTCGCGCAGTTCCCCGCGCCCCTGATGAGGCTGCGCCTCATCGGGGAAATGCGGCGCGTAGCGCCTGCATTTCAGGGGCGCGGGGCTGTGTCGATATGCGGCTCCGCCGCGTGGGCGCGACCAGCCCCCACCGGGGCGCACCCGGCGACGAGACGGTCGGACCCCGTCACCCGGACCCGCCGCCCCACTGGCCGGTGGGCCCGACCGCTAAGACACTGGACACGTGCGCACCGCCAGAGCGACGGCCGCGGCCGTCACCACCGTGACCGGAGTCCTCGCCGCCTCGATCGCCTCGATCGCCGCGGGCCGGCTCGCCAGCGACGCCGCCCTGAAGGCGCGCGCCGGACGCCCGCTGCCCACCGAACCCCGGCTCACCGTCCACGCCGTCGCCGCGGGCCACGTCACCCTCACCCGCGACCTCGCCTCCCTGCGCTCGGGCACGTACGGGCTCGCCGGAGACGGCTACCACGCGGTCGTCGGACCCGTCGTCGAATCCGTGCCGCACCCCGCCGACACCGTCGTGCGCCGGCTCGACCGGGTCACCCACGGCGCCCTCGAACCCGGCGCCCACGCCTGGCTGACCCCCCAGGTCCACATCGGCGACCCCGCCTCCGCCCTCGGCCTCGAACACGCCGACGTCGACGTGCCCGGCGAACTCGGCGCCCTGCCCGCCTGGTTCCTGCCCGGCGCCCGCGACACCTGGGTCATCACCGTGCACGGCCTCGGCACCACCCGCGAACACCCCATGAACGTCATGGAGTTCCTGCACCGCCAGCGGTTCCCCGTGCTCGACCTCGCCTACCGCGGCGACCTCGGCGCCCCCCGCTCCCCGGACGGCCTGCACCACCTCGGCGAGACCGAGTGGCGCGACCTCGACGCCGCGATCCGCTACGCCGTCCGCTTCGGCGCCCGCCGCGTCATCGTGCACGGCTGGTCCACCGGCGCCGCCATGGCCCTGCACGCCGCGGGCCACTGCGCCCTGCGCGAGCGCATCGCCGGCCTGGTCCTCGACTCCCCGGTGCTCAGCTGGGAGGCCACCCTGCGCGCCCTGGCCCGCGCCCACCGCACCCCGCGCACCCTGCTCCCGCTCGCCGTCCGCGCCGCCCAGGGCCGCACCGGACTGCACACCGACCGCCTCGCCGAAGCCGCCGACCCGCAGAACCTGAAGGTGCCCACCCTGGTCGTGCACGGCCCCGACGACGAGGTCGCCCCCTGGACCCTCTCCCGGCGCCTGGCCGCCGCCCGGCCCGACCTCGTCACCCTGCACACCGTCGCCGACGCCCCGCACAACGCGATGTGGAACGCCGACCCGGCCACGTACGAAGAGACCCTGCGGCGCTTCCTCACGCCCCTCATGTAGCCGCGCGAACCGGGGGCCGGGTGCCGAACACAGGCCCGCGTTTGGGAAATCGCCGGGTCACGGGGAGACTGCTCCAGTGACGTCCCGTACCCCGCGCGACTCCCGGCTCCGACTTGTCCGCCCCCGCCGCCAGCCGCTGGCGCCCCCGGCCCCGCGTGCCGCGACCCGCCGCACCGCCCCACGCCCCCCGGAGGGCACGCCGCCCCCGGCCGAACTCGCCCGCACCGCCCGCGAGGGTCTCGCCGGCGCGGTCCAGGTGGCCCGCTGGGCCGACGCCACCCTGAGCCCCGGCAACGACATGGGCGCCCGCGACGGCAAGGGCACCCTCTCCGACACCACCGCACGGCGTGCCGCCGACGACCTCGGCCTCACCGTGGGCCGGGTCCGGGCCGACTGGGACACCGCCCGCCTCGCCGGGCTCGTCGAGGTGCACGGCGACAGCGCGCGCCCCGGCTGGCGGCTGCGCGCCTGGGACCGCGACGACACCGCCGTGCTGCGCGGCTGGGTCGCCCTGTTCGACGCCTGGTCGCTGGTCCACCCCGCGCCGGGAGACCTGGAGGCGGCCGCGGTCGCCGAGGCCGTCGAGGCCATGCCCCAGCTGCTGTCCTTCCTCCAGCTGATGGCCGGGCCCGTCGCCACCGAGCAGCTCCTGGACCTGCTCGGCCAGCGCGTCACCGAGCTGCGCACCGAACGCTGCGAGATCCCCTACGGCCCCCACCTGGAGGCCGACACGGCCGACGGCCCCGGCGCGGCCGAGGACACCCCGCTGCTGCCGCTCCTCGACTGGGCGCTCAGCGGCCTCGCCTCCGTGGGAGCGCTCACCTACGCCGACGGCCACGCCACCCTCACCCCGCTGGGCAGCTGGGCGGTCTGGGTCCGGCTCGAGCAGATCTGCGTGGCCGCCCAGTCACCCGCCGGGAACATCGAGGTCGCCGCCGAGGACATGCTGCGCGGCTGTGCCCGGCTGCGCCCCAAGGCGGCCCGCGACGAGTACCGGGCCTGGCTCGCCGCACGCGACATCGGCAACGCTGTCACCGAGCTCCTGGACGCCGCCCGCGGCGAGGACGCCCTGCTGCGCGGGCTCGCCTTCGAGGCGCTGCGCGTCGTCGGCGCCCCGGCCGAGCCCGAGGTCCGCAAGGCCGCCGAGGACCCGGGCCTGCGCGCCTACGCCCGGCTGTGGCTCGCCGAGCACGAGGGCGCCGACCCCGAGGACGTGCACACCGTGCTCACCCGCGAGGAGGCCACCTGGCTGTGGGTCGACACCGCCGCGGCCGTCGCCGACCACGGCGAGGCCCCGCTCCTCGTCCGGCACCTGGAGTCCGCGGTGCAGCCCACCGTGCCCGCGCTCATCGACGAGGTCCGCGCCGTCGGCCACCCGCGCACCGTGCAGGTCCTGGTCGCCCTCGCCGCCGCGCACCCCGACCCGGCGCTCGCCAAGGCCGTCCGCCGGGCCGCCTTCCAGGTCCACACCGGCGGGGCCTGACACCCGGCCGGGCTCAGCGGAAGGTGTTGCACTGCGCCATGTCGCCGCTCTCGTAGCCCTGGTAGAACCACTGCTGGCGCTGCTGCGACGAGCCGTGGGTCCACGACTCGGGCGTCACCCGGCCCTGGAACTTCTCCTGGATGCGGTCGTCGCCCACCGCGGCGGCCGCGTCGAGCCCGTCACGGATGTCCGCGTCGGTCAGGCTCGTGATCAGCGGCCGGCCCGTGGACTCGTCCGGCGTCTTCGTGGCGTGCCGGGCCCACACCCCCGCGTAGCAGTCGGCCTGCAGCTCGACCTTCACCGCGTTGCTGTTCTGGCCGGTGCGCCCGTCCTGCGCCCGCTGCAGCGTGCCCATCAGGTTCTGCACGTGGTGCCCGTACTCGTGCGCCACCACGTAGGCCTGCGCGAACGGGCCGCCGCTCGACCCGAACTTCGACCGCAGCTCCTCGAAGAAGCCCAGGTCGAGATAGACCTTCCGGTCGCCGGGGCAGTAGAAGGGCCCGACCGCCGAGGACGCCCGGCCGCAGGCCGTCGACACCTGGTTGGTGAAGAGCACCGTGGAGGCGGGGGAGTAGCGGCCCTGACGGCGCTGGAACTCGCCGGTCCAGTAGTCCTGCAGGCTGTTGACCACCGCGACCGTCCGGCAGTCCTGCTGTGTGTTCGCGTCCTGGCCCGTACGGCAGTGCTGCTCCACCTGCGCCGCGCTCGACACCGAGGTCGCCGGGGTGCCGGAGCCGTCCGACGACAGGCCGAACTCGTTCGTGCCGAAGAACAGCCCGAGCAGCAGGGCGATCAGTCCGGCGAAACCGCCGCCGACCGTCGCCTTCCCGCCGGGGATCCGGCTGCCCCGCACGTCCTGGACCTCCGAGGTGTCCAGCCGCGCGTCGTCGTCGAACTGCATGCGCCACCGCCTAGTCGCCGAGGGGCGGGACCGGGAGCCCGTGCCGCCGCTCCTCATGATCGGGCGCGCAGCCGCACCGGGCCCGGTCCGTGGGCCGAACGGGGGACGCGGCAGGTCGGGCGGGGCGGGAGGCGGCCCGGCAAAAGAGTTTGCATCCCACCGTTAAACTGTCTCGTATGACGTTTCTTCTCTGGGTGCATTAGCGGCGCCGACCGGCCCTCGCCCTGTCAATCCGCTGTTGATCCATTCCTGGAGACCCACTCGTGATCACCGCTTCCGGCATCGAACTGCGCGCCGGCGCCCGCATCCTCATCGAGAACGCCAGCTTCCGTGTCGCCAAGGGCGACCGCATCGGCCTCGTCGGCCGCAACGGAGCGGGCAAGACGACCCTCACCAAGTGCCTCGCCGGCGAGGGCATGCCGGCCGGCGGCACCATCACCCGCTCCGGTGAGGTCGGCTACCTGCCGCAGGACCCGCGCACCGGCGACCTCGACGTCCTGGCCCGCGACCGCATCCTGTCCGCCCGCGGCCTCGACGTCCTGATGCGCAAGATGCGGGAGAACGAGCAGCGCATCGCGACCGGCAGCGGCGCCACCCAGGCCAAGGCCCTGCGCCAGTACGAGCGCCAGGAGACCGAGTTCCTCACCAAGGGCGGGTACGCCGCCGAGGCCGAGGCCGCCACGATCGCCGCCGCGCTCAACCTCCCGGACCGTGTGCTCGGCCAGCCCCTGCACACCCTCTCCGGTGGTCAGCGGCGCCGTATCGAGCTGGCCCGCATCCTCTTCTCCGACGCGGACACCCTGCTCCTCGACGAGCCCACGAACCACCTCGACGCCGACTCCATCGTCTGGCTGCGCGACTACCTGAAGACGTACCGCGGCGGATTCATCGTGATCTCCCACGACGTGGACCTCGTCGAGACGGTCGTCAACAAGGTGTTCTACCTGGACGCGAACCGCTCGCAGATCGACGTCTACAACATGGGCTGGAAGCTGTACCAGCAGCAGCGCGAGGCCGACGAGAAGCGCCGCAAGCGCGAGCGCCAGAACGCGGAGAAGAAGGCCGCGACGCTGAACGCGCAGGCCGACAAGATGCGCGCCAAGGCGACCAAGACCGTCGCCGCGCAGAACATGGCCAAGCGCGCCGACCGGCTGCTCGCCGGGCTCGACGCGGTCCGCGTCTCCGACAAGGTCGCCAAGCTGCGCTTCCCCGAGCCCTCGCCGTGCGGCAAGACGCCGCTCATGGCCGAGGGGCTGTCGAAGTCGTACGGCTCCCTGGAGATCTTCACGGACGTCGACCTGGCCATCGACAAGGGTTCGCGCGTCGTCATCCTGGGCCTCAACGGCGCGGGCAAGACGACCCTGCTCAAGCTCCTCGGCGGCGCCGAGAAGCCCGACACCGGCCAGGTCGTCGAGGGCCACGGCCTCAAGCTCGGCTACTACGCGCAGGAGCACGAGACCCTCGACCCGGAGCGCACGGTCCTGGAGAACATGCGCTCCGCCGCCCCGGACCTGGACCTGGTCGAGGTGCGCAAGACGCTCGGCTCCTTCCTGTTCTCCGGCGACGACGTCGACAAGCCGGCCGGGGTCCTCTCCGGCGGCGAGAAGACCCGACTGGCCCTGGCCACCCTCGTCGTCTCCTCGGCCAACGTGCTGCTCCTCGACGAGCCGACGAACAACCTGGACCCGGCCAGCCGCGAGGAGATCCTCGGCGCGCTGCGCACCTACAAGGGCGCCGTAGTCCTCGTCACGCACGACGAGGGCGCCGTCGACGCCCTCCAGCCGGAGCGGATCATCCTGCTGCCGGACGGCATCGAGGACCTGTGGGGCCAGGGCTACGCGGACCTCGTCGCCCTCGCCTGACCCGCGCGTCAGCACGGCTTGATCGAAAGAATGATCCACTCCGTATGGATCATTCGGCCGAGCCGTGATCCTTCATCTGAGTGAGACGGCCTCGTACCGCGGTGTGTCCATCGCGCTCCGAGCCGCCCCCAGGGCCGTAGAACCCTTGCGGCGCCTGGGGAGTCACTGACCTGCCGGTTCCTTCGCGCCGGCCGTTCCGGGCGCCGCGCGAGCCCGCCGGAACCCAAAGTTCCACTCGTGTGGATCCCCCCACGGCTGCCCATCGGTCGCCTACGGACCTTGTCGAATGGGTGGCCAGGAAGCCCAAGAGGGGTGATCATGGGAATTCCAGAGCGCACTTCCCATGAGGAGGCACGGGTGGCCGAGACTCTGAAGAAGGGCAGCCGGGTGACCGGCGCCGCGCGCGACAAGCTCGCGGCAGACCTGAAGAAAAAGTACGACTCCGGTGCGAGCATCCGAGCGCTGGCCGAAGAGACCGGCCGTTCGTATGGCTTCGTGCACCGGATGCTGAGCGAGTCCGGGGTTTCGCTGCGAGGTCGCGGCGGGGCCACGCGAGGAAAGAAGGCCGCGGCGAGCTGACGCGTCTCGCGCAGCTCTCCGTTCCGACTCGTTCGGTTCACCGGCTCCGTCGGTGACCACCCGGTCGGTCGGCTGGCCGACCGGGTGGTTACTGTGCAGTCACTTACGCTTCGTGCGTGCTCATGACTGCGCAGACCCGGAGGTCCCGATGACCAAGATCGCACCCCTGCTCGACAAGGACGGCGTCCAGCTCATCGTCGACGACACGATCGCCACGGTGACACTGACCAACCCGGACAAGCGCAACGCCCAGAGTCCCGCGCTGTGGCGGGCGTTGAGCGAGGCCGGGCGTTCCCTGCCGGGTTCGGTGCGAGTGGTCGTGCTGCGCGGTGAGGGCAAGTCCTTCTCCGCCGGCCTGGACCGTCAGGCGTTCACGCCCGAGGGGTTCGACGGCGAGCCGTCCTTCATCGACCTGGCCCGCGGCGGCGAGGAGTTGCTCGACTCCACCATCGCCGAGTACCAGGACGCTTTCACCTGGCTGCGGCGCGGCGACATCCTGTCCGTGGCCGCGGTCCAGGGGCACGCGATCGGCGCGGGCTTCCAGCTCGCGCTCTCCTGCGACCTGCGCGTCGTCGCCGACGACGTGCAGTTCTCCATGCGTGAGACCAGCCTCGGGCTCGTCCCCGACCTCACCGGCACGCATCCGCTCGTCGGTCTGGTCGGGTACGCCCGCGCGCTGGAGATCTGCGTGACCGGGCGCTACGTCCACGCCGACGAGGCCGTGCGCAGCGGCCTCGCCAACGTCGCCGTGCCCGGCGACCAGCTCGAGGACGCCACCCGCGACCTCGTCGCCGCGCTCGTCGCCGCGCCCCGCGACGCCGTCGTCGAGACCAAGGTCCTGCTCCAGGGCGCCGCCGGGCGCACCCTCGACGAGCAGCGCGCCGCCGAGCGCGCCGCGCAGGGCCGCCGACTGCGCGACCTGGCCGGCCTCGGCGACTGACCCCCGCCCTGCGGCGCGGCCGCGGTCAGTCCGCGCTCTCCGTCACCAGCACCGCGACCGTCGGGGTGTCCGGGAGCGCCGCCGCCACGGCCTCCCGGACCGCGCGCGCCACGTCGAGCGCGCGGGCTCCCCGCGCCACCGCGAGCTCCACCCGTACGTGACGGCGGGGCAGGGCGGCCCCGCCGTGCTGCTCCGCCGCCCGCTCCTCGAGGTGGACCGGGCGGCCGAGACCGCCCAGGGCGCCGGTCAGCCGGGCCACACCGGGGACCGCGCGCGCCGCGTCGGCGACCCGGCCCGCGTCCCCGCTCGGATCGGCGCCGGGCGGCGACTTCTCTTCCGGTGCCTGAGGCTCTTCCTGCTGCTCGGAGCCCGGTGCCGCTCCCGGTTCGAGCAGCTCCGTCACCCGTACGTCGATCTCGGCCACGACCAGCCCGAGGCCGGTGTCCGCCGCCTCGGCCAGCGCCGCCCGCAGCCGCCCGGCGGCCCCGGGCAGCGGCTCGTCCGGCACCGCCGCGCACTCCGCGACGATCCGCAGCGGCCTCGGTGGCAGCGCACTCGGCGGGGCGGGCACCCCTGCCTCGTACGCCGTGTCGGTGTCGGTGTCGGTGTCGGTTTCGGCGAGGGCCAGGCGCAGGACGCCGAGGCGCAGCCCGGGCAGGCCGTCCACCGACCGGCGCAGTACCGCCCCGGCGGCCGGCTCCGCGATCCACGCCCCGTCACCGGGTCCACCGAGCGGCAGCAGCCGTCCCAGTCCCAGGTGGTGCCGTACGGCCTGTGTCCAGCGGTCAGCGGTCATGTCCCCAGGCTGCCTCATCCCGGGCGCGGGTCGGGGGAACCGCACTTAGTGTGGGCGGAGGAAAGCAGCACCCCGCAGCGAGACCGCACCTCACAGAGGGGACAGCCCCGATGAGTGACACCGCGCAGAGGCCGGGCGACGCGCCCACGGCATCGACCGGGAAGAGCAGCATGACCAAGAGGGGTGGTGGAGACCCCGGCGGCCGGGGGAAGACCACCATCGCCGACGGAGTCGTCGAGAAGATCGCCGGACTGGCCGCACGGGACGTCGTCGGCGTGCACGCGATGGGCAGCGGCCTGTCCCGCACGTTCGGCGCCGTACGCGACCGGGTGCCCGGCGGCGGGACGAAATCCGTGTCCCGCGGCGTCAAGGCCGAGGTCGGCGAGCTTCAGACGGCCCTCGACCTGGAGATCGTCGTCGAGTACGGCGTCTCGATCGCCGACACCGCGCGCGACGTGCGGGAGAACGTGATCAACGCCGTCGAGCGCATGACCGGCCTCGAGGTCGTCGAGGTGAACATCGCCGTCAGCGACGTGAAGCTGCCGGACGAGGAGGACGAGGAACCGGAGTCACGACTCCAGTGACAGCCGCACCGAACAGGTGGAGGAGCACAGGATGAATCTGGCCGTGGTCGGCATGATCGCCGGCATGGCTCTCGGCTTCGCCGGATACTTCGGCGGGTTCGGGGCGTTTGTGCTGGTGGCCGCACTGGGCGCCATCGGCTTCGTCGCGGGCCGGTTCCTCGAGGGGGACCTGGATCCCGGCGAGTTCTTCCGCGCCCGCGGCGACCGGCGGCGGTGACCGATGGCGGCACAGGTCGCCCCCGCCGAGCGCGGCGCGACCCGGATCGCCGACCGGGTCGTCGCGAAGATCGCCGCGTACGCGGCACGTGAGGCGCTCGACGTCGTCCCCGCGGACGGGGCACCGCCGCACGCCACGGTGACCGTGCACCACGACACGGCCCGCGTCCACGTCAGTCTCGAACTCGAGTATCCGGTGGACATCGGTGCCCAGTGCGCCGCCGTGCGTCGCCAAGTCGAGGAACGGGTAAGGACGTTGGCGGGGATGGAGGTCCCTGAGGTGGCCGTCGAGGTGGAGCGGCTGCACTCGGCGCACACCCGTGGAACGGACCGGGGGAGGATCCGATGAGCGAACCCACCGAGGCGCCGCCCGTCGCCGAGCGCTCGGGCGCCGAGCACCTCGACCAGTCCGCGTCCGCCGCCTCCTACACCACGCAGCCCACCCTCGACGGCGAGGACGGCACGCGCCGCTTCTGGTCGGCCCGCCGTGTCCCCGCGGCGCTGTGCGCGGTGGTGCTGCTCGGCGGGGGCGGCATCCTGCTCTACGACATCGCCGCCGTACGGGCGGGCCGCCCCGCGATGGAGTGGCGCCGCTCGCTGGCCCGGGAGCTCGCCGAACGGCCCCTCGACGACACCGCCGTGCTGATCGGCGCGGGTGTCGCCGCGGCGCTCGGCCTCTGGCTCCTGCTGCTCGCGGCGACCCCGGGGCTGCGCGCCGTCCTGCCGATGCGCCGGGTCCACGCCGACGTACGGGCGGGCCTGCACCGCGACGCCGCCGCGATGGTGCTCCGCGACCGGGCCATGGAGGTCTCGGGCGTGCAGTCGGTACGGGTCCGGATGAAGCGTTCCAAGGTGGAGGTGCGGGCGCTGTCCCACTTCCGCGCACTCGACGACGTACGGGCCGATCTCGACGCCGCGCTGGGCGAGGGCATCAGGGAACTGGGGCTCGGCTCCGCGCCCGGTCTCTCCGTGCACGTGGTGCGGCCCGGCAGGAAGGGGTGAGCGGCGTGCTCAGGACCGTCAACCGGATCGTGCTCGGCCTGCTCGGCCTGGTCCTGCTGCTCGGCGGCGGCTCCGTGCTCGCGGTCGGGCTCGGGGCGAACCCGCCCTCCTGGTGGATCTACAGCGGCTCCGACGACGTGCTGCTCAGCGCGGCGGACCGGGACCGGTGGCGGGACGAGGGCTGGTGGTGGCCCACGGTCATCGCCGTCCTCGCCGTCGTGGTGCTGCTCGCGCTGTGGTGGCTGGTGGCGCAGCTGCGGCGGCGGCGCCTGGCCGAGGTGCTCGTCGACACGGGCGACGGGGAGGGGGCGCTGCTGCGCGGCCGCGCGATGGAGCAGGTGCTGTGCGGCGCCGCCGAGGCGTTGGACGGGGTCGATCACGCGGGCGTTCTGCTGACGGGGCGGCGGAACGCTCCGCGGGCGCGGGTGCGGATGACACTTGAGCCGCATGCGGGGCCCGGGGAGGCGTTGCGGGTGCTCTCCGAGGAGGCGGTCGGTCAGGCCCGCGATTCGGCCGGCCTGGACTCCTTGCCCGCCGAGGTTCGTCTCCGGGCGGTGAAGCACCGGGCGGAGAGGGTCAGCTAGCTCTCGTCGCGGGCTGCGGGCCGGTGGGGCTTCTCGCGCAGTTCCCCGCGCCCCTGATGAGGCTGCGCCTCATCGGGGAAATGCGACGCGAAGCGTCTGCATTTCAGGGGCGCGGGGAACTGCGCGACCAGCCCCCACCGGG
>NZ_JBITJS010000029.1:0-81071 GCF_044460245.1 Streptomyces sp. NPDC050145 | reverse complement strand
TCCCCTTGGCGTGCTGCGCCTCGGTCGCCTTCTCGCTGGGGCCGGCCAGAGCCTGCTCACGGATCGCGTGCAGCTCCGCCACACGCCCACGCGCGCCGGACGCCGCCACCTCCGCCCCTGCGGGGGCGGCAGCAGTCGTCATCGTCATCTGGTCCCTCCCTGGGGGACGAGGCCGAGGAGAAGTCCCACCTCGGGTACACGGAACACTTTAACAAACCGCCTATGCGGTTTACATAGAGGTGCGAAAACGCCTTCTGCAACCCGCCGATCTCACCGCCAACTACCGGGCGCGACGTAGCCCTCCGGCCGCTTCCAGCGGGCCCGATCAGCCTCCGACCGCGTCCCGCGCCCTTCCGCACCGTCGCCCCGCATCGCCAGGAACACCGCCGCCAGGGCGGCCAGCTCCTCGTCGCGGGCCCGGCCGCGGGTCACGCGCAATACGACATCCATGCCGCTCATCCGGCCAATCCCCCTTCGGTCAACCAGGAGTAAAGGGTCGACCGAGCCACTAAAGAAGCGCTATGGGGCTGCTGGAGAAACGCTCCGGCCCACGCTCGACGCCCGGGCCTGCAGCCCGGAGCGGCCACCATGACCGCGGGCCGGCAGGGCGGAACAAGTCGCTCCGCATATCGCGCGACCGGAACCGCTCGCACCGCTAGAAATTAAACCGGGTGGTATGTATCTTTACTCACCTGAGCACCACACCTCACTTCACGCCGACACAGCTCAGGGGGACCAAGCATGTCTTCGAGCACGTTCCGGGTCGAACGCCTCATACGCGGTGGACACCAGCAGGAGGGCAACACCATGGCGCCGACTCTGACCGCCTCTGCCGTGCCTGGCCGCCCGGCCGCGGTCACCACCGTCCCGAAGGAACTCGTGCACCGGGCCAACGCCGTCGAGGTGTGGCTGACGGACTGGCACCGGGCCGACGATCTCAACTTCACCGTGACCGCCCGGCTTCCGCAGCATCACGGCTTCTTCACCGCCGTCGACGGATGTCATGACCCGCTCATGGTCGCTGAAACGATCCGGCAGGCGGGGATCCTCCTGGCGCACGCCGAGTTCGAGGTGCCGCTCGGCCACCAGTTCCTGATGTGGGACCTCACGGTCGACATCGCACCGGAACACCTGGCCGTCGGCACCGCGCCGGCCGACGTCGAGATCGAGGTCACCTGCACGGACGTCAAGCGCCGGGGGGTGAATCTCGCGGGGATGCACTACGCCGCGGTGATCCGCCGCGACGGGCAGGTGGCCGCGACCGGTGCGGCGACCTTCACCTGCGCCTCACCTGCGGTGTACCGCCGCCTGCGTGCGAACAGCATCGGCGACGACGTCCCGGCGCCCCTCCCCCTGACGAGCCCGCTGGCACCTCAGGACGTGGGCCGGATCTCGCCGACCGACGTCGTCCTGTCCCCCGCCCAGAAGAAGGACTCCTGGCAGCTCCGGGTCGACACCCGGCACCCGATCCTCTTCGATCACCCCGTCGACCACGTGCCCGGCATGCTGCTCCTGGAGGCGGCCCGCCAGGCCAGTGCGGCGTTCCTCGGCCACCCGTGTCTCCCTGTCGGCATCACCGGCGAGTTCTCCCGGTACGCGGAGCTCGACGCCCGCTGCACGATCGAGGTGTGCGGCCTTCCCGAGGACCCACACGGCAGGAATCGCGTTCTTGTGACGGGCCATCAGGACGATCTCCAGGTGTTCAGCGCCGTCGTGACCACCGTGCCCGCCGAGGACTGATCCGGGTCGCCGAAGCGGGTCTCCCGCACACGCGGCACGGCAAGGCCGGGGCTCTCCGGTGTCGCCCACGTTCCAGGTGGGCGACGCCCGCGAGCCCCGGCCTTGCCGTGCCTTGCCGTGCCTTGCCTTGCCGCGGAACGCGACCGGCCACGATGCCGCACGAAACCGGACTGGCCGCCCCGATCCTCCGGCCTGATGCCCGCACACACCTGTGCGCCCGCGGCACGGTGACCGCGGGCGCACAGGTGTGTGAAGCGTCTGCGTCCTGCTCAGGTCGACGCGGACACGAGGCCGGCCTCGGCGACCAGCCGAGCCCCCCGGTCCGGTTCCGCGTCCAGCTGCATCAGCACGGCGGGCGAGGCGATGGCGGGCAACAGGTGCTTCAGGAGAACCGAGACCCGGCCCTCGACGTCGGCCAGTTCCGTCTCCAACTGGGCGTAGAGCTGCACGCCGTTGAACGCGCTGACCACCATCTCGGCGATGTCCCGCGGCACGATGTGCGACATGGTCTCGCCCCGCTGACGGGCCTCCGTGAGGATCTCCGTCAGCATGTCCACCCACAGGGGCCAGGCGCTCCGATAGTGCCGACGGCCGATCGGGTCGGAGGACAGCCTCGCGCCGGCCCTCAGCACCGGATCGCGCACCAGCTGGTGGGCCACCGCCATGCAGACGTCCACCATCTCCTGGAGCTTGACCTCCTGCGGGGGCAGCTTCAGGTCCGTCTGGACCTCCAGAACGCCCTGGGCCAGCGCTTCCTTGGAGTCGAAGTGGAAGTACAGCGCGCCCTTGGTGACCCCTGCCGCCTTGAGGATGTCCGCGACGGTCGCCGCGGTGTAGCCGTGCTCGGCAAAAACGGTCGCTGCTGCTTCCAGTACGGTGCGGCGGGTCATGACCGCTCGTTGCTGCTGGGCCATGGACCTCTCCTCGTTCTCCACCGCTCCATCGCGGAGCGCTGTGCTACTCCAATAAAAAACCGCGCAGAAGGTACCCTACTTGCTCGCTCCGGGAATACGCCAGCGGCAGGCGCCACCGTTCGAGGATTGCCCGACAGCCCGCAATCGGCGAACGGCAGTGGTCAGACATGCCGTTTCGACTCCCCGCACCTCTGCTTCCGGGCCGGTGGGGGGCCCAAACCTCCTGGTCGAAGCCTGAGAGCGACGACGTGAAAACCATCCGGAATGCCGATTTCCGAATGTAAGCGGCGGGGCCGCACGCTTCAGAGGCCTGCCGCCACCCGGGTCGCGCCCACCGCCGACAGAGTTCCCTCCGGCCACAGGCGGCCGTCCGCAGCCTCGGCATCGAGAGTGTGCAGCAGTTCCGCGTCCACCGCGTCGAGCGAGTCGATCACGTGGCGTGCTCCGGCCTCCCGCATCAGGTCCCGCTGGAAGCTGTGCTCGAAGTCCGTCGGATGCCCGACGAAGGCGGCCCCGAGCCCCCGGGCGACCTCCGCCACCCGTGCCACGTCGTCGATGAAGAGCACCTGATCGCACCGGAGCCCGAACACGTCCTCGGCTATCTCCCGGAGTCCGGGCCGGAACGCGTCGGTGCACACATAGCGAGGCTCGTCGAAGTACTGGGCGCAGGATCCCAGATGGCGGTCGAAGTGGGACCGCTCCAGTCCGCCGTAGCAGACGAGCGGAACCCCGGCGACGACCCGAAGCCGCTCCAGCATGTCCACCGCACCGTCGAGCAGCCGTACCGGGTGCTCCCGAAGGTACTTCTCCCGCTCGCGGAAGTACGCGGCCACGACCTCGACGGGCTCCTCCCCCGGGCCGGCCAGGACCGCGCCCGCCCGGAGCTGGGGCTGCGAGAACACCGCACGCTCCAGCCCGGCGGTGTAGGCGCCCCCGCGGGAGACCACGAACCGGTGGATGACCGGGCTGAACGTGTCGTTGAGCAGTACGCCGTCGATGTTCACGGCGATCAGACGCAGATGCCGGAGGGACATGGAGACCGCCTAGCGTCGAGGCCGCACAGGTCGGACCGCGCGGCACTTGAGGGAGGAGGGAGTCGTGAAGGCCCGCACGGAACCGCCACGGGATCATCGCAACGCGACAATAAACCGGACGCCCGGTTTTTTCAACGGCGCTGAGGTGTTCCTTTCGAGGGAGGCTCCAGGGAGACTTGACCCGAGATCCACTGATCCCGCATCGGGCACACCAGGGGAAAACGGGGGGCTACGCCATGGAGACGCTCAAGGGGAGAACCGCGCTGGTCACGGGCGCGGGCCGGGGCATCGGGCGGGCGATCGCCCGCCGCCTGGCCGCGGATGGAGCGCTCGTCGCCGTGCACTACGCCAGCGACGACACATCCGCTCGCGCGACCGTCGAACAGATCCACGCCACCGGGGGCCGCGCCTTCGCCATGCGTGCCCCGCTCGGGGAACCCGACGACGTCGCGACCCTGTACGAGGTCTTCGACGCCGGCCTCGGCGAGCTGGGCGAGCCGTCGGGGCTGGATGTCCTGGTCAACAACGCCGGCTTCAACGTCCGGGGTGAGGTGTCCGATGTGACGCCCCACGACTTCGACCGGCTCATGGCCGTGCACGCCAAGGCGCCCCTGTTCCTGGTGCAGCAGGGCCTGCCGCGCTTCCGGGAAGGCGGCCGGATCGTCAACATCAGTTCGGCGAGCACCCGGGTGGCGATGCCCACTTCCCTCGCCTACTCGATGGCCAAGGCCGCGCTCGAGGCGCTCACCCGCACCCTCGCGAAAGATCTGGGGCCCCGTCAGATCACGGTGAACTCGGTGGCGCCGGGCTTCGTCAAGACGGACCTCAACAAGCGGCGCTGGTCCACGCCCGAGGGCGAGGCCGCTCACGCCGGGCTCTCGGTGTTCGGCCGCATGGGCCGGACCGCGGATGTCGCGGACATCGTGGCCTTCCTCGCTTCGGACGACTCCCGCTGGGTCACCGGCCAGTGCATCGACGCCTCGGGCGGCACCGGACTGTGACCCCGAAGCGGCACCGGCGGCCACAGCTTTCCTGAGTTCGCCCGGCCCGCGAAGCGACTCTGCGACCGGGCCGCAGCCGGCAGGTGTCCACGGCCGCGTCACCACGGGAGTGGTGACGCGGCCTCCCGCACGACAGGCCGCACTCCGGCACCTCAGGCCGACTGCTCGCAGACCGTGAGGGCCAGACCCGGGTAGTACTTGCGCTGGTTGGAGCGGATCATCGCGCGGGACGACGTCAGCCCGAGCACCTCACGCGCCCTGGCGGCGAAGGCACGGGAGGAGACGGGCAGCACACCCTCGTGCCCGCACCACTGCCGGTAGGCGACGTAGAGGCCGGCCTGTTCGGCCCTCGACGCGGGGTCCAGGGCGCAGGACTCGCTCAGGAACCGTCCGGTGTGATCCTCGGTGTCCGCGTACGCGGTGGTGGCGATCCGTACCCGCTCGGGCCCGGTGAGGTCCTTCTCCCCGCCCAGATAACGGCGCGCCCCGTCGATCAGCCAGCCCAGAATTCCCGGGCCTTCCTCCGTGACGAGGATGTCCGCGAGGTTGTCGATCCTCCGCTCGTCCGAAACGACCCGTTCGAACGGAATCAGCCGCATACGCCGCCAGAACGCGAACCCGCCGGTGCCCACCTCGGGCCGGTGGTTGCCCAGGAGCCAGAGCTTGTGGGTGGGCCGGAAGCTGAAGAAGTCCTGCCGCATCCGCCGCGCCTTGATCCGGTCACCGCCCGTCAGGAGCTTCACCCGCGCCTCGTCGAACCGGTCTCCCGGTTTGATCTCGTGACACACGACAATCCTGCGCCCGTGGAGCTCGGCGAGGTCGGTGGGGTGGCCCTCGTAGGGGCGCGACATGAGGAAGCCGGGCGGGGCCGCGTCCGCGTAGTCCCCCATCAGCTTCATCACCACGTCGAGGAGGACGGACTTGCCGTTCTTGCCGGCGCCGAACAGGAACGGCAGCACCTGACCGCCGACGTCACCGGTGACGGAGTAGCCCAGCATCAGCTGCAGGAAGCTGATCATCTCGCGGCCCTCGGCGTCGTCGCCGAAGGTGTCGTCGAGGAAGCGGTCCCACAGCGGCGTCGGCACGGATGCCGGGGCCACCTGCGTGGAGCGGGAGTGGAAGTCGTGGTCCGGGTCGGGCGTACGGACCACCCCGGTGCGCAGATCGACGATGCCGCCGGGCGTGCACAGGGCGTACGGATCACCGTCCAGCTGCGCCGCGTTGAGCACCATGCCGGGCGCGGTCCTGGCCTGGGCGAGCATGGCGTTCATGCCGATGGTGCTCAGGGCCCGGCGCCGGTGCTCGTGCAGTTCCTGCGCGGTGAACCGGCCGCGCGGGTCGCGGTCGGCGAGTGCCTCCGCGAGATCTCCCGCCGCCCATAACACCGTGTCGTCCTGATCGGCGTGCCAGCGGTCGCCGCTCCAGCGGTACCAGCCGAGTTCCGGCACGTACCGGAACTCACGCGCATGGGTCCCCACGAACAGCTTCGCGCTGCCGCGGTCGGTCAACGTCTCGGGGAGCGGGCCCGCGCCGCGGCGGGCCGCGTCGATCAGCGCGTGATGCCCGTTGCTCATACCTGACCCACGGCAGTAACAGCGTGATCAGACGCCATGTGCACCCCCCGTGCAGCGATCAAATACCCAACGGCTCGGACACATTAGCGAAGCAGGAGAAACGCAGGAGTCTCATGGGGAAAGCTTGACGATGCGTAGGGCGACATCGCGACAGTCGCTGCCTCACGCTCGCCGACCGTCGAGCAGGCGACTTCCGGCCATCCCGCTCCCCCACGAAGATGCAGGTCAGCGACGCGCACGTCTTGCTCACAGCGACCGAAGCGACTCAGGGCGCATAGATGTACCGCGCACGCTCACATCAAGGGACGCCCGCCACTCCCCCGGCCACACCTTCGGTCGCTGCCGGCCCATCCCCCCGAAGATGCCCCTGACCTGCGCTTTCACCCGCGCAAGACCACAACCACCGGCATATGCAGCGACTCAAGCGACTCTGTATCAGGATTGCAGCCACGACGCGCGCACGACGCGCGCGCCTGCTCAGAGCGGCAGCTGCGTCCCGATCTCGCGCATGGCGGCGGACGGCGGCCCGCCCTCCGACCGCTCGGTCTTGTAGCCCTTGACGCGGGCGGCGATGGTCCCGGGGTCGACGGCCTCGGCGGGTGCGCCGGTGGCGTAGAGGCCCTCGGGGTCGGTGTCGCGGTCGTGCGGGAGCAGCCAGAAGACGCGGCGGCGGAAGGTGCCCGAGGAGCGGGAGGCCTTCGCCTTGGGGCCGAGGACCGCGTAGCCGACCATGCGGCCGTCGCGGTGGTAGGCGGGCTTGCCGCGCCGGCTGGAGAGCCGGTCCAGGCTCTGACGTACGTAGTCGAGGGAGCTGACGTCCTCGAGCCAGACCAGCTCCTGCTCGTGGCTGATCTCGTCCTCGGTGATCAGGGAGCTCATGCGGTGGCTTCCCTCTCCTCGTCAGTGAGCAGTCCGATGCCCGGGTAGTACTTGCGCTGGTTGGACAGGATCATCTCCTTGGGCGAGGCGAGTCCGGCCAGTTCGCGGGCGCGTGCCGCGAACGCGCGAGAGGACATGGCGGGCGCCCCCTCATTGTGGCACCACGTCTTGTACGCGGCGTAGAGTCCCGCCTGCTCGGCGCGGAGTTCGGGAGCGAGGCTGCAGCACTCCTCGAAGAAACGTCCGGTGTGGTCCTCGGTCTCGGCGTACGCGGTGGTGGCGATCCGCACCCGCTCGGGCCCGGTGAGGTCCTTCTCCCCGCCCAGGTAGCGGCGCGCTCCGTCGATCAGCCAGCCGAGAATTCCGGGGCCTTCCTCGGTGACGAGGATGTCGGCGAGGTTGTCGATCTTCCGCTCGTCGGAGACGACGCGTTCGAACGGAATCAGCCGCATGCGGCGCCAGAACGCGAAGCCGCCGGTGCCGACCTCGGGGCGGTGGTTGCCGAGCAGCCAGAGCTTGTGGGTGGGCTGGAAGCTGAAGAAGTCCTGCCGCATCCGCCGCGCCTTGATGCGGTCACCGCCGGTGAGGAGCTTGACCCGGGCCTCGTCGAACTTGTCGCCGTGCTTGACCTCGCTGCACACGATG
Source organism: Streptomyces sp. NPDC050145 (assembly GCF_044460245.1). Taxonomy (NCBI): domain Bacteria; kingdom Bacillati; phylum Actinomycetota; class Actinomycetes; order Kitasatosporales; family Streptomycetaceae; genus Streptomyces; species Streptomyces sp. NPDC050145. Next base: position 73,284 of record NZ_JBITJS010000029.1, on the reverse strand, counting down.
ACGCGGCGGCCGTGGAGCTCGGCGAGGTCGGTGGGGTGGCCCTCGTAGGGGCGTGACATGAGGAAGCCGGGCGGGGCCGCGTCCGCGTAGTCGCCGAGGAGCTTCATGAGGACGTCGAGGAGGACGGACTTGCCGTTCTTGCCGGCGCCGAACAGGAACGGCAGCACCTGACCGCCGACGTCACCGGTGACGGAGTAGCCCAGCATCAGCTGCAGGAAGTCGATCATCTCGCGGCCCTCGGCGTCGTCGCCGAAGGTGTCGCTGAGGAACCGGTTCCAGCGCGGAGGGTTGCCGTGGTGCGGGCCGACGCTCGTGGAGCGGGAGTGGAAGTCCTTGTCCGGGTCGGGCGTCTTGATCAGGCCGGTGCGCAGGTCGACGATGCCGTCCGGGGTGCACAGGGCGTACGGATCGGCGTCCAGGCGGGCGGCGTTGAGCACGATGCCGGGCGCCGACTTGGCCTGGGTGAGCATCGCATTGATGCCGGTCGTGGACAGGGCGCGGCGGCGGTGCTGCTGGAGGGCGGTGGTCGTGAACACGCCCCGCGCGTCGTGCGCGGCGATGTTCTCGGCCAGGTCACCGGCGGCCCACAGGACGGTGTCGTCCTCGTCGATCTGCCAGCGGGTCGTGTCCCAGCGGTACCAGCCGATGCCCGGGACGTGCCGGTAGTCGTTGGCGTAGAGCTTCACGAACAGCTTGGCGTTGCCTCGGTCGGTGAGGGTGTCGGGCAGCAGCCCGGCGGCAGTCGCCTCGGTGCTCGCGGTGGGGGAACCATCGGCCTGGGCGGGCAGGGGCACGCCTCCCTGGTTGCGGATCTGGGCGGCGACGGCTGCGGGGTCGAAATCGAAGAGGGTCTCGTTGCCGGGAGACGTCACGAGCGTCCTCCAGCGGCGTAGAGGGGCTTCAGGAGGCCTGCGGCGAGGCCGCTGGCAATGATCTGCTCGGAGCGCCTCTCCTGCCCTGGACGGGCCGCTGAGGCGGTTTCCCGCAGGGCCCGTTCGGCTTCCTCGCGGGACAGCCGCTCGGCCGCGACGAGACCGCCCAGGGTGAACGCGGCCCGGTTGAGGACGTCGGAGAAGCCCGCACCCTCGGAGACCTGCCCGCAGGCGGCGACCGGGGCCAGCACCGAGGTGAGCGTGCTGCCCGTACGGGCGCGGCCTCCCCCGGCGGCGAGCACGGCCTGCTGCGCCCGCGGCGGTACGGGCCGGGGCGCGGGGATGTTGGCCGCGGGCAGGTGCCCGGTGCGCTCGAGCTCCTGGGCCAGCCACAGCGGCAGCGGAGCGGGCTCCCTGGTCTCGCCGACGGCCGTGTAGGTGCCCGCGTGCGTGGTGGTGCCCGGAGCGATGATGTAGCCCCCGTGGGCGCGGACGTCGACCTGCCAGGCGAGGGCGCGTCCGGTGCTGGAGCCGGTGGAGCACTGCCAGCGGCGGTTGTCCTCGGCCCGGTACCAGACGTGCAGGCCGCCCGACGGCGTGCGCACGCGCAGGGTGCCGGTGTCCTCGGCAGGGCTCTGGTGGCCCCGTAGAGCGGCGAGCACGCCCAGCGAGTGGAATCCGGTCGCCAGGCCCGTCAGGTCCACGTGGTCGGCGATCGGGATGCCCGGCAGGATCCGGTCCCGGCTCGGGGCGGGTGCCGGGTGGGCGTCGATGTCGATCACGACCAGGCCGGCCGGACCGCAGGCGACGCCGACCCCGAAGTCCGGGTGCTGCGTCCACCACTGCTGGATGCGGCGCTGGTCGAGCGTGGCGGCGTGGAACCCGTGGCACCAGCGACCCAGCGACAGACAGGCGCAGTCCGCGGGCACGTGGGCGGAGTTCCGGCAGTTCTCGCAGTTGCCCGCGGGGGTCTTGCGTCCGGGAGCCAGCGGATGGACCGGCCAGCCCCGGCGGGCGCACCAGCGGGCAGTGGCCCACGGCAGCTCGGACACTGAGGGATCAGAGACGAACCGGCGTGAGTCGCTGCGCGGAGAACGCAGCTCAGAAGGCATCCACATCCCCTATCAGCGACCGAAGCGACTCAACGACGGACACAGACTAGCGAACGTCCCCGGTCAGGCCGTGGAGCACAGGCAAAGAGCCGCCCTCGGCCGTGTCGGTGGGCCCCTTTTCGGGGCATCTCCGCACCGTCAGCGACTGAAGAAACACGCGCAGCGACTGAAGCTCTTCGGTCGCTGTTTCAGTCGCTTCAGAAAACCGCAGGTCAGAGCCCTGGAAAACCCAAAACAGCGACTGAAGCGACTCAAGGCCTCTATATATGACGCACACACGCGCACGCTAGCTTCCTGATATACCCGGATGTTGAGTCGCTTCAGTCGCTATCTCGCGCCCGCCCCTTGTCTGAGCTGGGCTTTCTTCCAGCGACTGAACAGCGACCGAAGAGTCGCTCAGTAGCTGTTCTTCAGTCGCTGTCCCCGAAAACGCCCTCGGAGGGCAGCGACTGAAGCTCCGCAGCGACTCAAGAGCGACTCAAGGGCAGCGACTGAAGGACTCGGAACAGCGACCGAAGGCAGCGACTGTAGAAACGCTAGTGAAAAACAGCTAGCACTGGACGACGACCTCGCCCCGGCCGCTGCTTCTGCTGTGCTCGCTTTTGTGGTTCTGACCTCAGAGTCGCTTCGGTCGCTTGAGTCGCTGCCCCAGTCCGTCCCACTCCCCCGCCGCTCCCCTGGGCCGCACAGGCTGCTGGCCGAGATCGCTCTCGCGGGCGACTAGGCTTTCGACCGTGGTGGACACTCAGTACGAAGACCTGTTGAAGCTTGTGCTCACGTCGGGGACGGCCAAGGCCGACCGGACGGGCACCGGTACCCGGAGTGTCTTCGGACACCAACTGCGCTACGACCTCGCGCAGGGATTCCCCCTGGTCACCACCAAGAAGGTGCACCTCAAGTCGATCGCGTACGAGCTGCTGTGGTTCCTGCGCGGCGACTCGAACGTCGGCTGGCTCCAGGAGAACGGCGTCAGCATCTGGGACGAGTGGGCCGACGAGAACGGCGAGCTCGGCCCCGTCTACGGCGTCCAGTGGCGCTCCTGGCCCACCCCCGACGGTCGGCACATCGACCAGATCAGCCAGGTCCTCGACACGCTGCGCGACGACCCCGACTCCCGCCGCATGATCGTGTCGGCCTGGAACGTCGCGGAGCTCGACAAGATGGCGCTCGCCCCGTGCCACGCCTTCTTCCAGTTCTACGTCGCCGACGGCAAGCTCTCCTGCCAGCTGTACCAGCGCAGCGCCGACCTGTTCCTCGGCGTCCCGTTCAACATCGCCAGCTACGCCCTGCTGACGCACATGGTGGCCCAGCAGACCGGCCTCGAGCCCGGTGACTTCATCTGGACCGGCGGCGACTGCCACATCTACGACAACCACGTCGAGCAGGTCACGAAGCAGCTGACCCGCACCCCGTACGCCTTCCCCGAGCTGAAGCTGCACAAGGCGGACTCGATCTTCGACTACGCCTACTCGGACATCGAGGTGCTGGGCTACCAGCACCACCCCGGGATCAAGGCCCAGGTCGCCGTATGAGCACCACGAACGGCACGAGTGGCACGAGCGGTACGTCGGGCGTCGGGCTGATCTGGGCCCAGACCCCCGCCGGCGTGATCGGCGCGGACAACGGGATCCCCTGGCACCTCCCCGAGGACCTGGCCCACTTCAAGGCCACCACCCTCGGACAACCCGTGATCATGGGCCGCCGGACCTGGGACTCGCTGCCCGCCCGTTTCCGCCCGCTCCCGGGCCGCCGCAACATCGTGCTCACCCGGGACCCCCAGTGGGCCGCAGAAGGCGCTGAGCGCACCGGATCCGTCCCCGAGGCCCTCGCCCTCGCCGACGGCCCCGCCTGGGTCATGGGAGGCGGCGAGATCTACCGCGCCGCCCTGCCGCACGCCACGCGGCTCTCCGTCACCGAGGTCGACACCACCGTGGACGGCGACACTCACGCCCCCGTACCGGGTCCGGAGTGGAAGGTCACCGAGGACCACGACTGGCAGACCTCGAAGACCGGCCTGCGCTACCGCATCCGCCTGTACGCCCGCTCGTAGCCGTTACCTGAGCCATTGCCTGAGCCGCTCTCCGGGAGCGGCTCAGGCGGCGAACCCGATCGCGCTCACGTACTCGTACTCGCCCCACTGAGAGCCCAGATCGACGACGACGTCGCTCACCCACGCCTCGTCCAGCGCACCCTCGTCACCGGCCGCCCAGGCCGCCACGATCCGGTCCCAGCGGCGCACGTTCAGGGTTCGGTAGTCGATGACGCGCTGACGCGGGCGCGGCACCTGTGACTGGTTGAGCGGATGGAACTCCACGCGCGTGCCCCGGCCCTGACGGTTGAGGCGGGCCAGCAGGTGCCGGGAGACGTTCGCCCGGCGCACCGTGAGGTACGCGGCGTCGATCCGCTCCAGGTTCTGCCGCGTCGGCTGCCGCCGGCCGTCGAGCCACGCCTTCAGCGTGCGGTCCGTGACGGTCAGGCCGGCGTCCCGCGCCGCGGCCCGGGCGTGCGGGGTACGGGTCAGATAGTGCAGCCGCGCCATCAGGCCACGACGGACCGTCACGGGCGTCGCGATGAACCCGGCGAGCCGGTCGAGCTGCCGCGCCACGGCCTCGTGCCCCTTGACGCCCTGGGCGCCGTACAGGCCGAACTCGAGGTTCCTGTCCGGCATGAGCTGGCCTTTCGTGAGGACGGTCGGGGGCCGCTGGCCCACATGCTACGGGTGGCCACGGCCGATGCGGATCAACGGTGACTCAGCGGCGACTCGGCAGCGACTGAACGGCGACGGGGAGCGGCGGCCGCGGGCCACCACTCCCCCACTCCTCCGCCCGGCTCAGGCGTCCCTGCGCCCCGGCAGGTACTGGTCCAGGACGATCGCGAGGAACTTGGTGTGGTCCGGCAGACCGGACTCCCTCACCAGACCGTCGATGATCCCGCGCTGCGTCCGCGTCGGCTTGTACTGCAGCTGTACGGGGCCCAGGCCGCGCAGATCCGTGTCGTCCGGCTTGACCGTGACCGCGAACAGCTTGGACTGGAACTTGGGCGTCCGCCGGGCGTCCTCGACGACCTGCGCGAGCCCCTTCTCCGCCGCGGCCTCGACGGCCATCAGCACGATCTGGGTGTGCGTGACGTCGTTCGCCTTGCGGAACTTACGGAAGCGCCCGGCCACGTTCTGCGACACGTAGAAGCCGACGGGCTTCGCGGTGTCCGCGTCGTCCAGCGGCTCCGGCTCGGGCTCCTGGACGACCTCACGGGCCGGCTGCGGGATGACCGTGGGCGCGGCGGCCACAGGCGTGGGCATCGGGGTCACCGGAGCGACCGGCTGCGCCTGTGCGGGAGCCGGGGTGGCCCAGCCGGCGAGGGCGCTGGGCGTGCCACCGCCACTGCCGCCGCCTCCGCTGAACAGATTGCCGACGCCCTGGTCGGACATGCTCTGCTCTTCCACGTCCTCGTCCACGCGCTTCTTGCCCTTGGGCGGGGTCATGCGGCTGCGTCCTTCCTCAGCTCGAGTGCCCGAGCGAACATCTCTTCGGTGAATCCTTCATAGTCGGCGACCAGACCCTCGACGGTCTCCGGGATGGAGCGGTCGCCTTCCCGGCGCTTGTCGGCCAACTCCTGTACGAGCAGACCCCGTTTGCGCACGAGCCGGGCCACCGACTCCGTGTGCCCGATGAGGTGCTTGAACATGTGGGCCTCTTCGCCGAGGACCTTCTGCACCTGCTGGCGCACGTCGGCGTGGATGCCCGTGTACTTGCGGCCGGTGTCGAACAGCAGCACGCCGAGCAGCTCCAGGTGCGGATTGAGCTGACTCACGAACCGCACGTACGAGAACTCCAGGCCGATCTGCGCCAGACCGTCCTCCGCTCCCCCGTCGCTCTTGACCGGGATCACCAGCCAGCGCGCCGTCGACAGCGCGAGCCGCTGCAGCGAGGGGTTCTCGGGCGGGGTGTCGAGAATGATGATCTGGTACTCGTGCGCGATCGGCAGCAGGCACATCAGCAGCCGCAGGTACGCGTGCGGCCCTTCCTTCGCGAGCAGCGTGTGGAAGAAGATGCCGAACTCGTCACCGAGCGCCGGGCCGCCCATCACGACGTCCAGGTTCTCGCGGACGTTGCGCTGCGGCCGGAGCGCCGTGCCGGTGCGCAGCGACTCGAGGAGGCCCGCTCCCCCGTCGTTCCACTCGGCCCGCTTGTAGCCGAGCTCTCGCGCGATGTTGCCCTGCGCGTTGCAGTCGATGATGAGCGTGCGCAGTCCGCTGCGCGCCGCCTTGCCGGCCGCGTTGGCCGACACGGACGACTTGCCCACGCCGCCCTTGCCGTTGCCGAACATGAAGATGTGCGACAGCGAGCCCCACGGGATCTGGGGCAGGTTCATTCGGCTGTCAGGTGCCGCGAAGGGACTGGACATGGATCCTCTCAGTCTGGTTCAGGCCCGAAGACGGGTGAGGGACGCTGGAAAACGAGTGGGATATGCCCCTTTTTGAGGGGCCTTGCCCGGCCGAAAGTTCTCTCAGAACGATCCTGCGCTCCAAAGAGGCCGATCCTGGTGCCGAGTACCCCACGAAGGCCCTCTCCGAGGCCCGGCAGACCCCTCCACGACCCCGTTCCGGCAGGTCGACGAAGGGTTCTCGATTGGTGCTCAAGTGTGCTGCCCCGCAAAGGACTCCACCTGCGGCCCACCATGGCCACAAGCAGCTCCCCACGCCCTTCTACCAGCAGCGAACCCAACAGTGAGTACATCAGACACTCCCACAGTTCTGTTCACCTCCAGTGAAGTTGCGACGCAAAGCGATGCACACATTATCAGGACGATCTTCGCCCGCATACGGCAACACGCGCATCAGTCAACGAGAGATCAAGCCGAGCCACAGGCAGCCCCACCCAGTCCCCCGCCTGGCGCCCCATCAGCGCGGCACCCAACACCACAACTTGCCCGCTACGTAGCCGGTCGGCAAACAGGCACGCAATCAGCCGAGCAGGCCCACTCCCCCACCGGCACGCAAACCGCCCCGCGAACCCGCCGGTCGGCGTGGCGGCCGACCAGCGTCCGGGCGAGGCGACCAACCAGCCGCCGGGCCCGCAGCCAAACTCCCCCACGGGCTGACCTGCTGGCCTACACCCTTGCACGCCACCGAACCCACTCCCCCGCCCACCCGCATGCCAAGCCTCGCGCTACCCATCAAGCGGACGGTGCCACGGTGTTGCCTACCGCTGAGCAGACTGGTGCGCCAGCAGACCAGCAATGCCGCTCGCTGGCCTGCGGGCGTACGTGCAGTCGGCTTGGCGCTCCTGTGGTGCATCAGGCCCGCTGACGCACCAGCGGGCAAGCCCTTCCGCTGGCCAACAGTCATACGACCCTGCTCACGGGCAACCAAGCCGTACACCTGACTGCAAGGCAAGCCATCGCACTGGCAGCACTCTTGGCATGCGATCGGGCCTTCAGGCATGCCGTTGAACTGGTCAGCATGTCTGTCCACCAAGAAGCTTCCATGCCCGCTACGAGACTGACCTTCACCTCGATAGCGAGGCAGGCCAGCATGCCAACGCGGAGATTTACCGCTGAGTTGATACGGCAACGGGTGCGGATGCGCACAGGCTGGCAAAGTGTCGAGCGGGTAGCTGAGCCGGTTGCTCGGCAGGTGCGCACTCCCGTCGGCCGGTGAGCAGGTAGATGCGCTGGCGGATCGACCTGCATACACGCTTGCAACTTGACTGCTGTTGCTGCGTTGCTCAAGGCGGTTTGGAAGGTGGAGAGTGCGACGTCTATAGCAACGTGATGTGGCACTGTGAGCAAGGCCTTGACTCTTACGGGGATCACTATCGATGGGCATGCCGAACACGCGGCAGTCACTGAGGCGTTGGTCAACGCCGTGCAACATGCTTGCATGCAAGCTTGCATCCATGTTTGCAGTGATGTTTGTTTTCCCAGGTCAGAGGCGGTTTTTCTGGTCAAGAACGTGCGCGATGAGTATAGGTGGAAGCGGCCCATTGGGCCAGCATCATCTGGGCTTAGGAGGTGGGGTGACCGTGGTGGGTTGGCGATGAGTGTGGGGAACTGGTCCGGGCTGTGCCGCCGAATGGGCATCCGCTCGCTGCTCGTTCCCGCATGACGGAACGAGCAGCATCGGGTTCAACAGGGAAACGGTCGTAGGGCGTGAAGGTGGGCGTCAGTCAAGTGATCTCCGGACGCGAGTGCTCCAGGGGTCTGTCATTGCTCTGTGCTCTGCTCGGTGTTCGCGAAGAATCGAGGCTGTCGGATTGGTGAGTGCTGGTGACTGGCCCTTGGTGGAGGTGTGCTGGGGGAGTGGGCGCAGGGTAGGTCGGGTTCCCGGCGCTGAGTGGTGAAGCACTCGCATGCTTCTCTGCCACTCATCGACATCACATGCCGGTGAGCTGGGAGGGCGGGGGAGGGTCGCCTTTGAGGCTTCCTGCTCAAGTCGTCCGCTCTGTTGTGGAGCATCTGGAGTGGGGGAGTGGCTGCAAGGTCTGGCTCTGTGGCCAGGGGCCGTTCGCGCAGGAAGGTCGGTGCCCCTACCTCGCAACGGTGATCAGCTGGGGCTGGTTCAGATGAGCCGAGTCGTCCAGGACGTGCCTGCCCAGGGACGCCCATCCGACTACGAGTCGAAGCGGGCTCTCCACTCTGAACTCCGAAGCGGCGCGCCACGCCTGCCTGCATGCCTGAGGCTGTGACGGCTACCCAGCTTCTCCATGTAGGCCGCTGTGAGTGGGTGACGGTCACCGCTGATCGGCGGCCTGTTAGCTGTCGTACGACGTCTCTAGGTGGCCAGAGACGAGACCACTTGCGCGCGATGGCCCGTCGGTGAAGCGATCACGAGGCGGGAGCGAGCACTCCAGGCACTCCACCCCTTGGTATGTCACCAGCAGATCCTGATGGGCCGTCCAGTGACGACTTCCCTGGCGCCCATGCCTCAGCCGTGCACTACGAGGCCCCGACGTCAGCACCTCCGCCACCCAGGACTTTCGCCGTGCGGCTGCACCGCCGCGACCAGGCTCGGCCCGCCGGCGCCATGAGGTCGGGCAGAACCGCAGATCCGTAGGCCGCGCCGATCAGGGCTACGGCAGCCGTCGCACTGGTGCGCCGGTATCAGCGACGGATCCCCTGAACCTGGCTCACGGGCAAACCCATCAAGTGCTGAGCCTCTGTGCTTGCACGCGCCCTGTCACGAGGGGCTCGAGCGACGGACCTGGAGGGAAGTTCCATGGCGGCGCCGCGTGCGCGCCACCTCCCGAGGGCTCGGCTTGGCCCGCCCGGACGCATCGCATCTGTCGGCGCCGGCGAGTTCACGGCGACCGGTCGACTGCCCCTGCGGGCGGCCCTGAGCGCTCACGGCAGGCGCGGCTCACATGATCGTCACCGGAGCGTTTCGGTGACGGCGACAGGGCGGGCAGAGGGCGCGGCCGGGGGAGTGGGCCTGGGAGGAGGTCGGTGAACGCAGGCCGCTGCGAAGGCGGTTTCACCGGGAAGTAGCGCCGGTCAGGCCGTGATTCCAGGTTCCGGTTCCGCGCTCTCAACGGCTCTCAGAGAAGTCATTGATAGTTCAAGTATTGCGCAGTCGAGAGGGCGGAGGGCGGGGGAGTGGGGAGTGGGGGAGTGGGGTGGGGGAGTCAGGCCGGCTTGCGCCACACGGAGATGTGCTTCGTGGAGTCCTGGGTGAACGGAGATCCGTCCCAGTCCGCGACGCGGCGTTCCAGTTCGAGACCGGCGATCCGTGCCATCAGGTCGAGCTCGGCCGGCCAGGCGTACCGGTGCCGGGAGTTGTCGCGGCGGTAGCGGCCGTCGTCGTCGCGGGTGAAGTGGTGCGAGACGAGGACCTGTTCGACCAGGTCGAAGGTGTCGAAGCCGAGGTGGTGCTCGGAGACGTCGAACGGCACCGCGACCTGGCCGGGCGGCAGGGACCGCAGGGGAGGCACGACCAGTTCGATGACGAAGCGGCCACCGGGCTCCAGGTGGCGTGCGGCGTTGCGGAAGCACTCGACCTGCTCGTCCTGTGTGAGCAGGTTCGAGATGGTGTTGTAGACGAGGTAGACCAGGGTGAACGGGCCGGGGACGACGGTGGTGGCCATGTCGCCGATGGTCACCGGAAGCGTGCTCTCGTCGACCTTGCGCCGTAGCACCGCCGCCATGTGCTCGGACAGTTCGATGCCCGCCACCTGTACGCCGCGTTCCCGGAGTGGGACGCCCACGCGTCCGGTTCCGATGGCGAACTCCAGGGCTCGGCCGTCTCCGGCGAGTTCGGCGAGGAAGGCGAGGGTTGGTTCGAGGGCGGCGGCCGAGGACAACTCGGCCTCCTCGGCGTCGTAGCGCTCGGCGGTCGCACGGGTCCACAGCTCACTGCTCGTCACGGGCGGCCACTTTGCCGGGTGTCGAAGGGCGCTGTCGACGCAATTACCTTCCCCGAGGCAGTTTTCTAGCGGCGCTAGACAAGCGAGCGCCATTAGTATTAGCGTTGCCTCATCAGCTAGCAGCGCTAGAAATCAATGGGAGGGGTCAGCATGCTTGCCGCACTCGAGGTCGTCACCACCGTGACCGTCGGCCTGATGGTCGGGGTCGAGTTCTCCGTCGCCTTCGTCATGAACCGCATCTTCGGCGCCCTCCCCGAGGACGCCGACCAGATGGCCCGCTCCCACGGCGGCCGCATGCTCGGCGCCCTGATGCCCTTCTGGTACATCGGCTCGGTCGCCCTCGTCGCCGTCTGGGCCGTCGCCGGACACACCCACGACGGCTTCGGCCTCGTCGTCACCGCCGGCGCCCTGCTCATCGTCAGCGTGATCATGTCGATCCTGCTCCTCGTCCCGATCAACAACCAGGGCAAGAACTGGACCCCCGAGACCCGGCCCGCGGACTGGAAAGACCAGATGAACCGCTGGGACCGCTACCACTACGCCCGCGTCGCCGTCATCGTCGCCGCCTTCACCCTCCTCGTCACCGCCCTCGTCTGAACAAGAACCGCCGTACAAGACCGACTGATCAAGTGCCCCGTACCGACAGGGAGTTCAGAAAATGGCCAAGCTGCAGAGTCTCGACCCGCAGACGCCGATGTTCGCGCAGTTCCAGGAGAAGACCGGGCCCGTCGTCCTGGCCAACACCTTCCTGGTCCCGAAGGAGCAGACCGAGTCGTTCCTGGCCCTCTTCCGGAGGCAGGCCGAGTTCATGAGGGCCCAGCCGGGATTCGTCTCCCTGCAGATGCACCGGGGGACGGCGGGCAGTGAGCTGCTGATGAACGTCGCGGTCTGGGAGTCCACCGAGGCGCTCGCCAGGGCGCTCGGCAACCCCGATTTCCAGCGCATGGCGGCCGAGTTCCCCGACGCGATCGTCTCGTACCCGCACATCTTCGAGCAGATCGAGGTCTGACACGGATCTGCCGCAACACCCACACCCGTACACCCGTACACCCGTACACCGAAGGAAAGACACCATGTCGCTGAAGACCGTCAACACCGTCCTGGCCACCGTCTGCGTCCTGTTCGTCCTCTACCTCGGCCTGTCCTTCATCCTGGCCCCGGCGGCATCCACCCCGGGCGTCGGCCTGCCGACCTGGCCCGCCGGCGACGGCGGCGGCTCCTCACCATGAAGGGCATCCGCGAGTTCTCGATGGGTCTGGTCATCGGGATCCTGCTGCTGACGGGCCACCGCCGCGCCCTGGGCTGGGTCCTGCTGATGGAGGCCGTCGCCCCGTTCGGCGACATGATCAACGTCCTGGCTCACCACGGCACCGTCGCCGCCGCGCTCGGCATCCACGGCCTGACCTCGGCGTTCATCACGCTCGTCGCCCTGCTGATGCTCCGCGAGACCGGCAAGGCTCACCAGGCCGTCAAGACGGCCGCAGGCTCAGCCGCGCAGCCCGCCTGAAGCCTCCGAAGGCGACTCAACTCCCGCTGAAGCAGGATCAGTTGATGCCGAACTCACTTCTGGGACCCGCCCGCACCCGGCTCCGATGCCGACCGCACCGCATCGCCCACGTGGGCCGGAGAGATACGCCAGGGCGCGCCGTGACCGGGGAGCACCCAGGACGCCGACAGTCCGGCGATCCGGTCGAGCGAGGACATCGCAAGGGCCGGGTCGTCCGTGAAGGGCGCCGGCTGGGGGTCCGTGCGTCCGGTGAGGACGTGCCGCGTGGTCAGGGCGTCCCCGACGAAGACCGCGTCGGCGAGCGGCACGTGCACTGCCACGCTCCCAGGAGAATGCCCCGGCACGCCCACGATCACCGGACTCCCCGGCAGATCCAGAACGTCACCGTCACCGAACTCGGTGACCTCGCCGACATAGCGCGGCCGCAGGCCGTTCTTGCGGACGAGGCTGTAACCGAGGAACCCGAGCATCGGGCCGAGGCGCCGGGGCCCGATCGCGCCCTGGAACTTCTCTCCCGTACGGGCGCGGACGGCGTCGGCCGCGTGCACGAACACCGGTACCCCGTGGGCCTTTCGAAGTCGCTCGGCGAACCCGATGTGGTCGGTGTCCCCGTGCGTGAGGACGAGTCCGCGGATGTCGTCGACGGACTTGCCCAGGGAGCGGAGTTCACGGTGCAGATCCCGCCAGTGACCGGGCAGCCCGGCGTCGATGAGCGTGATGCCGTCGTCGGTGTCGACGAGATAGCACGCCACGATGTCGTTGCCGAGGCGGTGCAGATGAGGGGCGAGCTTCATGGAACGGACCCCTTTCGGAGGCACGGAGGCACGGAGGCGCGGAGGCGCGGACGCGCGGATCGCGGAGGTGTGGAGGCAGTGCAGGGAGAGGTGCAGAGGTGCAGAGGGGCGAGGTAGGGCGGAGCCGCACGGGCCTCACCGGCATGGCCGCCGTCTACGCCATCAGACCGTGCAGCGCCACGATGGCATCACGTCCGACGGGAGTCGTGAAGTCGCGCACCATGCTCGTCACGAAACTCGCCACCGACGTCACCGTCCCGCCCGCCGCCTCGATCTGGGACAGCGCCGCCCTCTCCGTACGCTCCGACATCCCGCCGCTCGCGTCGACCAGCACGAACACCGCGTAGCCGGCGGCCAGGGCGTCGAGCGCGGTGTGGAGGACCACGATCTCCGAGGTCACACCACAGATGACCAGCGTCTTACGGTCCTCGGCAGCGATCGCCGCGCGCCATGCGAGGTCGTCCCAGCAGCAGGGCCCGCCGCGCACGAACGGTGCCGTCTCAGGGAGTTCGGCGATGACGTCGGGTCCGTCGGGCCTGGGGGCGACCGACATGGTGAACGGGATGTCGAGCCGCTGCGCGATCGTGCTGAGCACCCCGGCCGAGCGCCTGATGGTCTCGGGTCCGTTCGTGCCGCTCAGGGCCACGATGCTGTCCTGCAGGTCGGCGAAGACGATCTGCACGGTGCGAGGATCAATCATGGGTCTCACCTCAAATCATTCAGAGCCTGAATGGTTTGAGGACGGTAGCATAGCTCGCATGGACGACGCCACGTGGACGGACACCCTCAGCTTCCGGCTCGGCGCGCTGGGCGCGCTGATCGCCGATCAGTACGCGGAGGCCCTGGCCGTCCATGACGTGAAGCCCAAGCACGTCGGCCTGTTGGGGGTGCTCGACAAGGGGCTGGCCTCCTCGCAGCTCGAGATCGCCAAGCTGATGCGGGTGGCTCCCAGCCTCGTGGTGTCCCTCGCCGACCATCTCGAGTCCATGGGCGCGATCGAGCGTCTCCGTGACCCGGCCGACCGGCGCCGCCAGATTCTGAGCCTCACCCGCAAGGGGCACCGGCTCCTCGCGGACTGCACGGCCAAGGCGCGCGCCCTCGACGATGAACTCGGCGCCGGCCTCACCGCAGCCCAGCGGACCGCGCTCAGCAAGGCACTCGACCGCCTGGCTGCCTCCTACGGCCTGCCCGTGAGCGGCAAGCCGGACGCCGGTCCGGCCTCCCGGTAGGCGGACCGAGCAGGCCTATGCGCCTTCTCCCGAGTCCTGGCCGGAACCCTCCGCCCGCAACCGCACCCGCGCCGTGGACGGAAGCGCCGCGGCGTCGGAGTCCACGTACAGATCGAGGGGACGGAAACCGGCGCCGTCCGCCACCTGGTACTCCCAGCTCAGGGACCGTGTGACCACCCTGGTGACCGGGTGATCCCGGTAGAAGCGCCGCCAGTCGTCCCAGCTCCACGTGCGCTCCTCGCCGGCCAGAGCGAGCAGGCGGGACCGCTCCTCGGCGAGGGTGGCCTCGATGCGCTTGGCCTGACGCCGTACGCCGTCCACGTCTTCGGACCACGTACGGGCCTTGTACCCGGTCGGCGATCTGAACGGGTGGGTGGTGCGGGTAGTCGTGCCGTCCTTGTCGATCCAGTCGACGGTGACCTGCCCACTCGTGTGCACGCTGATCACGGCGTCCAGCGCGAGGTTCCACCACAGGGCGCCCTGGTCGATCCAGCCGAGCGTCAGCGTCCCGTCCTTCTCCAGACCGTGCCGGGGAACGGTGCGCTCGGCCACCTCGTGCGGCGGGACGCCGAGGCGCGCGGCGGCCTTCTTCACGGACTTGGCCAGCACTTTGTGGGGGTGTCGGGCGGACGGCACCCAGTAGTGCAGGTCCCAGAGTTCGTCCAGCACCGCCGGGCCTGGCAGCTCGCCCAGCGAGGCGAACGCGGCACCGGCGAGGTCGTCGTCCACCTTGTAGTAGACCTCCATGGCCTGCACGTTCTTACGGGCCAGCAGCGCGAGGTCGGCGGCCAGGGGCCCCGGGTCCTGCCGGATCCACCCCGCGGCGAGCGCACATCCGATGGCCAGGCTCCGCGCGGGGGAGTGGGCCTTGTTCTGGCCCAGCTCCCGTATCACGGTGCTCTGCTCGGCGGCCCCGTGGAAGGAGCCCTCCGCGGCCAACTCCCGTACCGCGTACCGCACCAGGTCCTCGGCACCGTCCGCCTTGAGCAGTGCCTTGGTACGGCGCTTCCACGGCGTGTCGACCTTGTACCGCCAGTTCCAGAACTCGGAGGCGGTACCCAGGTGGCAGACCAGCTCGGTCAGGTCCGGCGGCAGGCTGACCAGACGGTCCCGCACGCGCTCGCTCCACGCGTTGTCGGCGTCGAGCAGGTGCGTCACCGATGTCGATTCGCTCATACCTTGATCATGCCAACCACCACTGACACACCGGCCCTCCCGAACCTGACCCCAAGTCAGTCGGCCCAGATCTCCCGCACGACGACGGACATGCCCCAGCGCCTGCACGACTACCTGGACCGCCTGTACCGGGCGCTGAGCACGACCGGCGCCGGAATTCCCCCGCGGCGGCCCGAGTAGCCACGCCGCCTGCACGAAGCGGGACCCGGAACCGGATGCTCAGCCGCGCGGGACGAGAACGCCGCGCCCCAGTGCCTTCAACGCCGCGGTGATCTGCCGGACATCGAGCCCGAGCCGGTCCCGCTGGAACTGGAAGACATCGGGGGCGAGGGGGGCGAGCAGCAGGTCCACCATCGCCTCCCGGTCCTCGACACCGGCCTCGCCGAGCAGCGCTCCGACGTGCACGCGCCAGAACCCGTACGCCCCTGTCGCGAAGCGTGACTGTCCCGTCTCCGTGCCGAGGACCAAGTGGATGTGCTGGTCGAGGAGTTCGACCATCGCCTCGTAGAACGCGGCCAGCCGCTCGTCGGGCGGTGCCCCGGGCCCCAGTGGAGGCTCGCCCCGCATCAGCTTCTCCTGCAGCAGCCGCTCGTGGTCGTCGAGCAGTGCCACCGCGATGGAGGCGATGTCGGGATAGCGGCGGTAGAGCGTGCCCTTGCCCACGCCGGCGGCGCGCGCGATGTCCTCCATGCCGACGTCCTGCGCCCCGCGCTCGGCGAACAGGCGGGCCGCCGCCGCCAGGATCCGCGCCCGGTTCCGCGCCGCGTCCGCCCGCTCCTTCGGTGCGGGGGACCGGTCCGTCCCTCCGTCGAACAGCATCTTCGGATCGCTCATGGGCCCACCCTACTCCAGTAAGTGGACGTTGCGTCCACTTGGCGCTATGGTCGGGAGCCCGAAACGGACGCACCGTCCACTTAAAGCTGAGACGAACCTGTCGACCATCGCCCGGAGGACCCGCCATGACCCGCGTTCCGCACCAGCCGCACCTGCTGCACCTCGACGCCAGTGCCCGCCGACGCTCCTTCTCCCGCGAGGTCGGCGGAGCGTTCGCCGATGCGTGGCGCGAGGCCGAGGGAACGGTCACCTACCGCGACCTCGCCGCCGACCCGGTCCCGCAGATCACCGAGGCCTGGACCGAGATCTGCGACAACCTCCTCGCCGACGGCATCACCGCCCTCGCCCGCCTCCACGAAGGGGCCCGCACTCCGCGGCAGGTCACCGCCTGGCAGACGATCGAGCCCCTCCTGAACGAGCTCGTCGCGGCCGACGTCATCCTCATCGGCACCCCGATGTACAACTACGGCGTCCCCGCGTCCCTGAAGGCCTGGATCGACCAGGTGACCTTCCCCCGGATGTCCCTGACCGGCCGGTCCGTCGTCGTGGCCAGCGCCCGCGGCGGCTCCTACCTCCCCGGCGCCACGAAGGCGGCCTTCGACCACCAGGCCCGCTACCTGAAGGACTTCGCCGCCGGCCACTTCGCCATCGACGACGTCACCTTCCTGCACGCCGAACTGGCGAACTCGGTCATCGACCCGAACCTCTCCGACCTGCGCGACCGCCACGAGGCCTCCCTCGCGGAAGCCCTCAAGACCGCCCGCGACCTCGGCCGCGAACTGGCCACAAGGACGACGACATGAACTGGCTCTTCCTGGCCCTGGCCGGAGCGGTCGAGATCGGCTGGTCCCAGAGCATCAAACCGACCCAGAACTTCACCCGCCCGGTCCCCACCCTGATCTGCTTCGCCCTCGCCGCCGGTGCGGTCTACCTCCTCACGCTGGCGATGCGCACCATCCCCGTAGGCACCGCGTACGCCGTCTTCACCGGCATCGGAGCCGTAGGCGCCATCGCCCTCGGCGTCGTCATCAACCGCGACCCGGTCACGCTCGCCCGCACAGCGGCCCTGACGCTCATCGTCGGCGGCATCATCCTGGCCCGCATCGCCAGCCCCGAAAGCTGACCATCGCCGGATCCGTCGCCGTCGCCACCACCGACGCACACGAACAGCGGCACTCCACATGCGCCCTGACGGACCGCCACCTAACGTCGACACCAGGGCGACGACAGGGAAGAGGCGCCCGGGGCCCCGCACCGCGTCTGCGTGCGGGGCCCCGCCCATATCCGGAGCTCGGCTCATGTACGTGAGGTCAATGAGCACCGGTCGCCAGTCCGGTACTCATTGACCTCACGTACATGAGCCCGCAGACGGCTCGAGCTATCCTCCGCCCATGCGCAGACAGTTCACCGGCTGGCCGGAGCAGGCCATGGACGTGCTGTGGCAGCTCCAGGGCGAACCGACCCACGCGACCCGCGAACGCTGCCGCGCCGACCGCGAGCGTCTGGTCCGGCAGCCGATGATCGCCCTGCTCAACGAGGTCGCGGACGCCGATCCCCGGTACGAGGACTTCTCCGTCTGGCACTACCGCACGGGCTCCTGGTGGTGGCAGAACCAGAGCGCGGTGATCCGGCTCGGCCGCAAGATCGAGATCAACCTCCGGTTCTCCCTGGACGGCCTGTGGATCCAGGGCGCCTGGTGGTACCCCGACCCCGGCCAGGTGGACATGTTCCGCAAGGCCGTGGCCGCCGAGGGAAGCGGCCGCGAACTGTCCGCCCTCGTCGAGGACCTGCGCGAGAAGGGCTACGACATCGCCGGGGACGTGATGAAACGCCCTCCGCGCGGCTACCCGACGGACCATCCCCGTACGGACCTCCTGCGCCACCGCTCAGTGACGGCGGCCCGCCCCCTCGGCAGCGAGGGATGGCTGCACACGCCCGAGGTGACCAACCGGGTCCTCTCGGCCGCGGCCGACCTGGACGCCCTGCTGACGTGGCTGGTCCGCCATGTGAAGCGCGCGGCCTGACCTCGACCGGGCCAGGCCGACGGCACGATCGAGGACAGGCAACGGGTGTGGGAGTGCACCGGCGCCGACCGGAGCCGATTCCGGTTGTCCGCCCTATCCGACGACGCGCAGGTGCTCGCGGCCGCGGGCCTGCGGCTCATCCTCCTGCTCAGCCAGACGGTAGAGCTTGACCTGCCCGACCCGGCCGGCTTCCTCCAGCCATCCCAGAGCGACCAGTTCTTTACGGGTGCGGGAGAACGACGGTGCGTTCATCCCGACGATCTCGGCGAGCTCGGACGCCCGGACCACGACGGAACCGTCCGGCTCCTGCTTCACGGACGCGTACAGCAGGACAACCAGCCGCTGGTTCGGGCTCAGCACACGGCCGGTGCGGCGAAGCACGTCCACAACGTCCTCCGGACCCTGGATCTTCATGAGTGGTCACCCTTCGCCACAGGCGCCTTCGACGCCGCCCCAGAACCATTCTTCCCGCTCCTGCCCCGGGTCTTCGACCTGGGCTCGCGGATCTCCGTCTCCGGCGGGTTCCAGTCCTTCACGGCAGTGCGGTGCGCAAAGCCACTGCCGATGAACGCCAGATAGGGGGTGCACCGGTAGAAGGTGGTCCGTCCGATCCCGCCGGCGGCAACCAGCAGCCTGGCCCCGTGGAGAATCTTGACGGTCCGGCTCAGAGTGTCGGGACTCATGCCGAGTTCCTTGGCGATGTCCGCCCTCGTCATCATCGGAGCTCCCTGGCTCTGCTCTGTGGCGAACCAGTACCAGACCAGGACTCTGAACTCTCGATCCGTCAGCCCGGAAGCAGCCGATGCCAGGGCCCGGCCACGCCGAATCCCGACGTTGATGTGTGGCCCGTCGAAGCCGTACGGATCGCGCACCACCTGCTGGCGGCCGCCGGAGTCCTCGGGTTCACCGGCCTCCGTCATCTCGCCGGTCTGGGCATCGACGAGCGCGAAGAACTGCCGTGCCGGTTCCGCCATGAGTGGCCTCTCAGAGGTGCGTACACGTCGGTATGCGATGCCCGTCCGGCGACGCATCGCTTACCGCCGTGAACATTAGCGCATTGGTAATCAATGCCCGTGTCGCGGCGGGTTCCCGCGCGGCCCAGTTATTACCGTGGCGGTAAGCGATCCGCTTCCCCAGTCGGCATGATGCGACTCTGGAGTCGGGACGATACGACTCGGGAATCCGCTTGATCCGACTCCCGAGTCGTATATGCCGACTCGGGAGTCGGCATATACGACTCGGGAGTCGGATCAGGATCCACATTTATGCAGGTCAGAGGCGTGCGGGGGCTGGGCCCCTCTTACTACAGGAATCAGCAACCCCGACCCTGGGCCTGGGGACGGCCCGAGGCCGCATCAGCGACGGTGTGTCGGGACTGATCCGTCATCGGCGCGCACCTGCGGATCAGCAGCATGATGGTGATGCCGGTGGGGGTGCGGACGGCACACGCGCGCCTGGTGACCCGTCTGCGGCCCACGTCGTGGCCGGCTTTCGTCGGCCGAGGTCGAGGCAGGCACGAGGGGATCCCGCCACAGCCCACCACACGCCGGAGCCACCCCAGGGCGACAGCGCACCCCGCTGACTCCGGCGTGCTGGTACCGCCTCGCGGGCCGGCGGTCCAACCGGAGCGGATCACCGGGCTCGTACACCCCTGACCACGTGCACCGCGGCCGACGCGCACGCTCGACCGGCACTCAGGCAATGCGATACCCCGCCCTCCCTACGCTCGGATTCCGTCACCCGTGTGCCATCTGAAGGGAACGACCATGGGCGAGGCCAAGGAACGCATCGCGGAGCTCGTCCGTGAATACCACGAGGAAAAGGCCCCCGGCCCCTTCCAGCCCGGAGTCACCCCGGTCCAGGTGTCCGGGGCCGTGCTCAGCGCTGACGACCGGCTGGCCCTGGTCTCGGCCGCGCTGGACATGCGCATCGCGGCCGGCACCAGCTCACGCCGCTTCGAACGGGACTTCGCCCGGTTCATCGGCACCCGCAAGGCACACCTGACGAACTCCGGTTCCTCCGCGAACCTGCTGGCGCTCAGCGCCCTGACCTCCCCGCAGCTCGAGGAGCGGCGCCTGAAGCCGGGCGACGAGGTCATCACGGTGGCCGCGGGCTTCCCCACCACCGTCAGCCCGATCCTCCACAACGGCCTGGTGCCGGTGTTCGTGGACGTCGAGATGGGCACGTACAACACCACCCCCGAGCGGATCGCGGCGGCCATCGGCCCCAGGACCCGGGCGATCATGATCGCCCACTCGCTCGGCAACCCCTTCCGGGTGGAGGAGGTGGCCCAGCTCGCCGAGGAGCACGAGCTGTTCCTCGTGGAGGACAACTGCGACGCCGTCGACTCCACCTACCGGGGCCGGCGCACCGGCTCCTTCGGCGACCTCTCGACCACGAGCTTCTATCCCGCGCACCACATCGCCATGGGCGAGGGCGGCTGCGTCCTGACCAGCAACCTGGCCCTGGCCCGGATCGTGGAGTCCTTCCGCGACTGGGGGCGGGACTGCTGGTGCGAGCCGGGCGAGGACAACCGGTGCATGAAGCGCTTCGACCAGCAGATGGGGAAGCTGCCGAAGGGCTACGACCACAAGTACATCTTCTCCCACGTGGGTTACAACCTGAAGGCGACGGACCTCCAGGCCGCCCTGGGCCTGAGCCAGTTGCAGCGGATCGAGGAGTTCGGCGCGGCCCGGCGCCGCAACTGGCGGCAGCTGCGCGAGGGCCTGGAGGGGCTGCCCGGCCTGCTGCTGCCGGAGGCGACCCCGGAGAGCGACCCGAGCTGGTTCGGCTTCCTGATCACCGTGGACCCGGACGCCGCCTACTCCCGCGCGGCGCTCGTGGACCACCTGGAGTCCCGCCAGATCCACACCCGCCGCTTCTTCGCCGGAAACCTCACCCGGCACCCCGCCTACGCCGAGCGACCGCACCGGATCGCCGAGCCGCTGGTCAACAGCGATCTGATCACCGATCAGACCTTCTGGATCGGCGTCTACCCGGGACTGACCGAAGAGATGCTCGACTACGTGATCTCCACGATCCGGGAGTTCACCACCCGGGCCTGAACCCCCGGCCCCCGGTCCCCGCCCCGGCCCCCCGGCCCCGTCGGCGGAACCGCAGTCGACCCACAGAAGATCGAGACCGCCGTCGCGGCGGTCCGGATGCTACGGAGAGCAGCAATGACGGACGTACAGCACGCGGTTCAGGGACGGATCCCGGGCCGGGACGTGGGACCAGGGTCCGGCCCGGCGCCGCTGCTGGCGGTCACCGGCCAGGGCGGCCGGCGGCCGATGAAGGGGATCATCCTGGCCGGCGGCAGCGGAACCCGACTGCGCCCCCTGACCGGCACGGTCTCCAAGCAGCTGCTCCCGGTCTACGACAAGCCGATGATCTACTACCCGCTGTCGGTGCTGATGCGCGCCGGGATCCGGGAGATCCTGATCATCTCCTCCCACAACCACCTGGACATGTTCCGCTCCCTCCTCGGCGACGGCTCCCACCTGGGCATCGAGCTCAGCTACGCCCAGCAGGACGAGCCGCGCGGCATCGCGGAAGCGTTCCTGATCGGCGAGAAGCACATCGGCGACAGCCCGGTGGCCCTGATCCTCGGTGACAACGTCTTCCACGGCGCCGGGTTCTCCACCACGATCGCGCAGGCCGCGGCCCGCCTCGACGGCTGCGAGCTGTTCGGCTACCCGGTCAACGACCCGGAGCGCTACGGAGTCGGCGAGACCGACGCGGACGGACGGCTGCTCTCCCTCGTGGAGAAGCCGGTCAAGCCCCGCTCCAACCTGGCCGTCACCGGCCTGTACCTGTACGACAACGACGTCGTGGAGATCGCCGCCGGGCTCACCCCCTCGGCCCGCGGCGAGCTCGAGATCACCGATGTCAACCAGGCGTACCTGGCCCAGGGCCGGGCCCGGCTCACCGAGCTGGGCCGCGGCTTCGCATGGCTGGACATGGGCACCCACGACTCCCTGCTCCAGGCCGGCCAGTACGTCCAGCTGCTCGAGCAGCGCCAGGGCGAGCGGATCGCCTGCGTGGAGGAGATCGCCCTGCGCATGGGGTTCATCGACCACCACCAGTGCCACGCGCTCGGCCGCGAACTGGGCGACTCCGGCTACGGCAATTACGTGCGGGACATCGCCCGCAGGGCCGCGGCGGACGCGGCAGCCGACTCCTCCACGGCCGCCTGAGCACCGGCGGACACCGCCCGCCCCGTCGTCGTTCTCGTCACCCCTCACTCGTCCCCAGAAAGGCTTCCCGCTGATGCGTGTCCTGGTCACCGGAGGCGCGGGCTTCATCGGCTCGCACTTCGTCAGAGAGCTGCTGTCCGGCACCTACCCGAGCCTGGAGCCCACCCGGGTGGTGGTGCTGGACGCGCTCACCTACGCCGGCAACCGCGCCAACCTCGACCCGGTGGCCGCCGACCCGCGCCTGGAGTTCGTCCAGGGGGACATCTGCGACGCCGCCCTCGTCGCCCGGCTCTTCGCCGGCACCGACCTGGTGGTCCACTTCGCCGCCGAATCCCACGTGGACCGCTCCATCGAGGACTCCTCGGCCTTCGTGCACACCAACGTCCTCGGCACGCAGACCCTGCTGCAGGAGGCCGTACGGGCCGGCGTGGGCCGCTTCGTCCACGTATCCACCGACGAGGTGTACGGCTCCATCGACACCGGCTCCTGGGACGAGGAGGAGCCGCTGCTGCCCAACTCGCCCTACGCGGCGTCCAAAGCCTCCTCCGACCTCATCGCGCTCGCCGTGCACCGCACCCACGGCCTCGAGGTCTGCGTGACCCGCTGCTCCAACAACTACGGGCCCTACCAGTTCCCCGAGAAGGCCATCCCGCTGTTCACCACCAACCTGGTCGACGGCCTCGACGTCCCCCTCTACGGAGACGGCGGCAACAGCCGGGACTGGCTGCACGTCGACGACCACTGCCGCGGCATCGCCCTGGTCGCCGCCAAGGGCCGCCCCGGCGAGATCTACAACATCGGCGGCGGCACCGAACTCACCAACCTGGAGCTCACCGGACGGCTGCTCGAGCTGTGCGGGCGCGACGACTCCGCGGTGCGCCGGGTCGCGGACCGGGCCGCGCACGACCGCCGCTACTGCGTGGACATCGCCAAGATATCCACGGAGCTCGGCTACGCCCCCCAGGTCCCGTTCGACCAGGGCCTCGCCGACACCGTGGCCTGGTACCGGGAGAACCGCGCCTGGTGGGAGCCGCTCAAGGCCCGCACCGCACAGGAGCGGGCGGCGAGCAGCCGTGCGCATTGACGAGACCGGCATCCCGGGCACCTGGCAGCTCTCTCCCGAGCCGTTCGGCGACGAGCGCGGCCGCTTCTTCGAGGCCGCCAAGGAGAGCGTGCTGACCGCCGCGACCGGCCTGCCGTTCACCGTCCGCCAGGTCAACAACTCGGTGTCGCACCGAGGCGTACTGCGCGGCCTGCACTGCAACGACGTGCCCGCCGACGCGAGCAAACTCGTCACCTGCGTGCGCGGCTCGATCCTGGACGTCATGGTCGACCTGCGGTTCGGCTCACCCACCTTCGGCCGGTACCAGGCGACGCGGTTGTCGGCCGGCGAGGGCACCGCCCTCTACATGCCCGGCAGCATCGGCCACGCCTTCCTCGCCCTGGAGGACGGCACCTGCGTGAACTACCTGCTGTCCGCCGAGTACGTGCCCGGCGCCATGGTCGACCTCGACGCCCTCGACCCCGAACTGGGAATCCCCTGGGAGCTCGACGGACCGCCGGTGCGCTCCGCCAAGGACGCGGCCGCCCCGTCCCTCGCCGAGGCCCTCGCCTCCGGCCGGCTGCCGCACCACACGCCGCCGCGCCCCGCGAAGGAGGTGCTGATCGGTGCCCGCTGACACCCCCGCCCCCGGTCCCGCGACCCGGGTCGGTCTGCTCGGCTGCGGGGACATCGCCGCTCGCCGCACCCTGCCCGCCCTGCTGCGCGTCCCGGAAGTGGAACTGGCCGCGGTCGCGGCCCGCGACCCGGCCCGCGCGGCGGCCTTCGGGGCCCGGTTCGACGCCCCGGCCGCCGCCTCGTACGAGGAACTGCTGGCCCGCGCCGACGTGGACGCCGTCTACCTGTGCCTGCCGACCCTGCTGCACGCCCGCTGGGCCGAACAGGCGCTACGGGCCGGAAAGCACGTGCTGGTGGAGAAGCCGCTGGCGGCCTCCGGCGCGGACGCCGAGCGGCTGTTCCGCCTGGCCGGCGAACGCGGCCTGGTCCTGCTGGAGAACTTCATGTTCCTCCACCACGGCACCCAGCGGCAGGTCGCCGCCCTGCTGAACTCCGGGGTGCTCGGCGAGATCCGCACCGTGTCGGCGGCGTTCACCATCCCGCCGCGCCCCGCCGGCGACCAACGCCTCGACCCGAACCTGGGCGGCGGGGCACTCCTCGACAACGGGGTGTACCCCCTGCGGGCAGCGCTGCGGTTCCTCGGTACGGGGCTGACCGTGGCGGGCGCGAGCCTGCGGGACAGCCGCGCGCACGGGGTCGATCTGTCCGGCGCCGTGCTGCTGACCGCCCCCGGCGGAGCGGTCGCGCAGATCCGCTTCGGCATGGAGCACCACTACCGGTCCTGGTACGAGATCCAGGGCAGCCAGGGCACTTTGGCGGTGGACCACGTGTACACCACGGCGCCGGGGCACGCGCCGGTGATCCGGCTGGGCGAGGGCACCGAGCAGCGCGAGATCACCGTCCCGGCCGAGGACCACTTCGAGGCGGTGTGGCGGTTCTTCGCCGCTGCCGTGCGCGGGGAGGAAGCGGCGCGGCCCGGCCTGCGCCTCCTCTCCGCGGAGTCGGTGGCGCAGGCCGGGCTGCTGGACGCGGTGCGCGCCGAGGCGGTCCGCATCCCGGTGTGAGGGCTCAGACAGGGAGGACGGCGCTCTCCGCGAACCGCTTGGCGTGGAGGAGCGTCGCCCCGCTGTTGCGGCCCAGCGCCTCGCGGACCTGACGGCGGGCCTGCGCGAGATCGACCCCCGCGCCGAGTGCCCCCTCGATGGCCTCCTCGCACAGCACCACGCTGTGCTGCGAGGTGACGGTCAGTCCGCCGCCCTCGGCGGGCCGTACCGTCCAGCAGCCGGTGTGCGCGGTCATCAGGGCGGGGGTGGCGGTCTGCTTGTAGACGATCCGCAGGTCCTCGGGGAAGCAGACGCGCACGGACTCGGTGGTGTGCGCCGAGCCGTCCGGTGTGCGCGTGTTCATCGTCATGACCTGCACGCCCGGTTCGTCCTCGGTGAGTTCGAGACCGTCCACGTGCGGCAGGCGCTCCGGCCACAGGTCGGCCCGGTGCAGGAAGTCGTAGACCCGCTCCGCCGGGCCGTCGACGTGGACGGAGTCCTCGAAGGAGATGACGCGTTCGTCCAGGCGGGCCCAGCCGGCGGCCAGCGTGCACAGGTTGGCCAGCTCGGCACGGCTGTTCGTGTCGATGGCCCGCTCGACCCAGTCCACGTCCTCGCGGCGGCCGTCGGCCACGGTGAAGTCGTGCAGCAGGGTCAGCAAGGAGCGCTCCGGACCGAGTTCGGTCACGATCCAGGTGCCGCCCACCGTCTCCACGGGAGCCGCGGGGACCTCCTGGCGGAACTCGATGCGGCGGGCCGCCGGGTCCAGGACACGGCGCGAGGTCCAGGACTTCACCTGGCCGTTGGCCGTGGCCCACATGCGCAGCCGCTCGCTGTCACCGGACGTCTCCACCTGCTCGACCTGCACGTTCGGGGGCAGGTACAGCGGCCATCGGGAGGTGTCCTCGATCAGCCGGTACACCACGTCCGCGGGGGCGTCGGTCTCCGCCTTGTGCACGGTGCGGTGCACCCGCCCGTCACGCTGCTCGTTCGCCATCGCAAGTCTCTTTCCGGTCGGGGGCGATGTTCTCGTGTACGGCCCGCAGGCCGGGGTCAGAGCGCGGAGGGCGCCTCGTCGTCGAACCAGCACGGGCGGCGTCGGAACGGGGTGCCGGGCAGATGGGCCCGCGGCGGCAGGTCCCGGTCCTTCCACAGCACGTGCCAGTCCCGTGCGCCGCCGTCCTCCCACACGCGGGCGATCCCGTCGGTCGGCGGCCGGTGCGTGCCCTCGGCCACGGCCGTGAGCGCGGTGCGCAGGGACGCGGAGTCGGACACGACGAGGGCCCGGCGGTGCTTCATGTCCCGCCGCCCGTGCTGGAGCGTCCAGGCCAGCGAGTCCAGTGCGGGCGCGTCCGTGCCGTCGAGCGTGCGCAGCAGGCGGCGGGCCAGCAGGGCCACCGCCTCATCGCTGCCCGCCGACAGCGGCACGATCTCCTCGGCCGCAGCGGCGCGGGTGCCTTCGGTCCGCCGCGGCGCCTCCTCGACCACCGCGTGGGACAGGGAACCGCCCAGGCCGAACGCGTTGACGGCGCCGATGCGCGGGACGTCGCCGGCGGGCCACGGCATGTTCTCGACGGGGATGCCCAGGGGCGAGTCGCCGACCGGCAGGCTCTCGTCGGCCGTGCCGAGCCCGGCGATGCGGGGGATGGCGCCCTCCTGCATGGCCAGCACGGTCTTGACGATGCCGATCAGCCCGGCCGCACCTTCCAGGTGCCCGATGTTGGCCTTGACCGACCCCACCCACAGCTTCCCGTCCGGGCCCGCCGCCGGGCCCCGGTCCGCGGGCAGCAGCCGGGCCAGCGCGGCGATCTCGGTGGCGTCGCCGCTCCGGGTGCCGGTGCCGTGGGCCTCCAGGTGCCCGAGGTCGCGCGGGGTGAGCCCGGACGCGGCCAGGGTGCGCTCCACCAGCGAGATCTGGGAGTCCTGGTCGGTGCCGGTCAGCCCGCCGCCGCGCCCGTTGTGGGCGCTGCCCACGGAGCGGATGACGGCGTGGACCGGGTCACCGTCGGCGAGCGCCGCGTCCAGCGGCTTGAGCAGCAGGCAGGCGCCGCCCTCCCCGCGCAGGTAGCCGTTGCGGGACTCGCTGAACGGCACCGAGTCGCCGGTGGGGGACAGGGCGCCCCCGAGGTACGCGTTCGTGGCGTAGTAGCCGGCGCTGAACAGGTTCGGGGAGCCGACGAGTGCCATCGGGTAGTCGCCGGACCGCAGGCCCTGCACGGCGAAGCCGAGCGCGGACAGGCCGGCCGAGCAGGCCGAGTCGATGACCATGCTGGGGCCCGTCCAGCCGAACTGGTACGAGACCCGGTTGGCGAGGAACGCCATCATCGTGCCGGGGAACGCCGCCCCGTCGGCGCGCTTGCCCCGGGCGAGCATCCGCTCGCCGTAGTCGGACATGAAGGCGCCCGCGAAGACGGCGACGGGCTCACCCTCCAGGGACTCGGGATCCAGGCCCGCGTTCTCCACGGCGTGCCAGGCCAGTTCGAGCATCAGCCGGTGCTGCGGGTCCATGAAGGCCGCCATGCGCGGGGCGATGCCGAAGAAGCGGGCGTCGAAGCCGTCGACGGAGTCCAGGAGGAAGGCACGCGGGGTGTTCGCCGCCGCGACCTGCTCGTCCAGCCCGTACCAGCGGTCCGCCGGTACGTCCCGCAGCCGCCGCTCGGCGCGGGAGGCGAGGTCCCAGAACTCGGTCAGGGTCTCGGCACCGGAGGTCCGGCAGGACATGCCGATGACGGCGACGGGGGCGTCCGAAGGGGTGCTCATGCGGCGGTCCCCCGGTCCTCGCGGGCCGCACCGGAGGCCGCGCCCGCGAGACGCTGGCCGTGCAGGCCGCGGATGCGGCGCCGGGCCTCCTCGCCGAGGATCGTCTCCTCGTGGTCGGGGATCTCCCGCTCCAGGGCCGCCTCGGCATCGGCAAGCACGGTGCGCACCAGCTGCGACTTCATCAGCTCCATCGCGGGGCGCGGCGCCTGGGCCACCTGCACGGCGATCCGGTGCGCCTCGGTGAGCACCGCCTCAGGGGCGGTGATCCTCGTCCCGGCGCCGCGGTCGCGCAGTTCGCGCCCGGTGTAGCTGCGGCTCGTGTAGATCATCTCGGCGCCCAGCGCCCGGCCGAACGCGGCGGGGACCATGTGGGAGGCCCCCAGGATCGACGTGAAGCCGAAGGCGAGGAAGTTCATCGCGTAGCGGGAGCGCTCGTTCAGGACGGCGACGTCGCAGTACAGGGCGAGCAGCAGGCCGCCGCCGAGCGCGTGGCCCTGCACGGCGGCGATCACCGGGACGGGACAGTCGGCGATCGCCCGCATCATCTCCCACAGTTCGACCACACGCTGCTCGTGCGTGCCGAGCATGCGTTCGGTGGTGCCGCCCGCGCTGAAGACGCCGGGAGCGCCTTCCAGGACGACGGCCCGGACGGCGGGATCGGCGGCGGCCGCGCGGAGCGCGGCGATCAGCCCGGCGCGCAGCTCGGGCGTGAACCGGTTGCTGCCCGCCTCGTCGCACAGCCGGACGGTGGCGACGGGCGCTTCGATGCGCAGCTCGACAGGCCCGTACGGAAGAGTGGTCACGGTATAAGTCCTTGCCGGTGAAAGGTGTCCAGCCGCTCGCGCACCCGCTGGTCGCCGAGGCGTTCCCCGACGACGCGCACCGCGCGGTCGGCGTGGCCCTCGTCAAAGGGGTACAGCTCGCGGCGGTAGCGCTTGAGCGCGCGGACGGCGCCGGGGTCGGCGGCCCGCAGCCGCCGCAGCAGCAGTTGGAGTTCGCGGCGGCAGTCCTCGGCCCGCCGGTCGGCGAGACCGGCGGCGGCGGCCGCGTCGGCGGCCAGTTCCTCGGCACCGAGGGCCATCGCGTACGCCCGGTGGCGGCCGACGCGTTCGGCGACGGTCGGCAGGATCACCGCCGGGACGAGGCCGAGCAGGACCTCCGTCATCCGGAAGCTCGCGCCGGACCCCGCGATGACGTGGTCGCAGGCCGCGGCGAGGCCGACGCCGCCGCCGGTGGCCGCGCCGTCGACGACGGCGACGGTGACCAGGGGCGAGTCGGTGAGCCGGCGCAGCAGGTCGTGCACGGCGGTGAGCCGGGGCTGCCAGTCGGCGTGGTCGAGGTCGCCGAGCGCGATGCCGGAGCAGAACGTGTCACCGGTGGCGTCGATGACGAACACCGAGGCGGACTCGGTCCGTTCGGCCCGCTCCAGGGCGCCGGTCAGCTCCGCGAGCAGCTCGTCGTCGAGGCGGTTGCGGGTGGCGGGGCTGTCCAGGGTCGCCCGGACGACGGGCGTCCGCGCCGAGTCGACGCGGACCCGGACGGGTGCGCCGGAGGCCGTCACCGCCATTCGTACCGCCTGATGTAGTCCTCGACCCCGGCCAGCACGAGCAGCTTGCCGTGGTCGCGGAACGGGGCGAGGTAGGCGTCCGCCGGGCCCAGGTCGATCTCGCGGCGCGGTTGGGGGACCAGGATGCGGCGAGTGACGGGGAGCATCTCCGCGTACTCGGCGAAACTCAAATCCCGTCGCAGCGCGAGCCGTTCGGCCGTGGCCGTCTTGCCGACGACCTCCTTGGCGCCGGGCATGACCGTCGCGCCGAAGAACTCCGAGGCGCAGCCGGAACCGTACGAGAACATGCCGAGGCGCGAGCCCTCCAGGCGCTCGGCGCTCTCGTGGTCGACGAGGCTGGCGAGCGCCAGCCAGATCGAACCGGAGCACAGATTGCCGATGGAGCGGGCGTAGTGCAGCGAGGGCACCACCCGGCGCTCGAAGTCCTCCGCGATCAGCTTCGGCGCACGCGGCGCCTGCTCCCGCATCAGCTTGCGGTGCGCGGCCCGCACCATGCCGCCGAACGGCGTGTGCATCACCACGTGGTCGAAGGACTCGGCGAAGTCGGTGCCCGGCACGTTGTCCGCGTAGGCGCGGAAACTGTCGGACAGACACTCCAGATAGGCGAGGAGCGACAGGTCCGGGTTGTACAGGTCGTAGTCCGGCGCGGGCCGGGCGGTGTCCATGACGTCGAAGCTGTTGAGGCCGTACGCGCCCGGCGTCAGGGCGAGCACACCGGGAGCGTCGCCCACGAGCAGCGCCACCGCGCCGTGCCCGGTGGTGGGCTCGGCGTACTTGGCGTACTCGTCCATCGGGTTGACATCGGTGGCGATGATCAGCGCCTTGGCGCCGGGCCGCAGCCCCGCGCGCAGGTAGCCGGCCGCGAGCTGGAGGGCGCCCGTGGCGCCGTAGCACGCTTGCTTGACCTCCATGTAGCGGCACTGCCGGGACAGGCCGAGATGGCCGTGCACCCAGGAGGCGAGCGACTTGCTGTGGTCGAGACCCGACTCGCTGGAGGTGACGAGGAGTTCGATGGACCCCCGGTCCTCCTCGCTCAGCGCGTCGACGATCGGCTTGGCGGCGTTGACCGCGTTCGTGACGGAGTCTTCCCAGGGCAGCTGGACCGACCGCTCGTCCGTCATGAGGTTGGCGAAGCGGTCGGGGTCCAGACCCCGGGCGTCGAAGAGGGCCTTGGCGGAGATCTTCGCGACGCCCGCGTAGACGTTCAGGGCCTCGATGCCGATCCGTACGGGACCAGATGCCGCGGTGCCGGTCATCGTGCGCCTCCCGGCCCGGCCAGGTGCGCGATCAGGCCCCCGATGTCACGGATCTCGGCGAACCGGGACACCCGCTCACGGCTGCCGAGCCGGTGGGTGAGCGTCGTGATGATCTCGACGCGGTCGACCGAGTCCGCACCCAGGTCCGCCAGGCTGCGCTCGTCCAGGACCTCCTGGGCGGGCACGTCCGGCAGGATCTCGGCGATGACCTCCAGAAGAACGCCTCGGACGGTCGCCGCATCGGCGGCGACGGGCGCGGTCATGACTCCTCCACCAGTTGCTGGACGGAGCAGACGGCGAGCAGCCGTCCCCCCTCGGTCTCCCGGACCGACACCTCGGCGATCTCCTCGCCCGGCACGCTGTCGCTGCGCCAGAGCGTCACGGTCAGGGTCAGTTCGGCGTCGGCGTCGGCGTTCCCGAAGTAGCCCATGCGGTGGTCGAGGACGGTCCGCCTGCTGAACGCGGCCGGGTCCCGGTGCAGGGAGCGCCACTGGCGCAGCAGCGCCGTGTCCACGATGGAGAAGTAGGACGCGAAGTACATGAGCCCGGCGCCGTTGAGGTCCCGGACCCGGTCCAGGGTGTACGTCGTCGTGTACGGATGCGCGGCCGTGTAGCCGGGGATCCCGTGCTCGTGGAAGGTGCCGGTCTTGCGGGCCCGGCCGCAGGATCCGCGCGGCGAGTACTCCTGCGGCAGCTGCGGCAGGTGCTCGTGCCGGAAACCGGCGGGCGACGCCTCGACCAGACCCGTGTTGCTGTCCGGGTGGGAGCGGGAGATCCAGCGGTTGTAGTTCTCCACGTACAGGCAGTCCTCGCGCCGCTCCTCGTGGAGCTCCCGCGGATCGAGGACCTCCTCCGGACCGAACGTGCCGGGACGGGACAGGCGGTGCAGGGTCATCACCGACTGGGGCCCGAAGTCGAAGACCCGCGAGGTGACGTCGAACTCGTCGCCGAAACCGATGTTGTACGGATGGACCTGCCGGCTGCCGCGCACCCGGAAGTAGTAGAACGAGAGGTAGGTGGGATGGCCGTCGACGCTGCGGGCCGCGTACACATTGGTGCCGCTCGCCGCGTCGACCGCCTCCCACGTCCAGTCGCCCAGCTGCCCGAAGAACAGGGACCCGGCCCCGCACATGCCCGGTGCCACCGTGACCCGCCGGGTCAGGGAGGACGCGTCGACGAGCGCCGGGCCGCTCACCAGGCCGGTCGGGCTCACTTGGCGGTCGCTTCCAGCTCCGCCACCCGGTCGCTCACGTACGCGCTGAGCTGATGGACCGTGGGGTGGTCGTAGACCGTGTCGAGAATCTCCTCCAGGCCGTACTTGGTGTTGACGAAGGCGACCAGTTCCACGCCCAGGACCGAGTCCAGACCGAGATCCGCGAAGGTGGCGTCGTCGTCGATCTCCTCGATCTCGCAGTAGAGGATGCCGGCCAGGTGCGGCCGCAGTTCGTCGCGGATCGAGTCGGCACTCACCAGGGTCGTCATTCGCTCTCTCCTCAACCTCTTCGACTCGCTGTGCGAGCAATCTCGGGCAAGGCTAGGAAAGCCGTCTCGGGAGCCGCTGGAGCTGTCCTCGAGGGCTGGGGCAGGAACCCGAGCAGGGTCAGCAGACTGCGCGCCTCGACATTGAGATGACTGCCGTACCGCACGAAGTCCATGAGCTGGCGCACCGTCATCCACACGAAGTCCGGCGGCGCTTCGAGCGGGAAGTCCTCCTCGGCCTCCACCAGCAGATAGCGGTTGCGGGCGTGGTGGAAGCGGCCGCCCTCCTCGGACTGCACGGCGTCGAACCGGATCCGCCCCGGATCGGCGGCCAGTACGAGGTCCAGGAACGCGGGCCGCGCGGTCGTCCCCGGCCCCGAACCGTCGACGGCCGCATAGTCGGCGGGCTGGCACTGCACGGTCGGCGCCATCTCGACACGGTCGAGCGCCCCCGTCTCGACGCGCGCCTGCACCAGCAGGTGCAGCACACCCCTGACCCGCCGGGCGACGAACGCGACGACGCCCTGGCTGCGCGGCGCGATCATGGGCTGCGACCAGCCCGCGACCTCGCGGTTGGACGCCTCCACGCGCAGTCCGAGGACTTTGAAGTGCCGGTCCTCGTCATGGACGACGGCGCCGTCGCGCAGCGACCAGCCCTTCGTCTGCGCCAGCGGCACGAGCCGCCGCTCGAGGGTGCAGCGGGCCTTCGCCTCGGTGAACCAGCTCAGCAGCTCGGCGGTGTTGTGCAGCGCGGCGCGTCCGGGCTGCCAGGACGCGGCGAGCGCACCGTCGAAACCCTCGTCGCCCGGGACGCCCGCCGGTCGCCGCAGCCGGGTCGCACCGGACAGGACGGTACGGGTGTCCATGTTCACCAGGTCGTCGGTCTGCAGCAGTTCGGCGATCTGCTCGAAACTCAGCCAGCAGAAGTCGTCCAGGACCGGGACGTCCTCCCGCGTCCGCACGATCATGTTGCGGTTGCGCTTGGCGAGGAACCAGGACGCCTGCTCCGACTGGAGGGCGTCGAAGAGGATCTCGCCGTCGCGCGGCACGAGGAAGTGCTCCAGATAGGGAACGGGCCGGCCGCCGTGCACCCGGGTGTAGTTGCTCTTCGTCGCCTGCACGGTGGGCGACAGCTGCACCAGGTTCTTGTTCCCCGGCTCCATCTTCGCCTGGAGCAGACAGTGCGGAACGCCGTCGAACTCCTTCACCAGAATGCCGAGAATTCCGTGCTCCGGCTGCACGATGATCGGCTGCCGCCAGGAATCGACCGCCCGTCCCGAGTCCGTCACCTCCAGACCCTGGACGGAGAAGAAGCGTCCGCTGCGGTGCACCAGATTCCCCGACCCCTCCTCGAAGGACCAGCCGTCCAGGCGGTCCAGGGGAGTCTCGGTGACCTTGTACGAATTCGCCGCGCACCGTTGCTCGAACCAGTGATGGAATTCCGATATATCGGAGAACATGGGGCCTCCAGGGATGTCTTCCGGGAAATTTTGATAGAACGCCGAGCCCGACCGGTTCACGAGAATGGTTCGAGTCGGCTGCGAGCCCGAAAACAGAGAATGTCGAGCGATAAATGGCAGGTACGGGCGAGGAGTTGATCCCCATGACCATCGACATTGACGTGACCGAAGCCGCAGGGGCAGTCCAGGGGGAGTGCGCGCCGGGCTTCGCCCAGGTCGCGCGGGCGTTCGCGGAGAACTTCCGCGACGGCTCGCAGACCGGGGCGGGCGTGAGCGTCTACCACCGGGGCCGCGAGGTCGTCTCCCTGTGGGGCGGCGTCGCCGACGAGGCCACCGGACGCCCCTGGCAGCGCGACACGCTCGCCGTGCTGGCCTCGCCGACCAAGTCCGTCGCCGCCGGCGCGCTGTTCGTCCTGATCGAGCGCGGCGTGGTCGAACTGGACGCCCCGATCGCCCGCTACTGGCCCGAGTTCGCCGCCGAGGGCAAGGACGCGGTCACCCTGCGCATGCTGCTCGCCCAGCGGACCGGCGTGGTGGCACTGGACCACGCACCGATCACCTACGAGCGGCTGCGCACCGGCCGGCCCGTCGTCGAAGCCCTCGCCGCGGCCCGACCCGAATGGGAGCCGGGCACCGCACACGGCTACCACGCCATGACCTTCGGCCACATCGTCAGCGAGGTGGTGCTGCGCACCACGGGCCGCACCGTCGGCGAGTTCCTCGCCGAGGAGATCGCCGGCCCGCTGGGCCTCGACTGCTGGATCGGGCTGCCCGAGACCGAACTGCCCCGGCTGGCGACGATGCTGCCGTCCCAGGCCGAGTTCCTGATGGAGGGCGCGGGCGAGGGCCCGGACGCGGGCGGCCTGACCGAGCTCCTCGCCGCGCTCGGCGACCCCACGTCGCTCACCTTCCGGGCGACCATCGGCAGCATGTCCTTCGACGCCGACACCGCCGACGACACCAAGCGGGTCCGGCTGGAGAACGCCTCGTACGACGGCGTGGCCAACGCCCCGTCCCTGGCCCGCTACTTCGCCGCGCTCATCGGCGAGGTGGACGGGGTCCGGCTGGCCGGGCCCGGCCTCGTCGACGAGATCCGCCGGGTGCACTCGGACGGCCCGTGCCGCACCATGCTCCTGCCCACCACGTGGGGACTCGGCGTGATGCTGCCCGACGGCCCGCTGTACCCGGCGTCCGCCGGACCCGCCGGCTCGTTCGGACTGGCCGGCGCGACCGGCTCCTTCGCCTGCGCGGTCCCCGAGCGCGAACTCGCCTTCGCGTACGTGCCGAACGGCGGATCGCGGGTCATCGACCGGATGGACCCGCGCGCCCGGCGCGTGGCCGAGGCCGTGCACCGGAGCGCGGCCGCACTCTGAGACCGCGGTCCGGGCCCGGGCGGCTGCCGCGGAGCTACGCGGCGGCCCGCTCGGCGGCGTACGCACCGGCGCGCTCCAAAGTCTGCAGGCTGTTGCGGCGCAGCAGCTCCTGGACGGTCGCGCGAGCCTGGGCGGGGGTGGTCCCCGCGCCGAGGACCGACTCGACGGCCTCGGGGTCCAGCGCCACGTCGTGACGGATCGAGACGCGGGTGCGCTGCCCGTCGGGGACGACGGTCCACACGCCGCCGTGGGCGCGCAGCGGGCGCGGCACGGAGGTCTGCTGGAACACGATGCGCTCACCGGCGAAGCACAGCCGCACCGAGCGGGAGGTGTGCACGGAGCCGTCCGGGGAGAGCGTGTCCATCTCCAGCGTCTGCCGCTCCACGTCCTCGCCGTCCGTGCCCGGCCCGGTCGCCGGGGCCGTCTCGAGGTCGAGCCGGGTGACGTGCGGCAGGCGCTCCGGCCAGAGGTCGGCCCGGTGCAGGAACGCGTGGACGGCTTCCGCCGGACCGTCGATCTCCACCTCGTCGGTGAAGGAGAACAGCAGGTCACCGAGGTCCTCGGGACGCTCGGCCCAGTACCGCACCGCCGCCACCTCCTCGGAGTTGTGCCGCTCCAGGGCCTGCGCGAGGAAGGCCTCGGTCCGGGTGTCCGCCGGATCGGTCAGCGCATAGGCGTTGGTGAGCGTGATCCGCGTGGGCTCCTCGCCGCCGGAGGCCTCGAAATGCCAGGTGCCGGCGGCCGCGGACAGCGGCGGCGCCGGCTGCTCCTGCCGGAAGGAGACCCGCAGAGCGGCGTCGTCGGCCCGCCGGACCGAGGTCCACGCGCGCACGCTGTCGCCCGAGAGGACCCACATGCGGAAGCGGTCGCCGTCCGGACCGCCGTCCAGCAGGTCGACGTGCAGGCACGGAGCGAACAACAGGGGCCAGCGGGTCACGTCCGTGACGAGCCCGTAGGCCCGTCCCGCCGGAGCCGTGGTCGTGGTGGTGAGCTCCGCCAGGCGGTTGCCGGTGCCGGTCATCCAGGTCTCCAGACGGTTCGGGGCAGTCGTCCTCCGCAATGTCGTGCAGGGGTCTCGATCCCTGCTCGACCCGGGATCGAGCCACCCCGACCAGGCTCGGAACCTCCCAGAACGACTGGAGTCGCTGTCATGCGCATCTTGTTCACCGCATTCCCGGCCACGGCACACGTCCATCCGCTCGTTCCGCTCGCCTGGGCGCTGCAGAACGCGGGCCACGAGGTCCGGGTGGCCATCCACCCCGACACCGTGCACCTGGTCACCGAGGCGGGGCTGCCCGCGGTGCCGCTCGGTTCCCGCGAGACGCTCGCCGACGCGGCGAAGTGGAACGACAACTTCGAGATGCTCTCCCAGCTGAGCGACGCCCTGTTCCTGGACACCGACAACGCCCCGCAGTGGGAACGCCAGTGGCAGGGACTGTGCGGGATGCTGGGCACCTTCACCCCGATGCTGGACGACCTCGTGGAGTTCTGCCGCGGATGGCAGCCCGACCTCGTCGTGTGGGACCCGTTCTGCGTGGCGGCCGGCGTCGCCGCACGCGTCACCGGGGCGGCCCACGCCCGCTTCCTGTGGGGCCAGGACAACATCGCCTGGCTGCGCGCCAAGTCCCTGGAGGCCGGCGCCGGCCAGGCGGGCACCCCCGACCCGGTGGACGCCCTCATGGCGCCGATGCTGGAGCGCTACGGGCTGGAGTACTCCGAGGACCTGCTGCTCGGCCAGTTCACCGTCGACACGATGCCGCGGGCCCTGCAACTGCCCCTGGCCCCGCACTACGCGCCGATCCGCCGCGTGTCGTACAACGGCAACACGGTGGCCCCGGCATGGGTGCACCAGCAGCCGGAGAAGCCGCGTGTCCTGCTCACGCTGGGCATGGGCGGCCGCGGCCGCCAGCTCTTCGACGCGGCCGGGACCTCCTTCCCGGAGGTCGTGGACGCGCTCGCCGAACTGGACGTCGAGGTCGTCGCCACCCTGCACAAGGCGATGCTGGACACCGTCACGTCGGTCCCCGACAACGTACGGCTGACCGAGTACGTGCCCCTGGCGCAGGTGCTGCCGAGCTGCTCGGCGGTCATCCACCACGGCGGCGGCGGCACGTTCGCGGCGGCGGCGGCGGCGGCCGTGCCGCAGCTGATCGTGCCGATGTCCCTGTGGGGCGAGGCGATCACGGCCCGCTTCATGGAGGACCGGGGCGCCGGAGTCGTCGTCGAGGCCGAGGATCTCGACACCGGGCTGCTGACCAAGCAGATCAGGCGGCTGCTCGAAGAGCCGGAGTTCCGCGCGGGCGCCCAGGCCCTGCGGGCGGAGATCAACCAGGCCCCGGGCCCGGCCGAGTTCGTCTCCGTACTGGAGACCCTGACCGCGCAGCACCGCCCGTGACGGACGGCCCGTGATGGATCGCCTGTGATGGACGGCTTGTGAAGCACCGCCTGTGACGAACCGCCCGCGTTGGACGGCCGATGATGACCCGCCCGTAATGGATCGCTTGTGGCGGCCCGCTTGTGGCGGCCCGCTTGTGGCGGCCCGCCTGCGACGGACGGCCTGTGACGGAGGGCCTGTGACGGCCCGCCTGTGATGGACGGCCCGTGATGGACGGCCTGTGACGAACCGCCCGCGTTGGACGGCCCGTGATGACCCGCCTGTGATGGACGGCCCGTGATGGATGGCTTGTGGCGGCCCGCCTGTGAAGCACCGCTCGTGACGAACCGCCCGCGTTGGACGGCCCGTGATGACCCGCCTGTGATGGACGG
The DNA here is from genome assembly GCF_044460245.1 of Streptomyces sp. NPDC050145. Classification (NCBI taxonomy): domain Bacteria; kingdom Bacillati; phylum Actinomycetota; class Actinomycetes; order Kitasatosporales; family Streptomycetaceae; genus Streptomyces; species Streptomyces sp. NPDC050145. The sequence continues at coordinate 35,858 of NZ_JBITJS010000029.1, read as the reverse complement.
CCCGTGATGGATGGCTTGTGGCGGCCCGCCTGTGAAGCACCGCTCGTGACGAACCGCCCGCGTTGGACGGCCCGTGATGACCCGCCTGTGACGGGCGGCCCGTGACGGACGGCCCGTGAAGCACCGCTCGTGACGAACCGCCCGCGTTGGACGGCCCGTGATGACCCGCCTGTGACGGGCGGCCCGTGACGGACGGCCTGTGAAGCACCATCCATGACGGACAGCCCGTCACGGACCGCCTGTGAAACACCGAACGTAACGACCACCCGTGAAGCACCGCCCGTGACAGACCACCCGTGACAGACCGCCGGAGACGGACCGCACGTCACGGACCGCCGTCACGGACCGCCCGTCACCCGCCGCACCCGGCTGATCAGCCGCGCGCGAGCGCCTCCAGGGCGGGAAGGACCTCGGCCGGGCCCGGCAACGCGCCGAGTTCCGCCGCGAGTTCCGTGGCCCGCTCCGCGTACGACGGGGTGGCGAGCATCTCCCGGCAGGCGCGGGCGACATCCTCGGGCCCGTCCTCGCCGGCCGCCGGCAGGCGGGCCGCGCCGTAGTCCGCGAGGCGCCGGTTGGGACCCCACAGCTTCGGCATGTTGGGGACGACCATCTGCGGCACGCCCGCCCGCACCGCGGTGAGCGCCGTCTGCCCGCCACCGGCGTGCAGCAGCAGGTCGCAGGTGTGCAGCACCGTGTCGAGCGGCAGCCAGCCCGCCCGTACACCCGGATGCCGCTCACGCAGAGCGGCCGCCGCCTCCTCGGGGGCGGCGACGAGGACCTCGACGTCCGGGCCGCGGACCTGGCCGACCAGCGCGTCCAGGTGGTCGAACTCGTACTCCTTGCTGACCCGGCTGCCCGCCGTGACACACACGCGGCGCCGCTCGCCCCGCGTGTACATCCACGGCTCCAGCTCCCGCTGCAGCCCGCACGGCACGAACCGCATGCTCAGCCCGGCCGGGGCCGCGGGATCCGCGACGGACGGCGGACAGATGTCGATCCACAGGTCGGCCGCGGGCAGCCCCTCCAGGCCGAACTCCGCGAGCTCCGGCGCCAGTTCGTCGGCGGCCCCGAGCTCCATCGCGAGCGGCTCGCCCATGTCCCAGGCCTGCCGGACACAGGGGATCTTCAACTCGGCGGCGAGCAGCGCCGCACCGAAGGCCAGCGCACCGCCGACGACCACGTCGGGGCGCCAGGCCCGGCCCAGCTCACGCAGCGCCGGAAGGCTCCCCGCGGCCAGCCGGCCGAACCCGCGCCCGCCGAACCGCATCCGCTCCCCGGGCTCCTCGGGCAGCGACAACGGTGAACCGTCGCGGCCCGCGAGCATGAAGTCCCGCATCGCCAGCGGCGTCACGGACGCGGCCGGGAGCCCCGCCGCCGTGATCACCCCCACCATGTCCGCCGTCGCGGCCACCAGGACCTCGTGCCCGCCGTTGCGCGCCGCCGTCGCCAACGGGACGAGGGCGAACACCGTGGCCGGGCTGCCCCCGGCGAGGAAGAGCATCCGCATGCCGACGCCTCAGCCGCGACTGGCCGGGGCGAACGCCAGCGCGTCGAGCGCCGTCACCACGGCGGCCTCCTCGTACGCGAAGTGACGCTCCAGCTCCTCGATCAACGCGTCCAGCTTGGCCTGCGCACCCTTCGGGTCGCCCGGCTCCAGCTCCGTCACCAGCTCGGCGATCTCGGTCCGCAGCCGCGAGACGACCTTGTGCTCCTCGCGGAGCTTGGCCAGCGTCGGCGCCAGGCCCGGGAAGGTGGACTCCAGGACCGGGAACGCGCCCTGGTCCTCGCCGCCGTGGTGAACCTCCAGCGCTTTGCAGAAGCTCAGGCAGTTGTCGCGCAGCTGCTGGAGCACGGGCACGTCGCCCGGCGTCACGGCGTCCGTCCTGCCCGCGGCGAAGTCAGCGACCTGCTGACGGAGCCCGGCGAGCTCACCGCGCAGCCAGTCGTGGATCTCGGTCAGTTCCTGGCCGAGCCCCCGGGCCCGGCGGCCGTCGTCGTAGAACTCGGGCTCCAGGACGACGACCGGGAGGACCCGGTCGGTGTTCTTCTGGTAGTCCGCGTAACCGGGGGACAGCTCACAGGCCTTGGCGAAGACGCTCTCGCGCTCCGCGCCCTCCAGGACCGTCGCCCTGGCCTGGTACTTCTCGGTACCGACCTCGACCGTCAGGAGCGGGTTGGCGCTGAGGTTGTGGTACCAGGCGGGGTTCTTCGGGCCGCCGCCGGCGGAGGCGATGACGACACCCTTGCCGTCGATCTCCAGGTATCCGACCGGGCTGGTGCGCGGCAGGCCGCTCTTGGCGCCGGCCGTGGTCAGCAGAGCGAGGGTGCCTCCCTCGAAGGGGCCCCCGACCTTTCCGCCGTTCGCCCGAAACTCCTCGACGACGGGCTTGTTCCAGTCAGCGACGAAGGCTTCCAGCTCGTCGGCCATGGATATGCACGCTCCTCAGTTCTTTCCGACAGGTCCACGCATCGGCGGCGCCCTGCCGACCCCACGGGTCGGACTCGACGATCAGCGGCCGCACCCCCGCCGGTCAATGATTCCCGTCCCGCGCTCGAGCCGTCCTCGAGCGTTCCTGGAGCGGCGGCGCAGGCCCGTGGAACCCCGCTCGAAACCCGGTAGGGACGCCGTGGACCCTCCGTCGAACGTCCGTCCACGATCCGCCGGAGCGTGCCCCCTCGATGGCACAGTCGCCCACCGGAGACGACCGGAAACAGGGCTGCCGGAGACACCGGACGGCCGGAACCGGAACGGGAGGCATCCACCATGCAGAACACACTGTCCCGGCGCCGCCTGCTGGGGCTGGGGCTCGGTGCCGCGGCGGGCGGCGCCGCGGTGCTCGCCGCGACACCGGCGGGCGCATGGGCGGCGGCCCGCCCGCTGGACGCGGACTGGCCGACGAGGATCGAGCTGCCGACCGGATTCCACCCGGGCGGTGTCGCCACCGACGGCCGCACCCCGTACGCCTACTACGGATCACTGTTCGGCGGCGACGTGTACCGGGTGGACCTGGCCACCGGCCAGGGCAGGTACATCTCCCCCGACCTGGGCGAAGGGCACGCCGCGGCCGGAATCCGGCTCGACTGCCACGGACGGCTGTTCGTCAGCGGTGCCTACGGCGGCCAGATCCGCGTCCTCGACGTGACCACCGGCCAGACGCTGGCGACGTATCAGATGACGCTGCCGGGCGCGACGATCGCCGACGTCGCCCTGACGGCCGGCGCCGCGTGGTTCACCGACGCCTTCCACCCCGTCCTGTACAAGCTGCCGCTCGGACCGACAGGCGAACTGCCCACCGCCGACCAGGTGGTGACGGTGCCTCTGAGCGGCGACTGGGTGCAGGGCGGCGAGGGCGAGGTGACCACCCTCGGCATCTCGCCGACCCCGGACGGCCGCGGGCTGCTCCTGGCCCACGTCCTCGACGGCGGCGGCCTCATGCGCGTCACCCCGGCCACCGGCGTCGCACAGCGCATCCCCATGGGCGGCGCGACCATCCCGTCGGCCAACGGCATCCGCCTCGACGGCACCCGGCTGTACGTCGCCCAGTCCGACGGGATCGGAGTGCTGCAGCTGAACTCCGAGGGCACCCGCGCGGCCGAGCTCACCCGGATCACGGACGCGGACTTCGACTGGCCGTCCGCGGTGGCCGTCTCCGGCGACCGGCTCTACGTGTCGAACTTCGGCCCGCGGACGCCGACCTCCACGACCCCCTACCACTCGACCGCCGTGCCCCTGGTGCGCCGGTTCACGACCCACAGCGCTGAGGAGCGGGCATGAGCGAGACCACCAAGGACCAGCGGGCAGCCCTGGTGACGGGCGGCACCAGCGGCATAGGCCTCGAGATCGTGCGGCGCCTCGCCTCCGCCGGCACCCCCGTGCACCTGTGCGGCCGCTCCACGGAAACGGTCGCCTCCACCGTCAAGGAGCTCGTGGAGGAGGGCCTGCCGGTCACCGGATCGGTCTGCGACGTCCGCGACCACGACCAGATCCGCGAGCTCGTGCGCACCGTCGTCGAGCAGCACGGACCGATCCGCATCCTGGTCAACAACGCCGGCCGCAGCGGCGGCGGACCCACCGTCAAGATCACCGACGAGCTGTGGGCCGACGTCATCGAGACCAACCTGACCAGCGTCTTCCGCGTCACCAAGGAGGTGCTGACGGCGGGAGGCATGGAGGAGGCCGGCCACGGCCGGATCATCAACATCGCCTCCACCGGCGGCAAGCAGGGCGTGGTCCTCGCCGCCCCGTACTCGGCCTCCAAGCACGGCGTCGTCGGCTTCTCCAAGGCCCTCGGCCTGGAGCTCGCCCGCACGGGCATCACCGTCAACGCCGTCTGCCCCGGCTTCGTCGAGACGCCCATGGCACAACGCGTCCGCGAGGGCTACGCGGACGCGTGGGGCATCACGCAGGAGGAGGCATTCGACCGGATCACCACCCGGGTGCCCAACGGACGGTACGTGACCGTGCGCGAGGTCGCCGCGATGGTCGAGTACCTCGTGGGCGACGACGCGGCAGCGGTCACCGCGCAGGCGCTGAACGTCTGCGGCGGCCTGGGCAACTACTGATCCGGAAGAGGGAAGAGGAAGAAAGCCATGAGCAGCAAACGCGTCGCCCTCGTCACCGGCTCGTCGGCCGGCATCGGTGAGGCCGTGGCCCGGCGACTGGCCGCCGAGGGCATCAGCGTCGTCGTCAACTCGGCACGCTCCACGGAAGCCGGCGAGAAAGTCGCGGCCTCCCTGCCCGACGCCCTCTACGTCCAGGCGGACGTGACCGATCCGGAGCAGTCCCGGCAGCTGGTCGCCGCGGCCGTCGAGCACTACGGACGACTCGACATCCTCGTCAACAACGCCGGTGTCACCCGGGCCATCCCGCACGGCGACCTCGCGGCCGCGACCCCCGAGGTGTGGCAGGAGATCTTCGGCCTGAACGTCTTCGGCACCTGGCAGACCACGGTGGCCGCCATGCCCGCGCTGAAGGAGAGCGGAGAGGGCGTCGTCGTGAACGTCTCCTCCGTCGCCGGCAGCCGTCCCACGGGCAGCTCGATCCCCTACGCGGTGAGCAAGGCGGCCCTGGAACACATGACCCGCCTGCTCGCCGTCGCCGTCGGCCCCGAGGTCCGGGTCAACGCCGTGGCACCGGGCCTGGTCGAGACGGGCTGGACGAAGGGCAGCGACTTCTTCGCCGCCATCGCCCAGAAGGTCGCGGAGGTCGCCCCACTGCACCGCGTCGGCCAACCGGAGGACGTGGCGGAGGCGGTCCTGTCGATGATCCGCGCCACCTACACCACCGGCAACATCCTCATGGTGGACGGCGGCGGCACACTGGTCCGCTGACAGGCAGGCCGCTTCAGACCGTCCCGGCCACGCGGGACGCGTACGCGGCGGCCGCGGGGGCGAACTGGAGCACCACGTGCCCGGCCGCCGAGTGCACGTCCCGCCACAGCCGCTGCAGCGGACTGTCGACACGGTGCCCGCTCGTCCCCGACGCCCGGAACAACCGGTCCACGACACCCGTCAGCAGATCCGCGGCCAGCGCACAGTCACGCTGGCCGCGGACCGTCTCCAGCGGCGTGGGGGCCGGATCACGGTCGGCGGTCGCGGCGACCCGCTCCAACAGCAGCCGGGCGGCGTCGATCTCCCCCGAACAGCGCGCCAGCGTCTCCTCGTAGAAACCCCGACCGGGCCCCGGCCCCGGAACGTGCGAGCCGCTGCGCAGCTTCGGAGCGGCGTACTCCGTCCAGTACGCGAGCGCGCCCTCGGCGGCGCCCAGCATGGGCAGAGTGAAGAAGAGACCGTTGACGGCCGGCAGCGGAACGGAGTGACAACCGGCCGAACCCTCCGGAGCCCGGCCCGTCAGCAGATCCTGCGCGGCGAAGCACAGCTCGTCCGGCACCAGCACGTCGTCCACGATCAGAGTGTTGCTGCCGGTGGCACGCATACCGATGTCGGACCACGTGTGCTCGATCCGGTACGCGGAGCGGGGCAGCGCGAACAGCCGCGGCTCCGGCCGCCCCTCGCCCGTCGCCACCAGGGCGAGCAGCAGCGCCCAGTCGGAGTGGTCGACGACACTGACGTACGGCCACGTACCGGAGACCCGCCATCCGCCCGACGCGGCACGGGCCTTGCCCACCGGCGAGACGGAACCCACGATCACCGTGTCGGGGCCCTCGCGCCAGACCTCCTTGCGGCCCGCCTCCGGGAGATAGGCCGCCATCCGCGACAGGCTCGCCACGATCGCCGCGCTCCACGCGGTCGCCGGGCACCGTGCGCCCAGCACGGGCACGGCACGGGCCAGCTCGCCGTACGTGGACTCCGTGCCACCGTGCGCGGCCGGCACGAAGTGCCGGGCGAAGCCGGCGTCGACCACGGCCCGCAGCACCTCGGCGTCGATGCGGCGTTCCTCCTCGGCGCGCTCGGCCACGCCGGCGGCGAGCGCGGCCACCGCGGGCGCCGCGGCAGCCACCCCGGACTCTCGCGGGAACTGGTCGGACATCCTTGCTCCTTACGCTCCAGGGCGCCCGGAGAGGCCGGCACCTCGCCCCACGCTCCGCCCGGCCGGTAGCGACGAACTCAAGGTCGGCTGGAGAAGGCTCGCGGCGCCCTCGACCACGCTGCGAGGACGGCGCAGAAGACTCGGGGCACTGACGCAAGCCATGTGAGGAGACCGGCCGTGCCGCCCAGCATCACCGCAGCCCGCACCGCGGAACCCGGGACGTCCCGGGTGCCCGCACCCTTCGCCGAGGTCGTCGAGGTGGCCGACGGCGTCCACGCCTACCTGCAACCGCCCGGCGGCTGGTGCCTCAACAACGCGGGCATCATCGTCTCCGACGGCGAGAGCGCGCTCGTCGACACCGCCGCCACCGAGGCCCGGGCCCGGCACCTGCGCGCGAGCGCCCTCGCCCTGAACCCGGCCGCGCCCCGCGCCGTCGTCACCACCCACTTCCACGGCGACCACGCCTTCGGCAACTACCTGTTCCCCGAAGCGCTCGTCATCGGCCACGAGCGGACCCGCACCGAGATGGTCGCGGCCGGACTGCACCTGACCGGACTGTGGCCGGACGTCGACTGGGGCGGCATCGAGCTGGCCCCGCCCGCCCTGACCTACCGCGACGGCCTCACCCTCCACATCGGTTCCGTCCGGGCCGAACTGGAACACGTCGGACCCGCGCACACCTCCAACGACACGGTCGTGTGGCTGCCCGAGCAGAAGGTCCTGTTCACCGGCGACCTCGTCATGAACGGGGTGACGCCGTTCTGCCTGATGGGCTCGATCGCCGGGTCGCTGGCCGCCCTGGACCGGCTGCGCGCGTTCGGGGCCACGACCGTCGTGCCGGGCCACGGCGCCGTCTCGGGGCCCGAGGTCTTCGACGTCGTCGAGGGGTACCTGCGGCACGTCCAGCGGGTGGCCGCCGAGGGGCACGCGGCGGGCCTCACCCCCGCTCAGGCCGCCGCCGAGTCCGGCCCCGGCCCGTACGCCGGACTCCTGGACAACGAGCGGCTGGTGCCCAACCTGCACCGCGCCTACGCCGAGCTGGATGGCGCCGGCCCCGAGGACCCGCTGCCCATGCCGGTCATGGAGACGGCCCTCGGCGAGATGATCGCCTACCACGGCGGGCCGCCCTGCTGCCTCGCCTGACCCGCAGGGCGACGGCGCGAGAACGCAGGAGGGGGCGGCCCGCTCGGCGGGCCGCCCCCTTCTCCGTTTCTCCGTCTCGTCCGTACGTCCGCAGCACCCTGCGGGCGCGTCAGACCTCGTAGTCCGGGCTGACCTTGCGGAACTTGGTACGCAGTTCGCCGTCCTCGAACGCCAGAACGTCCGTCACGAAGCAACTCGGGCCGACCATCGGCTCCGAGACGTTCGGCCGGGTCTGGTAGACCACGGCGTAGTACTCGGTACGGATCGAGCCGTCGTCCTGCGGGAAGACCTGCACCATGTTGAACCAGTGGCGGCGCTGCACCGGATCGGCCGCGTGCTTGGTCTCCTGGTAGGCGCGGATCGCCGCGGAGATCGCCGCACGGCCGACCAGCGGGTCGGCACCCGGCCGGTGGTCGAACACGCCGTCCTCGGTGAACGAGTCGGCGAACGCGTCGGCCTGCATGGCGTCCAGGAAGCGCACCTGCCCGGCGTAGAACTGCTGGACCTCTGCGTAGAGCTCGCTGATGCTGCGCGACCGGTCGGTCGCCAGGGTCGTCGTGGTCACGGAAACTCCTGATCGGAAATCGGAAGACTCGGAAGGCTGGGGAGGCTGGGAAGGCTGGGAAGACTTGGCGGACGTCATGAAGTGGGGTGTACGGACCGCACGGCGCGGTCGAGAACCTGTGCCGGACTCGGCTGCGTCGCCATCTCCGCGCTGACCTCGGCCGCCGCGTCGGCGAACGAGCGCTCCGCCAGGAGCCGGCCGACGAGTTCGCACAGGCGCGGTGCGTCGGCCTCGGCCGGGTCCAGGGACAGCCCGACCTTCCGGTCCACCACCTTCCGCGCGATCAGCGGGTTGTCGGAACCGCCGGGCAGCACCAGCTGCGGCACCGCGTAGTGCAGGGCCGCCGCCGCCGTCCCCGAGCCGCCGTGATGGATCACCAGCGAGCACGTGTCCAGGAAGGTGGACAGCGGCAGGAAGCCCGCGACCCGCACGTTGTCCGGCAGCGGGCCCAGCTTGGACAGGTCCGTCGAGTGGTCCGCGAGGACCACCTCGACATCCAGCTCACCCAGCCACCGCAGCAGCGAACCCAGCGTGCCCCCGTCCGAGAGCAGCGGGACGACCGTGCCCAGAGTGAGACAGATCCGCGGCCGCTCCGGAGTCACCAGCGCCCACTCCGGCAGCGTCACACCGCCGTTGAAGGGGACGTAACGCATCGGCCACCACGGCACACCGTCGCCCGGACCGGCCTCGTCGGCCGTCAGGCCACCCATGCTGGGCGCCCGCGGATCGACGCGGGCGATCAGCTCCGGCTCCCGGTCACCGATGCCGAGCCGCTCGCGCAGGCCCAGCACCACCGGGGAGTCGTCGGGGATGACACCGGTACGGTCGTTGTGGTCGGTCGCCTCGTTGAACTCCGGGTCACGCGTCGACCAGGAGACCCGGTTGCCGACCTCCAGGGCCGGAATCCCGAGCGCGACGGCCGCCATCCGGCCCGCCTGATGGTCCGTGGTGTACACGATCAGATCGGCGCCGAAGTCGCGGCCCGCGGCGATCGTGCCCTCGGTGGAGACGAGCGTGAACAGCTCGAACGGCTTCACCTGCCTGGCCAGGTCCCAGTAGCCCTCGGGCAGACGCGGGTCGTCGTACTCGGGCGTACCGGGCTCCGGGGCCTGCCCGGAGGAGGCCAGCATCAGGTCCCCGCCCACATCACGATGCGGGAAGACATCCGCGATCGGCAGCCCCCACCCGGGGCCCACCTTCGTCATGTAGGCGGTGGTGGCGACGAGGATCTCGTGACCCGCGGCGCGGGCCGCCCACACCAGCGGCACGATCGGCAGCATCAGACCGTAGCCGGGAGCCGAGGCGAACAGGATCCTCATGAGCGCACCACCATCGCCGAGTTGTAGCCCCCGTTGCCACGGGCGACCACCAGCGCCGTACGCAGCTCCGCGCGGCGCGCCTGCCCCGTCACGAGGTCCAACGCGTACTCCTCGGGAACGTCGGTGACGTGCGCCGTCGCGGGGATCACCCCGTCGCGCAGCGACAACAGGGCGGCGACGACATCGAGAGGCGCCCCACCCGCGTACAGCCGGCCGGTCAGCGTCTTGGGTGCCGTCACCGGCACCCCGCGCGGGCCGAAGACCGCGGCGAGCGCGTCGGCCTCGACGCGGTCCAGCTCCGGCACGCCGCTCGCGTCGGCGAACACCACGTCGACGTCCCCGGCCTCGACGCCCGCGTCCTTGAGGGCACCGCGGATCGCCGCCGCCAGGGCCGGCGGACGCCCCGAACCGGGGCGCGGGTCGAACGTCGCCGCATGACCCGCCAACTCGCCGTACACCGTGGCGCCACGCCCGCGAGCCGCCTCCGCGTCCTCCATCACCAGGTACGCGCCGCCCTCGCCCGGCACGTACCCGCTCGCGGCCGCGTCGAAGGGCAGATAGGCACGCCCCGCGTCCTCGGCCTCGCTGATCCGCCCGGTGGCCAGATGCGACACCCAGCCCCACGGGTCGTACGAGGACTCGACGCCACCCGCGATCGTGAACGGGGTGCCGCGGCGGATGGTGCGCCGGGCGAGCGCGAGCGCGTCCAGGCCGCCCGACTGGTCGGCGACGAGCACACTGCCCGAACCGCGCATGCCGTGACGGATGGAGATCTGACCGGTGTTCGCCGCACAGAACCAGGCGAACGACTCGTACACGCTGACCGCCTCTGGCCCCTTGGACCAGAGCTTCTGGATCTCCTTGTGGGTGAACTCGAAACCGCCGTGCGCGTTCGACGAGATCACACCCATGTCGAGGTCGGACAGTGACTCGAGGTCGGCCCCCGAGTCCTCGATCGCCGCCTCGGCCGCCACCAGAGCCAGCCGGGTCACCCGGTCCGTCTGCGGCAGCAGCCGGCCGGGCAGCAACTGCTCGGCCTTGAAGTCGCGTATCTGGCCCGCGAGCCGCGACGGGTACTGCGAGGCGTCGAAACGCTCCAGCGGCGCGATCCCGCTGCGCTGCTCCAGCGTCGCCGTCCAGAACTCCTCGGTGGACTGGCCGTTGGGGGCCATCGCACCGAGTCCGGTGAACACCACGGTCATCGCTTCGCTCCTCGCCACTTGCGCAGCACCATCGCGCTCTGGAACCCGCCGAAGCCGCTGCCGACCGTCAAGGCGGTGTCGACCCGCGCCTCACGCGCCGTCAGCGGCACGTAGTCGAGGTCGCACTCCGGGTCCTTCTCGTGCAGGTTGGCCGTCGGGGGAATCACCCCGTGCTCGATGGCCAGGGCGCACGCGGCGATCTCGATCGAGCCGATGGCCCCCAGCGAGTGACCGATCATCGACTTGATCGAGCTGACCGGAGTGCCGTAGGCGTGCTCGCCGAGCGCGCGCTTGAAGGCGCCCGTCTCGTGCAGGTCGTTCTGCTTGGTGCCCGAGCCGTGCGCGTTGATGTAGTCGAGGCCGTCCTTGTCGATGCCGCCCTCGTCCATCGCCGAGGTGATCGCCGTGGCCATCTCCCGGCCGTGCGGGCTCAGCCCCGTCATGTGATAGCCGTTGCAGCGGTTGGCGTAGCCGGCGATCTCGCCGTAGATCTTCGCCCCGCGCCGCTTGGCGTGCTCGTACTCCTCCAGGACGAACATGGCGGCGCCCTCGGCGATGACGAAGCCGTTGCGGGTCCGGTCGAAGGGGCGGGCCGCGGTCTCCGGGTCGTCGTTGCGCGGCGTCGTCGCCTTGATCGCGTCGAAGCAGGCGATCGCGAGCGGGGTGATCGCCGCCTCCGTCGCCCCGGCGAAGACGATGTCCGCACTGCCCTCGGAGATCAGCTGGTGGGCGTTGCCCACCGCGTCGATCCCCGAAGTGCAGCCCGTGGACACGGTGTTGACCGGTCCCTCGGCGCGCATGTCCCAGCCGACCTCGGTGGCGATCGTGGCCGGGGTGAAGTAGTCGAACAGATGCGGTGAGGCGTACCGGTGGTCGACCAGCCAGTCCTTGCCCGAGTCGGAGAGCACCAGGTACTCCCGCTCCAGACTGGTGGCCGCACCGATCGCCGTACCGATGCTCACACCCGTACGCGACGGGTCGACCGCGTCCAGGTCCAGGCCGCTGTCCTCCAGCGCCTCACGCGCCGTGACGACGGCGAACTGCGATGCCCGGTCCAGGCGGCGCACCTCGCGGTGCCCCAGCCCCTGGGCCTCCGCGTCGAAGTCGACCTCGCCCGCGACCTGGGAGCGGAACTCGGACGGATCGAACGCGGCGATACGGCGGGTCGCGGTGCGGCCGGCCGTCATCAGGTCCCAGAACGCCTTCGTGCCGTTGCCGCCGGGCGCGAGGACACCGATGCCCGTGATGACCGTGTGGCGCCGGCCGGTCATGCGGCTGCGGCCTGCGAGCTCGCGAGGTCCGAGACGATCCTCAGCAGGACCCGCGGCGTCTCCACCGTGGCGATGTCCTCGTCGAGGATGACCACGCCGAACTCCTGCTTGATACGGCTCGCGGTCTCCATCAGAGCCAGCGAGTCGTAGCCGAGATCGGCGAAGGGCGTGTCGAGAATGTCGCCGTCAAGGCTCCCGGTCCCGTCATCACCCGCGCACTCGACGAGGATCCTACGGAGATCATCGATGTTCATGGAGCTTTCTCCCTCTCGTGTTCCGGCCGCGGCTGACAGGGCGGCCTCACTCTCGGACTCTGCGGTGCCCGGCTACAGGCCCGCTCGATCGGCGCCGGACGCCTCCCACTCGGGCACGTCCGTGAACTCGACCACCGCCGCCGACCACGTGAAACCGCCCCCGACACCCGCCAGCAAGGCACGCTGGCCCGGCCGGGCACGCCCGGTCTCCACCAGACGGGTCAGGCCCGCGAACTGGTCGCCGGCCCCCAGGTGGCCGATGCCACGGCTCCAGGACCACAGCGTGCGGTCCGGGTCGATGCCGTAACGGCGGAAGAAGTTGACGTCCAGCCGGCGCCGCCCCAGATGCGGCAGCAGGAACCAGTCGATGCCGTCCAGCTCCGCACCCGCCTCCTCCAGCGCCTGCTCGAACGCCTGGGTCTGCGCGGCCGCCATCCGGGCCACCGAACGCTGCCCCTCCGGGGTACGCAGATAGACACGGGTCGTGGCGCCGAAGTCGATGGGGCTGCGCACCGCCAGCGACGCGTCGCCCGGCGGGTCCTCACCACGGTGCATCTCCTCCAGGCCCGGCTCCGAGAGCAGAACCAGCGAGAGAAGCCGGGCGAAGCCACTGCCACGGGCGACGACCGCAGCGGTCGCACCGTCCGCGAGGACGGTCCCCGGGTCGGTGAGCCAGCGGTCGATACCCGGCGCACAGAACCGGTCGGCGGTGGTGATCAGAGCGGCGGGCCCCCCGGTGGCGGTCAGGTGCGCGGCGGCCAGTTCCAGCGCGGCCATCCCTCCGTTCGAGGTCTGCCGCACCTCCATGGCCGGGCACCGGTTGCCCACCCCCGTGCGCTGGACGTACGACGCCGGAGCCCACATGTCGTACCCCTGGTAGTACAGGGACGCGTGCAGGATCAGGGCGATGTCCTCCGGCGCGACACCGGAGCGCCGCAGGGCCTCACCCGCCGCGGCAGCCGCCATGTCCGGAGGGCTCTCGTCACCGACGGTCACGCCCGTGCTCTGCATCCGCTTCACGGACACGGCATCGATCAGACCGAGGCCGACCGCGGTGTCGGCGGGCATCACCGCCGGCAGGTGCACGGCACTCGCGCGCAGGTAGACGTCATCCCACCGCACAGTCGGAAACCCTCCCCGGGAACTGGGCCGCAAGTCGGCCGGCCCGCCGATCCTGACGGCCCCGGGTCGACCACAGGTGGACCCGGCCTGGAGCGACGGGGGAGCGCGGGCGCCGGTACACCACTTCTCGAGCAGCCCTCCACGCGGACGCGGCAGGTTGACGCGGACACATCGTCGGACGAGGAAGGCCCGCGCATGGAAAGCCTCTTGAAACCGTCCCGGGAGGCACCTGCGGACGCGGTGCTGCTGTTCCCCGGCCAGGGAGCCCAGTACGCACACATGGCCACCGGCCTCTACGGCCACGACGACGTGTTCACCGACGCCGTCGACGAGACCCTCGCCCTGTTCGGCAACGGCGACGAACTGCGCGCGGACTGGCTGGGTGAGAACCCGGCCGTCCCCATCGACGACGTACGCCGCGCCCAGCCCCTCCTGTTCGCCCTCGGCCACGCCCTCGGCCGCACCGTGCTCTCCTGGGGAGTCCGCCCCGTCGCCCTCCTCGGCCACAGCGTCGGCGAACTCGTGGCGGCGACCCTCGCCGGAGTGTTCTCCCTGGCGGACGCGGTCGCCGTCATGCGCGACCGCGTCGACCGGATATCCCCGGCCCCGGCGGGCGGACTGCTCACCGTCGCCGGCACACCCGAAGACGTACACCCCTACCTGGCACGCCACCCCGACATCGCCGTCGGCGCGCTCAACGCCCCCCGCCAGACCGTCCTCGCCGGCCACACCGCCCCGCTCCACGCCATCGCCGCCGAACTGCGGGAAGCCGGGATCACCACCCTGCCCGTCGCCGCCCACCACCCGTTCCACAGCCCGGTCCTCGCACCGCTCTTCACCGACCTGACGCTGTACCGGAACGTGAGCACGCACCCGCCCACCATCCCGCTGTGGTCGGCGTTCACCGGCGGCCCCCTCGACGCCGCCTCCGTACGCGACCCGGCGCTCTGGGCGAGCCACCCCGTCGCACCCGTCCTGTTCTGGCCCACCCTGGACAAGCTCCTCGCCACGGGCCCCCACCTGCTCATCGAGACCGGCCCCGGCCAGGGACTCACCACCCTCGCGCGCCGCCACGCCGACGTGAAACGCGGACACAGCGAAGCCGTCGCACTGCTGCCCGCCCGCTCCCGCACCCCCGAAGGCGACCGCGAGCAGCTGTCGGCAGCACGGGAACTCATCCACACCCGCACCCGCACCCGAAAGGAAGTCCCGTCATGCGTCTAGCCGCCAACCTCACCTACCAGGGGGCGGGAGAGCTCGCCCGCGAGGCCGAACGGCTCGACTACGACCTCGTCCTGGCCGCCGAGAGCCCCCGCTCCGACGCCGTGAGCGTCCTCGGACTCGTCGCCGGAGCGACCTCACGCATCGCCATCGGCTCGGGCGTCATGCAGATCCCCGCCCGCCCCCCGGGCGCCACCGCCCTCGCCGCCGCCACCCTCCACGCCCTGAGCGACGGCCGCTTCCGACTCGGCCTCGGCGTCTCCAACCCGCACATCTCCGACGGCTGGTACGGCGTGGACTTCGCCCACCCGCTCGGCCGCACCCGCGAATACGTCGACATCGTCCGCCGCGCACTCACCGGCGCCCCGGTCCGCCACGACGGCACCCACTTCCACCTGCCCGCACACGGCCTCCAGGGCGCCCCCCTGCACCTGCTCACCGAGCAGCCCGAAGCACGGATCCCCCTCTACCTGGGCGCCGTCGGACCACAGAGCCTGCGGCTCGCGGGCGAGATCGCCGACGGATGGGTCAGCGGCTTCACCACCCCCGAACTCGTCGCCGACTCCGTACGACAGCTCGCCGCCGGCCACGAACGCGCGGCCCGCACCGCGGACGACTTCGAAGTCATCCCGTACGTCGCCGCCTCGATCGCCGACGACCCGGCCGAAGCCGCCGCCGAACTGCGAGCCCACTACGCGCTCCTGCTCGCCGTCGGCGGAGCCGACAACTTCTACTGCGGACTGGCCCGCAGGATGGGCTTCGACAGCGGCATCGACACGTTCCAGGAACGCCTCGCCGCCGGCGACCGCGCCGGTGCCGCGGCCGCGATCCCTCTCGACTTCATCGACCGCACCGCCCTGCTCGGCCCCGTCGACCGCATCGCCGACCGGCTGCACGCCTGGTCCGAGGCCGGAGTCACCACACTGAGCGTGCTGGCCTCCGCGAACGCGACCGACCTGGACGGCCGCAAACAGGTACTCGCCCACGTCGCCCAGGCGATGGAGAAGGCGGGCCTGCGGACCTGATCCGCCACCCCGGTCGCACCGCTCGCAGCACCACGAACACCGCAGCCCGTCGGGAACGTCCCCGACGGGCTGCACGGTCTCCACGGCACAGAAGGTGTCGCCACCCACTCCGGCCCGGCTACTGCCCGGGGCCGTCCTCGTCCGCGTGGTCGGCGGTGAGACCCTCACCCCAGTCCACGGCCGACATCTCCTCGTACGACATCTTCTGACGCGGAATCCACGAGGCACTCGCACCCTCGGCGTTCACACCCTTCTCGAACACGGCCAGACTCGGGTAGAAGTGCGCGCCCGTCAGCGTCAGATCCGTCTGCGACGGCTCGTGACCCTCCGGGTGCTCGCGCTCCTCGTGGTTGAGGCCGTCCAGCAGCGTCTTCAGGAAGCCCATCGACGTGCCGGGCGAGCTCAGCTCCCGCGAGCTGCCGCCGTACCCCGGCCAGTACGAGGTCTGCAGGTCCTCGGCCGCGAACAGGCCACCCGGACGCACGTACGGGAACAGCGACTTGAAGGCGGCGATCAGATCGTCGTTCCCGTGGCTGGCGTCGTCGATGACGATGTCGAACGGGCCGAGATCACGGCCCAGCGACCGCAGGAACCCCTCGTCCGACAGATCGCCCTCGACCGTGTGGATGCGCTGCTCGCGCAGCGGAGCCTTGTCGAACACGTCGACGCCGTAGATGACCGCACGCGGGAAGAAGCGCTTCCACATGCGCAGGGAGCCGCCACCGGAGGCCGGGTTGCCGTAACCGCCGATACCGAGCTCCAGGATCTTCAGCGGGCGGTCGCGCAGCGGGCCGAAGTGCCGGTCGTAGTGCGGCGTGTAGAAGTGCAGACCCCACTTGTCCGAGCCCTGACGCAGCGACAGCTCGCCCAGGTCCTCGTGCCGGCCCGTGGTACCCCGCACCAGACGCTTCACGACGGGGAAGACGTGCATGGTCCCGCCGAGACGCTCGGTGTCCTCCAGATCGTGCCAGACGATCCGCAGGACCTGCGCCTCCGGCGCCCGCCAGGGGCCCAGCACCGCACGCAACAGCTCGGCCAGGTCCGCCTCGATCGTCGCGTGCGGCTGCTCGGCGCGCCCCGCCTCGTGCTCGGCACTCTTGCCCGCCCGGATCACATGCCCGACGGTCGCCCCGTCGAACGCGAGGGCGAGCTGGATGTCGACCGGCGCGGTGTCCTGGCCCGGGATCTCGTGCAGATCGGCGCGGTTCACCAGCTCGTCGGCGAGGATGTGCGCGGTCCGCTCGGGGCCGACCTCACGGATCGCCGCCTCGATCTGCTCGGCACCGCCCTCGGCGGCCAGGATCAGCTTCAGGATCTCTTCGTGTGCGCGTTGAATTGTCACACTGTTGAACTCTCGGCCGTCCCGTTGGAGCCCGGCTGGACAGCCGCTCGATCTTCCGCTCCGACGCCTTACTGCGGCCCCCGACCGCCAACTAGCATCGCCGCGTGCTGAGTTCACGACAGACCCGATGGCTGGTCACCGGCGCCGCCGGCATGCTGGGCCGCGCCCTGTGCGAACGGCTCGAGGAGAGCGGAGCGGAGGTGACCGCCCTCGACCGCGCCGCCCTGGACGTGACCGACCCCCGCGCCGTCGACGAAGCCCTCACCGCGGCCGGCCCCGACGTCGTCGTCAACTGCGCCGCCATGACCGCCGTCGACGCGGCCGAGTCCGACGAGGCATCGGCGCACCGCATCAACGCCGACGGGCCGCGCCACCTGGCCCGCGCCGGCGCCCGCACCGGGGCACACCTGGTCCACATCTCCACCGACTACGTCTTCGAAGGCGGCACCGCGGACCACGCCACCCCGTACCCGGAAGACGCCGAACCCCGCCCACGCACCGCCTACGGCCGCACCAAACTCGCCGGCGAGCGAGCCGCGCTGACGGAACACCCGTCCGGCACCGCGGTACTCCGCACCGGCTGGCTCTACGGCCACCACGGCCACAGCTTCGTCGGCACGATGGTCCGGTTCGCCGGGGAAGGCCGCACGGCGGATGTGGTCGACGACCAGTTCGGACAGCCGACCTGGACCGGCGACCTCGCCGAACGGATCCTCGACGTCGCCCGGACGCACGCGACCGGCATCTACCACGCCACGAGCACCGGCCAGGTCAGCTGGCACGGCCTGGCGCGCGAGGTGTACCGCCTCACCGGCGCCGACCCGTCCCTGGTCCGCGCCATCGACAGCTCACGACTGACCCGCCCCGCACCCCGCCCCCACTGGAGCGTCCTCTCCCACGAAGGCTGGGCCAGGGCCGGTCTCCCGCCCCTGCGCGACTGGCAGACCGCCCTGGCACAGGCCCTGGGCGACGGCAACGGGTGGAAGGCGTACAGCTGACTCCGGCGGCACGAGTGATCGAGCATCCGGCCAAGTGACACGGACGGGCACGTGACGGCGACGTCCGGCCGTACCCCAGGGTGAGAAGGGCAGTCGAGCCCCCGCCCGGTACCGCTCCGACCGCCATACACCGTGACTCGAACGTTTCTCCAGGCGAGAAATCCACTATCGGTCACAGACCGTCCGGTCGCACAGTCCCACCGCGAAGCCCTACACCCCACCGCGAGGCCCTGCGCCCAGCCGCGGCCAAAGCCCACAGCACCCGCGCACCCAGGGCGAACACCCGCGTCCACGGCGGACCCAACGTCAAGCAGGACGCAAGCCGAGCGGAACCCAAAACCAAGCGGGACCCAGGCACCACCGAGGCACCCCGCCCCGGCCACCGCCACCACAGTCCCCACCCCACCACACACGACGGGAGCGACCGGGATGTCCGTCCCCACCTCGCCCAGATCAGCCGCCCCACCAGCCTCCACCTCCTCGGCCGGCATCGCCAAGCTGCCCTCCCTCACCGGCTACCGCTTCATCCTCTTCAACGCGGTGTTCTGGACCCACACCCTCGCCGCCGCCCGCTTCTTCAAGAACGAGGACATCAACGACCTCGGCCACATCTGGCCGTACGGCACCACCGCCCTGACCTCGTTCTTCATCCTCAGCGGCTTCGTCCTCACCTGGGGCGAGGCCTGGCGCAACGGACTCGCCCGCTACTGGCGCGCCCGCGCCGCCAAGATCTTCCCCGGCCACGTGGCGGTCTGGGCCTTCACCCTGATCCTGCTCGCCGTCGTCGGCCCCATGGCCCTCATCGGCCCCACGGACGTCGGCCCGGCCATCGCCAACCTCTTCCTGGTGCAGGCCTGGATCCCCAACCCGTCGTACATGATGAGCGTCTACGGCATCAACTGGTCGGTCTCCTGCGAGATCGCCTTCTACCTCGCCCTGCCGCTCTTCATCCGCCCCCTCCTGAAGATCCCCGCCAAGGCCCTGTGGGGCGTCTTCGCCGGCCTCGTCGCCCTCATCATCACCATCCCCGCCCTCATCGACGCCTTCGTCGGCGGCCCCGTCTGGCCGTTCTGGGCACCGCTCTCCTTCGACCAGGCATGGATGGTCTACTTCCTGCCGCTGAGCCGCCTCCCCGAGTTCCTGCTCGGCATCGTCCTCGCGCGCATCGTGCAGACCCGCCAGTGGCCCCGGATCAGCGCCCGCTGGATCTTCCTCGCCACCGTCGTCGCCACCTACCTCGTGTGGCTCGCCGTCGACGACGTCCTGCCCGCCACCTACGCGAGCAGCGGCGTCCTGTCGATCACCGTCTGCCTCTTCATCCCGCTCATCGCCCTGCGCGACATCGACGGACGCTCCACCTTCCTCGCCCGCAAGAGCTGGGTCACCCTCGGCGACGCCTCGTACGCCACCTACCTCGTGCACTGGCCCGTCCTCGCCATCGTCCGCGAACTCGCCGGCCCCACCGAGAAATTCGGGCTCTGGTCCGGCCTCGGCATCGTCCTCGGCACCCTCGTCCTCACCCAGGCAGCCGGCCTCGCCCTGTGCCGCTACGTGGAACGCCCGCTGATGCTCCGCCTCGGCCGCCCCAAGAAGAAGCCCGTCACGACCGCGGACCCGACCCTCCTCGGAGCCAAGGAGCCGGTGTGACCACCACCCCCGAGCGCACCGCGCCCGGCCCGGCGGACACCGGCGAGGCTCCGGCCTTCCCCTTCGACGAGTCAGGCCCCGGCCGTCCCCTGGACGTGCCCGCCGAGTTCACCCGGCTGCGCGCGCAGTGCCCCGTACAGCGCGTGACACTGCCCTACGGCGGCGAAGGCCACCTCGTCAGCCGGTACGCCGACGTGAAGCAGGTGCTCAGCGACCGGCGCCTGTCCCGCGCCGCGACCGTCGGCCTCGACGTGCCCCGCACGGTCCGCGAGATCACCGCCCCCGGGCACCTGCTGGCGATGGACCCCCCGGAGCACACCCGGCTGCGCCGCCTGGTGGCGAGCGCGTTCACCGAGCGCGCCGTCCAGCGCTGGCGCCCGCGCATCCAGGAGATCGTCGACGGACTGATCACCGGCCTGCGCGAACAAGCCGCCGACGGCGCCCCGGTGGACCTCGTCGCACACTTCTCCATGCCGCTGCCGATGACCGTCATCTGCGAACTCCTCGGCGTCCCGCCGAAGGACCGGCACTACTTCCGGCGCGTCGCCGAAGTCGCCTTCAGCAACGGCTCAGCGTCCTCCGAGGAGATGCAGAAGGTCGGCGAGGAGTTCGGCACGTACCTCTACGGTCACATCGGCCGGCTGCGCGAGAACCCCGGCGACGACCTGATGTCCCAGATGATCGCCGCGCGCGACGAGGACGAGGACCGGCTCACCGAGGCGGAACTCATCAGCCTGGCCGGCACGATCCTGCTCGCCGGCTACGAGACCACCGCCGCCGAACTGTCCAACTTCGTGTACACCCTCCAGGTCCAGGACCGCTGGACCTGGCTGGCCGCACACCCCGAGCACCTGGACAGCGCCGTCGAGGAACTCCTGCGCTACATCGCGCTCGGCGGCGGCGACGTCCTCCCGCGCCTCACCACCGAAGACGTGGAGATCGGCGGAACGGTCATCCCGGCAGGCGAGTCCGTCATCGCCGCGATGATCTCCGCCAACCGGGACGCCGACATCTTCGACAACCCGGACGAGCTCGACCTGGAGCGCGCACCCAACCCCCACGTCGCCTTCGGCCACGGCCCGCACCACTGCACCGGCGCCCAACTGGCCCGCCTGGAACTACGGGTGGCCCTCTCCAGCCTCCTCAAGGCCTTCCCCGACCTCCGCCTGGCCACCGCCCCCACCGACGTGCCGTGGCGCGAGGGCTCACTGGTACGCGGCCCGGTGGAGCTGCTGCTGCGCTGGTGAGCACCCGCAGACCCACCACCGTGCTGCGCGCGACGGCGCCCCCGTCGCGCGCAGCACGAGATCCGGCCGAGGACCGCCACCCAGCGTGTCCACCAGTCCTCGAGCGGCCCCACCAAGAATGCAACGCGGATGGTCATGGCCCCCAGGAGGACACATGAAGACTGACCAGCGCCGTACCCGCGTCGACCGCGAGCGCGCCGCCGCCGAACTGTTCCTCCCGCCGGTCACCCCCGGCAACGCGAGGTGAGCGGGACCATGACGACGACAACGGCCGGCAGGTCCACCACCACGGGCGTCGAGGTACGCCCCCTCGCCGTGACCGGCTGCTTCGAGTTCACGCCACCCGCGTTCCGCGACGAGCGAGGCCTGTTCGTCTCCCCGCTCCAGCAGGGAGCGTTCACCGAGGTGCTGGGACACCCCTTCCCCATCGCCCAGACCAACCACAGCCGCTCGGCACGCGGAGTGATGCGCGGAGTCCACTTCCCGGCGACCCCGCCCGGCCAGGCCAAGTACGTGCACTGCTCGCGCGGCCGAGGACTGGACGTAGTGGTCGACATACGCCTCGGTTCCCCGACCTTCGGCGCCTGGGACACCGTCGAGATGGACACCGAGACCTTCCGCGCGGTCTACATCCCGGACGGCGTGGGCCACGCCTTCCTGTCCTTGGAGGACGACACGGTGATGACCTACCTGGTCTCGACGCCGTACCGGGCAGACCTCGAACGGGAGATCGACCCACTCGACCCCGAGCTCGGCCTGCCCTGGCCCAAGGACATGCAGTTCATGTTCTCCCAGCGGGACACCCACTCTCTGTCACTCGCCGAGGCAAGGGCCCGAGGCATCCTGCCGCGCTACGAGGACTGCCTGGCAGCCGCCGAGGCCCACCGATGAAGAAGGCTGTCGTCCTCGGCGCGACCGGCTGCATGGGACGCCACGTCTGCGCCGCCCTCGAAGCCCGCGGCACCGAAGTCACCGCCGTGGCCCGCAGGCCCGCACCCCACACCGACGCCCACCACTTCCTGGCACTGGACGCCACGGCCTGCCCACCAGAGCGGCTCGCAGAGATCCTGGCGGACCAGAAGGCCGACACGGTCGTCAACGCAACACTCGGCTGGGGCGAAGAACAGCACCGGGTGAACGTGGACCTGGTGAAGACCCTCACCGGCGCACTACGACTACTGCCGGCAGCACACCGCCCCCGCCTGATCCAACTGGGCACGGTCCACGAATACGGTCCGATGCCGTACGGCACGATGGCGGACGAACAACTGCATCCCGCGCCGCTCACCGACTACGCCCGCACGAAACTGGCCGCCTCCCGACACGTGCTGGCAGCCGAGGACCTCGACGCGGTCGTACTACGGGTCGCCAACACGATCGGCCCGCACCTGACCCAGGACGGCTTTCTGGGCTCCCTCGCAGCCCGCCTGGCACGGACGACACCAGGCGAACGGATCGAACTCACCCTCGCAGACGCACGCCGCGACTACATCGACGTCAGGGACGCCGCGGACGCGGTGACACGAGCCGCCCTGACCCCCACCCTCCCCGCCGACAAGCGTCTGTTCAACATCGGCAGCGGCTCCGCGTCGCCTATCACCGACCTCGTCACGGCCCTCGTCTCGGCGGCATCCCTCCCCCCGGAGACGATCGTGCTCCGCCCGGGCGAGATCCGTTCCCAGGACGCCTCAGTGGGCGCAGGCTGGACCTGCCTGGACACCACCCGCGCCCGATCCATCCTGGGCTGGACCCCGACCCACACCCTGGAAGCCTCTCTCCGTGCGATGTACGAGACAGCGGCCTGACCGGGTCACAGCAGGGGCAGGGTGCGGCGGTCCTCGGTGCGGGCCGCGGCGAGCAGTTCGCGGCCCTTGTCCGTCATGAGTTCAGGGCGCCAGAGGGTGCCGCCGTCGAGTTCGACCGTGACGGCGCTGACTCCCTCGACGGCACCCGCCTTCTGCTCGATCGACTGCATGATGGTCGGCACCGCCATGCAGAACGGTGCCGTGAGGCTGATGCGTACCGTCGCGTGCCCGTCGGGGGCGACGGTGACCTGGCGGACCAGACCGAGGTCGACGAGGCTCATGGGACGCTGCCAGGACTGGCTGCAGGGGTCGTACACGTCCTGGAGCGCGGTGTGGACCCGCTCGGTCGTGTCGGTCGTCCCGACGGGCGCGGTCACGACGCGTCCGCCCACTGCTCGGGGCGCATGGTGCGCCAGTTCGACCACATGGCGCGGTTCCCGCCGTGCTCCGCGCGGGCCTTCGCGAACTCGTCGTCCTTGATCCGCTCGGCCGCCTGCGGCAGGTCGATGCCCGCGATCCGCGCGTAGTTGCCGGCGAGGAAGGCGGCCCGCTGCTCGTGGGTGATCTGTTCCAGGCCGTAGCGCTCCAGGATCCGGTCCGAGAAGGTCAGGCGCGCCATCTTCTCCAGGACGGGCTGCGGGTGGAAGTGCAGGGCGCCGGAGGCGTAGATGATCTTCTCGGCACCGCCGAGGGAGATCATCTGGGCCAGGGCCTCCTCCACGTATCCCATGCCGTGGGCCAGGATCGCGGAGGTGATCTCCAGGTTCGCGTAGACGTTGGGCAGCCGCATCAGCGCCATGGCGACCTCCTCCACGAACGGCGGCAGGCCGGCGTGGACGATCTCGAAGGAGAGGTCGATATGGCGGATGGCGACCGTCTCCAGGTCGTCGATGCCGAAGGGGCCCAGCGGCACGAGACCGTTGGGCACGATCTTGTGCAGGGCGATGATCTTGATTCCGAGCTCCTTGGCGAGCTCGAACAGCGGCGTGAACTCCGGGTCGTCCAGACGCCAACTGAGGTCCGGGGAACCGGCGTTGGGGTACATCTTGATACCGATGGTGCCGGGTACCTGGGCCACCTGCTCGCGCAGATCGCGCAGACACGCCTCGATGCCCAGGGCCGGGTTGATCCCGGCGTAGGGCACGATCCGGTTCGGCCACCGCTCGGCCAGCTCCCGGTTCTTCTCGCCGTTGCACAGGCCGTCCTCGAACACGGCGTCGATGCGCAGCCGGTGGTTGACCGCCATGTCGACGTCGGACTCGGTGAACAGCGTCCGTACGAGCAGCTCCGGCGGCCAGTCGGTGCAGAAGGCCTCGCGGGGGATGGCGGAGCCCTTCGTCGCGAAGCGCTCGTGCATGCCCCAGAGCATCTCGCGCAGGGCGAAGGCGTGCAGGTTGGGGAACTCCCCGTCCTTGCGCAGGTTGTCGTCCGCCACGTTGTACGGGTGCACGGTGGCGTCAATCACGAACATGTTGTCGATCAACTGGGGTCTCCCGTAGCGGCGGTCGGCGACCGGTCCGGTCGGCCGGAGAAGGCGTGAGGGGAGTGTGCGGCGGTGGCCTTCAGCGGGACTAAAGCGCCCGGCGGGACACTTCGCCCACCGACGGAAGGTGACCTTCGATGTTTTCTGCCCTGGGCTCCGCACTGCACGCACGGCGGCGCGTCAGCCTGTTACTGGCTGGGCTCGCCGCCCTCCTGGCCGCCCTGTTCGGCGGCACGGTGGACAGCAAACTGACCAACGGGCTGTCCGACTACGACGATCCCGGCGGTGCCAACGTCGCCGCACGCCGCATCATCCAGCAGGCCACCGGCGTCGACGCCCAGCAGGGGTACGCCATCCTCGTCCGCACCGACAAGGCGATCGACCCCGACGGTCCGCTGCCCGGTTCCGTCGCGGCCGCGGTCGACCTGCTCAAGGGCCGGCCCGAGATCAAGAGTGTCGTCGACTACGCGTCGGCGTCGAACCCCGCCCTCGTCTCCGACGACGGCCGCAGCACCGTTGTTCTCGGCAACGTGGGACCCATGGCGGAGAAGGCCACGGTCGCCGCCACGAAGGAGCTCCAGGAGGCGATCGAGGACGATCCGGCTCTGCGTGACCACGCCTGGCTCGGCGGCGCGACCCCCGGCCACGTGCAGGTCGACGAGGTGTCCACCAAGGACCTCGCCAAGGCGGAGAGCCTCGCCCTGCCGTTCATCCTGATCGCGCTGTTCCTGGTCTTCCGCGGGCTGGTCGCGGCACTCGTGCCGCTGGCCGGCGCCCTGGTCACCCTGCTGCTCACGTTCGCGGGGCTGCGCGTCGCCACCCTGTTCATGGACGTGTCGTCGGGCTCGCTCAACCTCTCCTTCGCCCTCGGACTGGGCCTCGCCGTCGACTTCGGGCTGCTGATGGTCTCCCGCTACCGCGAGGAACTCGCCGCGCACGGGCCCGGTGTCGAAGCCGTGCGCCGCACCGTGGCGAGCGCGGGCCGCACCGTCTTCTTCAGCGCGCTGACCGTGGCTGCCGCGCTGGCCGCGATCACCGTGTTCCCGCAGCCCTACCTGCGGTCGATGGGTCTGGCCGGTGTGATCACGGTGATCGCGGCAGCCCTGTTCGCGCTGCTCGGACTGCCGGCGCTGCTCGCCGTCCTCGGCACGCGCGTCAACGCCCTGGCACCGCGCCGCTGGCAGAAGAACGGCGCGACCCAGGTGCAGGCGAGCCGGCGCTGGCACCGGATCGCCCACGCGGTGATGGGCCGGCCCGTCCTCGTCGCCGTCGCCGCGACCGGCATCCTGCTGCTGGTCGCCGCCCCGGTGGCGGGCCTGAAGTTCACCGGCGCCGACCCGTCCACGCTGCCCGCCTCCACCAGCGCCGGACAGGTGTCGCGGGTACTGGAGAACGACTTCTCCAAGCCGCCCGCCGCGCCGCTGCAGATCGTGCTCGACACCCCGTCGGCGGACGGCCGGATCACGGCCTACGCCCGCGAGATCGCGGCCGTCGAGGGCGTGGAGGCGGTGACCGGACCGGTCCGGCTGGACGACCGGCACTGGCAGATCGACGCGGTGCTCGGCGGCGCCCCGCTCAGCACCGGGGCCAAGGCCGCCGCGCAGCAGGTGCAGGACCTCGAGGCGCCGGTCCTCGCCCGCTACACCGGGACGACCGCCGACTTCCTCGCGCAGAAGGCCAGCATCGGCGACCACGTACCGCTCGCCGCGGCGACCCTCGCGGTGATCACGCTGCTCCTGCTGTTCGCCTTCACCGGGTCCGTGCTGCTGCCCCTGAAGGCGCTGGTGATGAACACCCTCTCCACGGCGGCCGCGCTCGGCTTCCTCGTCTGGGTGTTCCAGCACGGCAACCTGGGCTTCGCCGCCCAGAACGGCATCGAGGCGACCACCCCGGTGCTCGTCCTCGCGCTCGCCTTCGGCCTGTCCACCGACTACAACGTCTTCCTGATCGGCCGTATCAAGGAGGGCAGGCAGGCCGGTCTCGACGACCGCGCGGCGGTGGCCGAGGGACTGGCGCGCACCGGTCCCGTGGTCACCTCGGCGGCGGCCCTGTTCTGCCTGGCGGTCGGCGCGCTCGCGCTGTCCCGCCTGGTGTTCGTGCAGGAGCTGGGGCTCGGCACCGCGTTCGCCGTGCTGATCGACGCGACCCTGGTCCGGGCCCTGCTGGTGCCCTCCCTCATGGCGCTGCTCGGCAGCGCCAACTGGTGGGCCCCCGGCCCGCTGCGCCGCCTGCACACGCGCCTCGGGCTCGACCAGCTGGAGGCGGAGCCCGCCGCAGCGTCGGCCCCGGCCCCGGGTGAGCAGCCGGCGGAGCCGCTCGACCGGCGGCCCACTGCGCGGGCGACCTGACGGTCCCACCCGCCGGCCCGGGTCCCGCACACACTGCGGGCCCGGGCCGGTGTGCGTCGTGGGCGTGCGAGGGTGCCGAACACGCCATTTTCGCTACGCCGGTTGCGTAAATGGGAGACCCTGCCTACTCTGGATTACGAAACGACCGTATCGAAATGCCCGGTACGGCAGCTCGCCCCCGACCTGACGGAAAGCCCGGCCACGACCGCGGGCCCCGACCGAACAGGCGCAAGCACCTCCGACCACAAGGAGCAGCCCCCGTGACCACCCCCGCGCGCAGAGGCCGCCCCCGGAGCGAGGGCACCGACGGACGGATCCTGCGGGCCGCCCATGAGCTGCTGACGGAGCGGGGGTACGACAGGTTCACCATCGACGAGGTGGCCGCCCGCGCCACCGTGGCCAAGACGACGCTCTACCGCAGGTGGCCCACCAAGGACCATCTCCTCGTCGCGCTCGTCGCCAAGCTCCAGGACGACGTGGAGGTCACCGACACCGGCGACATCCGGCACGACCTGACCGTCTACCTCACCGCCGTCGCGACCGGCCTCGACCGGATGCGCCGCGTCGGCCGGGACACCGCGGGACAGGCCGACCGGTCGGCCGGGGTCGTCGCCGAACTGGTGTCGGCCGCCGCCCGGCACCCGGACGTGGGCGACGCCGTACGCGGGCTGTTCGCCCGGCGCAACGCCCTGCCGCTCCGCCTGCTCGACCACGCACGCGAGCGCGGCGCGCTGTCCCCCGGCGCCTCGTCCGAAGTGGTCTTCGACCAGTTGGCCGGAGCCCTCTACTACCGGCTCCTGATCACCGGGGCGCCGATCGGCGCCGGCTACGTCGAAGAACTCGTCGACCAGGTGCTGACCGGGGCCGCCACCACCCCCCACCCAGAGAGGATCTGACCATGTCCGTCGGCTCTTCCGTCTTTGCCCGCACACCCGCCGAGCCCGCCGAGCCCGCCGAGCCCGCCGAGCCCGCCGAGTCCGGACCGCGAGCCGCGCAGCGAACCGGCCCGCGCCGGCGCCGCGGCCGGATCCTGTTGGCACTGGCCGGATTCGTGGCCGTGCTCGGGGGCTACACGGTGTGGACCAACACCCATCCGGTCCACCTGACCGCGTCCATCGAGATCGAGGCCGCCCCCGAGCAGGTCTGGGCGGTGCTCACCGACTTCGACGCCTATCCGCGGTGGAACCCCTTCGTGACCGAGGCCGCCGTCACCTCCGACGACGGCCTGCGGCGGGGCGCGACGATGCGCAACCGCCTGGAACAGAAGGGCGAGACCAGCACGTTCACCCCGACCGTCCTCGAGGCGAGCGCCGGCCGCGAACTGCGCTGGCTGGGCAAGGTCGGGCCGGGCTGGATCGGCGACGGCGAGCACGGCTTCGTCATCGAGCGCACCGGGCGCAACACGGTCCGCCTCACGCAGAGCGAGAAGTTCTCCGGCGTGGCGGTGCCCTTCGTCGCCGACAGCCTCCGCAGCGACACCCTGCCTCAGTTCCGGGCGATGAACAGCGCGTTGAAGCAGCGGGTCGAGCGGCTCGCCGCACGCTGACCCCGGGAGTCCCGGTGCGGATCAGGGGCCCACGGCATCCGCCGCGGGCCCCGGTTCACGCGTCCGGCCGGGTCACCAGCTCACCGGCAGGGAGGCGATGCCGTGCACCAGCATGCCCTCGGGGCGCCGCAGTTCGTCCTCCGCGACGGCCAGGCGCAAGGTCGGGAAGCGCTCGATCAGCGAGCCGATGGCGATCTGCAGCTCCGCGCGGGCCAGGCCCGAGCCGATGCAGTAGTGGGTGCCGTGGCTGAAGGCGAAGTGCGGGTTGGCCGGGCGGTCGAAGTCGATGGTGTCGGGGTTCTCGTACTGACGGACGTCCCGGTTGGCGGAACTGAGACTCGGCAGGACGGCGCTGCCCTTGGGGATCGTCACGCCGTCCAGCTCGACGTCCTCCAGGGTGATCCGCAGCAGCCCCTCGTTGCCCGGCGGGTGGAGCCGCAGCAGCTCCTCCACCGCGGAGTTGATCAGATCCGGATCCTTGCGCAGCCGCTCCAGTTGCTCGGGGTGGGTGAGCAGCGCGACCACACTGTTGGCGATCTGGTTGACGGTGGTCTCGTGGCCGGCCACCAGCAGGCTGATGCCGAGGAAGATCAGCTCCTCCTCCTGCAGCCGGTCGCCGTCCTCGTCGTGGATCGAGACCAGCGCGGACAGCAGGTCGTCGCCGGGGTTCTCGCGCTTGGCCGCCACCAGGTTCGCCAGATACGTGCGCAGGGCGATCTGCGAGGCGAGCATCTCCTCCTTGGACACGGAGGTGGTGGCCAGGAACACCCGGGACCACGCCGCGAAGTCGTCGCGGTCCTCGAAGGGCACACCGAGCAGTTCGCAGATGACGGTGACCGGGAGCTGGAAGGCCAGCGTGGGCACCAGGTCGACCGGCGGCTCCAGCTTCGCCATGGCGTCCAGCAGGGAGTCGGTGTGCTCCTGGATGCGCGGGCGCAGCGCGGCCACCCGGCGGGCGGTGAACTCGCGGGAGACCAGCTTGCGCACCCGGGTGTGCTCCGGCGGGTCCATGTTGAGCAGGCTCTTGAAGTTCTGCGGCGCCGCGGCGAGCCGGGGCGCTCCGGGCTCCAGCGTGGCCGCCCGGCTGAACCGGGGGTCCGACAGCGCGGTGCGCACGTCCTCGTAGCGGGTGAGCAGGAACGCCTGGTCGCCGCTGGGCATCCGCACCCTCGCGACCGGGTCCTCCTCGCGCAGGTGCGCGTACATCGGGCACTGGGCGAGCCCGGGCGGCTGCTCGAAGGGGTACGCGAGAGGGGTGGGGTCGGCCGCCTCCGCGGAGTCGGGCACTTCGGGGCTGAGGGGCATCTGGAGTCCTGTCCTTCGCGTTCGTCGAGGTCTGTGGTCGGGGCGCGCGGGGCGGTTCAGACGCCGGCCGGTGCCGTCGGCACCGGGGCGACGTCGAAGGGGTGGACCCGGTCCGCCTCCTGGAGCGGGTAGTAGATGCCGGAGAGGATCCGCCGCTTGAGCGGGGCGCTCGCACTCACCAGGCGGTACGCGGCCCGGCGCAGCAGCACCGGCAGCGGGCCGGACAGGGCGAACGCCCGTTCCTGGCGCAGCTGCAGGGCCCTGGCCCGGGCCACCGGTGCCTCGCGCTCTTCCTGGAAGCGGAGGGTCGCCCGGCTCAGCGCGGCCGTCCGGTCCTCGGCGCGCAGCGCCGGGGCCACCATGCGGGCCAGCACCGCCGCGTCCGTGATGGCGTGGTTGACGCCCTGGCCGAGCACCGGCGTCAGGGTGTGCGCGGCGTCGCCGATGAGTACCAGGCCGGGTCGTGACCAGCGGGGGACCACTGTGGTGAAGATGTCCAGCATGGACGTGTCCGACCACGAGGTGACCGCCGTCCGCACCTGTGCGGAGATCTCCGGCGCGAGCTCGTCCATCCGCGCGTGCAGCGCGCCCACGCCCTGCGCGCGCAGCTCCTTCAGGCCGCCCTTGGGGATGTTGAAGCCGACCCGTACGAGGTCGGGGACCGTGGGGATGAACAGCCCGTGCCGGGCGCCGTGGATGCGTACGCGGTAGGTGTGGCCGTCCCAGACGTCGGGCCGGGGCACCTTGAACCAGACGAAGTCCCGCTCCAGGGGCTGCTTCTCGTACCGCAGGCCCGACATCTCGCGGATCTTGCTGAACCGGCCGTCCGCCGCCACCGTCAGCGCCGCCGAGATCTCGAACTCGCCGTCGGGGCCCTTGCAGCGCACCCCGGTGACCGTCGAGCCGTCGCGCAGCAGGGCGGTGGCGGTGGTGCGGCGCAGCAGCCGGAAGCCGGGCAGCTGCGCGCCCTGGCCGGCCAGCGCCTCGAGCAGCGGCGGCTGCGGCAGCTCCATGGGGAACGGGCACGGCCGGTCGTAGTCGGCGAAGTCCGCGCGCAGCACGGTGCGGCCCTGGTCGGTGATCTCCATCCGGCGGGTCTCCAGGGTCTGCTCGCGCAACCCCTGCAGGACGCCCATCCGTTCCAGGAGCCAGACGGAGTCGGGGGAGATGGACTCGCCGCGGAACGACCGGTCGAAGCGCGCGCTCTGCTCCACGACGACGACGGACACGGACCTCCGCGCCAGTTCCAGCGCGAGGGTGAGCCCCGCGGGTCCCCCTCCCACCACACAGACCTGTGCTTGCACCGCCCCTGTCATCGCCACTGCCTCTCAACGGACTCAACGGACGTGATGGACACCGGGAGCCTGGGGGGCCCGGCTAAAGCGCGGCTTGCGGTCGTGCCCGCACGACGGTCGCCGGGGGCCGGCGTGCGAACCCGAGCAATTGCGAAACGCACGTTGCGTAATTGCGGGAGACGCTCGTACCCTGAATAACGAAACGTACGTAGCGAAAATGTGGGCACAAGAACCGCTTAAGGCCGGCCGGACAGGATCCGGCGGCAACGTACCGACCACGAAGGCCAGGGTGAGAAGGATGTCGGCCAGTAACGGGCGGGGTGCGCCGGACACCGGGGAGATGGTGGTCGTGCACCGCCTCTTCCTCCAGGAGTACGCGGCGGCGGTGGCGGTGGTCCGCGCCGTCGCCCCCGGCGACACGGCGCGCGCCGCCTTCGTCGCCGACCATCTGGCGGCACTCGGTCAGATGCTGACGGAGCATCACCTCGCCGAGGACGAGCTGGTGTGGCCGCGGCTCGCGGCCGACCCGGCCGTCGAACCCGGCCTCGTGGCCCGGATGGAAGAACAGCACGAGCAGATCGCCGACGCCCTCGGCCGTCTCGAACGGGCCCTGCCGCAGTGGGCCGACCGGGCCGAGCCGGACCTCGGGGACGAGGTGGCGGACGCCTGCGCCGCCCTGCTGCCCGCCCTGGAGGAGCACCTCGGCGACGAGGAGCGGCACATCCTGCCGCTGGTGCCGGGCCGGTTCACCGCGGCGCAGTGGGCGCGGCTGAGCGAACGCGGCCGGGCCGCCGTGCCGCGGGCACACCGCCTGTACATGCTCGCCGCACTGGGCGAGGCCGCCGGGACCGACCGCCGCGAGGAGTTCCTGGGGCGGCTGCCCGGGCCCGTCCGCCTGCTGTACCGGGTGGCCGGCCCCCGGCTGCGCCGCCGCACCTGGGACCGCCTCAGCGGCGGCGGCACCGAGAACCGCGTGCGGCCCGAGCACAGCGGCGCCGGCCGACCGTCAGGCAAGCGAGCAGCGAAGTGAGGAAGAGTTCGTGAGCGCACCCGTGACGACCAGGACCGCTCCCGCCGACCGCGCCGAGGCGCTGGACCGCATCCGCACCCTGCACACCGAGGAGCGGCTCGCCGAGGAGTTCCCCGCCCTGGGCGCCCTGCTGGCCGCACTCGCCCAGGGGCCCGCCGCCGCGGCCGACCTGGCCCGCGCCGGCCGGCTGCTCGCCCGGGTCGACCCCGCCCGCATCCACGCCGCGCACCCCGACGCCCGGCCGCTGAACGTCACGGTGTCGGGACACGGCACGCTGGACGCGCTCACCGGCCCGCTCACCGCCGAACTGGCCCGCCACGGCATCCCGCTGCGCGCCACCCACGGCGAGCACGACGGCTGGCGGCGCGACCTGCAGGACACCGGGGGAGCGCTGTACGCCGACGACACCGACCTGTCGCTCGTCGTGCTCGACGCCCAGGTCGTCTTCGACGAACTTCCGCAGCCCTGGCGGGTGGCGGACGTCGCCGACGCCGTCGGGGCCAAACTCGGCCTGCTCGAGCGGCTCGCCGAGAGGTACGTCCGGCACGGCTCGGGAACCCTCGTGCTCAACACCCTGCCGCTGCTGCCCGGGCACCTGCGCCAGCTCGTCGACCACCGCTCACGCACCGAACTGTCGGTGCTGTGGCGGGAGTTCAACACCGGACTGCTGCGCATCGCACTGGCCCACCCCCGGGTCCACGTGGTCGACCTCGAGCCGCTGATCGCGGAGTCGGGCCCGGTCCGCGACAGCAGGCTCGCCGTCTACACCAAGGAACACCTCGGCGGCGAACTGCTCGGCCGGTACGCCCGGGAGATCGCGCACCTGGCCCGGGCGCTGCGCGGCCGCACCAAGAAGGTGCTCGTCGTCGACCTGGACCACACCCTGTGGGACGGCATCCTCGGCGACGACGGCCCCGACGGCATCGCCGTCGCAGGGACCTACCGGGGCGAGGCCTTCGGCGCCTTCCAGAAGGTGGTGCGCCAGCTGGGCTCCCAGGGCGTCCTGCTCGGCGTGTGCAGCAAGAACGACCAGGAACCCGTGGAGCGGGTGCTCGCGGACCACCCCGACATGGTGCTGCGGCCGGACGACTTCGTGCGGATCACCGCCAACTGGCAGCCCAAGGACGCCAATCTGCGGGAGATGGCCGCACAGCTCAACCTCGGCACGGACAGTTTCGTGTTCGTCGACGACTCGCCCTTCGAGTGCGGCCTTGTCGCCACCTCCGTACCCGAGACCGCCGTGGTCCGCCTCGACGAGGAACCCGCCCTGCACATCGACCGGCTGCTCGCCGACGGCTGGTTCGACGTCCGTGAACTGACCGAGGCGGACCGGGGCCGGGCCGGCCAGTACCGGGCCGACGCCGGACGCCTGGAACTCCTGGACGGCGCCGCGTCGATGGAGGAGTACCTCCAGGCCCTGGACGTCCGGGTCACCGTCGCACCGGTGACCGAGGCGGACGTGCCCCGCATCTCCCAGATCACCCTGCGCACCAACCAGTTCAACCTCACCACCCGGCGCCTCGACACCGACCAGGTGCGGGCCCTGCTGGACTCACCACGCCACCTGGTCCTGGCCGTCCGATCCGCGGACCGCTTCGGCGACAACGGACTGGTCGGCGCGGTGTTCGCCGAGCGCGGGCCGGACGCGCTGCGCATCGACAACGTACTGCTCAGCTGCCGGGTCTTCGCCCGCGGCATCGAACAGGCCGCCCTGGCGGCGCTGCTGGCCCACGCCCGGGACACCGAGGTGCCGGCCGTCCTCGCCTCGTACCGGCCCACCGCCAAGAACGGCAAGGTCCGAGACCTGTACCCGTCGCTCGGCTTCGAGACCGTGCGCACGGGCGACGACGGCGCCCTCGACTTCCGCCACGACCTCACCCGGCTGCCGCCGCACCCCTCCCACGTCACGCTCGACGCGGCCTTCCCGCCACCCGTGCCACCCTCCGCCTCCTGAACGCACCTCACGCGGGGTGGAAACGCAAGAACAGCTCACGACATCCCGGCTCCGGCCGGGGACCGGCACCGTTCCGGCGCGCGTCACCATCCCCCGCCGCGCCCGGGGCCCGGCCGGTCCGCACGGAGCCGGGAGCCGTACGCCCCGCGCGTGCGGCGCGTGCCGACTGCCGCTCGCCAGCCCCCCTCTGGCGGGCGGCAGTCGCATGTCCGGGGGCCGCCGGGCCGCCGGACCCCGGCCGGGCAGCACAAGCGACGCCTTAGCGCGGCGGGCCAGTCTCGGACATGTCCCAGACAGCCATCGCCGGCACTACGCCTGCGGATCTCGGAGAGGCCAGGCAAAGACGTTGACAAGCTTCCGAACCTTCACGGAACTGGTTCTGGACCGTGCGGCCGAGCTCGGTACCGAGGACGCCTTCATCTTTCTGCCGGATGATGCCAACGGCTCGGTCCCCGAGCACCTGTCGTACGCCGGACTCGACCACGACGCCCGCCGCATCGCCTCCTGGCTGCAGGCGAACGGCGCCGCGGGCGGACAGGTGCTCCTGCTGTACCCCTCGGGCACCGACTTCATCAAGGCGTTCACCGGCTGCCTGTACGCCGGTTCCGTCGCCGTGCCCGCCCCGCTGCCCACCGAGCAGGGCCAGCACTTCACCCGGGTGTCCGGCATCCTGCGCGATGCCGAGGTCCGCGCGGTACTGACCGACTCGGCGAGCGCGCCCGAGATATCCGCCTGGCTCGCCTCCGAGGGCTTGACCGACGTCAAGTGCCTGGCGACCGACGTCGCGGACCACGGTGACGCGAGCGCCTACCGGGTTCCGGACCTCACCCCCGAGCACCTCGCGTTCCTGCAGTACACCTCCGGCTCGACCAGCGACCCCAAGGGCGTCATGGTCTCGCACCGCAATCTGCTCGCCAACGAGGCCGCGATCCAGAACGCCGCCGGAACCGACGGGCAGACCCGGTTCGGTGGCTGGCTGCCCTTCTACCACGACATGGGGCTCATCGGGCACATCCTGCACCCGCTGTACATCGGCGCTTCCGCCGTCCTGCTCTCCCCGACGTCCTTCCTGCGCCGCCCGCACCGCTGGCTGAAGTCCATCGGCGACTACGGCGTCACCATCGGCGGCGGCCCCAACTTCGCCTACGACCTGTGCGTGCGCCGGGTCACCGACGAGCAGCTCGCCGAACTAGACCTGTCCACCTGGGTCAGCGCCGCCAACGGTGCCGAACCGATTCGCCGCGAGACCATCGAGGCGTTCACCCGGCGCTTCGCGCCCGCCGGCTTCAAGCCCGAGTCGTTCTTCCCCTGCTACGGCATGGCGGAGACCACCCTGCTCGTCTCCGGCACCCCCAGGGACCGCCGCCCCGCCGTGCGCACCGTCGACGTGGCCGCCCTCGAACAGGGCACGCTCACCGACCCGGTGGCCGAGGAACCGAGCCGTGAGCTGGTCAGCAGCGGCGTCATCCACGACTTCACGGTGAAGATCGTCGACCCCGACACCCGCATCGAGCGTCCCGAGGGCTCCGTGGGCGAGATCTGGGTCAAGGGCGACAGCGTGGCCTCCGGCTACTGGAAGCGCCCGCTGACCAACGTGGAGATCTTCGACGCGAACATCACCGACGGCGACGGCGGCGAGGACGCCGGCGGCTGGCTGCGCACGGGCGACCTCGGCGCCCTCGAGGACGGCGAGCTCTACGTCACCGGCCGCCTCAAGGAGCTGATCATCTTCTCCGGGCGCAACCTCTACCCGCAGGACGTCGAGCGGGCGGTGCAGGCCACCGACAAGGCCCTGGGCGCCGGCGCCGGCGCGGTGTTCACCGTCGAGACCGACCGCGAGCGCCTCGTCGTGGTGCAGGAGGTCCGGATCAGCGCCGTCGACGGCGACCTGCGCAGCCTGGCCACGGCCGTCCAGAGCCGCATCGGGCAGCAGCTCAACGTCCCGGCGGGCAATGTGCTCCTGGTCCGGCCGGGCACCATCCGCAAGACCACCAGCGGGAAGATCCAGCGCACCCTGATGCGCAAGCTGTTCCTGCAGGGCGAGCTCACCCCCCTGTACGAGGTGCTGGAGCCGGGCGTCCGGGAGATCGTCGCGGACGCCTCCGGCACCGCCCTGGCGGCGACGGCCTGACATGAGCGAGCCCACCCCGTCGGGGGGGGGGGGGGGGGGGGGGGGGGGGGGGGGGGGGGGGGGGGGGGGGGGGGGGGGGGGGGGGGGGGGGGGGGGGGGGGGGGGGGGGGGGGGG
>NZ_JBITJS010000028.1:0-88252 GCF_044460245.1 Streptomyces sp. NPDC050145 | reverse complement strand
GACGTCGTCTTGAGCATGTTGATGAACTCGTTGCCGGTCGGCGGCACGATCACCCGCATCGCCTGCGGGATCACGATCCGCCGCAGCGTCTTCGAGTGCGACATGCCCAGCGCGTGGGAGGCCTCCGTCTGGCCCTCGTCGACCGACATCAGACCCGCACGGCAGATCTCCGCCATGTAGGCGGCCTCGTTCAGACCCAGACCCAGCAGTGCGGTCAGCAGCGGCGTCATGAACGAGGACCAGTAGTCCTTGTAGATGGGGCCGAGGTTGATGTACTCGAAGACCAGGCCCAGGTTGAACCAGATGAACAGCTGGACCAGGACCGGGGTGCCGCGGAAGAACCAGATGTAGAACCAGGCGATCGTGCTGGTCACCGGGTTCTTCGACAGGCGCATCACGGCCAGCGTGATACCGCCCACGACACCGATCAGCATCGACAGGACCGTCAGGAGCAGCGTCTTGCCGACACCCGTCAGGATGCGGTCGTCGAAGAAGTACTCCGGGACCGTGCTCCACTGGATCTTGCCCTGCCCGAAGGCATAGATGATCGAACCCAGCAGCGCGAGGGCCACCACCGCGGCCAGGTAACGCCCGTAATGCCGGACCGGAATCGCCCTGATGGCTTCCGGCGCGGTCGCGGGCGGCGGCGTGTCCTCGGGGCCGCCGCCCGTCTTCTCGATGTCAACAGACACGGATCTTGCCTTTCAACGACTTCTACGACCGAGGTGCGTGGTCACTTACCGCCGTTGACGGTGGCTTCCTTGACGGCGCCCGCCTCGACGCCCCACTTGGCGATGATCTTGTCGTACTCGCCGTTCTTGATGATCGCGTCGAGCGCGTCCTTGATGGCGTCGCGCAGCTGCGTCTGGTTCTTGGCCACGGCGATGCCGTACGGCGCGGCCTCGACCTGGTCGCCGACGATCTCGAAGGCCTTGCCGCCACCCGTGGTCTTCACCGCGTACGCGGCGACCGGGAAGTCGGAGGAGCCGGCGTCCGCGCCGCCCGAGCGCAGGCGGGTCTGGGCCTGCTGGTCGTCGTCGAAGGCCTGGATGCCCAGCGTCTTGCCCTTTGGGCACTTCTTGGCCTGCGCCTTGGCGAGGTCGTGGGAGACCGTGCCGCGCTGCACGACGAGCTTCTTCCCGCACAGGTCGTCCCAGGTCTTGATGCCCTGGGTCTTGCCCTTCGGGGTGTAGATCGAGACGCCCGCGTTGAAGTAGTCGACGAAGTCGACGCCCTCGCCGACCTTCTTGCCGGTGTCGGAGTCGACACCCTCCTGGCGGTCCTTGGTGTCCGTCATGGCCGACATGGCGATGTCGTAGCGGTTCGAGCGCAGGCCCGTGACCAGGGTGTCGAACGTGCCGTTCTCGAACTCGAACTTCACGCCGAGCTGCTTGCCCATGGCGGCCGCGATGTCGGGGTCGATGCCGATCGCGTTGCCCGACTTGTCCTTGAACTCCACCGGCGCGTAGGCGATGTCCGAGCCGACCCGGACGACGCCCTTGTCCCGGATCTCCTTGGGGAGCTTGTCGGCCAGCGGCGCGTTCTTGGTGGAGGCGGTACCGCTGCCCGCGTCCTTGTCCTTCGTCTGGTCGCCGCAGCCGGTCAGCAGCAGGGTGCCGGCGACCGCGATCGCGCCGATCGCGGCTATCCGGGACTTCGCGGACGTCGCGTTCGTGCGGCGGGTGGTGCTTGCGGTCATGCTTGGTTCCTCCGGCAGGGTGAGGGAAAAAGCCGTGTGGTCGCACATGTTGTCGAGCATCGCGACCTCGCGTGGTTACGGCATCTTGCCATTCGGACTGCCCGATTCAGGGGGTCTGCGATGTCAAAATCGGATAACGGGTCGCCCAAGATCGCAACAGGCGGGCGCTGTAGGGGGCATAGCGGTGGATCTTCTGCCGATCCACGGCCCCGAGACCGCAGATTCTTCGGTGGACCGCCCCTCGTCTCACCATTCGGGCGACCCCTCGCCCGCCTCGCGTTCGACTTGTTGAATTGTCCAGACATTCGGCTATGAGTCATGTCACCGAGGCGTGATCGATCACGTACGGGGTCGTCCGTGGCCCCGTCGGTCAGGTAAGAAGGTTCTTTACACCCCTCATCCGGGGCACAGGGCGCGCGTGCGGCGCGCCCGTCGTGTACGCACCCGCACGGCTGGTCACAAACGGACCGGCCGGGTCGTACGCGGTCCCGCCCGTTCCTCACCAGGAACGGACCCACCCTCAACTGAAGCAATAAGACTTAAGGGGTCAGAAAAGTGGCAGCGGAGATCGTCAATCCTCGCAGCGACGCCAATACGGGCAACGAGGGCACTGACGAGCCCTTCGACCCGGTTTTCGCGCTGCACCGCGGCGGCAAGATGGCCGTGCAGGCCACCGTGCCGATCCGTGACAAGGACGACCTGTCCCTGGCGTACACGCCCGGCGTCGCGAAGGTGTGCACGGCGATCGCCGAGCAGCCCGAGCTCGTCGACGACTACACGTGGAAGTCGAACGTCGTGGCGGTCGTGACCGACGGTACGGCCGTCCTGGGGCTCGGTGACATCGGTCCCGAGGCCTCCCTCCCGGTGATGGAGGGCAAGGCCATTCTCTTCAAGCAGTTCGGTGGCGTGGACGCCGTGCCGCTCGCGCTCTCGACGACCGACGTCGACGAGATCGTCGACACCGTCGTGCGCCTCGCCCCGTCCTTCGGCGGCATCAACCTGGAGGACATCTCGGCACCGCGGTGCTTCGAGATCGAGCGCAAGCTCCAGGAGCGACTGGACATCCCGGTCTTCCACGACGACCAGCACGGCACCGCCGTGGTCACCCTCGCCGCGCTGAAGAACGCGGCGAAGCTCAGCGGGCGCGAGCTCGGCGAGCTGCGCGGTGTGATCTCCGGCGCCGGTGCGGCGGGCGTGGCGATCGCCAAGTTCCTGCTCGAGGCCGGTCTCGGCGACGTCGCCGTCACCGACCGCAAGGGCATCGTGAGCCGCGACCGTGAGGACCTCACCGCGGTCAAGCGCGAGCTCGCCGAGATCACGAACAAGGCGGGTCTGTCCGGCACGCTCGAGGACGCCCTCGCGGGCGCCGACTTCTACGTCGGTGTCTCCGGCGGTACGGTCCCCGAGCCGGCGGTCGCCTCCATGGCGCCGGGCGCCTTCGTCTTCGCGATGGCCAACCCGAACCCCGAGGTGCACCCCGACATCGCCGCCAAGTACGCGGCCGTGGTCGCGACCGGGCGCTCGGACTACCCGAACCAGATCAACAACGTGCTGGCCTTCCCGGGCATCTTCGCGGGCGCCCTCCAGGTGCGGGCCTCGCGGATCACCGAGGGCATGAAGATCGCCGCCGCCGACGCGATCGCCGACGTCGTGGGTGACGAGCTCGCCGCCGGTTACGTGATCCCGTCGCCGTTCGACGAGCGGGTGGCCACGGCTGTCACCGCCGCCGTGGCCGCTGCCGCTCGCGCCGAGGGCGTCGCGCGGCGCTAGCGTCGTCGCGGATCTTCCGCGTTCTGGTGGATCGTCCGCGTCCTGGTCGAGGCCCCGCTCCGGCGGGGCCTTTTCCATGCCTGCACCCGCGTGTGTTCCATGCCCGCACCCGCGCGTGTTCCGTGACCGCTCCTGCGCGTGTTCCGTGACCGCTCCTGCTCGTAACGCCGGGGCGGCGCGTTGCGCCAGAGGGCGTGTGTCACAGCGGCGGACGGTTCCCCGGCCGGGGTGCTGGGCCTATCGTCGGGGCCATGTTCGCCGCCTACGCTGCCCGTATCGACCGTGATCAGCCGCTGAACGGACTGGAGCTGGGGGAGCGGCCCGCCCCCGCCGACCGGCCGGGCTGGACCACCGTGAACGTCAAGGCCGCCTCCCTGAACCATCACGACCTGTGGTCCCTGCGCGGGGTCGGACTCGGCGAGGAGGCGCTGCCCATGATCCTGGGCTGCGACGCCGCCGGGATCGACCAGAACGGCAACGAGGTCGTACTCCATTCGGTGATCGGCGAGACCGGTCACGGGGTCGGACCGCGCGAGCGCCGGTCCATCCTCACCGAGAAGTACCAGGGCACCTTCGCCGAGCAGGTCACCGTGCCCGAGTGGAACGTGCTGCCCAAGCCGAAGGAGCTCTCCTTCGAGGAGGCAGCCTGCCTGCCCACCGCCTGGCTGACCGCGTACCGGATGCTCTTCACCAACGCCGGGGTGCGTCCCGGTGACTCGGTCCTCGTGCAGGGCGCGGGCGGCGGTGTCGCCACGGCCGCGATCGCGCTCGGCAAGGCGGCCGGGCTGCGCGTCTTCGCGACCAGCCGCGACGAGGCCAAGCGCAAGCGGGCCCTGGAACTCGGGGCCGTCGAGGCGCTGGAGTCCGGGGCGCGGCTGCCGCAGCGGGTGGACGCCGTCATCGAGACCGTGGGCGCCGCGACCTGGTCCCACTCCGTGAAGTCGCTCCGTCCCGGCGGCACGCTGGTGATCTCCGGCGCGACCAGCGGCCCCAACCCGCCGGCCGCCGAGCTCAACCGCATCTTCTTCCTGGAGCTCAAGGTCGTCGGCTCCACGATGGGCTCCAAGGACGAGCTGGAGGACCTGCTGTCCTTCTGCGCCGCGACCGGGGTGCGCCCGGTGATCGACGAGGTCCTGCCGCTCGACCGGGCCCGCGAGGGCTTCGAGAAGATGGCGGGCGGCGACCTGTTCGGCAAGGTCGTTCTGACGGTCTGACCCGTCTGACCCGTCTGGGTTCGGTGAGGGAGGGGCGCCCGTGTGGGCGCCCCTTTTTCGTACCCGTCATGTCAACTGGGGTTGACGCCCGAGAGGTGTCAACTTACATTGACATCATGACCGAGGCAACGGATCTCGCCGAGCAGGCGGGCGCCCGCGACCCGCGCGTCGGATTGCGGGCGGTCGCCGCGCTGCGGCGGCTGCTGGAACAACTGGAAGCGGTACAGGTGCGCAGCGCGCGCCATCAGGGCTGGTCGTGGCAGGAGATCGCGGCCGAGCTGGGAGTCAGCCGGCAGGCCGTGCACAAGAAGCACGGGAGGCGATGATGTTCGAACGGTTCACCAAGGGCGCCCGCGACGTGGTGCGGGGCGCCGTCGACAAGGCCGAGCAGGAACGCGCCCCGCGGGTCGACGAGGGCCATCTGCTGCTCGCCCTCCTGGAGGCCCGCGGCACCCGGGCGGCCTTCGCCCTGGGCGCGCTCGGCGCCGCCACGGATGCGCGGCGCGCGGCGATCGGACGGGGCCTGACCGAGGCGCGGCGCCGGGCCGGACTCTCGCGGGCCGACGCCGAGGCCCTCGCCGGGCTCGGCATCGACCTCGACGAGATCGTCTCCCGCGTCGAGGACGCCCATGGTGTCGGCGCCCTGACCGGCGGTCGGCGACTCGGCGGGCGCCGCCCGTTCACCCAGGAGGCCAAGGGCGTCCTGGAGTCCTCCCTACGGATCGCCCTGGCCCACCGCGACCGCTCCATCGGCGACCAACATCTCCTCCTCGCCCTCGCGACCCGCCCCGGCACAGCCATGGAGGTCCTGGCCGAACACGGGGTGACGGTGTCCGGGGTGGAACGGGTGCTTTATGGCTCGGACTCGGACTCGGGTTCGGAGTCGGACCCGGGCTCGGGCTCGGGCGGGGGTGAGCGCGGGGAGGCGGCGGGCTGAGGCGGGCCGGAAGGGGTGGCGGGTGAGGTGCGGGTCGGAGATGGGGGCGGCCTGAGGTGCGCGCCGGGGCTGGTGGCGGGCCGGGGCTTCCGGCCCGCCGTACCGCTGGTCCGGGCTCGGCGGCGCTCCGCCGAGTCCCGCCGGGCCCGGCCGGCCCGAACGCCCGCCCGGCGACCTCTACCCTCGCCCCCCTACGGCCGCGGAGCTCTGAGCGCCGCTCCGATGTGGGCCGCTGCCTCCGAGAGGTGGCGGCGGGCTTCCTGGAGCTGGGTCGGGGAGACCCCGTGGTCGCGGGCCGCGTCGCGGATGTCGTCGCGGAAGCGGTCCAGGAGGCGGTCCAGGTCGCGGGCCGGGTCACCGGTGCTGTCCTCGGGCGTGGCCCAGGACGGGATGTACTCGACCGGGATCTCCTCCGACGCCGGGCGGTACGTGGGACCGGCGGCACCGGAGCTCGCGGAACTGCCGGAGCCCGCCCCGGTGTCAGAGCCCGCCCCGCTGCCGGTGCCGGATCCCGCAGCCGAGCCCGCACCCGCAGCCGAGTCCGGGCCCGCGACCCCGTCGGAACCCGCCGCCCTACCGGCACCCGCAGCCGAGCCGGCACCCGCCCCCTCATCGGCGCCCGGCGCCGCCCCCTGAGGCCGGGGGCGGCCCGATTCCTTGCCGAAGGTCTTGCCGAACTCGCCGAACTCCCGGGCCAGCTCGGACAGCCCCTCGCGGACCCCCGTCGGCCAGTCGCCCCGCGCGAAGTGGTCCTGCACCTGGTCCTGCACCCGCTTGGCCATGCGCTGGAACTCCTCCTGCGCCTGCGCCCGCACCTTGTCCTGCGTCTCCTTGGCCTGGCGGCGCGCCCGCTGGGCCTCCTCGCGGGCCCGGCGGCTCTCGTCCTTCGCGCGCCGCGCCTGCTCCTTCCACTCCTGCTTGGCCCGGCGCAGCTCTTCCTTGGCGGCACGCCAGGACTCGTGGTCCGTCACGTCCGCCAGGCCGCCAAGGCCGAGCCCCGGGCCGGGGCCGGGACCAGGGCCAGGGCCAGGGGTGGTGCCCCGGGCGCCGCCTGCCTGTGAGGTCGCGGCCCGCACCTCGCGGCGCAGGTCGCCCGCCGCGCCCCGCACGTCGTCCCGGATCTCGGCGGCCAGCTCGGCCACCGACTCCCGGATCTCCAGCTCCAGGTCGGCCAGCTCCCCGCTGCGGTCGGCCAGCTCGGCGCGGCCCGCGTCCGTGATCGCGTAGACCTTCCGGCCGCCCTCGGTCGTGTGGGTGACGAGCCCCTCGGACTCAAGCTTGGCCAGCCGGGGATAGACGGTGCCCGCCGACGGCGCGTAGAGCCCCTGGAAGCGCTCCTCGAGGAGCCTGATCACTTCATAGCCGTGGCGCGGCGCCTCGTCGAGGAGCTTGAGGAGGTACAGGCGCAGGCGGCCATGGGCGAAGACGGGGGGCATGTCAGAGCACCTTCTTGTCAGCGTCGCCGGTGTCGTCGGCGGGAGTGTGCGGCCCGGTCCCCCCGTCGAACGGGTCGTCCTCGCCCGGAGGCCGGCGCAACAGCGCGATGGAGCCGGAGACCGTGGTCGCCTTGAGGCTGCCGGTGCCCGCACCGAGCCTCCCGGTGATTTTATGGGCGCCCCACTGGCCGGAGACGCGCAGGCCGTCGAAGGCGTTGGACACCGCTCCGCTCGTCGTGTTCGCCTCCACCTCCGTGTCCGCCGGGTGCGGGATGCGGATGGCTATCTCGCCGGACACGCTGGTCAGGCTGACGTCGGTCGGGCCCGCCGGGTCCAGGTCCACGATCATCGCGCCGCTGACGGTGTCCGCCTTCACGAAGGAACCGGAGCCCTCGACGACGGTCAGATCGCCCGACACCGAACTGAACCGCAGGTCACCCGTCACCGCCTGGGCCTCCACGCTGCCGGAGACCGTGCCCGTGCGCACCGGGCCCGTGACGCCCACCAGGGTCGTGTCACCGGAGACCCCCTTGATCTCCGTGCGCCCCTCGATGCCGGAGACCACCGCGCCGGCCCCGACCACGCCCACCTCGACCCGCGTCCCCGTGGGCACGGTGAGCGTGACGACCGCGCTGCGGTGCCAGCCCTTGCGGTCGAGCCACTTGAGGAAGCCCTTCCAGGGCAGGTCGTCGTAGGCCACCGACAGCGTCCCGCCCCGCTGGGTCACGGTCAGCGGCGGTCCCTCGATCTCCGAGACCTCCAGGCGGGCGGAGGGGTCGTCGGTGCCCACCACGTTCACCGTCCCGTTCACCACGCGCACATGCAGGGCCGTCACCGGCTCGTCGAAGACGAGCTTCTGCGGCTCCGCCACGGACCACTCGGGCATGGTGCGACCTCCTCCACCGTGAACGCGCCATATCGCGTCCTCCGTCAAACACGATATATCGCGGATACGGGAAGTCAAGACTGTCGCGGCGGCGGTCCGCGACGGTCACCCGCACGAGTGACCCCCACCTCCGACCCGTCCCCACCCCACCCGCCCGGCCCCCATTTATGGCCGAACCCTGACAAATTGACCTAGCGTGAGCCCATGTCGTCGTCCCCGGAACCCGCCGGAGCCCTGCTGCTGTGCCGCGCCGAACCCGCAGTGGTCGGCCCCGCCGCCCACCTGCTGCGGCGGCGCATGCTCCTCGCGCAGGCCGGCCGCGGCTGGAGCGTCCTCGTACCGGAGACCAAGCCCTGGCTGGACGGCACGGACAACGCCGACGGCACGGACGGCAGGGAGGGGGCGGAAGGCACCGGCGAAACGATCGAGCGGATCCTCGGCGGCTGGGCCGGCGCCCTCGCCGT
Source organism: Streptomyces sp. NPDC050145 (assembly GCF_044460245.1). NCBI lineage: Bacteria > Bacillati > Actinomycetota > Actinomycetes > Kitasatosporales > Streptomycetaceae > Streptomyces > Streptomyces sp. NPDC050145. The sequence goes on along the minus strand of NZ_JBITJS010000028.1, from coordinate 79,846 downwards.
CGGCGCGCCCTGGCCGACGCTCGCGCTGTGGTGGGACGCGGACCGCAGCGGCTTCACGCTCGCGTCCGGGTTCCGCCGCCCCGTCGGCTACGTATGGCTCGCGAACGGCACCCCGGCCGGTGAGGACGAGGCCATGCGGACCTTCGCCGCCCGCCTCGGGCTCGACCCCGTACTCGACATGCAGTCGCTCGACGCGCTCACCGAACCCGACAGCGGCTCCGACGCCCGGGCCCGGATGCTCGGCCTGCTCGCGGTGCTCCGCCGCACCGGGCTGGCCCTCCCCGCGGGCCTGACCCCCGGCGAACCCGCCGACCGGCTGCGCGAGGTCGCCCGGATCCAGCCCGACGCCGAACCCGTCTCCTGGTCCGGCTGGCGCGACGCGATGCACGCCGAACTCGACGTCGTCGAGGGCGCCGGCATCGGCCCCTGGCTGCGCGGCCCCAAGGCCCGCTGCGTCGCAGCCGCCCAGCTCGCGGCAGGTGTCCCGCTCGTCCTGCACGGCCTGCGCCGGCGCAGCGGGGTCTGGCTCACGGCAGGGGCGGTGCTGCTCGCGCACGGCGCGCTCGGTCTCGCGTACGATCGGATGCGCTCGGCCCGCGACTGACGCCCGCCCCGGCCTCGTACGCGCACTCCAGCAGCCTCGTACGCGCGCCCCAGCCTCGTGCGCGACCCAGCGTCCTCGGGTTCCTACTCGTCGTCCTCGTCGTCGTCGTCCAGCCGCGCCAGCCACGTGGCCAGGCGCTCCACCGGCACCTCGAAGTCCGGGTTCAGGTCGACGAACGTCCGCAGCTGCTCGGCCAGCCACTCGAAGGTGACTTCCTCCTCGCCGCGCCGCTTCTCCAGCTCTTCGATGCCACGGTCGGTGAAGTACAAGGGGTGCTCCGTGCTGCTCGTCCTGCTCGTGGTGCGTTGTCCCTGCCAGGATAGGCGCGGCCCGGCGGGTGACGGACGGGCACCGGGCGACGACCGTACGCTCTCGCCCCGGCCGCCCCCGCGAGCTAGCCTGATGACTCATCAATGCCTGTGGGGCGTACGGGACATGGTGCGCCGGGGCGACGGGGGAGTGCGCCATGGGGGACGCGATACGGCCGGTGCAGCTGCCGGACGGCACGGAGGTCTGGGTCCGGGCCTCCCGCCTGCCGGGCCTCGGCGGGCAGGACGACTACGACGACCTCTACGAGGACGTCGGCCTGTGGGAGAACGTGGTCACCCGCGTCGAGGGCCTGAAGGAGACCGTCGAGGGCGTCGCCCGCTCCGTCCGCACGGCCACGGCTGCGGCCGCGCCGGACGAGACGGCGGTGACGTTCGGCATCGAGGTCAGCGCCAAGCCGGGCAAGGCCGTCGCGGTGCTCGCCGACGGTGAGGCGAAGGCCAATCTGTCGATCACCCTGACCTGGCACCACGCGGACCGCCGGGCCGCCCGGCGCGCGGCCGCCGACACCGACGCGGACCCGGCACCCGTACCCGTACCCGTACCCGCACCGGCACCCGCATCCGCACCGGGTCCCGCCCCGGGCGCCGGTGCCGAGGAGGGCGACAGCCGGGCCGGGGCCTGATGGCGACCCCTGCGGACCGCGGCGAGCTGTGGCAGCTGACCGAGGAGGCGACCGTGGGTCTCGGGGCGCCGCCGCCCTCGGACGACGGACTGCCGATCGTCGCCCAGCGCGGCGCGCGTGCCCTGTGGGGCAGCGGGTTCCTCGTGGCCCCCGGCTGGGTGCTGACCTGCGCCCATGTACTGGTCGACGGGCCGGGACGGCGGGCCCGCCGCGCCGTGCGCCCCGACGGCACCGACGTCGGCGTGTACGTGGACGGGCGCGTGCTGCGCGGCCGGGTCGCGTACTCGATGCCGCTGCCCCGGGCCGCCCGGTCCGGCCCGCACGGCCCCGACAGCGCCACCGACCTCCTCGTGTCCGAGGCCGACATGGCGAATCCGGACACCGAGAGGAGCGGCCCCGACCTGGCGCTGGTCGCCCTGCTCGACCCGATGGACCGGGAGCGCTGCGCCTGGCTCACCGACCGGCCCCCGGGCGAGTTCGGCAGCGGCGGCATCGTCGGCCGCTTCGCGCACCCCGAGGGCGGGCCCGGACTCAGCGAACCCGAGAGCCTCTCGTGCGGCTACGGCGGCACGACGGGCACCCGGATCAAGTTCGAACTGCGGGCCGACATGCGCCCCGGCACCTCCGGCGGGCCACTCGTCGACCTGGAGCGCGGCGAGATCGTCGGCATCGTCAAGGCGCGCTTCCGGGAGGGCGGCTCCGGGATCGCCGTCGCCGTGAGCGGCCTGCGCGCGCTGACGGCCGCCGCGCACCTCGACGGCGCCCCGGACCTCGGCCCCGACCCGTACGAGGAGCTGATGCGGCGGCACGACGACTGGCACTGGCACCGCCAGCACCCCGAGCACGGCAACGGCGAACCGACCTGGGTCGACGCTCAGCGCGCACTGCCCAGGCGGCGCGGCTCCTGGGGCGTGCTCGACCGCCTGGAGGCCCTGCACCAGCTCGGCGCGATGCCCCCGCCCAGCACCTCCGCGACCGTGCGCGAACTCGCGGCCGAGGCCCTGGACCGGACCGTGGCCCACTCCGTCGCCCCCGTCGGCTGGCGTGACGGGCTCGGCATGCTGCACGGCTTCGGCGGCGAGGGCGACCTCGCCGTGCACCTCAGCTACCTCGTCCTCATCGCGAAGTGGATCTCCAAGCACTCCACCGAACCGGAAGCGGCGGCACGCGCGCGTGAGCTCTACGAGTCCGTCATGAAGCGCGGCCACGCCCTGGACGCCAAACAGCGCGGACAGCTCGGCACCCTGCGCCCGCGCCCGCGCGCCGTCCTCCTGGAGTTCGACCACGCGCCGTCGGCCCCGTACCTCGACGAGGGCGAGGAGGAGGCGCAGCAGTACGTCTGGTCGCTCTACAAGGGCTACGAGGACGGCCGCTGGGAGCTCGCCAGGACGCCGCCCGCCGACGGGCAGCCCTTCGCGCGGGCCCGCGAGAGCGCGCTCGACGCGCTCGTCGGCGTACTGGAGGCCGCCGACGCGACCCGGGCCGACGACGACCCCGTACCCCTCGAAGTCGCCCTGCCCGGCACGGAGTTCGCCGCCGCCGTCGCCGAGTGGGAGATACGGGAGGACGCCCGGCCCAGCGCGCCGCACAGCCCCATGGGCATCGACCGGCCCGTGATGCTGCGCGACATCGAGCGCCGCGCCCAGCTGGTCGACGCCGCCGACGTCGCTGAACAGTGGCGTGCCCGCTGGCGTGGGCTGCACCGGGCCGAGCGGCTGCGGCTGCTGCGCCCCGCCGGCCCGCCGGTGCCGCTGCGGCGCGCCCAGCTGAAGAGCGCCCCGCACGACTCGGTCCCCGTGCTCTGCCAGCGTGTGACGGCGGGCTCCGGCCATGTCGCGGTCCAGCGCGCGGTCGGCCTGGGCTACCCGGTCGCCCTGTGGCGGGCCGACGGGCACGGCGACGAGGACGGCTGCGGCGACTCCTGCGACGGCTTCCACGAGGGCGTCACCACCCTCCTCGACCGCCCCGGCGAATCCGTCCGCACCCTGCCCGGCCGTCTGTGGAAACTCCGCAACGGCGCCGCCGGCACGGACTGGTTGCGCGGCCTGATCCTCTTCTACGACAGCCCGGACCACCCCCTGCCCACCGCCTCGGCCCGGCCCTTCGAACCGCCGCCGTAGCGATGCCTTCACGCCGACTTGAATCCGATGCGAGGGCCCTGCGGGCCCGGTATTTTCGTGGCAGCCTGTCGCGGAGGGGGCCTTCATGAGCGAGTGGCTGATCTACCGGGGCGCCGGAGCCCCGCACGACGACATCGAGCGGCTGCCCCCACCGCCGCCCTGGCGCGATTTCGACGGCGCCCCCGCGCTCGACCCGCCCGGTGAGCTGGACAGCGCCTCGGTCCGCCGGCTCGGCGTGCGCAGCCGCCAGGCGCAGATGCACCGGCCGGGCGCGGAGGAGCGCGAGCTGGTCAACGCCGCGCTCTACCTGCGCAGACCGCTGCTCGTCACCGGTCAGCCCGGCAGCGGCAAATCGACCATCGCGCACTCGGTCGCGTACGAGCTGAAGCTGGGCCGGGTCCTCACCTGGCCGGTCGTCAGCCGCAGCATCCTGCGCGAGGGGCTCTACCAGTACGACGCCATCGGGCGCCTCCAGGACCTGCAGATCCGCACCGCGCTCGGCGAGGACACCGCCGCCGGTATCGCGGACGTCGGGCGCTACATCCGGCTCGGGCCGCTCGGCACCGCGCTGCTCGCCTACGGCCGCCCGCGCGTGCTGCTCGTCGACGAGCTCGACAAGAGCGACATCGACCTGCCGAACGACCTGCTCAACGTGCTGGAGGAGGGCGAGTTCACCATCCCCGAGCTGGAGCGGATCGCGGATGTCGCCCCGGACGTCGAGGTCCTCACCCACGACGGCGCCAAGGTGACGGTCCATCACGGCCGGGTGCGCTGCCGCGCCTTCCCGTTCATCGTCCTGACGAGCAACGGGGAGCGGGACTTCCCCGCCCCGCTGCGCCGCCGCTGCATCCAGCTGGAGATGACCCCGCCCGACGCCGAGCGGCTCGCGGGCATGGTCCGGGCCCATTTCGGCGAGGGTGCCGACGACGAACACGCCGCGCTCATCGAGCAGTTCCTCGACCGTGACCCCGGCGACGTGCTCGCCGTCGACCAGCTGCTCAACGCCATCCACCTGGTCCGCCAGACGGGCTGGGACACGGACAGCGCCGCCCGAGCCCGCCTGTCGGGCGAACTGATGCGGCCCCTCGACCGGACGCGGTGACCGGGTGCCCGCTCCGGAACCCCCTGACCGGCAGGCCCCTGACCCGCACGCTCCTGACCGGCGGGCCTCTGACCGGCGGGCCTCTGACCGGCGGGCCTCTGACCGGCGGGCCTCTGACCGGCAGGCCTCTGACTCGCAGGCCTCTGACTCGCAGGCCCCCGACCGGCAGGCTCCTGACCGGCAGGCTTCTGACCGGCAGGCTCCCGACCCGCACACTCCTGACCGGCAGGCCTCTGACTCGCACGCTTCTGACCGGCAGGCTCCTGACTCGCACGCTCCTGACCGGCAGGCTCCCGACCCGCACGCTTCTGACCGGCAGGCCCCTGACCGGCAGGCTCCTGACCCGCACGCTCCTGGCCCGCACGCTCCCGACCGGCAGGCTCCTGACCGGCAGGCTCCCGACCCGCAGGCCCCCGACCCACTCACCCGCCTCGTCCGTTCCCTCGGTGAGGCCGGGACGCCCCTCGACACCCGGGAGCTCGCCGACGCGCTCTGGCTGGCCCGGTGGACCGCCGGTGGGGGCCGGGCCCGTGCCGGATCCCGGTCCTCCGCGCCGGATCCGAGCCGCCCGGAATCCGCCCCCGAACCACCCGTCACGCCGGAGGGACCCCCTCCGAACCGGTCGGATCCGGCCAATTCCGGGGAGCCGGTCGGGGTACCCCCGCGCGCGGCCCCCGTCACCCTCGCCGAACTGCGCCCGGCCGCACCGGATCCGGTCCCCACCACCCTCACTCCCCGCGCCGCCACCGTGTCCGGGCTCCCCGCGCTGCCCGCCCTGCGCCGCGCCCTGCGCCCCCTGCGCGCCTACCGGCCGCCCGGACTCTTCGCACCCAGTGAGCTCGACGAGACCGCCACCGCCGAACTCACTGCGTCCGTCGGCCTGTTGAGCCCCGTCCGCCGGCCCGTGCGGCGGCGCACCGCCGACCTCGTCCTGCTCATGGACGGCGCCCCCGCCATGGCCGTCTGGGACGGCCTCCTCGCCGACCTGCGCCGCGCCTGCGTCCAGGTCGGCGCCTTCCGCGACGTCGTCGTGCAGTACCTGCACCCGCTCGGCGGCGGCCTCGGCGTCACCGCCCGCCCGGGACTCGGCCACGTCCTGCGCCCCGCCCAGGAGGTCACCGACCCCTCGGGGCAGCGCGTCCACCTGCTGCTCAGCGACTGCACCGGGCCCCTGTGGCGCGACGGCACCTTCCAACGGCTGCTGCGCGGCTGGGTGACCGGCGCCCCGCTCGCCGTGCTCCAGCCCCTGCCCCAGCGTTTCTGGCAGCGCACCGCCCTGCCGGCCCGCACCGGCACCCTGACCCGACGCCAAGGCCCGTACAGCCAACTGGAGTTCAGAGAGCTGAGGCGCGGCCCGAGGATCGCGGCCGGCCCCTACGTCCCCGTCCTGACGCCCGCACCCGCCGCGCTCGGCACCTGGTCGCGGCTCGTCGCGGCCGAGGGCGGACTGCGCCTGCGCGGCGCCGCCGCGCCGCTGGACGGCGTCGCCCGGATCCCCGTACCGGACACGGACGCCACCGGTCACGAGGAGGACGAGGCCGAGCGGCTGCTCGTCGAGTTCGACGAGACCGCCTCGCCCACCGCCCGCGACCTCGCCGTCCAGCTCGCCGCCGCACCCCTCGCCCTGCCCGTCATGCGCCTGGTCCAGCGCACGATGCAGCCCGGCACCGGCCCCGCCGAACTCGCCGAGGTGCTGCTCGGCGGCCTCGTCACCCAGCGCCCGCCCGGCGACGGGCCGGGGCGCGAGCAGGAGGCCCGCACCGGCCCCTGGTTCGACTTCAAGCCCCGCGTCCGCGCCCTGCTCCTCCAGCGGCTCAGCGCCGGCGAGGCCGCCCTCGTCCTCAAACACTGCGCCCTCTACATCGAACGCACCTTCGGCCGCGCCGCCCGCAACTACCCCGCCGCCGTCGTCGCCTACCTCGAAGGCACCGGCCGCCGCCCCACCGGCGGCACCGGCAGTGTCCCCGAACCCTTCGCCACCGTCTCCGACCTCGTCCTGCGCCACTTCGAACGCGGCCTCGCCGAACTCCCCGGCACCCTCAAACTCCCCGGCCACCCCCTGCGCGCCGCCGAACTGCGCCTGCGCCGCTACGAGACCGACGGCGGCGCCGACGACCTCCTCGAAGCCCTGCGCCTGCTGCGCACCCCCCGCGCCACGGACCACCCCGACGGCAGCCGCCTCCACACCCGCGCCCTGTTGCACGCCTGGCAGGAATGGCGCGACCCGCGCCGGCTCGCCGAGGCCGAGGACGTCGCACGCCGCGAGGTCGACACCCTCGCCGCACGGACCACCCCCGACCCCGAGGCGCTCGGCACGGCCCGCATCGCCCTCGCCCGCGTGCTGCAGACCCGGGGCGAGGAGCGGATCGCCGAGGCCGCCCGGCGCCGCCCGCCCGAGTCCACCGAGCCGGGGGAGCACGGGGAGCGCCTCGTCGACGAAGCTCTCGCCCAGCTCGAACTCGCCCTCCACCTCCCGGGCCTGACCGCGGCCACCCGCCTGTCCTGCGCCGTGCTCCACACCGCCGTCGTGAACAGCCGCCTCGACCGCTCACCCGACGACGACCTCACCCACCTCGACCGCTCCGTGCGCGTCCTGAGCCGCCTCACCGAGCGCTGGCCGGACGGCACCCCGCCCGCCGAACTCTGGTTCGCCCTCGGCCGCGCCCTGCTCCGATGCGCCCTGCACGCCCTCCCCGACTCCGCCGAACGGCGCCGTCTCGCCCTGCGGGCGGCGGCGGCGCTCACCGCAGGTGCGGAGCGCGTCGGGGGCGCGGACGGCGCGGGCACGCCCCCCGCCCGGGTCCTCCTCGATCTGGCGACCTCACATGCGCTGAGCGATGCTCCGTTCGCTTTGGAGTCTGAGAGGGCAGTCTTGAAGCGAGCCGCCGACGCGGCACGGACCGAGAGCGACCTCCCGCTCGAGGCCGCGGCCCGCGGACGACTCGCACTGCTGATGTGGAACAGCAACAACAACAGCAACACCGACAGCAACAGCGACCAGGCGGACACCGACGCGGCCGAGGCGGAGATGAAGCGGGCACTGAGTCTGTTACGACCGGGCGACCCCCAGCGAGCCGAGCTGCTCGTCTCGTACGGGCAGATGCTGCTGGAGTCCCAGCGCGCCCACGACGAGTCCGAGGACCCCAACCGGGTCTCCGAAGCGGTCAACAGCCTGCGCGAGGCCGTGGCCGACACCGCGCCGAGTCACCCCTCGGCCGTGGAACGCCGCCTCCTGCTGGCGGCCGCCCTGCGCCGGCGCTACGGCGCGGAGTCCATGATCGCCGACCTGTACGAGGCCTGCTGGACCCTCGACCAGGCACTGAGGGACACCGAGGTGCCGGCCCTGCGTGCCGCCGCCTGGCTCGAACTCGGCGGCCTGCACGGGCTCCTGGCCCGGCACACCCGCGAGCGGGGGGAATGGGTCGGCGCCGACGAGGCGTACGCGCGCGCCGTCCAGGAGGCCGAGGCGGCCCGCGATCCCCGCACCGCGGCGCGGGCCCTGCACGGCCGCGCCGAGGTCCTGGAGTTCCTCGCCGGACCCGTCCGCGCCCTGGCCCTCTACCGCGCGGCCCGCGAACGCTGGGCCCGCACCCCGGGCGCCGACCCGGCCGAGGTGCGCCGCACGGATGACCGGATCCGGCGGCTGGACGGCACGCAGTGACCCGCCGGTGTTTTCCTCACCGGACGCCGGGGCATGCCCGCTTAGCCGATTGTCACGAGGAGGCGATGTGCTGAGCCCGGCCGCGAGCGAGCCCAGTGGGTCCCTGCCGGATTACGCGGGGCTGGACCTGGCGGAGCTGCGGGGGCGGAGCGATCATCCGGTGCTGGGGGCGGTGATCGAGGGACTGATCGCGCGGCCCCGGGTCGCGGGGCGGACCGTGGCGATGTACGACGACGGCCCGGACCCCGGTGATTCCACCGACCTCCTGCCGGACTACGCGGGCCGGGACCTGACGGAGCTGCGGGGACGCAGCGACCATCCGGTCCTCGCGTCCGTCCTCGACGGGCTGATCGCACGGCCGAGGACCGCGGAGCGGACGGTCGCGGTGTACGGGGACGGAGCCGACGGTGACACCCAGGTCTCAGGGTGAGCACGGGGGACCCGTCGGCGGCACCGACGGACCTGCTCGCCCCCTGGCCCCTTCAGGACCTCGACGTTCCCGCCCTGCGGCGCTCCGGAGTCCAGCCGGTGCCGTTCCGTCAGTTCGTCCTGAAGGTGCACAGCCGCTGCAACCTCGCCTGCTCGTACTGCTACATCTACGAGGGAGCCGACACCAGCTGGCAGGACCGCCCCGCTCAGGTCGCTGAGGAAACCGTGCGGCGCACCGCCGAACGGATCGCTGAGCACGCCCGCACCCACCGGCTGCCGTACGTGCGGATCGATCTGCACGGCGGCGAACCCCTGCTCGGCGGCCCGGCCCCCCTCGTGCGCTACGCCGCCGCCGTGCGCCGGGCGGTGCCCACCGGCTGTCAGGTCGACGTGGGCGTCCAGACCAACGGGACGCTGCTCACGGAGAGCGCCCTCGACGCGCTCGCCGCCGCCGGCATCCGGGTCGGCCTCAGCCTCGACGGAGGGACCGCGGCACACAACAAACTGCGGACCTTCCGCGGCGGTCGTTCCTCCTGGCCCGCCGCCTCGCGCGCGGCACGGCTCCTCGCACGCAGGCCCGAGATCTTCGCGGGCGTCCTGTGCACCATCGACCTCGCCAACGACCCGGCGGACGTGCTGCGTTCGCTTCTCGAACTGCGTCCGCCCGGCCTCGACCTGCTGCTCCCGCACAACAACTGGAGCATCCCGCCGAGCGGCATCGCCCCGGCCGACCCCGCGACCCTGGACTTCCCGCACCGCCGCCCGACCCCGTACGGGGACTGGCTTGCCGAGGCGTTCGACCTGTGGTGGGCGAGCCCGGGGCCCGCCGTACGCATCCGGCTGTTCGCCGAGATCATCGCCCTGCTCCTCGGGCAGCCCAGCGCCACCGAGGTGGTGGGCCTCTCGCCGGTCGCGGCCGTCGTCGTCGACACCGACGGTGCCATCGAGCAGGTCGACTCGCTCAAGACCACGTACGAGGGCGCCCCCGTCACGGGCCTGGACGTAGACCACCACAGCTTCGACGAGGCGCTCGACCATCCGGGGATCGCGGCCCGCCACCTGGGCCGGGAGGCCCTCGGCCGAGAGTGCCGGGCCTGCCCGCTCGTGGACGTCTGCGGCGGCGGCAACTACGCCCACCGGTTCCTCACCCACAGCGGGTTCCGCCATCCCACGGTCTACTGCGCCGACATGGCCCGGCTCATACGCCACATCTCCGCCAGGGTCCAGGCCGAGATCGGTACCTCGCCCTAGCCTTTCCGGCCGAATCCCGACACGGCCGACGCTTCGTCAGATCTGCCGGCCGACGATGAAATACGGTGCCAGCAGCCCACGATCCACCTCGCACGCCCATCGTTCGCAGCACAGCGCAGGACAGGGAGACGGTCGCATGGCCGAGTTCATCACCATCAGTCACGCCGGTTCCAGCCGTCCCTGGGCAGCCTGGATCGCGCATCAGCTCGAACGACAGGGCATCGGCACCGCGATGCTGCGCTGGGACCCCGAGCTGGAGACGTCCCTGGTCGATGCGCTCACCGGACTGCTCGAAGCACCCGGTCGGGTCCTGCTCGTGCTGGACGACTGGTATTTCGGGCTCGGCCCGCGCCCGGCGGAGGAGTGGACCGAAGCCCTGCGCGCGGTGGTGGCCGCCCACGCCGATCGCTTCATCGCCGTGAACGTCTCAACTGGCGCCCTGCCCGCCGCGACCGCAGCTCTGGCCCCCGTCAGCCTGCTCGGTCTCAGCGCCCGCGAGGCCGGCCGCCGGCTGATGCGCCGCGTCGGCATCGACCGGCCGCGCCCCGCCGAGGAAGGAGACGGTGGCGGCCCCCGCTTCCCGAACGACGACCAGGCCCAGTGGAACGTCCCGCCCCGCAACGAGCGCTTCACCGGCCGCGACGAGATCCTCGAACGCATCCACTCCGTCTTCCTCGACAGCGAGGGCGAGCGCTGCGTGCTGCGCGGCATCTCCGGAGTCGGCAAGACCCAGATCGGCCGCGAGTACGCGTACCGCTTCCGCAACGAGTACGACATCGTCTGGCAGGTGAACTCCGGCTACCCGGGCACCGCGCGCGAGCAGCTCGCCGAGCTCGCCACCCGGCTCAACCTTCCCGCCGGCCGGGAGACCGGTGACCGGATCCGCGCCGTCCAGAGCGCCCTGCGCAGCGGCACCCCGTACCGGAACTGGCTGCTGATCTTCGACGGCGCCGACAACGTGGACGGCATCGAGAACCTGCTCCCCGACGGACCGGGACACGTCCTCATCACCACGCTCACCCGGGACTGGTCGGCCTTCAGCCGGACCCAGGAGATCGAGGTCCACCCTTTCACCCGGCGGGAGAGCGTCGCCTTCGCCTGCCGTCGCGCGCCCCGCCTGACCACGGAGCAGGCCGACTCCCTGGCCGCCGCGGTGCAGGACCTCCCGCTCCTCGTCAACCAGACCGCGTCCTGGCTCGCCATCAACGAGACGATGCCCGTCGAGCCGTACATCGACAGCATCCTCAGCGGCCGGCCCAACGAGTTCGGGCTCAGCTTCGTCGACGACGACTACCAGAAGAGCGTCTGGACCAGCTGGTCCCTCACCCAGAACATGCTGCGCGAGAAGCACCCCGACGCGGCCGAACTCCTCAAGATCTTCGGCTTCTTCTCCCCGGACGCCATCCCGGTCGGCCTGATCCAGTCCGCCCGCCCCGGCGACCTGCCCGCCCACCTCGAAGCCCTCACCGCCGACCCCATCGGCTGGCACACCAACCTGCGCCGGCTCAACGAGGCGACCGCGGTCATGCGCATGGACTACCCGGCCGCCGACACCCGCGTCGACCAGGGCGTCGAGAGCGTCCAGATGCACCACCTGTACCACAGCTACCTGCGCACCGGCATGCCCGAGTCCGAGCGCGAACAGGCCGCCGCGGCCGCCTGCCGGGTCCTGGTCAGCGCATCGCCGCGCAACCCCAACGACACCCGGCTGTGGGAGCGTTACGCGCAGATCATTCCCCATCTGGACCATGCGGGGGCCTTCGACAGCGGCGACAGCGACGTGCAGTCGCTGATCCTCGACTGCATCAACTACCTCCGCGTACGCGGTGAGTACTCGGCCGGACTGGAGCTGATCCGCAAGGCACTGCCCCGCTGGCAGCAGCGCTTCCGGCCGACTGACCGCAACCTGCTGCGGCTCGACTACTACCACGCGATCATGCTGCGCAGGGTCGGCCGCTACCGCGAGGCGGAGGCGGCGGGGCGCAACTCGGTGGCACTGCTCCAGGAGCACGCCCCCGACAGCAACGACCTCCTGCTCGCCAAGCAGGGACTGGGTGGCTCCTTGTGGGCGCTGGCTTCCTACGAGGAGGCGCGCGACCTCTTCAAGGAAGTGTGGGACGCCTACCGGGTCCTCCTGGGGGAGCGGCACCCGCGCACCCTCGACCAGCAGCTGAACTACGCGGCCGTTCTCGGGCAGTTGGGCAACTACGAGGAGTCGCTCGCCATCGAGCGGGCCGAACTGAAGATCCGTGAGCAGGTACTGGGAGCCCGCCACCCGTCCACGTTGGAGAGCGGCACCGTCTGCGCCAGCCTGTTGCGCTGGCTCGGCAAGTACGACGACGCGCTCTCCACCCAGGAACAGACGGTCCTGGTCCACCACCAGATCATGGACCTGCACCACCCCCAGACCCTGCGCGCCGAGCACAGCCTTGCGCTCTGCCTGCGCCGCTCCGGCGAGTACCAGAAAGCCGAGACGCTCCTGCAGACCGTGTTGCTGCGCTCCGAGCAGGTCCACGGTCCCGAGCACCCCGACACGCTGTCCGTGCTCGCCGACCACGCGAGCCTGCAGCGTTCCCACGGCGACCCCGGCCGGGCCAGGGAACTCGCCGAGCGCGCAGCGAACGGCCACACCACCTTGCTCGGCGACGGCCATCCGTTCTCGGCGGGAGTCCTCGGCAACCTGGCCCTGGTGCTGGCCGAGTTCGGTGAGCGGGACGAGTCGCTGCACCTGTCCGAGAGGGCGCTGTCGAGGATGCGCGTGGCGGTGGGCGAGCGGCATCCGTGGACGATCGGCTGCTCCGTCAACACCTCCGGCGCCCGCGCCCTGGCCGGCGACGTGGACGGCGCGGCGGAACTGAGCCTTGAGGCCGCCACCGGCGCCGAGGCGGTGCTGGGGTCCCGCCACCCCCTGACCCTCTCCGCCTGGGCCGGTCACGCCACCGACCTGCGCCTGCTGCGGCGCGGCAAGGAAGCGGGGGAGAAGGAGCAGGAAGTGATCCGGGTGCTCGCCGAGACCCTGGGCGACCAGCACCCCCACACCGTCAGCGTCCGCCGCCGCCAGCGCCCGTACTGGGACTTCGAGCCCCAGCCGGTGTAGGCACGCACAGAACAGGAACGCGGAAGGAACAGGAACGCGGAAGGGCCCGGCACCCCTGAGGGTGCCGGGCCCGACTGGTGCGCGGGGACGGGGCTTACGCCTCGAAGACCTCGCGGACCAGCTGCTCCTGCTCCGCCTGGTGCCGCTTCGCGGAACCGACGGCCGGGGACGAGGAGTGCGGGCGCGAGATGCGGCGCAGGCGCTCACCGTGCGGGACGTCGGCGCCGACCGCCAGGTCCAGGTGGTCGATCAGGTTGAGCGCGATGAACGGCCAGGCACCCTGGTTCGCCGGCTCCTCCTGGGCCCAGATGTACTTCTCCGCGTTCGGGAACTTGGCGATCTCCGCCTGGAGTTCGGCACCCGGCAGCGGGTAGAGACGCTCGACGCGGATGATCGCGGTGTCGGTGACACCGTTCTTGACCCGCGCGGCCTCGAGGTCGTAGTACAGCTTGCCCGCGACGAACACGACCTTCTTGACCGAGTTCGGGCTGACCGAGTCGTCGCCGATGACCGGACGGAAGCCGCCCGTGGTGAACTCCTCCACCTTCGACGCGGCGGCCTTGAGGCGCAGCATCGACTTCGGGGTGAAGACGACCAGCGGCTTGTGGTGCGGGTTGTGCACCTGCCACCGCAGGAGGTGGAAGTAGTTCGACGGGAGGGTCGGCATCGCGACCGTCATGTTGTTCTGCGCGCAGAGCTGCAGGAAACGCTCGACACGGGCCGAGGAGTGGTCCGGGCCCTGGCCCTCGTAGCCGTGCGGGAGGAGCAGGGTGACGCCGGACGTCTGGCCCCACTTCTGCTCCGCGGCCGAGATGTACTCGTCGATGATGGTCTGCGCGCCGTTGATGAAGTCACCGAACTGCGCTTCCCACATCACGAGGGACTCGGGGCGGGCCAGCGAGTAGCCGTACTCGAAGCCCATGACCGCGTACTCGGAGAGCAGCGAGTCGTAGACGTTGTAGCGGGCCTGCTCGGGCGAGAGGTAGAGCAGCGGGGTGTAGTCCTCGCCGGTCTCCCGGTCGATGAGGACCGCGTGGCGCTGACCGAAGGTGCCGCGGCGCGAGTCCTGGCCGGACAGCCGGACCGGGGTGCCCTCCAGGAGGAGGGAGCCGAGGGCGAGGGTCTCGCCCATGCCCCAGTCGATCGTCCCGTCCTCGATCATCGAGGCACGGCGCTGCAGCTGCGGCAGCAGACGCGGGTGCACCGTGATGTTGTCCGGGATGTTGACCTGGGACTCGGCGATGCGCTTGACGACCTCCTGGGAGATCGCGGTCTGCACCGGCACCGGGAACTCGGCCTGCGGGTCCGGGACCTGGACCTCGGCCGGGTGCGAGACGGCCTCGCGGACCTCGGTGAAGACCTTCTCCAGCTGGCCCTGGAAGTCCTGCAGCGCCTGCTCGGCCTCTTCGAGGGTGATGTCGCCGCGACCGATGAGGGACTCGGTGTAGAGCTTGCGCACCGAGCGCTTCTTGTCGATCAGGTCGTACATCAGCGGCTGCGTGAACGCCGGGTTGTCCGACTCGTTGTGACCGCGGCGGCGGTAGCAGATGAGGTCGATGACGACGTCCTTGTTGAACGCCTGGCGGAACTCGAAGGCCAGACGGGCAACGCGGACGACGGCCTCGGGGTCGTCGCCGTTCACGTGGAAGATCGGCGCCTCGATCATGCGGGCCACGTCGGTGGCGTACATGGAGGAGCGCGAGGACTCCGGGGCGGCGGTGAAGCCGACCTGGTTGTTGATGACGATGTGGACCGTGCCGCCCGTGCGGTAGCCGCGCAGCTGCGACATGTTCAGCGTCTCGGCCACGACGCCCTGGCCCGCGAAGGCCGCGTCACCGTGCAGGGCGACCGGCAGGACCGTGAAGTCCGTGCCGCCCTTGTTGATGATGTCCTGCTTGGCGCGGACGATGCCCTCGATGACCGGGTCGACCGTCTCCAGGTGGGACGGGTTCGCGGCCAGCGAGACCTTGATCTGCTCGCCGTCCAGGCCGGTGAAGGTGCCCTGGGCGCCCAGGTGGTACTTCACGTCGCCGGAGCCGTGCATCGACTTCGGGTCGAGGTTGCCCTCGAACTCGCGGAAGATCTGCGCGTACGACTTGCCCACGATGTTGGCGAGGACGTTCAGGCGGCCGCGGTGGGCCATGCCGATGACGACCTCGTCGAGGCGGGCCTCGGCGGCCGAGTCCAGTACGGCGTCGAGCAGCGGGATGACGGACTCGCCGCCCTCCAGCGAGAAGCGCTTCTGGCCGACGTACTTGGTCTGCAGGAAGGTCTCGAAGGCCTCCGCCGAGTTCAGCCGGCGCAGGATGCGCAGCTGCTCCTCGCGCTCCGGCTTGGCGTGCGGGCGCTCGACGCGGTCCTGGATCCACTTGCGCTGCTTCGGGTCCTGGATGTGCATGAACTCGATGCCGACGGTGCGGACGTACGAGTCGCGCAGCACACCGAGGATGTCGCGCAGCTTCATCATCGACTTGCCGGCGAAGCCGCCGACGGCGAACTCGCGCTCCAGGTCCCACAGGGTGAGCCCGTGCTCGTTGATGTCCAGGTCGGGGTGCTTGCGCTGGCGGTACTCCAGCGGGTCGGTGTCGGCCATGACGTGGCCGCGGACCCGGTAGGAGTGGATCAGCTCGAAGACCCGCGCGGCCTTGGTGACGTCGTCGTCGTGCGAGGCGTCGATGTCCTTGAGCCAGCGGACCGGCTCGTAGGGGATGCGCAGGGCCTTGAAGATCTCGTCGTAGAAGCCGCTCTCCCCGAGGAGGAAGTTGGCGACGACGCGCAGGAACTCGCCGGAGGCGGCGCCCTGGATGACCCGGTGGTCGTAGGTCGACGTGAGCGTCATGACCTTCGAGATGCCGAGCTTGTTCAGCGTGTCCTGGGAGGTGCCCTGGAACTCGGCCGGGTAGTCCATCGAGCCGACGCCCATGATGACCGACTGTCCGGGCATCAGACGCGGCACGGAGTGGACGGTGCCGAGGCCGCCCGGGTTGGTCAGGGAGACCGTGACACCGGAGAAGTCGTCCATCGTCAGCTTGCCGTCGCGGGCGCGGCGGACGATGTCCTCGTAGGCCTGCCAGAACTCGAAGAAGTTCAGCGTCTCGGCCTTCTTGATGCCGGCGACGACGAGCTGGCGGTCGCCGTTCGGCTTCACCAGGTCGATGGCCAGACCGAAGTTGACGTGGTCCGGCTTGACCAGGGTCGGCTTGCCGTCCTTCTCCTGGAAGGAGTAGTTCATCGACGGCATGGCCTTGATGGCCTGCACCATCGCGTACCCGATGAGGTGCGTGAAGGAGATCTTCCCGCCGCGGGCGCGCTTGAGGTGGTTGTTGATGACGATGCGGTTGTCGAACAGCAGCTTCACCGGGACGGCACGCACGGACGTGGCCGTGGGGACCTCGATGGACGCGTTCATGTTCTTCGCGACGGCGGCGGCGGGACCGCGCAGCGTCACGAACTCGGGGCCGGCGGGGGCCTCGGTCGTCACGGGTTCAGCCTTCTTCGGTGCAGGAGTGGCAGGTGCGGCGGCGGCCGGCTTCGCGGCGGCGGGGGCCGGCTTCACAGCGGGCGCGGCGGGCGCGGCGGCAGCCTGTGCGGGAGCTGCGGCGGCGGGAGCCGGGGCCGGAGTGGCGGCCGCCTGCGGGGCAGGCGCGGGGGCGGCCGGGGCGGGCTTCGCGGCCGGCTCGGTCGGCGCAGCCCCCGCGGCTGCGGCACCGGGCTTGTAGTCGGCGAAGAAGTCCCACCAGGCTCGGTCAACCGAATTCGGGTCCTGGAGGTACTGCTGATAGATCTCGTCGACGAGCCACTCGTTGGGGCCGAAGGCCGCGGCAGGGTTCTTGCCCTGCCCGCCTTGGTCGGTCTCGGTGGAGATGCTCGAGTTACTGGGGGACTGTGGCGACACGGCGTGAACCGCCCTCTTCCGCTTCTCACAAGGTGATGGACAGCGGGAATAAAGGCTACGCCTCCAACCCGGGAGAGTGCAGACCGGGCAGGGCATCCGTCGCGTAAGTCACACCGGAACTTGTGTTTCGGGCCGGGAAATGGCGGGAAACAACCGGGGTTTGCGTACGCTCGCACCCGCGCCCGGCGCGTTCGGGTACGCCTGGGCGCGGCTTGACCTCCGCCTGACCGAAACCCTACGTCAACTTTGCGGGCGGGGCTCTCCCGGAAGAGTGACCTTGATCCGGCAGCCGCGCGTCGATTCGGCCACGCCGATCCGGCCCCCGTGCAGCTCCACGGCCCAGCGCGCGATGGCGAGGCCGAGACCGGTGCCGCCGTCGCCCTTGCCCTTGGTGTGGTCGTTCGCGTCGCCCCGGTTGAAGCGCTCGAAGACCCGGTGCCACTCGGACTCCGGGATGCCGGGGCCCTCGTCGAGGACCTCCAGGTCCAGGGACTGCGGATAGGTCCCGCGACGGGCCCGTACGGTGACGCGGCCGTGCGGCGGGGAGTGCTTCACCGCGTTGTCGATGAGGTTCGCCACGACCTGGTGGATGCGCTCCGGGTCCGCGTACGCGGTCAGCTCCGGCGGCGTCACGTCCAGGTGCAGATGGACGTCCGTACGGGTGTGGGTGCCGGAGCCGGAGGCGATGCCCGCGCGCTGGGACACGGCCATGTTGGCTTCCTTGAGCACCCCGGACAGATACGGCCAGACCTCGAAGCGGCGGGCCTTCAGCGGGACCACGCCGTTGTCGAGCCGGGAGAGGTCGAGCAGCGTCTCGACGAGCCGGCCGAGCCGCTCGGTCTGTTTGAGCGCCGTGCGCATCGTCTCGGGGTCGGCGGCCATGACGCCGTCCACCACGTTCTCCAGGACCGCGCGCAGGCCCGCGATCGGGGTGCGCAGCTCGTGCGAGACGTTCGCCACGAGTTCCTTGCGGTGCTGGTCCTGCGCGGCCAGCTCGTCGGCCATGCGGTTGATCGTCACCGCGAGGTCGCCCAGCTCGTCGCGGCGGTCGGCGCCCCGCACCCGGCGGGTGTAGTCGCCGTTGGAGATGGACCGGGCGACCGTGTTCATCTCGTCGAGCGGCGCGGTCAGCGAGTGCGCCACGAACTGCGTGATCAGCAGCGTCGCGATGATCGAGAACACGGTGATGAAGCGCAGCTCCGTCGCCGTGTACATCGCCACCATGAGCAGGCCCGTGGTGATGAAGACGGAGACGACGACCAGGGTGCCGAGCTTCGCCTTGATCGAGAACGGCCGCAGGCCGCCGGACGCCCAGCCCGGATTGAGCGGCGGCCGGTGGCCCCGCGCGGGCGGCGGCCGGTCCCCTGAGCTCATGGCGTCGGCGTCTCCAGGGCGTACCCCACACCGTGGACGGTGCGGATGCGCTCCGCGCCGATCTTCCGGCGCAGTGCCTTGATGTGACTGTCGACGGTACGGGTGCCCGAGGCGTCCGCCCAGTCCCACACCTCGGCGAGCAGCTGCTCGCGGGAGAGGACCGCGCGCGGCGTGTTCGCCAGGCAGACCAGCAGGTCGAACTCGGTCGGCGTGAGGTGCACGTCCTCGCTGCGCACGCGCACCCGGCGCTGCGCGTGGTCGATCTCCAGCTCGCCGAGCCGGAGGATCCCGCTGCGCGGGGTGGCGGCGGCCAGTGCGGCCCGCTCCATCCGGCGCAGCAGCACGTGCACGCGGGCCGCGAGCTCCCGCATGGAGAACGGCTTGGTCATGTAGTCGTCGGCGCCCACGCCGAGCCCGACGAGCATGTCCGTCTCGTCGTCGCGCGCGGTCAGCATCAGGACCGGTACCGGTCGCTGTGCCTGCACGCGACGGCAGACCTCGAGCCCGTCGAAGCCGGGCAGCATGATGTCGAGGATCAGCAGGTCGGGCTGCCAGGCCTCCGCCGTGTCGACCGCCGCCGGACCGTCCTGTGCGGTTTGCACGAGGAATCCCTCGGCCCGCAGCCGGGCGGCGATGGCGTCCACGATCGTGGGATCGTCCTCCACCACGAGGACCCGTCGCTGGGCGCCCGGGGTCGCCGTGCTGCCGTTGTGGGAGGTGTGTGTCTGCTCCATCGCCCCGCCCCTGAATGCACGCCGTCGTGACGCGCTTGACGCTTGAATGATCTGGGTTTCGGGCGCCAGCCTACGGGGAGTTACCGCCGGTCGGCTACGCGGCCCTTACTGCGAGGTGCACCACGTCGGGTACGCCTCGGACAACGGGGATCTCTTCGGTGCGGACCCCCCGGAATCCGGCATTCCGCAAGGTTTCTTCGAAAACCCCGGAGGGCTGCGCGGACCACACGGCGAGCACCCCGCCGGGGTTCAGCAGGGATTTGCAGGCGGACAGACCGGCCGGTGAGTAGAGGCTCCCGTTGTCCTCGGTGACGGTCCAGTCCGGCCCGTTGTCGATGTCCAGGCACAGGGCGTCGTAGCGCTCCCCGGCGGCGTGCACATGCCGCACGAGGTCCGCCTCGACGATCTCCGTACGGGGGTCGGCCAGGGCCCGCGCGGACAGCTCGCGCAGCGGTCCCTCACGGTGCCAGCGGATGATCGCCGGCTCGCGCTCGACGACCGTGATCCGGTGCCAGAACGGGTCGGCCGCGGCGTGCGCCAGCGAGAAGCCGACCCCGAGACCGCCGATCAGGACGTGGGGACGCTCACACTTCGCGCCGAGCGCGTCCCGCGCGGCGTCGACGAGCAGCCGCTCCGAGCGGCCGTCGGAGGTGTCCATCAGGAACGTGCCGTTCGCGATGATCTGGAGCAGGTCGCCGTGGCGGCGCAGCACGACCTCGCCGAAGGGGCCCTCGCGGCGGTCCAGGACGACGGGTGGATCGGACGGGAACGGACTCGTCGTGGTCGTCATGCGGCCCATTCTTCCGGATCACCCCGCCCCGCCGGGGGCGATCCGCGGACCTCGCCGGCGCGCGGCCGGAACGGGGAGCGCCGGGCGGTCCGCGCCCGAGTCGTGTCCGGAGGGCTGCGCCGTCCGCCCGGCAGGCGGGACGTTCCGGACAGGGCCTAGGGTGTCGGTGCGCCCGGGCCCCGTGTCCGCGTCGCCCCCGCCACCGGCAGGGGCGCCCCACGGGGTGAGTGTGGGGGGTTGATCGGCAGGAAAGGGGTGTCACACGTGAAGGCACACGTGCACACCGAGACCCGCCGGGTCCCCGCCCGCGCCCCGCTCGACGGCATCCCCGCCCAGCCCGGCGCCCCCGACCACGAGCGCGTGCCGGCCGCCCGGCGCAGGCTGCGGCCCGTGCGGCTGCTGCCCACCCCCACCGGGACGCCCTTCACCTTCGGCTACGCCTGCCTGCTGCTCGGCACCTCGCTGTTCATGGAGTTCGGCGACCCGGACACGGTCGCCGCCGCGCTGCGCGGATCCAGCACCGACGTCGCCCATCTGGCCGAACACCCCGTACGCGTCCTGCTCGCCAGCGCGCTGTGGGTCGCCGGTGGTCTCACGTCACCCTTCGTGATCGCCTTCGTCGTCGTGCTGACCGCGCTGGAGCGGCGCATCGGCGGGCTGCGGGCGGCCGGTGTCTTCCTGCTCGGCCACGTCCTGGCGACGCTGGCCACGGAGATCCCCGTGGGCCTGTCCGTCATGGCCGGGCACCTGCCGCACAGCTCCCTGCACCGGCTCGACTACGGCATCAGCTTCGGCGTCGCCGCCAGCATCGGCGCCCTCGCCGGTCTGCTCCCGCGCCTGCCCCGCTGGCTGGTGCTCGCGGCGTTCGCGGCGACGCTGGTCCAGGACCTGCTGACCTTCGAGGACCCGATGACCGGCTGGGGCCACCTCCTGGCCCTCGCGATCGGCGTCACGATCTGGCCGCTGGTACGCCGCCGGCGCCGCTCCTCCCGAACCGCACCAGGCAGTGCCACAGCTGCTTGACGTACTGCAGCACCTCGTCCGGCGCCCCGTACGCCGACCAGCTCTCGGGTGACGTGGCCGCCGAGGCCGCCGCCCGTCCGACGCAGGCCGCGTCGATCCGCCCGCCGTCCGAGAACTCCGCCCGCACCCGCGCCGCGACCGGCACGAGCCCCTCGCCGCGGAACGCCGCGAGCTCCTCGTCCGGCACCTCCGGGCCGAGCACGAACCCCGCGTGCCACTCGACGGGCAGCCCGAGCCCCGCCAGCAGCTCGCCGGTCTCCGTGCCCCGGAACGACGGGTCGAGCACGAGCGCCTCCGCGTCCGTGCGCAGGTCCACGTCCCCGTGCACCTGCGCCTCCACGTAGAAGTCGAGCGAGCGACCGGGGCCGCGCGGCGGCGCCGGGGCGGCGAGGGCCCGGATCTCCGCCGCGGGGTCCGCGCCCGAGAGACCGAGCGACTGTCCGCTCTCCACGGCGTCGGTGAGGAGCGCGGCGAGCACGGAGTGCAGGGCGTCGGCCGTGCCCACGTCCGCGGGGCCGACATGGCTGTCGCCGAAGCAGAAGGTCGCCCGCTCGGTCGCCTCCGGGCGCAGCCGCACATGGCAGGAGCCGAACCGGGGCGCGGCGCCTTCGGGATGCCGCGCCAGGTTCAGCGCCCCGTACTTGGGCCGCTCCACGGCCGCCGCGCCCGCGTACGCCCCGCCGAACAGGGCGTGCTCCCAGTCGTCGCGCAGGCCGCCGGGGTGCGCGGTCCGGCTCCCGTTCGAGAGGCCCGTCTCGTACTGGCCCCGGTAGCGGCCGTCCGCGGCGAGCCCGGCCGCGACCGTGGTCCGCCCGTCGGCGAGCAGCCGGTCCGGGTGGAAGTTCAGCGTCACGCGCGCGTGCCGGCGCACCAGGGCGATCAGCCCCTCGGCCGCCCGCTCGTCCACCCCGCACCGGGCCAGCCGGCCGACCGCGTCCTCGCGGCCGGCCAGGGCGGTCGCTCGCAGCGCCCGCAGGGCGGCGTCCTGGGCACGGGTCAGCGGGGTCACGGGTGCGCTCATGCCCGGATTTTTCGGGGCGCGGTGCCGCCCGGGCAAGCGAGTTAGGGCCGGGGGTCAGGCCGCTGTCGTGGCCCGGAGCCGGGCGTTGGTCAGCGGGGCCACCGTGTGCCAGCCCAGGGAGCGGTAGAGGAGCCGGCCCGACGGGGTGCCCGCGAGGACGCCCTGCCGGGCGCCCTGCGCGCGGGCCGCCGCCTGGAGCGTGCCCATGACGACCCTGCCGAGGCCCCGGCGGCGGTGGTCCTCGGAGGTCTCGATCATGTCCACCACCGTGCTCGCCCCGGTCGTGGCCGTCTGCCCCCGGGCGGCGAACGAGCCCTCGGTGTCGGTG
The DNA here is from genome assembly GCF_044460245.1 of Streptomyces sp. NPDC050145. Taxonomy (NCBI): domain Bacteria; kingdom Bacillati; phylum Actinomycetota; class Actinomycetes; order Kitasatosporales; family Streptomycetaceae; genus Streptomyces; species Streptomyces sp. NPDC050145. The sequence goes on along the minus strand of NZ_JBITJS010000028.1, from coordinate 57,465 downwards.
AGCAGGACGCGGGTCACGCCGTCGCGGGTCCAGGTGTGCAGGTGGTACCCGGCCGGGGGCGCGGGCGGCTCGGCGTCGGTCAGCTCGGTCGTCATCAGGACGTCGCCGAGGTCGTAGGGCTCCCACTCGGGGCCGAGCCACGGCAGCACCCGCTCCGGGTCGGCGAAGACCTTGAGCTGGGCGCCCACCGCGCGCACGGACCGCGCGGCCCGGCGGACGTCGTCCTCGCGCACGCCGTCGTTCGCGGCCCCGAGGACATGGCGGCTCACGTGCGAGGCCAGGCCGACGTGGACCGTGAACCCCCAGGGCTCGGGGAGCGGGGGAGTGGCCCCGCGCGAGAGCACCCAGCCGCCGACCCAGTCCCGTACCCGTGCGTCGACCGTCATTCCACTACCCCCGATGTAATAGGCCCATCCCTCATTCATGCCTTACGTTCAGCAGCCTACGGAGCCCCCGCCGAACCGGGCCAGGTGTGATCGCTCACAGCGAACGGTCTGCGGGGAACATTCGACGGCGCCCATGCATTGAGTCGACATAGCTCAACTTGACTGCCGAAGGGGAGATCATGGCTTCGACGTCCACACCGCTCACCCTGCCCGTGCTGCCGCTCGACGACGAGGTGGTACTTCCCGGCATGGTGGTGCCGCTGGACCTGAACGACACCGACGTACGCGCCGCGGTGGAGGCCGCTCAGGCCGCCGCGCGGTCCAGTGGGGACAGCAAGGCGAAGGTGCTGCTTGTTCCGCGGATCGACGGCACGTACGCGAACACCGGCGTGCTCGGCACCGTCGAGCAGGTGGGCCGCCTCGCCGACGGCGACCCCGGCGCGCTCATCCGCGGCCGCGGCCGCGTGCGCATCGGCGCGGGCACCACGGGCCCCGGCGCCGCACTCTGGGTCGAGGGCCTGACCGTCGAGGAGACGCTGCCCGACCCGCTGCCCGGCTCCGTGACCGAGCTGGTCACCGAGTACAAGGCACTCGCCACGAACTGGCTGAAGAAGCGTGGCGCCTGGCAGGTCGTGGACCGCGTCCAGCAGATCGACGACGTGTCCGCCCTCGCCGACAACTCCGGCTACTCGCCCTTCCTGAGCACCGACCAGAAGGTCGAGCTCCTGGAGACCGCCGACCCGGTCGCCCGCCTCAAGCTCGCCACCGCCCAGCTCCGCGAGCACCTCGCCGAGCAGGACGTCGCCGAGACCATCGCCAAGGACGTCCAGGAGGGCGTCGACAAGCAGCAGCGCGAGTTCCTGCTGCGCCGCCAGCTCGACGCCGTACGCAAGGAACTGCGCGAGCTGAACGGCGAGCAGGAGGGTGAGGAGTCCGACGACTACCGCGCCCGCGTCGAGGCCGCGGACCTGCCCGAGAACGTGCGGGAGGCCGCCCTCAAGGAGGTCGACAAGCTGGAGCGGTCGAGCGACCAGTCGCCCGAGGGCTCCTGGATCCGCACCTGGCTCGACACCGTCCTCGAACTGCCGTGGAACGACCGCACCGAGGACGCCTACGACATCCAGGGCGCCCGCTCCGTCCTCGACGCCGAGCACTTCGGGCTCGACGACGTGAAGGAGCGCATCACCGAGTACCTGGCCGTGCGCAAGCGGCGCGCGGACCGCGGGCTCGGGGTCGTCGGCGGACGGCGCGGCGGCGCGGTGCTCGCGCTCGTCGGCCCGCCCGGCGTCGGCAAGACCAGCCTCGGCGAGTCCGTGGCCCACGCCATGGGCCGCAAGTTCGTCCGCGTCGCCCTCGGCGGCGTCCGCGACGAGGCGGAGATCCGCGGCCACCGGCGTACGTACGTCGGCGCGCTGCCCGGACGGATCGTGCGCGCGATCAAGGAGGCCGGGTCCATGAACCCGGTGGTCCTGCTCGACGAGATCGACAAGGTCGGCTCGGACTTCCGGGGCGACCCGGCGGCCGCCCTCCTCGAGGTCCTCGACCCGGCGCAGAACCACACCTTCCGCGACCACTACCTGGAGGTCGAACTCGACCTGAGCGACGTCGTCTTCCTGGCGACGGCGAACGTGCTCGAAGCCATCCCGGAGGCCCTGCTCGACCGCATGGAGCTGGTCCGCCTCGACGGCTACACCGAGGACGAGAAGGTCGTCATCGCCCGCGACCACCTGGTGCCCCGCCAGCTGGACCGTGCGGGTCTCGGCAAGGACGAGGTCGTCATCGGCGAGGACGCGCTGCGCAAGCTGGCCGGCGAGTACACGCGTGAGGCCGGTGTCCGCAACCTGGAGCGGGCCGTCACACGCGTGCTCCGCAAGGTCGCGGCCCAGCACGAACTCGGCGAGCGCGAGCTGCCGTTCACCGTCGCCGAGGGCGACCTGCGCGAGCTGGTCGGGCGGCCGCACCACGTGCCCGAGTCCGCGCAGGACCCGGCCGAGCGGCGCACGGCGGTGCCCGGTGTCGCGACCGGTCTCGCGGTGACCGGGGCGGGCGGCGACGTCCTCTTCGTCGAGGCGTCCCTCGCCGACCCGGAGACCGGCGCGGCCGGACTGACCCTGACCGGTCAGCTCGGCGACGTCATGAAGGAGTCCGCGCAGATCGCGCTCTCCTTCCTGCGCTCGCACGGCGCGGAACTGGAGCTGCCCGTCGCGGACCTGAAGGAGCGCGGCGTGCACATCCACTTCCCGGCGGGCGCGGTCCCGAAGGACGGGCCGAGCGCCGGCGTCACCATGACGACGGCCCTCGCCTCGCTCCTGAGCGGCCGGCAGGTCCGTACGGACGTGGCGATGACCGGTGAGGTGTCGCTGACCGGGCGCGTGCTGCCCATCGGCGGCGTGAAGCAGAAGCTGCTCGCCGCGCACCGGGCCGGGATCACGACCGTGATCATCCCGAAGCGCAACGAGCCGGACCTGGACGACGTCCCGGCCGAGGTCCTGGAGAAGCTGGACGTCCACCCGGTGACGGACGTCCGCCAGGTCCTGGAGCTGGCCCTCGCGCCCGCCTCGGCGAACCTGGAGGTTCCCGTCGCGGCGTGACGCCCGCAGACCGGAGGCCCGGCCCCACGTGGGGCCGGGCCTCCGGCATGTCGGTCGGCCGCCGGATCAGCCGAGGGCCAGCGCCTGGACGCGGTCCAGGGCGCCGTTGAACTTGTTGTGGTCGCCGACCGTCGGGCCGGAGGACGTGTACTGCCACATCGTGTAGTAGCCCCAGCCGGCCGGGAGCGTGCCCACGGTGGAGGAGTACCGGGCGATCCACAGCGGGTTGTACGCCGCGAAGCCGCCGTAGTTGCCGGTGCACTGGGTCCACCAGCTCGTCGCCGTGTAGATGACGGCGTCGCGGCCCGTGCGGGCCTTGTACTGGTTCAGGAAGTCACGGATCCAGGTGACCATCCCGCTCTGCGTCTTGCCGTAGCAGGCGGCGCCGTACGGGTTCCACTCGATGTCGAGCGCGCCCGGCAGCGTCTTGCCGTCCCGGGACCAGCCGCCGCCGTGGTCCACGAAGTAGTTGGCCTGGGTGGCGCCGCTCGTCGTGTCCGGCGTCGCGAAGTGGTACGAGCCGCGGATCATGCCGACGTTGTAGGAGCCGTTGTACTGCTGCGCGAAGTACGGGTTCGTGTAGTACGTGCCCTCGCTGGCCTTGACGTAGGCCCAGCGCACGCCGCTGTTCCAGAGGGTCGACCAGGCCACGTTGCCCTGGTGGCCGCTGACGTCGACGCCCTCGGTCTGGGTGGCGCGGGTCATGGGCGGCTCGCCGGTGTCGCCGTCGTGGGCGGCGACCCCCATGCCCATGTGGGCCTCACCGCGCTGGGGGACGTCGCCCGCCTGCGCCGCACCGGGCAGGGCGAGCAGGAGGGAGAGGGCTGCGAGCAGGGTGCCGGCCACGCCGAAGCGGGTCCGGCGACGCGTCGTTCCGGGTCTGTGCACGGGCATGTGCGTGCCTCCGTAGGCCTCGTGGGGGATCAGGTGGGTGGGCTGATCAGGGACCTGTGCCGTTCCGTGCCGGTCGCGCTGTGCCGTCGGGTGCCGCGGGTGGGGGTTCGCCTGCCGACCTGGTGGTGTGTCCGTTCCATGATGATGGTGTGGACATGCCATGCATCACGCTACGCACGTAGACCCGAGCGAGGGAAGAGGGCCTGGAGGGTGCCGTTGGTCTACTCCTGCGAAATACTGGCGGAGCTGCGGCGATGACGCGCGGCGGCGAGAACTTTCAGACAGGGAAACTCGGGGAACCTCAGTCCATGGCTGCTGACGTGCACGAAGACGGGAACGGCGGGCGACGGGGCGCGGAACAGGACGCGTCCTCCGAGGGCGCGCCGCAGGGCGTGGATCACGAGTTCCTCGCCCTGGAGCGGGAGTTGACCTACTTTCTGCGCCGCGCCCGCGCCAACTCCGGCGAGATGGCCCGGGAGGTGCACCCCGATCTCGAACCCTCCGCGTACGGGCTGCTCGCCCGGCTCGAGGAGTGCGGCGCCCAGCGCGCCACCGAGCTCGCCGGCTACATCGGGGTCGGCAAGGCGACGATGAGCCGCCAGCTGCGCGCCCTGGAGGAGCTCGGCTTCGTCGGCCGCGAGCCCGACCCGGCCGACGGCCGCGCCTGGCTCGTCTCGCTCACCGAGCGGGGCCGCGAGGACTTCCGCCGCGTCCGCGACGCCCGCCGCGCGCGGTACGTGCGTCAGCTGGCCGACTGGGACCGCCGCGAGGTCGCGGAGCTGGCCCGCCTGCTGCACCAGCTGAACGCGGGCGCCGAGTAGGCGTCGCGGCGGGCGCTCACAGCTCCGCGTACACCAGCGAGGCGTCGTCGTGCGTCTTGCTGCGCCGCAGATACGTACGGGCCCGCTCGTCCGCGTCCTCCAGGGCGCGGACCCGGGCCACCACGGCCTCGGCGCCCTCCTTGCGGATCAGGGTGAACAGGTCCGACCAGTCGCCCTCGTGGAACTTCTCCACCCAGCGCGTCACCCCGTCGGTCAGCGCGGCGAGCGCCCGGACCTCGGCGCGGGGGAGCGTGCCGGTCACCGCGCGGCGGGCGACGTCCGGGTCGGCGGCCGCGGTGAAGAAGCCGCCCTCCTTGTTGCGCACCGTCGCGTCGGCCACGGCATCGGAGACCAGGGAGGCGCGCGGCACCCGGTCGAGCCGGTCGTCGAGCAGCGCGGTGACCGTGCCGTCCGGCGCCTCGACGAGCAACGCCGAGTCGGACAGGACGAGATGCTCCAGGCGCTCCGCGTCCCAGCGCGCGAGCACGACGGTCGCCTGTGGCGTACGAGGGTGAGAAAGGTCACACGTGCCGCGATGGGCGTCCGCGGTCCGGGCGATCGCGGTGGCCAGGATGTCAAACAACGTCATATCCCGGCGCGAAGCGGACAGTTCCGCGAGGGCGCCGCCGAGGCGGGCCGTGAACCAGGGGACGGAATGCAGACAGCCGGCGTCGCCGGAGGGTGGCGTGACCCCGTCCAGGACCACGAGCGATCCACCCTGCCCGGATGCCGGAAGCGCTACCGATGCGTAGTCCTCGTTCGGGCGCTCGGGGTCACCGGGTTCCGTCGTCAGTTCGATGCGCATCCAGCCAGTCTGCCTGAGTCTGCACGGGGCCTTCACAGGTGTGGCGAACCTCGGTACGACCAGGTGACCTGGCGTGTGCGGCGCCGGAATTGGGGCGGAATGATCAGCTCCGGCGAGGCGTGGCGGGGCATCTTGCCAAAGCCTTCCGAAGACGTCCAACCGGCGCGCGGCGGACCCCCCGCGCCCGGGCCCGGGGAACTTGCTCGCCAACTCCCGCACGATGTTCACTCCTTCGGGTGGCGGGCCAGGTGATGTACGCCTCCTGCTCACCGGCACTGGAATGGTCTGGAGCCATACCAGACGGGCGCGCGTGTTGACGGAGCGTCACCCGTGCCCAGGGGTAGGACGAGTCAGGAATGCGAGCACCAGACGTTGCGGAAGACCTCCGGCGGTAACGGGTCCCTTGGCGTGGGCGGGGTGGGTGCGACGGGCTCCGTCACGGAGCACGGCACGTCCTCCGCGCCCGGTGGCACGGCGCCCTCCCCGGCCCCGACGCCCTCGCAGCCCCCGGCCCCGCCGGTCGGCAAGGGCCGCAAGGCCCGGGTGCGCAACCGGCTGATCGTCGCCGTCGCCGTGGTCGCCGCCGCGATCGCCGGCGCCGCGGCCCCCGCGATCCTCGCCGCCTCCGGCCAGGTGGGCGAGTCCCAGGGCCTCGTCGACGACGCCCAGCGCACCCAGAGCGCCCTCGCGCTGTCCCGTTCCCTGGCCGACGAGCGCGACGAGGTCACCGCCTTCATCGCCGCCGGACGCCCCGAGGGCAAGGGCCTCAGCGAGGAGCGCAGCGGCCGCGTCGACCGCCAGGTCGAGGAGCTGCGCGCCGACGCCGAGGGCCCGCTGACCCGCACCCTCGACGAGATCGCCGCCGTCCGCCGCGCCGCCCTCACCGGCAAGGACACCGCCCTCAAGGCGAACTCCGCCTACTCCGCCGCCATCGCCGGCCTGCACCGGCTCGCCGAGGACCTCGCCGACAGCACGCCTCCCCGGGCCGGAGCGGGCGTCCGCGCCTTCGCCGACCTGGACCGCGCCGTCGAGCAGGCCTCCGCCGCCCGCGGCCTGCTGCTCGCCGCGTACGCGGTGCCCCGGCCCACCTCCTCCACGACGGTCGTCGACCCCGTCACCGGGCTCCCCAAGACCGTCGTCTCGGACGCGGCGGGCGGCGGCGCCGAGGAGCGTGACGGGCTCACCGCCGCCGCCCAGCTCGCCCAGGTCCGCTCGCGGGCCGCGCTCGACGACTTCCGCGAGTCCGCCCCGGCCGCCACCGTCACCGCGTACGACTCGACGGTGAGCGGCCCCGAGGTCGAGCGGGCCGACAAGTACCTCGCCGCGCTCACCGACGCCCCCACGCTGTCCGCCGCCGAACTGGAGTACAGCAGCAAGAAGGTCGACGACGCGCTCACCGCGCGGGTCGACCAGATGCGGGGTGCCGAGGCCGGGCTCGGCGACCAGCGGATCAAGGACCTGGAGCAGCTGCGCGACGACGACGTCACGGCGCTGGAGATCCGGTTCGCGCTGGCCGGCTTCTGCCTGCTCGCCGCCGTCGGCTTCGCGATGGGCGCCGCCCGCTCGCTGACCCGGCCGCTGGCCGTGCTGCGGATCGGCTCCGCGCGCCTGGCCGCCGAGCCGGGCACCGGCGAGCCGATGAAGTTCACCGGGCGCAACGACGAGTTCGCCCAGGTCGTCCGCTCCGTCAACGCCCTGCACGCGCACGCCCTCGCCCTCCACGAGCGGCTCGGCAGCCTCGAGTCCGACCGCAAGCACCTCATCGGCGAGCGGCAGCGGATGGCCGACGACCGCGACGCGCTGCGCGCCGACCGCGAGGCCCTGCGCGCCGAGCTGGCCGACGCCGCCGACCGCCTGGACAAGGCCCGCCACTCCATCCACGGCACCTTCGTCAACCTCGCCCTGCGCACCCTCGGCCTCGTCGAGCGCCAGCTCGGCGTCATCGAGGGCCTGGAGGAGCGAGAGCAGGACCCCGAGCGCCTCGGCACCCTGTTCAAGCTCGACCACTTCGCCACCGTCATGCGCCGCCACAGCGAGAACCTGCTGGTCCTCGCCGGTGCCGAGCACGGCCAGCAGCACGCGGGCGCCGTCCCGCTGGTCGACGTCGTCCGCGCCGCCGTCTCCGAGATCGAGCGGTACGAGCGGGTCCGGATCGCCGCGCTGCCGCCGCACGCGCACGTCGCCGGGTTCGCCGCCGACGACCTCAGCCACCTCGTCGCCGAACTCCTGGAGAACGCGACCTCGTTCTCGCCGCCGGACGCCACCGTCGAGGTCTCCGGCTGGCTCCTGGAGAGCGGCGAGGTCATGCTCTCCGTCCAGGACGAGGGCATCGGCATGGCCGAGGACCGGATGCGGGAGCTCAACTCCCGGCTCTCCTCCTTCACCGCGGAGCAGGCCCACGACCCGGCGGACGCCGAAGGTCTCGGGCTCGGCCTCTACGTCGTCGCGCGGCTCGCCGCCCGGCACGGGATCCGGGTCCGGCTGCGCGAGCAGAAGCAGGGCGGTGTCGCCGCCGTCGCCGTGCTGCCCACCGCGCTGCTCGCCGCCGCGCCCTCCGTGTCGGCGCCGCCGGCCGTGCCGGTGCCGGGCGGCGCCCCGGCCGTGCACCTGCCCGGTTCCGAGGCCGAGGCCAACTCCAACGTGCTGGACGGCCGCAGCGCCGACGGCTCCGAGAGCGCGGACCCGCTCATCGCGGCGGCCGAGCAGGCCGTACGCAAGGCGGAGACCACCGAGCCCGTCGAGCCGCTCGCGCCGGTGGAGCCCGAGCCCGTGGCGACGGACGAGGCCGCACACGAGATCCCCGTGGAGCGTCCGGCCGAGACCACGATGGAGCTCATGGCACCGATACCGGCTCCCGCGGCCGCGCCCGTCACCGCCGGCGAGCCCGACGCGCACCAGCGCACCCCGGACGAGACCACGACCACCACCGGGACGCTGACCACGATCAGCACGCTCCCCGAGCCCGAGCCCGAGCTCGAAGCCGCGCACGAGATCCAGACCCGGCCGGAGCCCGACCACGCTCCCGAGCCGGCCACCGCCGAGGTGCCCCCGCAGCGCACCCCCGAGTCCGCCCCGGCGCACCAGCGCCTCACGGACAAGGGCCTGCCCAAGCGCACCCCGAAGGCCGCCGCCCAGGCGCCCGCCGCGAAGCCGCGCACCGGCTCCGTGGACGCGGACGCGCTGCGCCGCCGGCTCGGCGGATTCCACCGGGGGGCGCAGGAAGGCCGCAAGGACGTCGCGGCCGAGATCGAAGAACGTATCGGAGAAACCAAGGGGGACACCGCCGAGGAGGCAAGCAGTTGACTGCGCCCACCCCTGTATCCAGCGCACTCAGCAGCGCAGCGCGCAATCTGCACTGGCTGCTGACCAATCTGGTCGAGGAGGTGCCTGGGCTGTTCTCCGTCGCGGTCGTCTCGTCCGACGGGCTGCTCCTGCTCTCCTCCGACCCGGGGCACAACGCCGAGGGTCCCGCGGACCACAGCGGCGGCCCGAAGGGTTCCAGCGCCGACCTGGCCACGATCGTGTCCGGCATCGGCAGCCTCACCATCGGCGCCGCCAAGCTGATGGACGGCGGGGGCGTCAAGCAGACGATGGTGGCCATGGAGGAGGGTTCCCTCTTCGTCATGTCCATCAGCGACGGTTCTCTGCTCGGCGTGCACGCCACCCCGGACTGCGACATGAGCGTCGTCGCGTACCACATGGCGCTCTTCGTCGGCCGTGCCGGGCACGTCCTCACCCCCGAACTCCGCAGCGAACTGCGCCAGTCGATGGAGAGCACCCGATGACACCCGGCAGTACGAGTACCGGCAAACTCCCCGTACGCGGGTCCGACCGCAAGGCCGCCCGCGTCCGCCCCTACTCCCTGACCGGCGGCCGGACCCGCTTCGGGCACGTGCTGCTCGTCGAGACGTTCGTGGCGGCCCTCGAAGCGCCCGACGAGCGCCTCGAAATAGGGAAAGGCACGCTCGCGGGCGTCATGCCGGAGATGCGGGCCATCGTGGAGCTGTGCCGTCGCATGCGCACGGTCGCCGAGATCGCGGCGCTCCTCAAGATGCCCCTCGGTGTGGTCCGCGTCCTTCTGAGCGACCTCGCCGACCAGGGAAAGATCCGTGTGTACGGAACCGGTCACGGCCCGGGACAGCCGGACCGCGCGCTGCTCGAAAGGGTGCTGAGTGGACTCCGTCGTCTCTGACGTCACCGAACTCCTCGAGGACGAGGAGCAGTTGCAGGCCTGGCAGACCGACAGGAGCCGGGCCCCGATCGCCACGAAGATCGTCGTGGCGGGCGGGTTCGGCGTCGGCAAGACCACCCTGGTGACCGCCGTGTCGGAGATCCAGCCCCTCCAGACGGAGGCGCTGATGACCCGGGCCAGCGAGGACACGGACGATCTGTCCGCGACCCCCGAGAAGGCCACCACGACCGTCGCCATGGACTTCGGCCGCATCACGCTCGACGACGACCTGGTCCTGTACCTGTTCGGCACGCCGGGCCAGCAGCGGTTCTGGTTCATGTGGGACGACCTGGTGCGCGGCGCGATCGGCGCCGTCGTCCTGGCCGACACCCGCCGGCTGTCCGACTGCTTCCCGGCCCTCGACTACTTCGAGAGCTGCGGGCTGCCCTACGTCGTCGCGGTCAACCACTTCGACGGGTCCGAGGAGTTCGAGCCGGACGACGTGCGCGAGGCGCTCACCGTGCCGCCGCACGTCCCCGTCCTGGTCATGGACGCACGCCGCCGCATATCCGTGATCGAGACGCTGCTCTCGCTGGTCGGCCACGCGCTCGACGCCACCCCCGCGTAGACCCCGCCGGGTCACACCCCTTCATCATCAGTAAGCAAGTTAGAGGCAGTCGATATGTCGCGGAAGATACTCGTCGTCGGAGCCGGCCAGTCCGGTCTCCAGCTCGCCCTGGGCCTCCAGTCCCACGGGTACGAGGTCACTCTGATGTCCAACCGCACCGCCGACGAGATCCGCTCCGGCCGGGTCATGTCGACGCAGTGCATGTTCCACACCTCGCTCCAGCACGAGCGTGACCTGCAGCTCAACTTCTGGGAGTCGCAGGCCCCGAAGATCGAGGGCCTCGGCGTCTCCGTCGCCGCCCCCGGCTCGCACGACCCGGGCCCCACCCAGCGGGCCATCGACTGGGTCGGCAAGCTCGACGGCTACGCGCAGTCCGTCGACCAGCGCGTGAAGATGGCCGGCTGGATGGAGACCTTCGCCCAGCGCGGCGGCCAGCTCGTCATCCACGGCGCGGCCGTCTCCGACCTCGACTACTTCGCCCGCACCTACGACCTGGTGCTGGTCTCGGCGGGCAAGGGCGAGCTCGTCTCCATGTTCGGCCGCGACGCCTCCCGCTCCCCGTACACGGAGCCGCAGCGCGCCCTCGCCGTCTCCTACGTGCACGGTCTCGGCCCGCGCCCCGAGCACCCCGAGTTCGACGCGGTCCGCTGCAACATCGTGCCCGGTGTCGGCGAGATGTTCGTCATGCCGACCCTCACCACCTCGGGCCGCGCCGACATCCTGTTCTGGGAGGGCATCCCCGGCGGCCCCGTGGACGCGTTCAAGGGTGTCAAGGACCCCTCGGAGCACCTCGCGCTCACGCTGGAGCTGATGGAGAAGTTCCTGCCGTGGGAGTACGCCCGCGCCACGAAGGTCGAGCTGACCGACGCCAACGGCACGCTCGCCGGCCGCTACGCGCCGACCGTCCGCAACCCCATCGGCCGGCTCCCCTCGGGCGGCGCCGTCCTCGGTGTCGCCGACGTGGTCGTCGCCAACGACCCGATCACCGGCCAGGGCTCCAACTCGGCCTCCAAGTGCGCCGCCGCGTACCTCTCCGCCATCGTCGAGCACGGTGACAAGCCGTTCGACGAGGACTGGATGCAGTCCGCCTTCGACCGCTACTGGGACACCGCGCAGCACGTCACCAAGTGGACGAACGCGATGCTGCAGGCCCCGCCGGAGCACGTGCTGAACCTGCTCGGCGCCGCCGGCCAGCTCCAGCCCGCCGCGGACCGCTTCGCCAACGGGTTCAACGACCCGGCCGACTTCGAGAACTTCTTCTACGAGCCGGCCAAGACCGAGGCGTACCTCGCGTCGCTGACGCAGTAGCCCCTCTCTCTATTCGGTGGTGGACGGCGGCGCGCCCGGGTCGGAGTACCCGGTGTCGTCGCCGTCCGTCGCTCCCTCCGGCAGAGCGGGGGCCTTGTAGCCGGGCATCGGGTCCGCGCCGGGGTCCGGCCGGACCGCGCCGAGGACGGGGTTCGCCGCGATCGGGGACACCTTGACCTTCGCCCCGGGGCGCGGCGCCTGCACCACCATCCCGTCGCCGAGGTACATCGCGACGTGCGTGGCCTCGGGGAAGTACACGACGAGGTCCCCGGGCCGCAGCTCCCCGATCGGCACCCGGCGCAGCTGGGCCCACTGCTCCTGCGAGGTCCGCGGGATGGTCCGCCCCGCGTGCTCCCACGCCTGCGAGGTGAGCCCCGAGCAGTCGAAGGAGTCCGGCCCCTCCGCGCCCCACACGTACGGCTTCCCGATCTGCTCGACCGCGTACGACAGGGCCGCGTCACCGGCCTTCGAGGGCGAGCGCGGAGCCGAGCTCAGCGCCCCGGACGCCACGAACTCCCGCTGCGCGTCCGCCGTCCCCTTCTTCTCCAGCCGCGCCAGCTCGGCGAGTTGATCGGTGCTGAGCGAGGCGAGCAGCTCCTCGACCTCCTTGAGCCGCCCCTGAACGGCGTCCCGCTCCTTCCGCTTCCTCTCCGTGAGCTGCAACTGCCGGTCGAGCGCGGCCCGGGCGGTGGTGGCGAGCCCGTCCGTCTTCTTCTCCCGCCCCACCAGCCGGGCGATCGCGGCCTGCTGCTCCTTCGCCGCGCGCCGCAGCACATGCCCCTGATCGAGGGCGTGCTGCGGATCGCGGGCCAGCAGCAGGGTCACGTACGGGGAGATGTCACTGCTGCCCTGGTACTGCTCCCGCGCCATCCGCCCGGCCGCGACCCGGCTGCGGCTGAGGTCCCCCCGGGCCCGGGCCAGTTCTTCGCCGAGCTTGTCGGCGGCCTTCTTCCGCTCCTTCAGCTTCTCCTCGGTGGCGTTGTACACCTCGGTGGCCTGCTCGGCCTTCCGGTACAGCCCCTGAAGATCCGTCAGCAGCTCGGCCACCGGCCGCTCCTGCCCGGAGTCCGGACCGGGCGCCGCGCCCGCGGAAGCCGGCTGGAGCACCGCCCCCGCCACGGCCGCCGTGCACACCCACCGCACCAGCCTGCCTGACACCTCATCACCTCCGGTGCGGGCCAGCCCCTGTGCCCCGCACCGTGAACACCAGCAGACCGTCGTACGACCGGCGCGCGGAGCTGAGCGACCCGGCCCAACCCCGCCACCCGTACAGGTCCCGCCCGGCGAGCCGCCTTTACTCGGCGCCCTTCCTCTTGGACCACGGCCACCGGATCTCCCGCCCGGCCTTCCCGTCCGGCGCGAACACGTACCGCCACCGCGTCACGAGCTGCACGGCCTTCCCACTCGGCACGGGCTCCCGCACATACACGAGCACGGTCTGCCCGCCCTCCTCCTGGGGGACCGGCACCTTGTACACCTTGGGCGGATTCCCGGTAGCGGTCACCATCACAGCCAGCGTCCGCCCATCGAGCGGCCCCCCGACAAAGGGGATCTCTTCACTCTTCACGGCCCCAGTCTCTCCCGTCACAGCCGATACGGGTGGACCTCGGCCCCGGGATCAACGGCTCGGCCAGACGGGAAAGGTACGCGTACGGGCCACGGCGACGCCCGCCGCCCGGAATCTCAGCAACGACCCCTCGGACGCCACGACGACCCAGACGCCGTCCTCTCCGTCCTCTCCGCCGCCACCCGTGACCCGGACGGCCTTCCTGCCCGGATGCTCCCAGCCGCGCACCCGTACGTCCCGCGCCTCAGGGAACCGCAGAAAGAACTCGAAACCCTCGCTCCCGCGCTCGCGGGCGAAACCGAGGGTGACGGAGCGCTCCCGCTCGTCGAGGTGAACGTAGAACAGGTCGCTGCCATCCATCAGCTCCCGGAAGCCGTCGGCCTCAGAGCCGTTCATAGAAGGTCTTCTCGCTGGGGTCGGGGACGGTGGAATGACGCTTCGCGTCGACGGCACTGCGGAAGAGATGCGGTCCGTCGTCCGCCCCGCCGGGCCCGGCCCGGAACCCGCTGAGGTGCCCGGCCAGCACGTCAGTGTGACTGGTGAACCGTAGAAGGGAGCGGCCCTCACGGTCCGAGACCTCGACCCGCATCCGGTGCTCGCCGCCACCGAGCTCCGTCAGCGCGAACGACGCGAGGACCGGCGGATCCCACCCGTCCATCTCCAGCTCCTCCACCGCGAGGAACTGCAACTGCCCCTGCACGCTGTCGACCCCGGCGGCCGCCCACTCCTCCGGCAAAGGCAGGGGAGGCGCGGGCAGATCGAGCCGCAGCGTCAGGGTGGGCCCGCGCCAGTCGAGGTGCACGGAGCGGAGGCGGAGGGAGGCCAGGGGGAGCGGGGCGGTGCCGTAGAGCGGGGCGAGGAGGTCGCTGTTGCGTACGGAGAGGTGAGGGCTGGGCACGTGCGGGTCACCCTTCTGTCGCGGCGATCAGTCCGGTCGTCTCAATCATTCCGGTACCAGTCCTCGCCGTCGCTCTCCAGGGCGCTGCGGAGATAGCGGTCCAGCGAGGGCGCGACCCACGTGCGGCTGTCGGTCTCGTGGTCCCAGACGAAGACGTCGTCCCGCTCGGGGGTGCGGACGAAGGCGAACTGATCACCGCCGCCGTTGTCGCCGAAGAACATCAGGGCGTCGAACGGCATGTACAGATCACGGAAATCCGCCTGCGACCGGAACGACGCGTTGTCCTCGAGGATTCGCTTGGCGCTCCATACGTACTCGGTGCCGTAGTCGTCCTCGATGCCGTCCGTCTCCAGCAGCAGCTCCCGCAGTGCTGACGGGAGTTGTTGTCCGAGTTGCTCCTCGATGCGGTTCAGAGCCTCGGGGAGCGCCGGATCCTTCGGACTCATGGCGTGTCACGCAGGCGGCGTGCGATGTCGATGTCGACTTGGAGGGCGCTGAAGCGTGGCGGATCGCGGTCGGGGTCCAGGACCACGACGTGCAGCGTGTCCCCGACCTGCGGCGGGGCCACATTCGGGTCGCGCCACGACGGGTGTTTCACCTGATCGATGAATCCGGGCGAACCCTGTGCGTCCACGCGGGACCCGACGGGGGCCGCCCCGACGACCGTCACGTCGAGTTCCTCATGGGTACGGAATGTCATTTCGGTCCTCCGTAGATCGACACCCAGCTCCGCCCCTGCGTGAGTTCGTCGGGCACGATGCCCCGCACGGGCGGGAACACCATCCCGTCCACGCCGTCCGCGCAGTCGAGCGCCACCCCGCACGGCACACCGGCGGCCGGTACGGCCACGTCGAGCAGCCTCGCACCCAGCCTGTTCGTCGGAGAAGGCCAGGACGAAACGGATGCCGTTGAAGTCCGCGGTCAGCAGCCCGCGCTCCTCCTCCGGGCCCGGCTCGTCGCTCAGCGGCACCAGCACGGCGGTACGCCGGAACTCGCCCAGGAGACGGGCGAACTCCCGCTTCCGGGCCACCACTTCCGGGTCGTCGAGCGCGGCGGCGCCGGGAACGTCGTTCTGCGCCGCGGGAGCTTCCGGCGGTGCGGGTTCTTCCTGGGCGGGCACCGCCGCCGGTTCACCGACGCCCTGCGCCGGCTCTCCGGCCGCGTCGGCTGATGGCGCCGGATCGGCCGGCCCGCTCATCTCGGCGTAGTCGGCGAGGCGTGATCTAGGTGTCTTCTGCCGCCCGCAGCGGTCACTGCAAATGTGCGCCCTCGTCCGTCAGGCCCAGCACCCGCCGCACCAACCCCGCGACCGGCCCGTCCGGGGGCTCCAGCGTCAGGGCCCGGCGTACGGCTTCCGCGGTTTCGGGGTCGCGGGTCGCCGCCGCGGTCAGGATCGCCAGGAACTGGTCGACGAGGCCGTCGCGGAGGTCGTTCAGGGGTGGCTGCTTGTCCTCGTCCAGCCAGATCAGGGAGGCCGCCTCGACGGAGGTGATCCACATGCGGACCGTCATGCGCAGACGCGGGCCCGGTCCGGTGGCGGACAGATGGGCCAGGATGTGGGCGGCGGCCGCGCGGCGCACGCCGTCCACGATCGCCGTCGTCCGGGACGTCTCGACGACGCTGCCGCCCTGGAGCAGCGCGGCGAAGCCCATGTCGTGCTCGTCGACGAAGGCCAGATAGCGGTCCAGGGCGCGGGCCAGACGCGTGGTGAGCGGGCCCTCGGGCGGCTCGGCGAAACACTGCTCGAGCGCGTCCGCCGCCGTACGCAGCGCCGCCTCGTACAACTGCTGCTTGCCGCCCGGGAAGTAGCGGTAGACGAGCGGCCGGGAGACCCCGGCGGCCTCCGCCACGTCGTCGAGCGAGACCTCCTCGGGGGCCCGGTGCGCGAACAGGGACAGCGCCGCCTCCAGCAGCTGCGCGCGCCGCTCCTCGACGCTGAGCCGTCTGTAGGCGGGCGTACCGGTTGCCGAGGTCATGGTGCGAAGAGTAACCGGCATGTCCCGGTCCGTCCTCAGGCCAGCAGCCCGGAGGAGCGCCACAGTTGACGCCCGACACCGCGCAGCACGCCGAGGTCCTCCAGGAAGTCGGTGAGCCGCCGGGCGCCGGTCTGCATGACCTCGCGGCGGTGCCCGCTGGCCTTGACCTCGGCCAGGGCGCGCCGCCGGTCCAGGCCCACGTTCGTGTAGACCTCCGGGTTGATGAAGGCGATGGAGAAGACGCGGGCGAACTCCCCGGAGGTGAGCCGGGTGAACTCGCGCGACCAGCGCGGGGCCGTCACCATCTGGCGCCGCAGCTCCTCACGCGCGTACCGCACGTGCCGGGCCTCCTCGACGACATGGATGCGGGTGACCCCGCGGATCAGGGTCTGCACCCGCTCGTCCGGGAACGTCAGGCGCTGCATCCAGTCCAGGATCTCCTCGCCGAGCAGCGTCGCGGTGAACGAGCCGGGCGTCGTCGACACCGTCTTGAACAGGCGGCCCAGGTGGTGGTGGACGGGCGCCACCGGATAGTGCGGGGTGCCGCCGCGCGTGATGAGCCGGGCGAACATCTTCGAGTGCCGGCACTCGTCCTCGATCTCGGTCAGCGCGTACCGCACGTGCGCGCTCGTCGCCGCCTTGTCGTAGACGTGCCGGACCAGCAGCTGCATGAGGATCAGCTCGAACCAGATGCCGAGCGAGGCGAGCGCCGCCGCCTCGTGCCGGGACAGCGCGATCCGCTGCTCCTCGCTCATCCGCTTCCACAGGGGGGTGCCGTACAGCGACACGAGCTCCGGCGGCCAGAACCACTTGCCCTCCTCGAAGGGCGCGTCCCAGTCCAGCTCCACGTCCGGATCGAAGGAGTGCTTCGCGGAGGACTCCAGCAGCCGCTCGGCCACCCGCTCACGGCTCCTGAGCAGGCCGAGCGCGTCCCGCAGCCCTTCCAGCGCCGCGTCGTCGGCCGGTGTCGTGGTCGTCATCCCTGACTCCGCATCCCTGGGGGCGAGTTCACTCTTATGAGATGCCTTGTCAGCAAGGCCGTCAATGGTTTGCGCACGACTTGTTGACCCCGCGTCCAACAGCGTGTGAACCTGCCGGTATGTCGACGCACGAGCTCTACACCAGGGCCCCGAGCGACCTCAACTGGCAAGTACCGTCGGCCAGTTCGGCCCGCTTCAGCTGGGAATACGACGACGGACGCGACCGGCTGCTCGCCTTGTACCAGAAGGGCAAGGACAAGCAGTGGGACGGCGCCAAACGCATCGACTGGGACCTGGAGGTCGACCCCTGCGACCCCCTCGGCACCCCGGACGAGGCGATGTCCCTGTACGGCACGCCCCACTGGGCGAAGATGACCGAGCGGGACCGGGGGGAGCTGCGCAAGCACTACGCGTCCTGGCAGTTCAGCCAGTTCCTGCACGGGGAGCAGGGCGCGATGGTGTGCGCGGCGCGCATCGTCGAGTCCGTGCCCGACCTCGACGCCAAGTTCTACTCCGCGACCCAGACCATGGACGAGGCGCGGCACGCGGAGATCTACGGGCGCTTCCTCCACGAGAAGATCGGGATGCTCTACCCGATCGACGACAACCTCCAGGCACTGCTCGGCGACACCCTGCGCGACTCCCGCTGGGACATGCCCTACCTGGGCATGCAGGTGCTCATCGAGGGCCTCGCGCTCGCCGCGTTCGGCATGATCCGCGACACCACGGACAAGCCGCTCCCGAAGCAGATCCTCGCCTACGTGATGCAGGACGAGGCCCGTCATGTCGCGTTCGGGCGGATGGCGCTCCGTGACTACTACCAGCAGCTGACCGACGCCGAACTGCGCGAACGCGAGGACTTCGTCATCGAGGGCTGCTACCTGATGCGCGACCGGCTGCGCGGCGTCGAGGTCCTGGAGGACTTCGGCATCCCCCGGGCGCAGGCCGAGGAGTACACCGAGCAGTCCGAGTTCCTGGCCCTGTTCCGGCAGTTGCTCTTCTCCCGGATCGTGCCCTGCGTGAAGGACATCGGCCTGTGGGGCAAGCGGCTCCAGGAGGCCTACGTGGACCTCGGCGTCTTCGAACTCGGCGACTCGAACCTGGACCAGCTCATGGCCCAGGACGAGGAGGTCGCGGAGAAGCTGGACGCGGAGCGGTTCGCGGAGGAGGAGCGGGGGCGCGTGGAGGAGGTCGAGGCGGCGATCCGGGCCGGCGAGAGCTGAGGACCGGTCGAAGGGCTGGTCGGGCGGCACGGGGTGTCGGTGGCATGCAGTAGCGTCTCGATCGTGTCCACGCCACCTCCGCCCCAGCCCCAGCAGCCGAACCCGTACGGCCCGCCGCCGCAGCCGCAACCGCCGTACGGGCAGCAACCGCCGTACGGTCAGCAGCCCTACGGTCAGCAGCCGTACGGTCAGCCGCAGGCGTACCCGGGGTTCCCGCAGCAGCCGGGAACCCCCTACCCCGCCCCCTTCGGCGCCCCGCCGCCCCCGAAGAAGCGCACGGGCCTGATCCTCGGCATCGTCGCCGGAGTCGTGGCCCTCGGGATCGTCGGCATCGGCACGCTCGCGTACATCGGTTCCCGGGTCGGGGGCGGCTTCCCCGAGGCCGAGTACAAGCTGACGCTCCCGCAGACCGTGCTCGACGGGAAGTACGAGCTCGCGCAGGACATGTCCGAGGAGAAGGGCCAGGCGCTGGAGAAGGAGGCCGACGACTCCTGGGACGCGCGCGACACCAAGGCCGTCGTCGGGCAGTACACGCTCGGCGGCGACGCGTCCAAGGGCGTGCTCGTCGTGTCCGGCATGTACGGGCGGTTCAAGAACACCGACCAGGCGCGGGACAACATGATGAAGGGCGGCGGCGAGGCGGAGAACGCCGAGGTCGCCGTCGAACCCCGTGACTTCCACCCCGCCGGCAGCGACGTCACCATCACCTGCGAGGTGCTCACCCAGTCCAGTGGGGCGGGACAGCTGACCATGCCGATGTGCGGGTGGGTGGACGGCAACACCGGCGCGTCCATCGGCGAGGTCGACACGGAGTCGATGTCGAAGGACCCCGAGGACGTGGACCTGGCCGCTGCGGCGGCGACCGCCGCGAAGGTCCGCACCGAGCTCCGTCAGCGCCTCTGACCTGCCGGGACGACCCCGGGACCCTCAACCCCCCGCCGAGCGGAGCACCGCTTCCATGACCGCGCGGGCGATGGGCGCCGCGTTCCCGCCGCCGCTCACGTCCGCCCGGTTCGCCTCCGCGTCCTCCACCACCACCGCCACCGCGACCTCCGGCTGCGCGGCCCGGGCCGACTGGGCGTAGGAGATGAACCAGGCGTACGGCGTGCCCTCGTTGTTGACGCCGTTCTGGGCCGTGCCCGTCTTGCCGCCCACCGTCGCCCCGGGGATCCGCGCGTTCGTACCCGTGCCGTCCTCGACGACGTCGACCATCATCTTCTGGAGCTGCGACGCCGTGTAGGGCGACATGGCCTGGCGGTACGTACGGCTGCCCGTGGTGGAGATCGCGGTGCCGCCGCCCGTCGTCGTACGGTCGACGAGATGCGGCGCCATCACCGTCCCCCCGTTCGCGACCGCCGCCGCCACCATCGCCATCTGCAACGGCGTCGCCCGCGTGTTGAACTGCCCGATCGAGGACAGCGCCAGCTGCGACTGGTTCATGTCGGTGTCGAAGTTGGAGCGGGACACGATCATCGGGACGTGCACGCCGGGGTCGTTGAAGCCGAAGGCCCGCGCCGTCTCCACCATGTCGTCCAGGCCCACGGCGACCCCCAGCCTCGCGAACACCGTGTTGCACGAGATGCGCAGCGCGTCCTCGAGCGTCGCGTCCTCGCAGGCGGCGGAAGCCGACTCGTTGCCGAGCCGGGTCCTGGTCCCGGGCAGTGTGTACGGCACCGGCGTCCGGGTCGGTGTGCCGATCCCGTCCACCACCTCGTGCTCCAGCGCCGCCGCCGCCGTGACGACCTTGAACGTCGAACCGGGCGGATACGTCTCCCGGATCGCCCGGTTGAGCATCGGCCGCTCCGGATCCGCGTTCAGCCGCCGCCACGCCCGCTCCGCCGCCGTCCCCGTGCCCGCGAAGTCACCGGGGTCGTACGAGGGCGCCGTGACCAGCGCGAGGATCCGCCCCGTCGCCGGTTCGATGGCCGCGACCGCCCCCTTCTTCCCGCCGAGCCCCGCGTACGCCGCCTCCTGCGCCCCCGCGTTCAGCGTCGTCGCCACGTCCCCGCCCGGCTCCCGGGACCGCGACAGCTCCGGCCAGAAGGGGAACGGGGAGAGCAGCGGATCCGTACCCGACAGGAGGCCGTCCTCCGAGCCTTCCAGGAACGAGGAGCCGTACGTCTGCGAGGCGTACCCGGTGACGGGGGAGTACAGCGGCCCGTCCTTGTACGTGCGCTCGTACCGCAGCGCCTGCTTGCTGTCCCTGGCGCCGGTGACCGGATGGCCCTGCACGAGGATGTCGCCGCGCGGCTGCCCGTACTGCGCGATGCTGCCGCGTCGGTTGGCCGGGTTCGCGTCGAGGGAGCCGGACTGGAAGACCTGGACGCGGGTGGAGTTGACCAGCAGCGCCACCAGCAGGATCAGGCAGAAGACCGCGGCGCGGCGGATGTACCGGGTCACCGCCCGGCCCCCGGCCCGACGGCGGGCAGCGCTCTGCGGGCCGAGTCGCTGATCCGCACGAGGATCGCGACGATGACCCAGTTCGTGACGACGGACGAACCGCCCTGCGCGAGGAACGGCATCGCCATACCGGTCAGCGGGATCAGGCCCGTCACCCCGCCCGCGATCACGAAGACCTGCAGCGCCACGATCGAGGCGAGCCCCGTCGCGAGCAGCCGGCCGAACGGCTCGCGCAGTTCGAGTCCGGCCCGCAGGCCCCGCTCCACGAGCAGCGCGTAGAGCAGGTAGATCGCCGTCAGCCCGACCAGACCCAGTTCCTCGCCGGCCGTCGCCAGGATGAAGTCGGACTTCGCGGCGAAGCCGATCAGGATCGAGTGCCCGAGCCCGAGTCCGGTGCCGAGCATCCCGCCCGCGGCGAACGCGAACAGCGACTGCGCGAGCTGCCCCGGCCCGTCGCCCGCCGCGATCGAGGCGAACGGATGCAGCCAGATCTCGACGCGGCCGTGCACATGCGGCTCGAAGGAGGCGACGACGAAGGCGCCCGCCGCGGCGAGGAGCAGTCCGATCGCGATCCAGCTCGCCCGGCCCGTCGCCACGTAGAGCATCACGATGAACAGGCCGAAGAAGAGCAGCGAGGTACCGAGGTCCGTCTCCAGGATCAGGACGCCGACGCTGAGCAGCCAGATCGCGAGGATCGGCGCGAACACCCGCATCGTGGGGAGCTGGAGCTTCCAGATCCGGCGGCCGGTGTGGGTGAGCGCGTGGCCGTTCGCCGCGAGGTAACTGGCGAAGAAGATCGCGAGGAGCACCTTCGCGAACTCGCCCGGCTGGATGGAGAATTCACCGATCCGGATCCAGATGCGGGCGCCGTTCACCGCGGGGAAGAAGCCCGGCAGGATCATCAGGGCGAGCGCCGCCGCCACCGACAGGTACGCGTACCGCTGGAGCACCCGGTGGTCGCGCAGCAGCATCACGAAGACGATGAAGAGGGCGACGCCGATCGTCGACCACACCAGCTGGGTGGGGGCGGCCTCGTCGCGCGGGGTCTCCAGGTCGAGGCGGTAGATCAGCACCAGACCCAGCCCGTTGAGGAGCACCCCGATCGGCAGCAGCAGCGGATCGGCGTACGGGGCGCGCAGCCGGACCGCGATGTGCGCGAGGAGTGCGAGCACGCCGAGCCCGGCGCCGTAACCGGCGGCGCCGGGCGGGACCGCGTCGCTCCTGGCGAGGCCCACGGCGCAGTAGCCGTAGACGCTGAGCAGCACCGCCAGGACCAGCAGGGCGAGTTCGGTGCCCCGGCGTCCGGGGACGCGCACGGCGGGCACCGAGGGGGGAGCCTTCGTTCCCGGTGAGCCCGGTGTACCCGTGGGTGCGGTCATACCGGGAACGTAGCAAGCAAGTGCCGGATATCCGGTTATGTCAGCACCAGCGGGGCGCCCGCCCGATGTTGTCGATGTACTTCGCCGAGCCCCAGGCCCACGTGCCGTCGGTCAGCAGGTACCAGAGGTGGTTGCCCTCGACGTTGTCGCCGCCCGTCTTGCAGAAGATGGGGACGATCGCGTTGTACGGCTCCACGCGGACCACGCGGGAGCCCCGGGTGGGGGCGTCGCGCAGCAGGAGCCCGGACCTGGCCGTGACCCGGCCCTTGTAGACGGGCGCGTGGTGGCCACCGCCGCCACCGCCCCATTCGCCGCTACCGCTACCGCTATTGCTACCGCCACCGCCACTGCCCCAGTCGCCGTCCGCCAGGGCGGGCGACGCGGTCGCGGCGAGCGTCGCGACGGCGGCGACGGCTATGCCGATGCGGGTGCTGACGGTCCGTACGGACATGCGAGCCATGAGGTCTCCTCCTGGGACGGTCGTGAAGCGGAGCCGGAAAGCTCCCCACCGCCCAGCCAAGCCGCACCGCCTCCCGCGCGCACGGCGACCGCCGCCGCCGGGGTGAGCACCCGTACGGCCGAGTTCCTATCCGGGCCGTACGGCCGGCTCCTCGTACGGGAGGGTCAGCGTCGCCACCGCCCCGCCGTCCCGCGCGTTCGTGAACCGCAGGCGGGCGCCCAGGACTTCGGCCTGGCCGAGGGCGATCGTCAGGCCGAGACCGTGGCCGCGCGCCCCGCCCTCGGTGCGGAACCGCTGCGGGCCGTGCTCCAGCAGATAGTCCGGATAGCCCGCCCCGTGGTCCCGGACCGTGATGACCGGCCCGTCCACCGTCAGCTCGACCGGCGGGCCGCCGTGCCGGTGCGCGTTGGCCACCAGGTTGCCGAGCACGCGCTCGAGCCGGCGCCGGTCCGTCACCACGCACACGTCACCGACGACGGTCACCGCCGTCTCGGCGCCCGCGAAGCGCACCACCCGCTCGACCACCGGCTCCAGCCAGGTCTCGTCCAGGTCCACGCGCTCGCTGCGCGCGTCAAGCCGGGAGATCTCCAACAGGTCCTCGGTGAGCGTGCGCAGCGCCGCCACCCGGTCGCGCACCAGCTCGGTCGGGCGGCCCGGCGGCAGCAGCTCCGCCGCCGCGTGCAGCCCGGTCAGCGGCGTCCGCAGCTCGTGCGCCACGTCCGCCGTGAACCGCTGCTCGGTGAGGATCCGGCCCTGGAGCGACGCGGCCATACTGTCGAGCGCGACCGCGACGGCGGTCACCTCGTCCTGATGCCGTGCGGGGTCCTTCGTACGCGGATCGCCGACCCGCGCGTCCAGGTCCCCGGCGCTGATCTTGCGGGCGACCCGGGCCGTCGTGTGCAGCCGCCTCGTCACGCGGGTCACCGCGAACGCGCCGACGAGCAGCGTCGCGCCGATCGCCAGCACCGAGGAACCCAGGATCGCGTTGTCGAGGCCGTCGATGGTGCGGGCGCCCTGCGCGTAGTCGATCCGCACCGCCAGGGCCCGCCCGCCGGAGGCCGGCCCAGCCGCCCACATCGTCGGCGCCGCGTCGTGGTCGCCGATCATCGTGCCGCGCTCACCCCGCGCGGCGAGATCGTGCAGCGCGTCCGGCAGCTCCGCCGGGTCCACGCCCGCGCCGGGCGGCAGCCGGCCGCCCGACTCGTAGCGCCGCGCCGCGTCGTCCAGGAGCGACAGGGCGCGGTCACGGGCCTGGCTCACCGTCTGGTCCGTCACGGAGACATGCACGAGGACGCCGAGCAGCGCGGCCAGCGCGCAGCACATCACGGTGATGAACGCCGCCGCCTTCCAGGTCAGCGAGGCGGTCCAGGCGGGCGGCCGCAGCCGGCGGCGCCTCATGAGCGGCTCGGGTACGGAGACGGGGCGGCGGAGGGCGTCCCCGAGGGCGTGGCCGTCGGCGTGCCGGGCGGGCCGGTGCGGATGATCTCGTCCCGGGTCGGCAGCATCGCCTTCTGATGGCTGTCGTACGACCAGGAGGTGCGGTACTCGTACCCCGGCAGGTCGGCGGCGGCCCGGACCACGAGGATGCGGCCGGCCAGCTGCACGTTGATGACCGCGTCCTTGTCGTCCATGATCTGCGTCAGCCGGCCCTCGCGGTACACGTAGACCTGCGTGTAGAGCTGGCGCTTCGGGGCGCGCACCGCGACCAGCAGATCCGGCTTCCCGTCGCCCGTCAGGTCCGGGTAGTACGCCCTGAGCACCGGGCAGTCGGTCGTGCCGGTCGTGCCGGACGTGCCGGATCCGTGGGGCCCGGCGGTCGCGCACGCGTCGAGCCGGTCTACGACGTCGGCGTAGTCCTTGCGGTCCGCGTGCATGCGGGCGCGCACGACCGCCAGCGGGTCCACCTTCCGCAGGTCGCCACCGGGCACGTCGATCCCCTTGACGACGGCGGTCTCGCCCGCGCCGTAGTCGTCGGCGGGGCGGGTCGCGGGCGGCAGCTTCGGCCACAGGGTCCGCGGGCCCACCGCCGTCGGGGTCGGCCCCGCGCTCTCCAGACCGCCCGCGCTCCCGCAGCCGGTCAGGGCGGCCGCGCCGATCAGGAACAGCACGGCCCCGGGCACGGTGCGGGCAGCGCTGCCGAGGCGCCTGGACGTCACTGCACTCCTGCCTGTGTCCTCACGATGGCCGGCCCGTCCTTCGGACCGCTTCGGATCCTATGGGGGCGGAAGTCCTTTCTATTCACCCGGAGCAGGCTCCGCACCTCGGGGACCGGCGGCGGTCACTGGTCACTGCGTCCGCGCCGCACCGAGGCGTACACGAGCCCGCCGGCCCCGGCCGCCGTCATGGCACCGCCCGCGAGCACGAAGTACGGGTTGGGCCCCTCCACGGGCTGCTCGGTGGCGGACGGCTCCTCGTGCGCCGTCGCCGGCGTCTGCGCGACGGCCACGCCTGCGGGCGCGAGCAGCACGCCGCCGGTGACGACGGTGAGGGCGGCGCGGCGCAACAGGGCGGGACGCATGAGGGAACTCCGTAGGTCCGGCGGGTCATTTCCTTGCAAATTGAGCGAACACCCAAACCGTAGAAGCCGACCGTCACGACAGCTCGGCGGCCGTGTAACAGTGAGCCCGCGCTCTCCGCCCGATGCGATGAAGGCGCGCGGTCGCCTTCTTGCAGTGCGGCAGCCTTGCTGCTCCCATGGTCAGGGGGTGATGGGTATGGGTATGAGCGGAATGCGCGTCGTACCGACCTGGCGGCACGGCCAGGAGCGGCTCCATGTCATCGGGGAGGACGGGCGCGACGTCGCCTGGTACGACAGGGACGCGGCCCGGGTCACGCTGCTGGGGTCCGACGAGACGGTCCGCGAGGCGGTGCTCGCCGCGCTCGGCCCGTTCGTCACGGGCCAGGTCACGGTCGGCCCGCCGCCCGTGCCGACCCCCGCCGAGCTGGCCCGGCTCGGCCTCCACCCCGACGACGACCTCGCGCCGAACCGGCCCGGCGAGGCGCTCCTCGTCGACCTCGACCGCGATCCGCCGGCGCACGGGCTGCTCCGCACGGACCCGCGCCGGCACGCGCTGGCCGCGCAGCAGCGGGTGGGGGAGCTGCTCGACGGGTTCGACGGCGCGGGCTGGCGGGTCCTGCACTCGGTGCCGCTGCCCGGCGCCGCCCGCATCCATCACCTGCTGATCGGGCCCGGCGGCCTGTTCGCCGTCCACGTCCTGCCGGCCCGCAGGCGCCGGGTACGGATCGACGACCCGCTGGTCGGGGCCGGCCGCGGTGAGCCGCGTCCGCTGCTGCGCCGGGTCCGGTCGGACGCGTCCCGCGCCACGTTCGCCCTGACGGCCGAGGTCCGCCCGGCGCTGGTCCTGGTCGACCCCGCGGCCGTGGAGGTCCCGGCCCCGCCCCGCGACGTCCGCCTCCTGACCGACACGGACCTCTCGGCGCTGTCCCGCGCCGGGGGCCTCCTGAAGCCGGCGGACGTCGAGGCCCTCCACGCGATAGCCCGAGACCGCCACACCTGGCTCCGCCTCTGACCCGCCCCGCCCCGTCCCCTGTCCGCCGGTCCGTCCCGCGACTGCGGCCGCGGTGGGGGCTGGTCGCGCCCACGCGGCGGAGCCGCATATCGATACAGCCCCGCGCCCCTGAAATGCAGACCCTTCGGGTCGCATTTCCCCGAGAAAGGTGCGGGCCCGTCTCGGGCGAGGGAAGGCGCGGCGAAGCCGCTGCCTTCCAGGGAGAGGCTGCGCGCAGCGCATGCCTCAGGGGCGCGGGGAACTGCGCGACCAGCCCCCACCGGGGCCGCACCCGGCGACGCACCGCACCGCCCCCCACCGAATCCGCGCCCCGCTCACCGAAACCGCACCGCATCCGCGGAAAACGCCCCGTGCCGAGTGGACCGCTGCCGAACCTCCAGCACCGGACGCCCTTCCTCCGGCAGCACCCGGTACGCCACCTCACCCACCCCCACCGCGGTGACGACGGCCTCCCCACCGGCCGCCCGGGGCAACACCCGCCCCGCCTCCCCCCGAAGCCCCACGGACAACGGAGTCGTCAGCACCGGCGTCCCGTCCCCGGGCAGCACGACGACCAGCGCGCGCGGCCCGCTCAAGGACCCCGTGTACCCGACCACGACCGCGTCCCGCGTATCGCTGTGCCGCAGCTTCAGCCACCCCCGCCGCCCACCCGGGTACGGATCGCCGACCCGCTTGGCGACCAGCCCCTCGATCCCGCGCTCGGGCAGCGTCTCGTACCAGGTCAGGGCCGTCTCCCGGTCGGTCGTCGACGGCACCGCCTGCAACGGAGGCCCGAGCGGCCCCAGCACCTCGACCAGCCGCGCCCGCCGCTCTGCGTACGGCCGTCGCCGCAGGTCACCGCCGCCGTCCGCCAGCAGATCGAACGCCGCGTACGACGCCGGGAGCTCCCGCGCCAGCACCCGGGCCCGCGCCCCCGACGCGGCCGCCGCCCGCCGCTGCACCGCCGCGAAGTCGGTGCGCCCGTCGTGCCAGACGACGACCTCCCCGTCGAGCACGGTCCCGGCGGGCAGCGCGAGCGCCGCCGCGACGAGATCCGGGAACGCCCGCGCCACCAGCCGCCCCGAGCGGGCCTGGAGGACCACGTCCTCCGCCTCCCGGATCACCACCATCCGGTGCCCGTCGAACTTCGGCTCGAACGCCCAGTCCGTCCCGCCCGGCAGCGCGTCCACGGATCGCGCGAGCGCGACCTCGACCCGCGCGGTCACGGGATCCGCCCCGCGCGGTTGAGGTTGATGAGGGGGCCGAGCAGATCCCCGTACCGTTCGAGCCGGGGCGCGATGGCGTCGGCCAGGAAGACCAGCTCCCGCGCGTCCGTGCAGGACTCGACCTCCGCCCAGGTGACGGGCGCGGACACGGTCGGCTCGGGCCGGGCCCGCAGCGTGTAGGGGGTGGCGGTCGTCTTCGCGGCCGAGTTCTGGCTGTGGTCGACGAACACCTTCCCGGGCCGCAGTTTGCGCGCCATCCGGTGCACGACGAGTGCCGGAAGCTCTGCCTCCGCCTCCTGCGCGAGCGCCTTCGCGTAGGCGCTGACCCGCTCGGACGGCGTCGGCTCCAGCGGCGTCAGCAGATGCAGCCCCTTCGAGCCGGAGGTCTTCGCGTACGCGTGCAGCCCGTCCGCCGCCAGCCGCTCCCGCAGCCACACCGCGACCTCGCAGCACTGCACGACATCCGCCGGCGCCCCCGGATCGAGGTCGAACACCAGCCGGTCCGCCCGCCCCGGCGCGTCCGCCTGCCACTGCGGCGTGTGGAACTCCGTGACCAGGTTCGCCGCCCACATCAGCGAGGCGAGATCCTGGACGAGGATCTGCCGCGCGGGCCCCTGGGAGTGCGGCACCTGCGCGGTCTTCACCCAGGTGGGTGTGCCCGGCGGCACGTTCTTCGCGAAGAAGCGCTGCCCGTCCGGCCCGTCCGGATAGCGCAGGAAGGACACCGGCCGGTTGTACAGGTGCGCGAGCAGCGGGCCTGCCGTGGTCGCGTAGTAGTGCAGCAGCTCGCCCTTGGTGAACCCGGACGCGGGATAGATGACCTTGTCCAGATTGCTGAGCGTCAGCCGCCGCCCCTCCACTTCTGTGATGGGCGCCATACCGTAATACTCTGACAATCCGCCCCATCAGCAACTGTCCGGCAAACCTCGCAAACGGCGGCGCGAACCGGGAGGTACACCGTGCGCTCCATCTGGAACGGCGCCATCTCGTTCGGCCTGGTCAGCATCCCCATCAAGCTGGTCAACGCCACCGAGAACCACTCCATCAGCTTCCGCCAGATCCATCTGGAGGACGGCGGCCGCATTCGCTATCGCAAGGTGTGCGAGCTGGAGGAGAAGGAGGTCCCGGGCGCCGAGATCGGCAAGGGGTACGAGGAGGCCGACGGGTCGATCATCCCGATCACCGAGGACGACCTCTCCCAGCTGCCGATCCCCACGGCCCGCACGATCGAGATCGTCGCCTTCGTGCCGGCCGACCGGATCGACCCGCTCCAGATGGACACGGCGTACTACCTCTCGGCCAACGGCGTCCCCGCCGCCAAGCCGTACACCCTGCTCCGCGAGGCACTGAAGCGCAGCCAGAAGGTCGCCATCGCCAAGTTCGCCCTGCGCGGCCGTGAGCGCCTCGGCATGCTGCGCGTCGTCGACGACGTCATCGCCATGCACGGACTGCTCTGGCCGGACGAGATCCGGGCCCCCGAGGACGTGGCCCCGGACACCCAGGTCACGGTCCGCGACGCCGAACTCGACCTGGCGGACGCCCTGATGGACACCCTCGGCGAGGTCGACCTCGACTCCCTCCACGACGACTACCGCGACGCGGTCGAGGAGATGATCGCGGCGAAGGCCTCCGGCGGCGGCACCGAGGAGACCCCGTCCGCCCCCGCGGCCGAGGGCGGCGGCAAGGTCATCGACCTGATGGCGGCCCTGGAGAGCAGTGTCCGCGCGGCGAAGGAGGCACGCGGCGCCTCCGGCGACGAGGGCGAGGACGTGGCCGAGGTGACCCACCTCGCGAGCCGCTCACGCACGCCCGAGAAGCGGGCCCCCGCGAAGAAGACCACGACGGCGAAGAAGAGCGAGCCCGCGAAGAAGTCGACCGCGGCGAAGAAGTCCACGGCGAAGAAGACGGCGAGCACCCCGAAGAAACAGGCCGCCTCCGCGAAGAAGTCGACGAGCACGGCTACGACGAAGAAGACGACGGCGAAGAAGACCGCCCCGCGCAAACGCGCCTCCGCCTGACGCGGGGCGGGACGGCGCCGCTCACTTCCGCCGCGCGGCGCCCACCGGCTCTCTCCGGAACGCCCACTCCATCTTGGGCTCCATCACGAACCGGAACGTGCGCTGCACCGGCGTCGTGCACAGCACGGTGATGACGGCCATCGCGAACACCGTCACGACGATCTCGCCCCACGGCGTGTGCACCCACGCCACGTCGTACCAGTCGCCCCAGCGGGACCCCTTCGCGAGGAACCCGTGCAGCAGATACCCGTACAGCGTCCCCGCGCCCAGCGCCGTGAACCACAGCTTCCGCCCCGGCACCCACGCGAAGAAGCAGGCCACCAGAACGACCGAGCAGCCGAACATCGCCAGCGTCATCACGGCCCCGCTCCACCCGGGCGCCGCCAGCTCCTGCGCACTGTCCCGCCGGTAGAACCAGGCCGCGTTCATCCGCGGAGCGGCCCAGTACGCGAACAGCAGCGCCGCCGCGAACACCGGCACCGCCGCGATCCGTGCCTCCCTGCGCCGCACCAGACCGAAGTGCTCCTTCTTCAGGCACAGTCCGAGCACGAAGAACGGCAGGAACTGCAGCACCCGCTGCAGATCGAGATCGTCACCGATGTCGGGGGAGACGGAGGCGAGCGCGGCGATGGCGAGCGCCACCGGCAGTGGCCAGCGGATGACCTTCCACAGCGGCGTCGTGAGCCGCCACACGAAGAGCGCGCCCAGGAACCAGGTCAGGTACCAGGGGTCGAGCAGACTGATCGCGTGCTCCGGGTCGTCCCCGGCCGTCCGCTTGAAGAACGTGTACACCACTTCGAAGACGACGTACGGCACGACCACCCCGGTGACGAGCCGCTTCAGCCGCCCCGGACTCGCGTCGAACGACCGCGAGAAGTACCCGGAGATCACGATGAACGCGGGCATGTGGAACGTGTACACCATGATGTACAGCGCGGCCGCGGCCCGGCTGTCCCCGCGCAGCGGCTCCCAGGCGTGCCCCATGGCGACCAGCACGATCGCCAGGTACTTGGCGTTGTCGAAGAACGCGTCCCGCGCCTTGCCGGGCTTGGCCGCCCGGCCGCCGGCAGCCTTCGCGGACCCCGTGGGTCCCGTGGGCCTGGTGGGAGACGAGGGTGCCGCCGTGACGTTCTGGGCGGGCAGCGGGCTCCTGGCCGCCGCGACCCCGACCGGCTCGCTCACGATCCCTCCCGTATGAAACCCCGATCGATGGAACCTGAGCGCCCGATCGCGCATCTTCCAGGGTTTGCGAGGTTCAAATGGCTGCGAGACATCCAAGGCACCGTAGTCACCCCGAGTCCCCGCCGTAAACCCGAAGCCCCTCCGCGTGGCACGCCTCACTGTGCCGGGCAGCTGTGCCTAAGGGGCCGCCCTGCCCGCCGAGTTCGGCCCGGGCGGTCCGCCGGGCCCACTGCTCCGGCACATGAAAAAAGACCCCGTCCGCAGCGTTTCCGCTGTGAACGAGGTCTTCGTCAGGCACCCAATTCAAGGTGCCCCCGGCAGGATTCGAACCTGCGCACACGGCTCCGGAGGCCGTTGCTCTATCCCCTGAGCTACGGGGGCGTGCGCCTCGCGGTGCGGGGCGACGGGTAGAACCCTACCAGCTCCCACCGGCTCCTCATGAACAGGTATTTCGGTGCGTGAGCGTGCCGTCGAGCTCGCCTGTAGGGGGTGGAAGTGGGGAAAACCCGGACGCCGCGGGTGGGGCCGACCTACTCTCGAGTGGTGCCAGGCGCGTCCGGCCGGGTCCTTGTCGTCGATGACAACAAGGTGATCCGGCAGCTGATCAGGGTCAATCTCGAGCTGGAGGGCTTCGAGGTCGTGACCGCGGCCGACGGTGCCGAATGCCTGGAGGTCGTGCAGCAGGTGCGGCCCGATGTCATCACGCTCGACGTGGTGATGCCCCGCCTCGACGGCATGCGCACCGCCTCCCGGCTGCGCGCGGACACCCGGACCAGTGCCCTCCCCATCGTCCTGGTCAGCGCCTGTACGCAGTACGAGGTCGAGAGCGGGCTCGAGGTCGGCGTCGACGCCTTCCTGTCCAAGCCCTTCGAGCCGGCCGAACTGGTGCGTGTTGTCCGGCGGTTGGCCGAGCGCGGTCGCGCGCCGCGCCGGACGCGTCCCGTCAGCGGCTCAGAGGAGACCGAACGAGCCGGGCGGTAGAGAAGGGGAGAGAGTAAAGGGAAGGGGACCGGGCGGATGTCCGGGGAAGCGTCCGCATCGCGGACCATCCGCTAAACCGAGTCGCCTACCCACCCCCCTCCTCGCCTACGCTTGACCCCGTGACCCCCATCGAGCTCACTGACACCGTCCTGCGCGCCGTGCGCCGCGCGGTCGAGGACGGTGAGCTCGGCATGGGCGCGGTCGAGAGCGTGGACTCCGGGCGGGCCCGCGTCGTGGTCGAGCGGCCACGGCCCGGCGGGCACGGGGACTACGCCACGAACGTCGCACTGCAGCTCGCCCCCGCCGCCGGCCGGCCCCCGCGCCAGGTCGCCGAGATCCTGTCCGCGCGGCTCGCGGACAGCCCGGGGATCGAGGCCGTGGACATCTCCGGCCCCGGGTTCCTCAACGTCGTGCTCCGGCCGGGCGGCTCCCCGCTCGTCGCGGACGTGCTGCGCCGCGGCTCCTCGTACGGGCACTCCGACGCGCTGCGCGGGGAGCGGATCGTCCTGCGGATCCCGCGCGAGCCCCGCGCCGAGACCGTCGCCGACGCCGTCGCCCGCATCGCCCGCACCCAGGGCGCCGAGGTGACCGTCGAGCACGCGGCCCGCGCCGACGAGGTCACCCTGCGCCCCGTGCCCGCCGACCCGCACGGCCTCGGGACCGATGCCGGCCGCTGGGCCCTGCTGCACCCCGCCGCCCACGACCATGCCCGCACCACCACCCCGGAGGACCGCGCCGCCCACCTGGCCCAGCGCGAGTCCAACCCCCTCTTCCGCGTCCGCTACGCCCACGCCCGCACCGCCGCCCTCGGGCGGAACGCCGCGGACCTGGGCTTCACCGCCGAGCCCGGCGACGTACCGGACCAGGAGCCGCTGCTCGGCCTGCTCGCCGACCACCCCCGCGTCCTGCTCGCCGCCGCCCGGCACCGCGCCCCCGACCGGCTGGCCCGGCACCTCGTCTCCGTCGCCGACGCGTTCCTGACCGACCTGCACCCCGCCACGCTGCCGATCGGCGGGGAGAAACCCTCGGCCGCCCACCGTGCCCGGCTCGCGCTCGCCGAAGCCGCCGGGACGGTGCTGGCCGGCGGCCTGACCCTGCTCGGCATCGACGCCCCCGCACATCTCTAAGAACAGAAGTGAGCGCACCGCAGCCATGAGCCGTTCCGCACACCCCGCAGGCCCCCGCCACGCCGACGTCCTGCCCGAGGGTCACTACACCGCTCCGCCCGCCGACCTGAACGCGCTGGACGCCAAGGTCTGGGCGCGCACCGTCCGCCGCGCCGAGGACGGCGGCGTCAGCGTCGGCGGGGTCGAAGTGGCCCGGCTCGCCGAGGAGTTCGGCACCCCGGCGTACTTCCTCGACGAGGCCGACTTCCGCGCCCGGTGCGCCGCCTGGCGCGACGCGTTCGGCCCCGACGCCGACGTCTTCTACGCCGGCAAGGCCTTCCTGTCCCGCGCCGTCGTGCGCTGGCTGCACGAGGAGGGGCTCAACCTGGACGTCTGCTCCGGCGGCGAGCTCGCCACCGCGCTGTCCGCCGGGATGCCCGCCGACCGCATCGCCTTCCACGGCAACAACAAGTCGGAGGCGGAGATCACCCGCGCCGTCGAGGCCGGCGTCGGACGCATCGTCCTCGACTCCTTCCAGGAGATCGTGCGCGTCGCCCACATCGCCGAGAGCCTCGGCAAGGTGCAGCGCGTGCAGATCCGCGTGACCGTGGGCGTCGAGGCCCACACCCACGAGTTCATCGCCACCGCGCACGAGGACCAGAAGTTCGGCATCGCGCTGGCCGACGGCCAGGCCGCCGAGGCCGTGCGCCGCGCCCTCAAGCTCGACGGCATCGAGCTCATCGGCATCCACAGCCACATCGGCTCGCAGATCTTCGACATGGCCGGCTTCGAGGTCGCCGCCCGCCGCGTCGTCGGACTGCTCGCCGAGATCCGCGACGAGCACGGCGTCGAGCTCCCCGAGATCGACCTCGGCGGCGGCCTCGGCATCGCGTACACCAGCGACGACGACCCGCGCGAGCCGCACGAGATCGCCAAGGCGCTGAACGAGATCGTGACGCGCGAGTGCGAGGCGGCCGCGCTGCGTACGCCCCGCATCAGCGTCGAGCCGGGCCGCGCCATCGTCGGCCCGACCGCCTTCACGCTCTACACGGTCGGCACGGTCAAGCCGCTGGAGGGCCTGCGCACGTACGTGTCCGTGGACGGCGGCATGTCCGACAACATCCGCACCGCGCTGTACGACGCCGAGTACACGGTCGCACTCGTCTCGCGCCGCTCCGACGCCGAGCCCGCCCTGGTCCGGGTCGTCGGCAAGCACTGCGAGAGCGGTGACATCGTGGTGAAGGACGCGTTCCTGCCCGCGGACGTCGCTCCGGGCGACCTGATCGCCGTACCGGCCACCGGCGCGTACTGCCGCTCCATGGCAAGCAACTACAACCACGCGCTCCGCCCGCCCGTCGTCGCCGTCCGGGACGGCGAGGCGCGGGTGATCGTCCGCCGCGAGACGGAGGAAGATCTCCTGCGCCTCGACGTCGGATAATGAAATACCTGTCTCATCATCCGGACCGGGGACAGAAACCCCGGTCCGGTGCGTGAGACTGGACCCACCGTAGGTACAGAGAAGTAGAGGGAAACGAGGTCGGATGATGCGTACGCGTCCGCTGAAGGTGGCGCTGCTGGGCTGTGGGGTAGTCGGCTCAGAGGTGGCGCGCATCATGACGACGCACGCCGACGACCTCACAGCCCGGATCGGCGCCCCGGTCGAGCTCGCGGGTGTCGCCGTGCGGCGTCCCTCCAAGGTCCGTGAGGGCATCGACCCGGCCCTCGTCACCACCGACGCCACCGCGCTCGTCAAACGCGGCGACATCGACGTGGTCATCGAGGTCATCGGAGGGATCGAGCCCGCCCGCACCCTCATCACCACCGCCTTCGAGCACGGCGCCTCCGTCGTCTCGGCCAACAAGGCGCTGCTCGCCCAGGACGGCGCGGCCCTGCACGCCGCCGCCGTCGAGCACGGCCGCGACCTGTACTACGAAGCGGCCGTGGCCGGCGCGATCCCGCTGATCCGCCCGCTGCGCGAGTCCCTCGCGGGTGACAAGGTCAACCGCGTGCTCGGCATCGTCAACGGCACCACGAACTTCATCCTCGACAAGATGGACACCACGGGCGCCGGCTACCAGGAGGCCCTGGACGAGGCCACCGCGCTCGGTTACGCGGAGGCCGACCCGACCGCCGACGTCGAGGGCTTCGACGCCGCCGCCAAGGCCGCCATCCTCGCCGGGATCGCCTTCCACACCCGCGTCCGCCTCGACGACGTGTACCGCGAGGGCATGACCGAGGTCACTGCCGCCGACTTCAAGTCGGCGAAGGAGATGGGCTGCACCATCAAGCTGCTCGCCATCTGCGAGCGCGCCGCCGACGGCGAGTCCGTCACGGCCCGCGTGCACCCCGCGATGATCCCGCTCGACCACCCCCTGGCCTCCGTGCGCGGCGCCTACAACGCCGTGTTCGTCGAGTCCGACGCCGCGGGGCAGCTCATGTTCTACGGCCCCGGCGCCGGTGGCGCGCCGACCGCCTCGGCCGTGCTCGGCGACCTCGTCGCCGTCTGCCGCAACCGCCTCGGCGGTGCGACGGGCCCCGGCGACTCCGCGTACACGCAGCTGCCCGTCTCGCCCATGGGAGACGTGGTCACGCGGTACCACATCAGCCTCGACGTGGCCGACAAGCCCGGCGTTCTCGCGCAGGTGGCGACGGTCTTCGCCGAGCACGGTGTCTCCATCGACACCGTGCGCCAGTCGGGGAAGGACGGCGAGGCCTCCCTCGTCGTCGTCACCCATCGCGCGGCGGACGCGGCCCTCACCGGGACCGTGGACGCGCTGCGTCAGCTCGACACCGTGCGCGGTGTCGCCAGCATCATGCGTGTTGAAGGGGAGTAGCAGGGATGACCGGAATGACC
This sequence comes from Streptomyces sp. NPDC050145, assembly GCF_044460245.1. NCBI lineage: Bacteria > Bacillati > Actinomycetota > Actinomycetes > Kitasatosporales > Streptomycetaceae > Streptomyces > Streptomyces sp. NPDC050145. The sequence goes on along the minus strand of NZ_JBITJS010000028.1, from coordinate 22,102 downwards.
CACCAGTGGCGCGGCATCATCGAGGAGTACCGGGACCGGCTCCCGGTGACCGACACCACGCCGGTCGTGACACTGCGCGAGGGCGCCACGCCGCTCGTCCCGGCCCAGGTGCTCTCCGAGCGCACGGGCTGTGAGGTCCACCTGAAGGTCGAGGGCGCCAACCCGACCGGCTCCTTCAAGGACCGCGGCATGACCATGGCCATCACCAAGGCCAAGGAGGAGGGCGCGAAGGCCGTCATCTGCGCCTCCACCGGCAACACGTCGGCGTCCGCCGCCGCCTACGCCGTGCGCGCCGGCATGGTCTGCGCCGTGCTCGTCCCGCAGGGCAAGATCGCGCTCGGCAAGATGGGCCAGGCGCTGGTCTACGGCTCGAAGATCCTCCAGGTCGACGGAAACTTCGACGACTGCCTGAACCTGGCCCGCGCGCTGTCCGAGAACTACCCGGTGGCGCTGGTCAACTCGGTCAACCCGTACCGCATCGAGGGCCAGAAGACCGCCTCGTTCGAGATCGTCGACGCCCTCGGCGACGCGCCCGACATCCACGTCCTGCCGGTCGGCAACGCGGGCAACATCACGGCGTACTGGAAGGGCTACAAGGAGTACGCCGCCGACGCGGTGTCCACGCGCACCCCGCGCATGTGGGGCTTCCAGGCCTCCGGCTCCGCGCCGATCGTGCGCGGCGAGGTCGTCAAGGACCCGTCGACGATCGCGACCGCGATCCGTATCGGCAACCCGGCCTCGTGGGACTACGCGCTGGCCGCCCGCGACGAGTCCGGCGGCCTCATCGACGAGGTGACGGACCGTGAGATCCTGCGCGCCTACAAGCTGTTGGCGTCCCAGGAGGGTGTCTTCGTCGAGCCCGCGTCCGCCGCGTCCGTCGCCGGCCTGCTGAAGGCGGCCGAGCAGGGCAAGGTCGACCCCGGCCAGAAGATCGTCTGCACCGTCACGGGCAACGGCCTGAAGGACCCGGACTGGGCCGTCGCCGGCGCCCCGCAGCCGGTCACCGTCCCGGTCGACGCCGCCACGGCCGCCGAGCGCCTCGGCCTCGCCTGACCGCTCAGGTCCTACGTCCTTACGCCCAGCTGACTTCGCGTCAACTGGGCGTATCGGCACAGGGGGTGCACAGGGGGCTTACGACACGCATCGTGCGCCTCCTGTGCGCCCTATGTCGCCACAGATCCTTCCTTCGATAGGCTGTACAGAACCCGCCCACCGCACCTGCCGTGGTGCTGCCGCCGTTCCCTCGTACGCGGCCCGGGTTGTGACGTACTCCCTCACCAGACATCGGAAGTCTCGGGTAGTTCCCGAACGTCCCGCAGCTCAAGGAGAGTCATCTAACGATGGCCGGTCCCGCGTTCCGCGCCGCCGCCGTCAGGGTGCGCGTCCCCGCCACCAGCGCCAACCTCGGCCCGGGATTCGACTCCCTCGGCCTCGCGCTGGGGCTCTACGACGACGTGGTCGTCAGGGTCGCCGACTCCGGGCTGAACATCGACATCGCGGGTGAGGGCTCCGAGACCCTGCCGCGCGACGAGTCGCACCTGCTCGTACGGGCTCTGCGCACCGCCTTCGACGCCCTCGGCGGGCAGCCGCGCGGCCTCGAGATCGTCTGCGCCAACCGCATCCCGCACGGCCGCGGCCTCGGCTCCTCCTCCGCGGCCATCGTCGCCGCGGTGGTCGCCGCCCGCGCCGTGACCATAGGCGGTGACACGCGGCTCGACGACGCCGCGCTGCTCGCCCTCGCCTCCGAGATCGAGGGCCACCCCGACAACGTGGCGCCCTGCCTGCTCGGCGGATTCACCATCGCCTGGACCGAGGCCGGCACCGGCCGGGCCGTGCGGCTCGACGCCGCGCCGACCGTCGTCCCGGTGGTCTTCGTGCCCGGCAAGCCCGTGCTCACCGAGACCGCCCGCGGTCTCCTCCCGCGCACCGTCCCGCACGTGGACGCCGCCGCCAACGCGGGCCGTGCGGCCCTGCTCGTCGAGGCCCTCACCCGACGCCCCGAACTGCTGCTGCCCGCCACCGAGGACCGGCTGCACCAGGAGTACCGGGCCCCCGCGATGCCGGAGAGCGCCGCGCTCGTCGAGCGGCTGCGCGCGGACGGCGTGCCCGCGATGATCTCCGGGGCCGGACCCACGGTCATCGCCCTGGTGGAGGACGCGACGGCCGACAAGGTCGCCCGTCTCGCCGGCGACGGCTGGGCCGCGAATCGGCTGGCCCTGGACTCGGACGGGGCGTGCGTACTGCCGCTCGGCTCGAATCCCGACTGAACGGACGCTTCTGGTTGCCGGATGGAGAGAGGGGGAATATTTGTTGGATCCGGTAGTGTTAACCTCAAGTCTGCACCCGACCCCACCATGGCGAGGTGCTGTGTGTCCCTGTCAGGGACGACCATTCTTCCGGGAGCCTTTCCAGCAGTTCCGTGCAGTGTCCTCGTACGTCGGGACGTGGCACTGACGGCTGTAGAGCATGCTCCGGAACCGGCGTGACCGAGCCGCGTGACACAGAAATTCAGTGCACCCGCGGAATCCGGAATCGCTGTCACCAATGAATTCTTCCGCCATTTAGGCGGACAACCGCCCCGGCACGGTCCGTACAGGCAGGACCATCGCCGGACAGCACAACCGGTCGCCGAGCCAGACAGGCCGACGTCCGCTCCAGGGAAGGACCCTTCGTGAGCGACACCACCGATCTGATGGGCGTGACTGCCGACAGCTCTGCTGCCGCGCCCGCCGCGTCCTCTGCGGACGCCTCTGCCGCGCCCGCCTCCCGGCGGCGCCGCGGCACCGGCCTCGACGGCATGGTGCTGGCCGAGCTTCAGCAGGTCGCCTCGGGCCTCGGCATCAGGGGCACCGCGCGGATGCGCAAGAGCCAGCTGATCGAGGTCATCAAGGAGGCGCAGGCGGGCGGCTCCGCCCCCGCGAAGAGCGCCGACGCCGCCGAGACGAAGCCGAAGCGCCGCGCCACCTCCAAGGCCCGTACCGGCGACGACGCCGCGGCCGACACCGGTTCCGCGAAGGCGGACGCCAAGGCGGAGAAGGCCGAGGCCGGCGACAGCAAGGCCAAGAAGGCCGCCGCCCAGCAGCAGATCGACATCCCGGGCCAGGGTGCGGGCGACGAGCAGCCGACCGGTGAGCGCCGCGGGCGCCGCCGCGCCACGGCCGAGGCGGGCAGCCCCGAGGCCGCCGCCGAGGGCGACACCAAGACCGAGACCAAGGGCGACGCCGGCCAGGACAACGCCGCCGGCGAGGGCCGTCGCGAGCGCCGCGACCGTCGTGACCGGGGCGAGCGCGGAGAGCGTGGCGAGCGCGGTGAGCGGGGCGGTCGTGACCGTGACCGCCGCGGCGGCAAGGGCGACGACCAGGGCGGCAAGGACCAGGGCGGCCGTCAGCAGCAGCCGCAGGGCGGCGGCCGCGGCCGGGACAACGGACCGCAGGACGACGACGACTTCGAGGGTGGCCGCCGTGGCCGCCGCGGCCGTTACCGCGACCGTCGTGGCCGTCGTGGCCGCGACGAGTTCGGCGCCGAGCCGCAGGTCTCCGACGACGACGTGCTGATCCCCGTCGCGGGCATCCTCGACATCCTCGACAACTACGCGTTCATCCGGACCTCCGGCTACCTGCCCGGCCCGAACGACGTGTACGTCTCCCTCGCCCAGGTCCGCAAGAACGGTCTGCGCAAGGGTGACCACGTCACCGGCGCCGTGCGCCAGCCGAAGGAGGGCGAGCGCCGCGAGAAGTTCAACGCCCTTGTGCGGCTTGACTCTTCGAACGGCATGGCGGCCGACTCCGGTCGCGGGCGACCGGAGTTCAACAAGCTGACGCCCCTCTACCCGCAGGACCGGCTCCGTCTGGAGACCGACGCGGGCATCCTGACCACCCGCATCATCGACCTCGTGTCGCCGATCGGTAAGGGCCAGCGAGGCCTGATCGTGGCCCCGCCGAAGACCGGCAAGACCATGATCATGCAGGCGGTCGCCAACGCGATCACGCACAACAACCCCGAGTGCCACCTGATGGTCGTCCTGGTCGACGAGCGTCCGGAAGAGGTCACCGACATGCAGCGGTCGGTCAAGGGCGAGGTCATCTCCTCGACCTTCGACCGCCCGGCCGAGGACCACACCACGGTCGCCGAGCTCGCCATCGAGCGTGCCAAGCGTCTGGTGGAGCTGGGTCACGACGTCGTCGTGCTGCTCGACTCCATCACCCGCCTCGGCCGCGCGTACAACCTGGCGGCGCCGGCCTCCGGCCGCATCCTGTCCGGTGGTGTCGACTCGACCGCCCTGTACCCGCCGAAGCGCTTCTTCGGTGCGGCCCGCAACATCGAGGACGGCGGCTCGCTGACCATCCTCGCCACCGCGCTGGTGGACACCGGGTCCCGCATGGACGAGGTGATCTTCGAGGAGTTCAAGGGCACCGGCAACATGGAGCTCAAGCTCGACCGCAAGCTCGCCGACAAGCGCATCTTCCCCGCGGTGGACGTCGACGCGTCCGGTACCCGTAAGGAAGAGATCCTGCTCGGCAGCGACGAGCTCGCCGTCGTCTGGAAGCTGCGCCGGGTGCTGCACGCGCTCGACTCGCAGCAGGCGATCGAGCTCCTCCTGGACAAGATGAAGCAGACGAAGTCCAACGCGGAGTTCCTGCTGCAGATCCAGAAGACGACGCCGGCCCCGGGCAACGGCAACGACTGACCCGGATCCGCTCCAAGGGCTGAGCCCCGCCGCATCACGCGGCGGGGCTCAGCCCTTTTCGCGTCCCCGTGGGCGCGGCCCGGAGACCTTCACCACATGTGTAAGGATGCGCGCCCTGTGTGAAGCAACGGGCGGTCCGCCGTAAAAGCGCAGGTCAGAGTGGGTCGACCCGCGGCGCCCTTTACGTTCCGTACGCAGATGTGCACAAGTCGGCCACAGGGTGCTGTGCAACCCTTCAGGGCGGTCCGACCGTCACAACGAGTGAACAGACCGAACCCAGCGAGGAGCACATGCCGGACATCGACAAGAACCCCGGGCGCCGGCGCGCCAAAGGGCGCCGCCGCAAGCCGCGCAGCACGGGCGGCAAGGCCCTGCGCGTCGTGGCGTGGAGTGCCGCGGGAGTCGTCGTCCTCGGTGGCACCGGTCTCGGCTACGTGTACTTCAAGCTCAACGGCAACCTGAAGAGCGTCGACATCAACGCGGTGCTCGGCACCGACCGTCCCGACGACGTCGACAACGGCTCGCAGGACATCCTCGTCCTCGGCTCCGACAGCCGGGCCGGTGCCAACAAGAAGATCGGCGGCGGCCTGGACGAGGGCTCGGCCCGCTCGGACACCGCGATGGTCGTCCACCTCTACAAGGGGCACAAGAAGGCCAGCGTCGTCTCCATACCCCGCGACACCCTGATAGACCGGCCGGAGTGCACGGACGCCGACGGCACCGCGCACCCGGCCGCCTCCCAGGTCATGTTCAACTCCGCCTACTCCACGGGCGGCGCCGCCTGCGCCGTGAAGACCGTGGAGTCGGTCAGCGGCATCCGTATGGACCACTACATCGAGGTCGACTTCAGCGGCTTCCAGCGGCTGATCGACGACCTCGGCGGCGTCGAGGTCACCACCAGCAAGCCCATCGACGACCCCGACAGCCACCTCAAGCTCGACGCGGGCACCCACCGGCTGACCGGTCAGCAGTCTCTCGGCCTGGTCCGCACCCGGCACGGCGTCGGCGACGGCAGCGACCTCGGCCGCATCCAGCTCCAGCAGGCGTTCATGAAGGCCCTGATGGACCAGGTCAAGCAGGTCGGCGTCTTCACGAACCCGAAGAAGCTCTACGACCTCGCCGACACCGCCACCAAGACCGTGACCACCGACTCGGACCTCGGCTCCGTGCCGAAGCTCACCGCGTTCGCGAACGGACTCAAGGGCCTCGGCTCGAACGCGATGCACATGGTCACGATGCCGGTCCAGTACGACCCGGCCGACGCCAACCGCGTCCTGGTCGACAAGGACAAGTCCGACCTGGTCTGGAAGGCACTCAGGGCCGACCGGCCGGTGCCGAGGAGCGCGACGAAGGACACCGCGACCGGCACCGCCGACGGCGTCGTGAAGTGACCCCGAGAGGCCCGCGGGAATAGTTTCGGCCTCACCCCGGTTTTGGGGGATGCGGCCAGTCCTGGCAGACTGGTACGTCGGCCCCGGTTCACGCTCCCGCATCCCGCGTCTGCGACCCGGCGCCCTCCCGAACCTAGGAGACACCTTGAAGCGCGACATCCACCCCGAGTACGTCGAGACGCAGGTCAGCTGCACCTGTGGCGCGTCGTTCACCACCCGTAGCACGATCCAGTCCGGCACCGTCCGTGCCGAGGTCTGCTCCGAGTGCCACCCGTTCTACACGGGCAAGCAGAAGATCCTCGACACCGGTGGCCGCGTGGCCCGCTTCGAGGCCCGCTTCGGCAAGGCTCCCGCTGCCAAGAAGTAGCGAGGCTACAGCGCCGGTCTCCGGTGCCCCTGTCGTGGGGGCACCGGGACCGGCGCTTTGCGGTGCAGCCCCTTTTTTGACCCCCGTAGCAAGCAGGAGCCGGAGATGTTCGAGGCCGTCGAGGACCTGATCGGTGAGCACGCCGATCTGGAGAAGAAGCTCGCGGACCCGTCGGTGCACGCCGACCAGGCCAACGCGCGCAAGCTCAACAAGCGCTACGCCGAGCTCACCCCGATCGTCGCGACCTACCGCTCCTGGAAGCAGACCGGCGACGACATCGAGACGGCCCGTGAACTGGCCGCCGACGACCCGGACTTCGCGGCCGAGGTCAAGGAACTCGACAAGCAGCGCGAGGAGCTCACCGAGAAGCTGCGGCTCCTCCTGGTGCCCCGCGACCCGTCCGACGACAAGGACGTGATCCTCGAGATCAAGGCCGGCGCCGGCGGCGACGAGTCCGCCCTGTTCGCCGGGGACCTGCTGCGCATGTACCTGCGCTACGCGGAGCGCGTCGGCTGGAAGACCGAGATCATCGACTCCACCGAGTCCGAGCTGGGCGGCTACAAGGACGTCCAGGTCGCCGTGAAGACCAAGGGCGGCAACGGGGCGACCGAGCCCGGCCAGGGCGTCTGGGCCCGCCTCAAGTACGAGGGCGGCGTCCACCGCGTCCAGCGCGTGCCCGCGACCGAGTCGCAGGGCCGCATCCACACCTCCGCCGCCGGCGTCCTCGTCACGCCCGAGGCCGAGGAGGTCGATGTCGAGATCAACATGAACGATCTGCGCATCGACGTCTACCGCTCCTCCGGCCCCGGCGGCCAGTCCGTCAACACGACGGACTCCGCCGTCCGCATCACGCACCTCCCCACCGGCGTGGTCGCCTCCTGCCAGAACGAGAAGAGCCAGCTGCAGAACAAGGAGCAGGCGATGCGTATCCTGCGCTCCAGGCTCCTCGCCGCGGCCCAGGAGAAGGCCGAGGCCGAGGCCGCGGACCAGCGCCGCAGCCAGGTTCGAACGGTCGACCGCTCCGAGAAGATCCGTACGTACAACTTCCCGGAGAACCGCATCTCGGACCACCGCGTCGGATTCAAGGCGTACAACTTGGACCAGGTGCTCGACGGTGAGCTCGACGCCGTGATCCAGGCGTGCGTCGACGCGGACTCGGCCGCGAAGCTCGCCAACGCGTAACACCCCTGTACGCCCACAGCTCAGCCCGGAGGACCAGCGTGAACCTGCTGCTCGCGGAAGTGGCCCAGGCCACCCAGCGGCTGGCCGACGCCGGCGTGCCCTCGCCGCGCAACGACGCGGAGGAGCTCGCCGCCTTCGTGCACGGCGTCAAGCGGGGCGAGCTGCACACCGTCAAGGACGCGGACTTCGACGCCCGGTACTGGGAGGTCACCGCCCGCCGCGAGGCGCGCGAGCCGCTCCAGCACATCACCGGGCTCGCCTACTTCCGCTACCTGGAGCTGCAGGTCGGACCCGGCGTCTTCGTGCCCCGCCCCGAGACCGAGTCGGTCGTCGGCTGGGCCATAGACGCCGTACGCGCCATGGACGTCGTCGAGCCCCTCATCGTCGACCTGTGCACCGGGTCCGGCGCCATCGCGCTCGCCCTCGCCCAGGAGGTGCCGCGCTCGCGCGTCCACGCCGTGGAGCTGTCCGAGGACGCCCTCAAGTGGACCCGCAGGAACGTCGAGGGGTCCAGGGTCGACCTGCGCCAGGGCGACGCCCTGGACGCCTTCCCCGACCTCGACGGCCAGGTCGACCTGGTGGTCTCCAACCCGCCGTACATCCCGCTCACCGAGTGGGAGTACGTGGCGCCGGAGGCCCGCGACCACGACCCCGACATGGCGCTGTTCTCCGGCGAGGACGGGCTCGACCTGATCCGCGGCATCGAGCGCACCGCCCACCGGCTGCTGCGCCCCGGCGGCGTCGTCGTCATCGAGCACGCCGACACCCAGGGCGGCCAGGTCCCGTGGATCTTCACCGAGGAGCGCGGCTGGGCCGACGCCGCGGACCACCCGGACCTCAACAACCGGCCGCGCTTCGCGACCGCCCGCAAGGCGATGCCGTGAGCACCGACCACACTTCCGTACAGGCACTTGAGCAGGAGGCCCGCTAGATGGCACGGCGTTACGACACCAACGACGCGACGGACCGCGCCACCGGTCTGCGCGAAGCCGCGTCCGCCGTCCGCCGCGGCGAGCTGGTCGTGCTGCCCACCGACACCGTCTACGGCATCGGGGCCGACGCGTTCACCCCCGAGGCGGTCGGTGACCTCCTGGAGGCCAAGGGCCGCGGCCGCAGCATGCCCACCCCGGTCCTGATCGGCTCGCCGAACACGCTGCACGGCCTCGTCACGGACTTCTCCGAGATGGCCTGGGAGCTCGTCGACGCGTTCTGGCCCGGCGCGCTCACGCTCGTCGCCCGGCACCAGCCGTCCCTGCAGTGGGACCTGGGGGAGACGCGGGGCACCGTCGCCGTGCGCATGCCGCTGCACCCGGTCGCCATCGAGCTGCTCACCGAGGTCGGCCCCATGGCCGTCTCCTCCGCGAACCTGACGGGCCACCCGGCCCCCGAGAACTGCGACGCCGCCCAGGAGATGCTCGGCGACTCCGTCTCCGTGTACCTCGACGGCGGCCCCACCCCGGGCATCGTCCCGTCCTCCATCGTCGACGTCACCGGCAAGGTGCCGGTCCTGCTGCGCGAGGGCGCGCTGACCGCCGACGAGTTGCGCAAGGTGGTACCCGATCTCGAGGTGGCGAATTGACAGCCCCTGAGACGGGGCGTGGCATAGGCACCGCGTACGGGGAGCCGATCGTGCTCCCCGGCGACTGCTTCCGCATCCTCCACGTCAGCACCGGCAACGTGTGCCGCTCGCCGATCACCGAGCGGCTGACCCGGCACGCCCTCGCGGACCGGCTCGGCGACCCGCTGGCCGGCGGGCTGATCGTGGAGAGCGCGGGCACCTGGGGACACGAGGGCGCGCCCATGGAGGCCAACGCCGAGACGGTCCTCACCGACTTCGGCGCCGACCCCTCCGGCTTCGTCGGCCGCGAGCTCCTCGACGACCACGTCATCCGCGCCGACCTCGTCCTCACCGCGACCCGGGACCACCGCGCCCAGGTCATCTCCATGGGCCACAGCGCGGGCCTGCGCACCTTCACCCTGAAGGAGTTCACGCGCCTCGTGCAGGCCATAGACCCGGCGACCCTGCCCGACCCCCGGGACCTCCCCGCGGGCGGCGTGGTGGAGCGCGCACGGGCCCTGGTGCGTGCCGCGGCGGCTCTACGCGGGTGGCTTCTCGCGCCGAGCGTCGAGGCGGACGAGGTGTACGACCCGTACGGCGCACCCCTGCCGTTCTTCCGCTCGGTCGGCTCGGAGATCAGCGAGGCGCTCGACCCCGTCGTCAGCGCGCTCACCGGCGTCACCAGGTAGGCCCCTTCGGCCGCGCCGAGCCCAGGCGCACCACGGCCCCCGGCCCTACATTGGAGGCACCCCTTCCACCCGCGAGGCCGGGAGCCGAAGATGCCGGTGATCACAGACCCTGCCCCTCTGGCCGAGCTGCTGCGCCACGATCCCGAGATGGCCGAGGTCATCCTCGCCGAGGCCGCGCGCCAGGCCGACTCGCTCCAGCTGATCGCCGCCGAGAACTTCACCTCGCCCGCGGTCCTGGAGGCCCTCGGCTCGCCGCTGGCCAACAAGTACGCGGAGGGGTATCCCGGCGCCCGTCATCACGGCGGCTGCGAGCTCGTCGACATGGCCGAGCGCATCGCCGTGGAGCGCGCCAAGGCCCTGTTCGGCGCCGAGCACGTCAACGTCCAGGCGCACAGCGGCTCCTCCGCCGTCCTCGCCGCGTACGCCGTGCTGCTGCGCCCCGGCGACACCGTCCTCGCGATGGGGCTGCCCTCCGGCGGTCACCTCACGCACGGCTCCCCGGCGAACTTCTCGGGCCGCTGGTTCGACTTCGTGCCCTACGGGGTCGACCCGGAGAGCGGACTGATCGACTACGACCGGGTGCACGCCATCGCCCGCGCCCACCGCCCCAAGGCGATCGTCTGTGGCTCGATCTCGTACCCCCGGCACATCGACTACGCGGCCTTCCGCGCCATCGCCGACGACGTGGGCGCCCACCTCATCGCCGACGCCGCGCACCCCATCGGGCTCGTCGCCGGGGGAGCGGCGCCCAACCCCGTCCCGTACGCCGACATCGTCTGCGCCACCACGCACAAGGTGCTGCGCGGGCCGCGCGGCGGGATGCTGCTGTGCGACGCGGAGCTCGCGGACCGGGTGGACCGCGCGGTGTTCCCGTTCACCCAGGGCGGCGCGCAGATGCACACGATCGCGGCGAAGGCCGTCGCGTTCGGAGAGGCGTCGACCCCGGCGTTCAGCGGGTACGCGCACCAGGTGGTGGCCAACGCGCGGGTGCTCGCGGGCGCGCTGGAGGCGGAGGGCTTCGGCGTCACCACCGGCGGCACCGACACGCATCTGGTCACCGTCGACCCGTCCCCGCTCGATGTCCCCGGACCGCTCGCCCGCGGCCGGCTCGCCTCCGCCGGTATGGTCCTCGACACCTGTGCGCTGCCCTACGGCGACGGGCGCGGCCTGCGCCTGGGCACCGCGGCCGTCACCACGCAGGGCATGGGCGAGGCGGAGATGGCCCGGATCGCGGTGCTCTTCGCCGGGGTCGTACGGGACGATCTCGACCTGCGTGTGGCCCGGGAAGAGGTCCGTGACCTGGCCGGATCCTTTCCCCCGTATCCGGCTTCGTACCAGGCGTCGTAGCCCGCGCGAGACGGGGTAGGCGTCCCCGCGGGACCACCCGGAGGCGGGTGCCCGAGTGCCACGGTGGCGTCACAGGGACGTCACTCGTGCAACCATCGTCGCTACCCGGAAGTCCTCACTCCCAACCACGCGAAGCTAGGGTGTGGGGCTGAGATGGCCAGCGATACCTGTGGGGAAGCCCGTGCGTGAATACCTGCTGACGCTCTGCATCACGGCCGCGGTGACCTATCTGCTCACAGGCCCGGTGCGGAAGTTCGCGATCGTGGCCGGCGCGATGCCGGAGATCCGGGCACGAGACGTGCACCGGGAACCCACGCCGCGGCTCGGCGGTATCGCCATGTTCTTCGGACTGTGCGCGGGCCTGCTGGTCGCGGACCACCTCACCAACCTCGACCAGGTCTTCGACTCGTCGAACGAGCCGCGCGCCCTGCTCTCGGGCGCCGCGCTGATCTGGCTGATCGGTGTCCTCGACGACAAGTTCGAGATCGACGCCCTGATCAAGCTCGGCGGCCAGATGATCGCCGCCGGCGTCATGGTCATGCAGGGCCTGACGATCCTGTGGCTGCCGGTCCCGGGCGTCGGCACGGTCTCGCTGACCCAGTGGCAGGGCACGCTCCTCACGGTCGCGCTCGTCGTCATCACCATCAACGCGGTGAACTTCGTCGACGGCCTCGACGGCCTCGCCTCCGGCATGGTCTGCATCGCCGCCGCCGCGTTCTTCCTGTACGCGTACCGCATCTGGTACGGCTACGGGATCGAGGCCGCGGCCCCCGCGACGCTGTTCGCGGCGATCCTCATGGGCATGTGCCTGGGCTTCCTCCCGCACAACATGCATCCGGCGCGCATCTTCATGGGCGACTCCGGCTCGATGCTGATCGGCCTGGTCCTCGCGGCCGGCGCCATCTCCATGACGGGGCAGATCGACCCGGACGCGCTGCGCCTCAACCTCGGCGGCAGCACCCGGGACACGACCCACGCGATGCTCCCCGTCTTCATCCCGCTGGTGATGCCCCTCACGGTCATCGCGATCCCGTTCGCCGACCTGGTCCTCGCGATCGTGCGCCGCACCTGGAACGGCCAGTCGCCCTTCGCCGCCGACCGCGGCCACCTCCACCACCGGCTCCTGGAGATCGGCCACTCGCACTCCCGCGCGGTGCTGATCATGTACTTCTGGTCGGCGCTCATCGCCTTCGGCACGGTCGCGTACTCGGTGCACTCCGCGTCGGGGATGTGGGTGATGCTGACGATCGTCGCCCTGAGCTTCGTGGGCCTGGTCCTCCTCCTGCTCCCCCGCTTCACCCCCCGCGCCCCGCTCTGGGCCCAGCACCTGGTCCCGCCCCGCTACCGCCGCAGGCCCCCGCAGCCGGACGCCCAGGACGCGGCCCCGGACGCCCCCACCACCCCCGAGCCCGAACCGACCCCGGTCCCCGCCGGCGTCAACGGAGCGACCGCGATCGGCGGCCGCTCGCGCTTCATGGACCGGCGCAAGGCGGAGTCGTCGCGCTGAACCCTGAGCGACCCGTTGCACACGAGGCGTGAGTGAATTCCTGGTCCGTGACGGACTTCCTGCGATAGCAATGTGCATGCCATTGGGGGAGTGCCGCCCCTGACCAGGGCGGTGCGTCCCACTCGTTCATGAGTGGAGGTATGACATGCGCAAATCTGTAGCGCTGGGAGTGGCTGTCGTGGCGTTCAGCGGTTCGCTGGCGTTCACGGGAGCGACCGCTGTGGCCGCACCTCAGGTGCAGGCCGTTCCGTCCGGAGAGGTCAGCGTCCTGGGTGCCGTGCCGGGCTGCGTCAAGGTCAAGAGGACCACGCAGGACGAGGGGTACAAGACCTACAAGGTCACGAACAAGTGCTCCGGCACGAAGAAGCTCAAGGGCCTCTTCAAGTACGGCTACGACTCCGCGTGCACACCGGTGAAGAAGAACAAGACGGCCCTGCTCTCGTCCATCCAGCCTTGGGTCGGGTGGGACAAGGTCGTGACCTGCTGACGCCGGCGCGCGCCGTGTGACGGCTTCTGAGCGGTAGTTGACGCCCCTGGGATCCCTTGTTCGGATCCCGGGGGCGTCAACATGTCGGCAGGGCGCCCCTGGGTTTGCGCGGCGGCATCGGCGGCTGGCGAGAGTCAAATTGCCCCAATACAGGAAAAAACAGCAACGCGCATGCACAGACGGGCGAGTTCCCTCTCATGTGTGACGGTTGGCACACCATCTAGGTAAAGACCGCATCAAATAGTTTGTGATACCGTTCACGAGAACCGGGGATAGCGCCGAAAGACCGTAGTGCGACGGTCCGTTGGCCCGAAGAACCCTCTCGACCCCGGACTACGCTCGTCCATGACGACACCTGCCCCCACCAGCAAGCGGAGCTGCCGCCATGCCGTCCAATGACGCACGGACTCTTGTACACATCGCTGTGCCCACAGCTGCCGTCGGCGCTCTCGCCGTCGTGATCAGTGCTGTGGTCGCCGGCGGCAAGGGTGCGCTCGGTGCGGTCATCGGCACGCTGGTGGTCATCGCCATCATGGGCGTGGGGCTCGTGGTGCTCGAACGCACTGCTAAATCGCTTCCGCACCTGTTCCAGATGATGGGACTCATGCTGTACGCGGCGCAGTTGCTGCTCATGGTGGTCTTCATCGCACTGTTCAAGGACGCGACGTTCTTCAACCCGAAGGCGTTCGCCATCACGCTGGTGGTGGCCACGCTCACGTGGATCGCCGCGCAGACGCGCGCCCACATGAAGGCCAAGATCCTCTACGTCGAACCCGATGAGCAGAAGGGCGACAAGCCCGAGAACACGGGGTCGAAGTCGTGAACCGTAGGGGCGGGATAAAGGCGGGTTCGCGACCCTGCTATCGTCCGGTGCCAACTGCGGCATCGCGGACGCGGGCATCCGAGCTGACGCCTGCACCAGCGCGAGGCTCGAAGCCCAACTGCCGCCCCCACATCCGTAACACCAGTCCCGTGCCGAACTGCGGCCCTGCGCCGCGCCGACACAACGAGGTTGCCGTACCTATGCGCCACGCTGAAGGAGCCCGCGGTGAGTGCTGACCCGACGCAGGTGCTCGCCTTCGAGACCGACTGCCACCTTTTTGACGGGTGTGCCTTTCCGGCTCCTGGCCTGCACTCGTTCATGTTCGAGCCCCTCTGGGGCGACGCGGACAGCAACTTGTACTTCAACAAGACGATGCTGCTGGCGCTGCTCGGCTCGATCATCGTCGTGGGCTTCTTCTGGATGGCCTTCCGCAAGCCGAAGGTCGTCCCGGGCAAGCTCCAGATGGTGGCCGAGGCCGGCTACGACTTCGTGCGCCGCGGCATCGTCTACGAGACGATCGGCAAGCGCGAGGGCGAGAAGTACGTACCCCTCGTCGTCTCGCTCTTCTTCTTCGTCTGGATGATGAACCTCTGGTCGATCATTCCGATCGCCCAGTTCCCGGTCACGTCGATCATTTCGTACCCCGCGGTCCTCGCTGGGATCGTGTATGTCACGTGGGTCTCGCTGACGTTCAAGCGGCACGGCTTCGTCGGCGCGTTCAAGAACTTCACCGGCTTCGACAAGTCGCTCGGTCCGGTCGCCTACCTGGCCGCCTTCATCGAGCTCTTCTCGAACCTCCTGGTCCGCCCGTTCACGCACGCGGTCCGACTGTTCGCGAACATGTTCGCCGGTCACACCCTGCTGCTGCTCTTCACGATCGCCAGCTGGTACATGCTGAACGGCATCGGCATCGCCTACTCCGGTGTCAGCTTCATCATGGTCATCGTGATGACCGCCTTCGAGCTGTTCATCCAGGCTGTCCAGGCGTACGTCTTCGTTCTGCTGACGTGCACCTTCATCCAGGGCGCGCTCGCCGAGCACCACTGATCAAGCCCTGCTCCACCCCTTAGTCGTCCGGTGGCCAACCCCCACCGGTCCGTAAAGAGAAGGAAGAACTGGCATGTCCCAGACCCTCGCTGCTGTCACCGGCGACCTCGGCTCCGTCGGTTACGGTCTCGCTGCCATCGGCCCCGGCGTCGGCGTCGGCATCATCTTCGGTAACGGTACCCAGGCTCTTGCCCGTCAGCCCGAGGCCGCCGGCCTGATCCGTGCCAACCAGATCCTCGGCTTCGCCTTCTGTGAGGCGCTCGCCCTGATCGGTCTGGTCATGCCGTTCGTCTACTAGACGAACCGGACGACCAAGCCTCATTAGACGAAAGGCACTGATGTGAACCCCCTGGTTCAGCTGGCAGCGGAAGGTGCGGAGAACCCGCTCATTCCGCCGATCCCTGAGCTCGTGATCGGCTTTATCGCCTTCGTCATCGTCTTCGGCTTCCTCGCCAAGAAGCTCCTCCCGAACATCAACAAGGTTCTGGACGAGCGTCGCGAGGCCATCGAAGGCGGTATCGAGAAGGCCGAGGCCGCTCAGACCGAGGCCCAGAGCGTGCTTGAGCAGTACAAGGCTCAGCTCGCCGAGGCCCGGCACGAGGCCGCGCGGCTGCGCCAGGAGGCGCAGGAGCAGGGCGCCGCTCTCATCGCCGAGATGCGTGCGGAAGGCCAGCGGCAGCGTGAGGAGATCATCGCCGCAGGTCACGCCCAGATCGACGCCGACCGCAAGGCCGCCGCTCAGGCGCTGCGTCAGGACGTTGGCCAGCTGGCCACCGACCTGGCCGGCAAGCTGGTCGGCGAGTCCCTCGAGGACCACGCCCGGCAGTCGCGCACGATCGACCGCTTCCTCGACGAGCTCGAGGAGAAGGCAGAGGCTGCTCGATGACGGCCCACGGAGCGAGCCGCGAGGCTCTCGCCGCCGCGCGTGAGCGCCTGGACGCGCTGACCGACTCCACGTCGGCCGACGCCAAGGCGCTGGCCGGCGACCTGGCCGCGGTGACCGCGCTGCTCGACCGCGAGGTGTCGCTGCGTCGGGTCCTGACCGACCCGGCGCAGGCCGGTGACGCCAAGGCCGAGCTGGCGACCCGCCTGCTCGGCGGCCAGGTCAGCGGCCCGGCCGCCGACCTGGTGGCCGGTCTGGTCCGCTCCCGTTGGTCGGCGTCCCGCGACCTCGTCGACTCCCTCGAGGAGCTGGCGGACATCGCGGACCTCACCGCGGCGCAGAAGCGCGGTGAGCTGGACGACGTCGAGGACGAGCTGTTCCGCTTCGGACGGATCGTCGCCTCCAACATCGAGCTGCGTGCCGCGCTGACCGACAAGGCCGCTTCGGCCTCGGTGCGTGGCGAGCTCGTGACGCGCCTCCTCGGCGGCCGGGCCATGCCCACCACCGAGCGTCTGGTCGAGCGTCTTGTGACCGCGCCTCGTGGACGTAGCCTGGAAGGGGGACTCGAGTCCCTCTCCAAGCTCGCCGCCGAGCGCCGGGAGCGCATGGTGGCGGTCGTCACCACCGCGGTCCCGCTGAGCGACCCGCAGAAGCAGCGCCTGGGTGCGACCCTGGCGAAGCTCTACGGCCGCCAGATGCACCTCAACCTCGACGTGGACCCCGAGGTCCTCGGCGGGATCAAGGTGCAGGTGGGCGACGAGGTCATCAACGGCTCGATCGCGGACCGCATCGAGGAGGCCAGCCGCCGTATGGCCGGCTGACCGACTCACCACGTACTACCTACGGCCCTAGTTGGCCGTGCAGAGAATTCCTGGGGGCTGACCCCAGACCCCCCAAGAAGACTTTCGGGCCCAACAAGGAGAGCAGGGAACCCAGATGGCGGAGCTCACGATCCGGCCGGAGGAGATCCGGGACGCGCTGGAGAACTTTGTCCAGGCGTACAAGCCGGACGCGGCCTCGCGCGAGGAGGTCGGTACGGTCACCCTTGCCGGCGACGGCATCGCGAAGGTCGAGGGTCTGCCCTCGGCCATGGCCAACGAACTGCTGAAGTTCGAGGACGGCACCCTCGGTCTCGCCCTCAACCTCGAGGAGCGCGAGATCGGTGCGATCGTCCTCGGCGAGTTCAGCGGCATCGAGGAGGGTCAGCCGGTCTCCCGTACCGGTGAGGTCCTCTCGGTAGGCGTCGGCGAGGGCTACCTGGGTCGCGTCGTCGACCCGCTCGGCAACCCGATCGACGGCCTCGGCGAGATCGAGACCAGCGGTCGCCGCGCCCTCGAGCTGCAGGCTCCGGGCGTCATGGCCCGCAAGTCGGTGCACGAGCCGATGGAGACCGGCTACAAGGCCGTCGACGCGATGACCCCCGTCGGCCGTGGTCAGCGTCAGCTGATCATCGGTGACCGCCAGACCGGCAAGACCGCCCTGGCCGTCGACACGATCATCAACCAGCGTGACAACTGGCGCACCGGCGACCCGAAGAAGCAGGTCCGCTGCGTCTACGTCGCCATCGGTCAGAAGGGCTCCACCATCGCCTCCGTGCGTGGTGCGCTCGAAGAGGCCGGCGCGCTGGAGTACACGACCATCGTCGCCGCCCCGGCGTCCGACCCGGCCGGCTTCAAGTACCTGGCGCCGTACACCGGTTCGGCCATCGGTCAGCAGTGGATGTACGAGGGCAAGCACGTCCTCATCATCTTCGACGACCTGTCGAAGCAGGCCGACGCCTACCGCGCCGTGTCCCTGCTGCTCCGCCGCCCGCCGGGGCGCGAGGCCTACCCGGGTGACGTCTTCTACCTGCACTCGCGTCTGCTCGAGCGCTGCGCGAAGCTCTCGGACGAGCTGGGTGCCGGTTCGATGACGGGTCTGCCGATCGTGGAGACCAAGGCGAACGACGTCTCGGCGTTCATTCCGACCAACGTCATCTCCATCACCGACGGTCAGTGCTTCCTCGAGTCCGACCTGTTCAACGCCGGTCAGCGCCCCGCGCTGAACGTCGGTATCTCGGTCTCCCGCGTGGGTGGTTCCGCCCAGCACAAGGCCATGAAGCAGGTCTCCGGTCGTCTCCGTCTGGACCTGGCCCAGTACCGCGAGCTGGAGGCCTTCGCCGCCTTCGGTTCCGACCTGGACGCCGCGTCGAAGGCGCAGCTGGAGCGCGGTCAGCGTCTGGTCGAGCTGCTCAAGCAGGCTCAGTACCAGCCGATGGCCACCGAGGACCAGGTCGTCTCCGTCTGGGCCGGCACCACCGGCAAGATGGACGACGTGCCGGTCTCCGACATCCGCCGCTTCGAGAAGGAGCTCCTGGAGCACCTGCACCGCAAGGAGCAGGGCCTCATGACCTCCATCAAGGAGGGCGGCAAGATGTCGGACGACACGCTTCAGGCCGTCGGCGAGGCCATCGCGGACTTCAAGAAGCAGTTCGAGACCTCGGACGGGAAGCTTCTCGGCGAGGACGCTCCGGCCGCCGCCGGTAAGTGACGACGGAAGGGACCTGACTCATGGGAGCCCAGCTCCGGGTCTACAAGCGTCGCATCCGATCCGTCACCGCGACCAAGAAGATCACCAAGGCGATGGAGATGATCGCCGCCTCGCGTGTCGTCAAGGCGCAGCGCAAGGTGGCGGCCTCCACGCCGTACGCGACCGAGCTCACGCGCGCGGTCACGGCGGTGGGGACCGGGTCGAACACCAAGCACCCGCTGACGACCGAGGCGGAGACGGCGAGCCGTTCCGCGGTGCTGCTCCTCACGAGCGACCGCGGTCTGGCCGGCGCTTTCAACTCCAACGCCATCAAGGCGGCGGAGCAGCTCACGGCGCGTCTCGAGGCCGAGGGCAAGCAGGTCGACACGTACATCGTCGGCCGCCGCGGTCTGGCCCACTACAACTTCCGCGAGCGCAAGGTCGCGGAGTCGTGGTCGGGCTTCACCGACGAGCCCACGTACGCGGACGCCAAGACGGTCGCGGGCCCGCTGATCGAGGCCATCGAGAAGGACACGGCCGAGGGCGGCGTGGATGAACTCCACATCGTCTACACCGAGTTCGTCTCGATGATGACGCAGACGGCCATCGACGGCCGGCTGCTGCCGCTCAGCCTCGAAGAGGTGGCGGAGGAGTCGTCCACGAAGGACGAGATCCTGCCGCTGTACGACTTCGAGCCGTCGGCGGAGGACGTCCTCGACGCCCTGCTGCCCCGGTACGTCGAGAGCCGTATCTACAACGCGCTGCTGCAGTCGGCTGCTTCCAAGCACGCCGCCACGCGCCGCGCGATGAAGTCGGCGACCGACAACGCGGGAGAGCTCATCAACACGCTCTCCCGACTTGCCAACGCGGCCCGCCAGGCCGAAATCACCCAGGAAATCAGCGAGATCGTCGGTGGCGCCAGCGCCCTGGCCGACGCGAACGCGGGGAGTGACAAGTAATGACGACCACTGTTGAGACCGCGACGGCCACGGGCCGCGTCGCCCGGGTCATCGGCCCGGTCGTCGACGTGGAGTTCCCCGTCGACGCGATGCCGGAGATCTACAACGCCCTGCACGTCGAGGTCGCTGACCCGGCGCAGGACGGCGAGAAGAAGACCCTGACGCTCGAGGTCGCCCAGCACCTCGGTGACGGCCTGGTCCGCGCCATCTCCATGCAGCCCACCGACGGTCTGGTCCGCCAGGCCCCGGTGACCGACACGGGTGCCTCCATCACCGTGCCGGTCGGTGACTTCACCAAGGGCAAGGTGTTCAACACCCTCGGCGAGGTCCTGAACGTCAACGAGACGTACGAGGGCGAGCGCTGGGGCATCCACCGCAAGGCTCCGAACTTCGACGAGCTCGAGTCGAAGACCGAGATGTTCGAGACCGGCATCAAGGTCGTCGACCTTCTCACCCCGTACGTCAAGGGTGGAAAGATCGGCCTGTTCGGCGGTGCCGGCGTCGGCAAGACGGTGCTCATCCAGGAGATGATCTACCGCGTCGCCAACAACCACGACGGTGTCTCCGTGTTCGCCGGTGTCGGTGAGCGCACCCGTGAGGGCAACGACCTCATCGAGGAAATGGCCGACTCGGGCGTCATCGACAAGACCGCGCTTGTCTTCGGTCAGATGGACGAGCCGCCGGGCACCCGTCTGCGCGTGGCCCTCGCGGGTCTGACCATGGCGGAGTACTTCCGCGATGTGCAGAAGCAGGACGTGCTGTTCTTCATCGACAACATCTTCCGCTTCACGCAGGCCGGTTCCGAGGTGTCGACCCTTCTCGGTCGTATGCCCTCGGCCGTGGGTTACCAGCCGAACCTGGCCGACGAGATGGGTCTCCTCCAGGAGCGCATCACGTCGACCCGTGGTCACTCGATCACCTCGATGCAGGCGATCTACGTCCCCGCGGACGACCTGACCGACCCGGCCCCGGCCACCACGTTCGCCCACCTCGACGCGACGACGGTTCTCTCCCGTCCGATCTCCGAGAAGGGCATCTACCCGGCCGTGGACCCGCTGGACTCCACGTCCCGCATCCTGGACCCCCGCTACATCGCGGCGGACCACTACAACACCGCCATGCGCGTCAAGACGGTGCTGCAGAAGTACAAGGACCTCCAGGACATCATCGCGATCCTCGGTATCGACGAGCTCGGCGAGGAGGACAAGCTCACCGTCCACCGCGCCCGTCGCGTGGAGCGCTTCCTGTCCCAGAACACCCACGTCGCCAAGCAGTTCACCGGCGTCGACGGGTCGGACGTCCCGCTGGACGAGTCGATCGTGGCCTTCAACGCGATCATCGACGGTGAGTACGACCACTTCCCGGAGCAGGCGTTCTTCCTGTGCGGTGGCATTGAGGACCTCAAGGCCAACGCCAAGGAGCTCGGCGTCTCCTGAGCCTCGTGCTCTCTGGGAGGGCCGGGTGTGTCCCGGCCCTCCCGCAACGCCCACTAGACTTTGACCCAACACCCGGCAGCGAATGCCGCCGGGTGGTGACCCGAGGAGCCCACCTTGGCTACTGAGCTGCACGTCGAGCTCGTCGCCGCGGACCGGAGTGTCTGGTCCGGCGAGGCCACCCTGGTCGTCGCACGCACCACGTCCGGCGACATCGGCGTCATGCCCGGTCACCAGCCGCTGCTCGGTGTGCTGGAGTCGGGCCCCGTGACGATCCGTACGAGCGACGGAGGGACGGTCGTGGCTGCGGTCCACGGCGGTTTCATCTCGTTCGCGGACAACAAGCTGTCGTTGCTGGCCGAGATCGCCGAGCTGTCGGACGAGATCGATGTCCAGCGTGCGGAGCGGGCGCTGGAGCGCGCGAAGTCGGACGCGGACGCGTCCGCCGAGCGGCGCGCCGATGTCCGACTGCGTGCGGTGGCGGTTCGCTGACCTCAGCGAGCCCCAGGACGTGCCTCAGCCGCGGCCCGGTCCGGAGTTGATCTCCGGACCAGGTCGCGGCTGAGGCGGTATACAACTGTTTTTGCTGTTCCGTTATCAGGCGTTGGATCCGTCGCGAAGCGAGGAGGTCGGTACAGATGGTCCTCGTTGTCGCGTTGTGTGTGGTCGCGGTCGTCGTCCTCGTACTGCTGGGGCTGTTCGTCTTCGGGTTGCGGCGGCGGCTGATCCAGCGCTCGGGCGGTACGTTCGACTGCTCGCTGCGGTGGGACGCGCCGGCCCGCGAGGCGGACGACGCCTCCGGCAAGGGCTGGGGATACGGCATCGCCCGCTACAACGGGGACCGGGTCGAGTGGTTCCGCGTCTTCTCCTACGCGCCCCGGCCGCGGCGGGTTCTGGAGCGGGCCGCGATCGAGGTCACCGGACGGCGGGCCCCCGAGGGCGAGGAGGAGCTCGCGCTCCTGTCCGACGCCATTGTTCTGGCCTGTACGCATCGAGGCGCTCGGCTTGAGCTGGCCATGAGCGAGGATGCGCTCACCGGTTTCCTCGCGTGGCTGGAGGCGGCGCCTCCGGGGCAGCGCGTGAACGTGGCCTGAGCTTTCAGGTACCGGGTCTTCGGCTGCGGGTTTCGTCGTGGGGGGGGGGGGGGGGGGGGGGGGGGGGGGGGGGGGGGGGGGGGGGGGGGGGGGGGGGGGGGGGGGGCGCGGGGGGGGGGGGGGGGGGGGCGGCGGCGCGC
>NZ_JBITJS010000027.1:0-92581 GCF_044460245.1 Streptomyces sp. NPDC050145 | reverse complement strand
GGGGGGGGGGGGGTGGGGGTGGGGGGGGGGCGGCGGGGGGGGGGCGGGGGCGGGGGGGGCCGGGGGGGGGGGGGGGGGGGGGGCCCCGCCGCCCCCCCCCCCCCCCCCCCCCCCCCCCCCCCCGCGCCGGCCCCGCCCCCCCCCCCCCCCCCCCCCCCCCCCCTCTGCGTACAACCTCTCCCGCACTACTCCGACTTGATGGCCGTCAGCATGTTCAGGCGGGCGGCGCGACGGGCCGGCCACAGGGCCGCCAGGATGCCCACCACCGCGGCCAGCGCGAGGAAGAGCCCCATCCGGCCCCAGGGCAGCACCAGCGCGTACGTCGACATGCTGTTGCCGATCAGCTGCCCGGCCGCCCAGCCGAAGAACACGCCCAGGCCGATGCCGAGCACCCCGCCGAACAGGGAGATCACCAGGGACTCCAGGCGGACCATGCGCTTGATGCCCTTGCGGTCGAGGCCGATCGCGCGGAGCATCCCGATCTCCTGCTGACGCTCGAAGACCGACATGGCGAGGGTGTTGATGACACCGAGCACGGCGACGATCACCGCCATGGCGAGCAGCCCGTAGAGCATGTTCAGCATCAGCGTGAACATCTGGGCGATCTCGTTGGACAGGTCCTGGCGGTCCTGGATCTTCACCGCCGGGTTCTCGCCGAGGGCCTTCGTCAGCTTGTCCTTGGTGGCGTCGGACGGGCCGCCGGCCGTCTTCAGCATCACCTGCATGTCCGAGGCGCCGTCCGTCATGTGCGGGTTCAGCGTCGGGGCGTCGAGCATGATGCCCCGCATCATCTCGTTGCCCTCGTAGACCCCCGCGACGGTCAGGCGCTGCTTCTTGCCGTCCTCGTAGGCGACGGAGAACGCCGAGCCGGCCTTCCAGCCATGGTCCTTCGCCGTGTCGTGGTCGACGACGACGTCCGTGCCGCCGACCGTGAAGCGGCCGTCCCGCACGGGCAGGTCCGCCAGCTTCGTGATCGTGCGGCCGTCGACCCCCGTCAGGTACTCGGTGGTGCCGTCGATCCGGGACGGGGAGTTCGACAGACCGCTGGTCGCGGTGACGCCGTCGGTCTTCTCGAGCGTCTTCAGGACCTCGGGGGACAGGAAGTTCCCGTTCGCCATGGAGACGACGTAGTCGGCCTTCAGGGAGTCCGCGGCCATCTTGTCGATCGCCGACTGGACGCTGCCCGCGATCACCGTCAGACCCGTGATCAGGGTCAGCCCGATCATCAGCGCCGAGGCCGTCGCGGCCGTACGGCGCGGATTGCGCACCGAGTTGAGGCGGGCCAGCTTGCCGGAGACGCCGAACACGCGCAGCACCGGGGCCGCCGCCGCGATCAGCGGACGGGACAGCAGCGGCGTCAGGATGAAGACACCGATGACGAGGAGCCCGGCGCCCGCGCCCATCGGGAGCTGACCGGAGTCGCCGCTCATCGTCGTCGCGGCCAGTACGGCCGTGACACCGGCGGCCGAGACCAGCGCGCCCAGCGTGTTGCGCAGGACCAGGGACTTGGCGGTCGGGGCGGCGTGCACCGCGTTCATCGCGGCGACCGGCGGGATCTTCGCGGCGCGGCGGCCCGGCAGCCACGCGGCCAGCATCGTGATCACGACACCGACGAGCAGCGAGGCGACGACCGTGCCGACGGACACGACCAGCGGGCCGTCCGGGATGATCGCGCCGGTGCGGTCCATGAGGGAGCGCATGCCCGCGCCGATGCCGATGCCCACGACGAGACCGGTCACCGCGGCCGCGGCGCCCACGAAGAACGCCTCGATCAGCACCGAACGCGTCACCTGCCGGCGCGAGGCACCGACCGCGCGCATCAGCGCCAGTTCCTTGGTGCGCTGGGCGACCAGCATCGTGAACGTGTTGGCGATGATGAAGATGCCGACGAACAGCGCGATGCCCGCGAACACCAGCAGCATCGTCTTCATCGAGCTCATCGACGAGGAGATGACCTCGGCCTGGTCGTCGGCGAGCTGCCGCGCCGTGTCGGTGTGCACCGCGGCGCCGTCCAGCGCCGTGTCGAGGTTCCGCTTCAGCTGCTCCTGGCCGGTGCCGGCGGCGGCCTTCACGTCGATCTCGTCGTAGGCGCCCGACTTGTGGAAGAGCTGCTGCGCGGTCGCCGTGTCGAACAGGGCGAGCGAGCCGCCGGCCGCCACGTTGCCGTCGTCGGTGGTGAAGACGCCGGTCAGGGTCGGGGTCAGGACAGGGCCGTCGACGGACATGCGGACCTGGTCGCCGACCTTGTAGCCGGCGCGCCGCGCGGTCTCGGCGTCGAGGGCGACCTGGTTCGCCCCGTGCGGGGCCTTGCCGGCCTTGAACGGGTAACGGGAGTCCTTCTCGCCCCAGTAGTTGCCGCCCTGGGTGGAGAAGCCGTTGCCGACGAGCTTGCCGTCCTGGTCGGCGACGGCCGCGTACCCGCTGACCACGCCGTACGCGGAGGCGGCGCCCGGCACCTTCTCGGCCTTCTTCAGGGTGGCGTCGGTGAGCTTCACCGGCTTGCCGACCTGGTCGCCCTTCGCGGCGGTCGCGCCGGGCGTGAGGGCGACGTCGACGTGGTCGAAGCCCTTGGCGGAGCTCTTCTCCAGAGCGCCGGAGATGGTGTTGGTGAAGACGAGGGTGCCGGAGACGAAGGCGACGCCGAGCATGACGGCCAGCACGGTCATCATCAGGCGGGCCTTGTGCGCGAGCACGCTGCGCAGGCTTGTACGGAACATGGGTTCGGGTCAGTCCTGGGTTCGGCGGGACGGGATCGGGGCGCGGCCCGCGGTCAGCTGGTGCGGCCCTTGGCGTCGAAACGCTTCATGCGGTCCAGGACCGTGTCGGCGGTCGGGGACGCCATCTCGTCGACGATGCGGCCGTCGGCCAGGAAGATCACGCGGTCCGCGTACGCCGCGGCGACCGGGTCGTGGGTGACCATGACGACGGTCTGGCCGAGCTCGCGCACCGAGTTGCGCAGGAAGCCGAGCACCTCCGCGCCCGAGCGCGAGTCGAGGTTTCCGGTGGGCTCGTCGCCGAAGATGATCTCGGGCTTGGAGGCGAGCGCGCGGGCCACGGCGACGCGCTGCTGCTGGCCGCCGGAGAGCTGCGAGGGCCGGTGCCCGAGGCGGCCGGACAGACCCACCATCTGGATCACGTTCTCCAGCCACGCCTTGTCGGGCTTGCGGCCCGCGATGTCCATGGGGAGCGTGATGTTCTCCAGCGCCGTCAGCGTCGGCAGCAGGTTGAACGCCTGGAAGATGAAGCCGATCTTGTCCCGGCGCAGCTTGGTGAGCTGCTTGTCCTTGAGGGAGCCGAGCTCGGTGTCGCCGATGCGGACCGAGCCGGACGAGAAGGTGTCCAGGCCGGCGACGCAGTGCATCAGCGTCGACTTGCCGGAGCCGGACGGACCCATGATCGCGGTGAACTCGGCCTGCCGGAACTCGACGGAGACCTGGTCGAGCGCGACCACCCGGGTCTCGCCCTGTCCGTAGATCTTGCTCAGATCCGTGGCCCGGGCGGCCGCTGTCACGGTCCGGTCGGCGAGGGGGGTGGTGGTCACGGAGGGTGCTCCTGTCGGTACGGGGACTGCCTGCTGGGTACCGTTCCATCGTCTCGGCGGAACACCGGCCCGGAGTCAGCCGCAGCTCCCGTTCCCGGGGGCGACTGGAGTCGGACCGCGGGGCCCCGGGTCATACCTGGGGATGACCCGCGACCCCGAGCCGCCGGGCGGCGCCGCACCCGGCCCCGCCCCTGAGGTGAAATTCCGTCAATCCACGTGGACGCGCACCCGCGGCGGGAAGCGCACGTGGCAAGTGCGGATGGCGTCTGTCAGGGGCCGATGCGGGGGCTGATGCACCCTCAGACCTCAATAAAATAAGACAACATCGCGAGGGAGCCCCGCCGGCCGGGGGAGGCCGCCGGATAGGCTCGGAAGGTCGACGCGGAGCCCCACAGCCTGCCCGGATGGTGGAATGCAGACACGGCGAGCTTAAACCTCGCTGCCCCTTCGCGGGCGTACCGGTTCAAGTCCGGTTCCGGGCACCTCCGCCCCTTCCGCCGCCGGTCACGCTGTGTTCCCGAGCGGGGAACACAGGGGTGCTCCGCCGCGTTCCTCGTAACAGACTGGGAAAGATCCTCCCTGAGCACTAGGCTCGGATCTTTGCCAGCCCATTACTCTTGTGGGAAGGCCATACACGGTGGCCATGGAGGAGTGAGATGAGGAGCAGCAACCCGGTCTTCTCGCGACGGGGGTTCAGCCGCGACAACGGCTATGCGCAGTTCGACGCGCGGCAGTCGCAGGCCGGGGGACCCGCGGTCGGGACGCAGGCCAATCCGTACGGCCAGGCCCCCGCCGGCAACCCGTACGCGCAGAACCCCTACGCCCAGCAGGATCTGCAGTACGGCGCTCCGCAGGCGCCCGCCACCACCGGCCGCATGACGATGGACGACGTCGTCGTCCGTACGGCCACCACGCTCGGCACCCTGATCGTGACCGCCGCGCTCGCCTGGGCGCTGCTGCCGGTCGACGACGCCCACATCGGCAAGTCGTACGGCATCGCGATCGGCGCCGGCCTCGTCGCGATGGTCCTGGGCTTCGTCCAGGCCTTCAAGCGCAAGGCGTCGCCGCCGGTCATCCTGGCGTACGCGGCCCTCGAGGGCGTGTTCCTCGGTGTCGTCTCCAGCGTGGTCGACAACCGGATCGCGGACGGCGCGGCCATGCAGGCCGTGATCGGCACGATGTCCGTCTTCGCGGCGGTCCTCATCGCCTACAAGGCCGGCTGGATCCGCGTGAACCGCCGCTTCTACGGCTTCGTCATGGCCGCGGCGATGGGCTTCATCCTGCTGATGGCGGTGAACCTGCTGTTCGCCGTGTTCGGCGGCGGTGACGGTCTCGGCTTCCGCAGCGGTGGCCTCGGCATCCTGTTCGGCATCGTCGGCATCCTGCTCGGCGCGTGCTTCCTGGCCCTCGACTTCAAGCAGGTCGAGGACGGGATCGCGTACGGCGCGCCCAAGGAAGAGGCGTGGCTCGCCGCGTTCGGTCTGACCATGACGCTGGTCTGGATCTACATGGAGTTCCTGCGGCTCATCTCGATCCTGCAGGGCAACGACTGACGGCTGAGGGCTCACGCCTGACGGTCGTGACACGTCGAAGGACCCGCGCACCTCGGTGCGCGGGTCCTTTTTGTCGGTTGGGGGTGGGGCGTCAGCCGAAGCGGCGTGCGGCACGCCGCAGGTCGTATTCGTGGATGAGCGCCTTGGCGTGACCGTGTGAGAGGTTGTGCTCCCCGCGCAGCCAGTTCACCTTCTCTTCGAAACGAAGGAAGCTGGGGCCGTTCTCTACGGTGTTCATCCAGTCGGCGACTTCACGACCGGTGCATTCGGGGATGCGGGCGATCAGATTGCGGTGGGTCTCCTCGGAGAAGACTTGGGACATCGGCGCCTCCGGAACGCTTCGATGTAGCCGGGTCTTGAGGCAACCGTGCCCGAGCGCCGCCCGCTTGTAAACAGCTACAGTCGCGGCGTGCTTGATACGACGCCGTTGACCTCAGCAGTGGATCAGTTCGCCGACCGGCTCCGGGCGGCTCCGCAGAGCCGCTTGCAGCGGGGCGCCGCCGCGGAGGCGCTGGGGCTGGCCAGGGAGTTGTCCGGGTGGGCCCAGCGGCTGGAGGGGGCGGGGGCCGACGGCGGTTCGGCGGTTCGGGAGATGCCGGACGCGGGGATGTTCGCGGCGGCTGATCAGGTGACGGTCGCGGGGCGGGACCTGGCCGTTGTCCTCCGGACGGAGCGGGAGGTTGCCGAGGCCGTCGATCTGGTGGGGGCGGCGATGAAGCGGGCCGGGGTTTAGGGGTTCGTTTTCGGGTGCGGGCCGGTGGGGCTTCTCGCGCAGTTCCCCGCGCCCCTGAAATGCAGACGCTTCGCGTCGCATTTCTCCGATGAAGGCTGAGCGGCGCAGCCGTTCGCCTTCAGGGGCGCGGGGCTGTGTCCATCAGCGGCTCCGCCGCGGGGCGCGACCAGCCCCCACCGGGCCGCAGAGAAAAATGGGCTCAGGCCGACGCTATGACCCGGTCCGCCAGGATGTAGACGCTGTCGGGGCCGCACTCGAAGGTGAGGGCGTAGGCGCCGGAGACGCCGGAGCCGCCGAGGAGGAACGGGGTGCGGCCGTCGCGGAGGGCGCCGGCGAGCTGCTCGGCGGTCTCGCGGTGGCCCGGGGTCATGCACAGCGTCGTGCCGTCGGCGAAGACGTAGACGTCGAGCGTGCCGAGGGGGCCCGGGCGGACGTCGGAGAGGGCCGTGCGGGCCTGGGCCAGCTCTTCGAGACAGGCCACCGTGCGCTCGTGGTCGCCGGAGACCGGGGACTGCACGGGCACGAAGTCGGGGTGCGAGGGGTGCCGGCGGCGCGCGGCGGCCAGCTCGGGCGATTCCCCGGCGAAGTCGTCCTCGGGCTCGAGGGCCGGCTCGACCGGTTCGAGCGCGGGCTCGACGACCGGCTCCAGGCCAGCGAAGTCGGCCTGGCGCGGCAGGTACAGCTCGTCGCCCAGGGCGCCGCCACCGCCGGTCAGGAACGGCGGCAGATCCGAGGTGTCCCGTGCCTCCTGCGCGGCCCAGAACGCCCGCGCCTCCGCCAGCTCGCGCTCCCGCTCCTCGGCGAGGGCGTCGGCGACGGCGGTGCGTATCGCCTCGGTGTCGGGAGTCGTGCGTGCCGACGGGACACCGGGGTGCGTGGTCACGGCGCGGCCGCGGGCCAGCTCGTCCTGGAGCTCCGCGATCTGCCGGCGCAGGCCACGGACGCTGTGCAGGGTGGTGGCGCCTACGGCCGTGGCAGCGGCCGTGGCGAGCAGCAGGGCAAAGGGGATGGCGCTCACTAGACGTACTCCCGGTTTCAAGTCGACCCCCGACTTACTACATCAGCTTGAAGCCTGGACGAACCACCTGTCAGTGCATTACGTCACGAACAGGACGGGTCTTTTGTCCGGTTGTTTAGCGCCCATAGGGCCTGGGTACGGGGCTGACCTGCGAAAACCTTCTCCCCCGAGACGCATGTCACATCCTGGGGGAGATTGGATCACGATTCCGCAGCCGGTTTTCGCCGGTCGCCCCGGGCCGGCTCAGGTCAGCTCAGGCGCTCGATGACCATCGCCATGCCCTGGCCGCCGCCCACGCACATCGTCTCCAGGCCGAACTGCTTGTCGTGGAACTGGAGGCTGTTGATCAGCGTGCCGGTGATGCGGGCGCCGGTCATGCCGAAGGGGTGGCCGACGGCGATGGCGCCACCGTTCACGTTCAGCTTGTCCTCGTCGATGCCCAGGTCGCGGGCGGACGGGATGACCTGCGCGGCGAAGGCCTCGTTGATCTCGAACAGGTCGATGTCCGAGACGGACAGGCCGGCCAGCTTCAGCGCGCGCTTGGACGCCTCGACCGGGCCGAGGCCCATGATCTCGGGGGACAGGCCGGAGACGCCGGTGGAGACGACGCGGGCCAGCGGGGTCAGGCCGAGCTCGCGGGCCTTCGTGTCGGACATGATCACGAGGGCGGCGGCGCCGTCGTTCAGCGGGCAGCAGTTGGCGGCCGTGACCAGGCCGTCGGGGCGGAAGACGGGCTTGAGGCCCGAGACGCCCTCCAGCGTGACGCCGGCGCGCGGGCCGTCGTCCGCGGAGACGACGGTGCCGTCGGGGGTGGTGACCGGGGTGATCTCGCGGGCCCAGAAGCCGTTCTTGATGGCTTCCTCGGCGCGGTTCTGCGAGCGGACGCCGAACACGTCCATGTCCTCACGGGTCACGCCCTTGAGGCGGGCCAGGTTCTCGGCGGTCTGGCCCATCGCGATGTACGCGTCCGGGACCAGGCCGTCCTCGCGCGGGTCGTGCCAGGAGGTGTTCTCCTGCGCGGCGACCTCGGCGGTGCGGGCCTCGGCGTCGGCGAAGAGCGGGTTGTGCGTGTCCGGGAGCGAGTCCGAGTTGCCCTTGACGAAGCGGGACACCATCTCGACACCGGCCGAGATGAAGACGTCGCCCTCGCCGGCCTTGATGGCGTGCAGCGCCATGCGGGTCGTCTGCAGGGAGCTGGAGCAGTAGCGGGTGATCGTGCAGCCCGGCAGGTGGTCCATGCCCATCTGGACGGCGACGATGCGGCCCAGGTTGTTGCCCTGCTCGCCGCCGGGGAGGCCGCAGCCGAGCATGAGGTCGTCGATGTCGCGCGGGTCCAGCTCGGGGACCTTGGCGAGGGCGGCCTGGATGATCGTGGCGGTCAGGTCGTCGGGGCGCAGGTCCTTCAGGGAGCCCTTGAAGGCGCGGCCGATGGGGGAGCGGGCGGCTGAGACGATCACTGCTTCGGGCATCACGGCTCCAGAGGGTTCGTTGACCTTTTCAGGCGGGACCGTCTGGGAAGTTACCTGTACGTACAGCCCGGGTCACCGTGCCGGCCGTGTGACTCCCGCCGCATTTTTCTAAGCGCTTGCTCAGCGAGTGCCCCGCCAAGGGCTCGATCGGGTGGTGCCGGAGCCGGACCGGGTCGAGCCGGACGGCGTGGCCGGGGCCGGGTCCTGGGTGGGGACGCGATGGCGGCGGCGGCGCTTCAGCAGGGCCCAGGGGCCGCGCGGGCCCGTCGGCATCGCGGCCGTGACCTCCGTACCGCCCTCCTCGACCGCCTTCGCCGCGGCCCGGGCCACCGGAAGGAAGCCCTCCGCGCGGGA
Source organism: Streptomyces sp. NPDC050145 (assembly GCF_044460245.1). NCBI lineage: Bacteria > Bacillati > Actinomycetota > Actinomycetes > Kitasatosporales > Streptomycetaceae > Streptomyces > Streptomyces sp. NPDC050145. Next base: position 83,913 of record NZ_JBITJS010000027.1, on the reverse strand, counting down.
CACGTCGGGGCGCTCCTCCTCGGGCCACAGGCCCAGCGTGGCGCACAGCGTGGGCAGGAGCGCCATCGCGGCCGTCTGATAGCCCTCCGCCGAGGGGTGGTAGTTGTCGGGGCCGAACAGCTCGCGCGGGTTCGCCGCGAACTCGGGGCCCAGCAGATCGCCGAGCGAGACCGTCCGCCCGCCCTGCTCCACCGTGCCGATCGTCTGCGCCGCCGCCAGCTGCCGCGAGGCCCGCCGGGCCACCCAGCGCAGCGGCTGCTGCACCGGCTCCACCGAGCCGAGATCGGGGCACGTGCCGACGACGACCTCCGCCCCGGCCGTCCGCAGCCGTCGTACGCCCGCCGACAGATGCCGCACGGACTTCGTCGCCGGAATGCGATGGGTGACGTCGTTCGCCCCGATCATGATCACGCAGACGTCCGGCTGCCAGTCGGGATCGGAGAGGATCAGCGCGACCTGGCGGTCCAGATCGTCGGACATGGCACCGGGCAGCGCCACGTTCCGCAGCTCCACCGCACGCTCCGCGACCGCCGCGAGCCCCGAGGCCAGCAGCGCCCCCGGAGTCTGCCGCGCCCGGTGCACACCCTGCCCCGCGGCCGTGGAGTCGCCGAGCATCGCGAACCGCAGCGGCGCCTCGCCCGAGGGCGGGTCCCCGTACGTGCTGCCGTACAGCCCGTCGGCCGAGGGCACGTGCACGGGATCCCCGTGGTTGCCCACCTGCCGCCGCGCCATCTGCACCTCGGCGAGAAGCACCCCGACCGTGGCCGCGCCCAGCAGCCCGATCCCGCCTCCGCCGTACGCCGCCCCGGCGGCGATCCGCCGTGCCACCCTCGCCCTGCTCGACATGTTCCGCACCCACCTGCCTCTCTCCTGCGGATTACGGCTTCATGAACTCATTGCCCCGTAGACACGGTCGGCCAATCGCAACGGGAGATGAAGGGCCGGTGCGCGCCATACGCTGGTCACATCCCTTACACAGGACACCCGGAGAAAACCGTGCAGATCCACGACTCGATGATCAGCCTCGTCGGCAACACCCCGCTGGTGAGGCTCAACAAGGTGACCGAGGGCATCCAGGCGACAGTCCTGGCCAAGGTCGAGTACTTCAACCCCGGCGGCTCCGTGAAGGACCGCATCGCGCTGCGCATGATCGAGGCGGCCGAGCAGAGCGGGGAGCTGAAGCCCGGCGGCACCATCGTCGAGCCCACCAGCGGCAACACCGGGGTGGGGCTCGCCATCGTGGCCCAGCAGAAGGGGTACAAGTGCATCTTCGTGTGCCCCGACAAGGTGAGCACGGACAAGATCAACGTGCTGCGGGCGTACGGGGCGGAGGTCGTGGTCTGTCCGACCGCCGTGGACCCCGAGCACCCGGACTCGTACTACAACGTCTCCGACCGGCTGGTGCGCGAGACGCCGGGCGCCTGGAAGCCCGACCAGTACTCGAACCCGAACAATCCGCTGTCCCACTACCACTCGACCGGCCCTGAGCTGTGGGAGCAGACCGACGGGAAGATCACGCACTTCGTGGCGGGCGTGGGCACCGGCGGCACCATCTCCGGCACCGGCCGCTACCTGAAGGACGCCAGCGAGGGCCGGGTGCGGGTCGTCGGCGCCGACCCCGAGGGCTCCGTGTACTCGGGCGGCTCCGGGCGCCCCTACCTCGTCGAGGGCGTCGGTGAGGACTTCTGGCCGACCGCGTACGACCGCGAGGTCGCCGACGAGATCGTCCCGGTGTCCGACAAGGACTCCTTCCAGATGACGCGCCGGCTCGCCAAGGAGGAGGGGCTGCTCGTCGGCGGCTCCTGCGGCATGGCCGTCGTGGCCGCCCTCCGCGTCGCCGAGCGGCTCGGCCCGGACGACATCGTGGTCGTCCTGCTGCCGGACAGCGGCCGCGGCTACCTCAGCAAGATCTTCAACGACGAGTGGATGGCCGACTACGGCTTCCTGGAGGACACGGGCACCAGCGCCCGCGTCGGCGAGGTGCTCAAGGACAAGGACGGCGGCGCGCTGCCCGAGCTCGTCCACATGCACCCCGAGGAGACGGTCGGCGAGGCCATCGACGTGCTGCGCGAGTACGGCGTCTCGCAGATGCCGATCGTGAAGCCGGGCGCGGGCCACCCGGACGTGATGGCCGCCGAGGTCATCGGCTCGGTCGTGGAGCGGGAGCTGCTCGACGCGCTGTTCACCAAGCGCGCCTCGCTCGACGACCCGCTGGAGAAGCACATGTCGGCGCCGCTGCCGCAGGTCGGCTCGGGCGAGCCGGTGGCGGACCTGATGAGCGTGCTGGGTTCGGCGGACGCCGCGATCGTGCTGGTCGAGGGCAAGCCGACCGGCGTCGTGAGCCGGCAGGACCTGCTCGCCTTCCTGGCGAAGGGCGCCACGAAGTAGGGCTGGTGCTCGGGTTCGTGCGATCGGTACGCGCGCGACACGTGCGCGCAGCACCCGCTTAACAACGGTCCGGCAGATTGGTGGGTGTCGGCAGGGGTGGGAGCGGCTCCCCGCCCCGGCCGGCATCGCAGCGGTGTCGAGGATTCTCCGGAGCGGCTCCCGGACTTCGCCGACGCCCAGGACGCCGGTCCGGCCTGACCGGACCGCGTCCCCCGCGGGGACCGCCGTCGTCCCGCCCTCCGTCACAGGGGGTGCGGCGGTCCCCGCGCATACTTCTTTCCGGCGCGCGGCTACTCGACGAACAGGCCGCGCTCCGCCGCCCGTACGTCGAACTCCTCCAGGCGGGCCTGGGCCTGCGGCAGCGCGTCGCACATGGCTTCCAGGAGCACGCGCCCGAGCAGCATCGGGGCGCACGCCGTGTCGAAGGCGAGGCCGGTGCCGACGGCGGCGGGCAGGAGCAGGTCGGAGTGCTTGGCGACCGGGGCGAACGCGGAGTCGGCGACCGTGACGACCTGGAGGCCGACGGACTGCGCGTAGGCGAGGGCCTCGACGACCTCGCGCGGGTGGCGGGGCAGGGCGAAGCAGAGCAGGGTCGTGGCGCCGGCCCGGACCGCCGCGTCGATACGGTCGACGAGCATGGTGCCGCCGTCGTCCAGCAGCCTTACGTCGGGGTGCACCTTCGCCGCGAAGTACGAGAACCCGTAGGCCTGGGAGGCCGCCGCGCGCAGTCCGAGGACGGGCAGGGGCCGGGACGCGGCGAGCAGCCGGCCCGCCTCCTCGACGGGGGTGGGGTCGGCGAGGAGGCCCGCGAGGTGCCGCAGGTTGGCGATCTCGGCCTCGACGGCCTGCTGGTACTCGTTGATGTCGTCGGCCGTGGCCGGTGCCTGCGGGGCGACCTCGCGCAGGTGGCGGCGCAGGGCCGGGTAGCCGTCGAAGCCGAGGGCGACGGCGAAGCGGGTCACCGAGGGCTGGCTGACGCCGGCCAGCTCGGCCAGTTCGACGGAGGACAGGAACGGCACGTCGCCGGCGCGGCGCACCATGCAGTGCGCGATGCGGCGCTGTGTGGGCGTGAGGCGGTGCCCCTCGAAGAGGCGCTGAAGGCGCTCGGCGGGGCTGTGCCCGCTCTCGCCGTTCATCGTCTGCTCGCTCATGTCTCCCCGTCGGTTTCCGGCCGTGCCGGGCGCCCGCCGGTCTATTCAAGGCGCCCATTTATGCATGATTCTATTCAATTCCTGGGGTGGGCGCCATAGAGGGAGGGGCGCTGCCGATAGGGTGCCACGCGAGCTTCCGCGGTGCGCCAGGGGCGTGGGCGGTGGGATGAGAAGTGAAGAGACGACGGGGTGGCCATGGGGTCGGGTGGCGAACAGACGCTGGCGAGTTCGGCGAGTGACAAGAAGCGCGCCGCGAAGTTCCTGGAAGAGCATCTGATGCCGGACACCCGGTCCGCGTCCGCGATGGCGGACGGCGGCGGCTCGGTGCATCCGCCGCTGCTCGCCCCGCCCGCGCAGGGCCCGCTGAGTCCGCTGATGAAGCAGGACACCGGGCTCAAGGGTCTGTCCGGCTGGGCCAGTGACCAGGGCGTCTCGGACGCGCTGGTCGTCTGGGAGGGGCAGGCGAACAAGCTCCTCGCCCGCCTGCAGGTGGAGCTCAACGGTCTGCACGGCACCAAGAACCTCTTCAACACCACCGACACGGGCATCGGCACCCAGTCGAACGGGATCCGCACGCCCAGCAGCTTCGACGGAATGTGACGGGGACGGGGACCCGGCGATGACGCTGACCTATCAGGACGTGATGACCGTCGATCTCTCCTCGTTCACGGACGTGTCCGCGGCGTGGAAGAAGATGGGCGACCGCTTCGGCGAGTTGAAGACCGACTACGAGCAGCAGGTCCAGGGCGTGCTCGGCAACGGCAACTGGCAGGGCCTGGCCTACGGCACGCAGCAGCAGAACGCCTCGGCGACGGCCTTCGAGTTCGGCGCGGCCAAGGCGCAGGCGCAGGCCGTCGCGAGCCTGCTGACCGACGCGCACACGGAGTTGACGCGCCTTCAGAAGGCGGTCAAGGACCTGGTGCACGACGCGGAGCAGAAGGACTACAAGGTCGACAGCTCCGGCAAGGCCACCTACGTCGGCTACGACAAGATGTCGGCCGACGAGAAGTACGCCCTGCACCACGACCCGGACTACCCGCAGTTGATGGCCGACGCGAAGACGAAGGCGAAGGGCTGGAGCGACGACATCGCCAAGGCCGTCCAGGCCGTCGACGACGCGGACCAGAGCGTGAAGCGGGCGCTGGCCCGGGCCGGGGCCGACGGCAACATGGACGGGATCGGCTTCGGCGGGTTCAACGCGCACGCGGTCGGCGACCTGAAGACGGCCGGCAAGCCCGAGCCCAAGGAGAAGCCGAAGACCGACGGCTGGGTGTCCGAGGGCGAGAGCGAGGCGTCGGGCCCCGGCGTCGGCACGGACGCGAGCGGCCCGAACATCGGCAAGGGCAAGCTCGCCGAGGCCGAGGCGCACGCCGACCTGGGCCGCGCCAAGGGGGAGGGTTCGCTCACCAACGGGCCGTTCAAGCTGTCCGGCGAGGCCGAGGCGTACGCGGGGGCCAAGGTCGGCGCGGAGGGCGGCATCACGCACGAGGGCATCCAGGGCGAGGCCAAGGGCTTCGCGGGCGGTGAGGCGTCGGCCCTCGGGCGCGCCGACGCCGGTCCGGTCGGGGTCTATGGGCGCGGGGAGGTCATGGCGGGCGCCGAGGCGGGCGTCAACGCGGGCATCGGGCTCGAAGGAGTCCACGCGGGCGCGGAGGCCTTCGCCGGAGCGAAGGCCGGTGTCGGGGGCGGCGCCGACCTCGGCGGCATCGGAGCGGGCGCGACCGCCGAGGGCTGGGCCGGTATCGGCGCCGAGGCGGACGCCACGCTCGGCAAGGCCGAGGACGGCAAGTGGAAGATCGGGGCCAAGGTCGGTCTCGCCGTCGGGCTCGGCGGCGAGGTCGGCTTCGAGTTCACCGTCGACCCGGGCAAGGTCGGGGACACGGTCGGCGACATCGCCGACGGGATCGGGAGCCTGTTCTGACCCCGGCCCGCGTAACCGGCCGGCTCTGGGTACCCGCCCAGGGCGCACCCCAGTAAGCAGCAAGGAGGCACCCGCATGGCCACGACCCTGCCCGTACCGATCGAGTTCGAGCTGCCCGACGGCTGGCACGCCGCGCCGCCGGACGCGGTCGGCGCGCCGGGCTCGGCGTTCGTCGCGCTGCACCCGGGGGCGGACGCCGGGTTCACCGCGAACATCGCCATCGACGGCGAGTACCGGCCGGACGACGCGCCGCTCGCCGCGCTCGCCGACGCGTCGGTGGCGCAACTGCGGGCGTCCGGCGCCCGGGTCGAGGTCGTCGAGCGGAGCGAGAAGGGGTCGGCGCAGGCGCCCGGCCTGCTCCAGGAACTGGCCGTCACGGCGGCCGTCTCCGGAGTGCTGCGCGAGCTCGTCCAGACACAGGTGTACCTGGGCATGCTCGATGTCGCCGACCCGCACCGGCGCGTCGTGATCCGGCTCGTGCTGACCGCGACCGAGGCTCAACACCCCGCCGTGCTCGACGACTTCCAGGCGTTCGTCCGCTCGGTCCGCCCCGAGGGCGGCGGCGGAGCGTAGCCGTCCGGTCCGCCTTGCAGCCGCGAAGCGGCCTCTCGTAGGTTGGCGCCATGGGACTCTTCGACAAGCTGACCGGAACCAAGCGGCCCGAGGACGGGGTCGCCCCGCGCCCCGCCGACCAGGTGCGGGCCGCGCTGCTCGGTCTGAACGGGGACGACGTCCCGTACGTCGTGCGCGACGGCCGGGCCGAGGGTGCCGACCTCGTGGCCGAGTGGCGGGTGCTGGAGCCGGCGTGGCGGACGTTCTTCGCGCGCACCCAGGTGAGCCGGGTCTACAAGGTGCACATGCGGCTGGTCCCGGAGAAGAACGAGGTCCGCACGCTGGACAAGCAGTTCGAGGTCCAGTGGGCCGGCGACGTCCCCCGGCTGAGCGTCTCGGCCGAGGCGCAGCGCGGCCAGGTGCGGACCATCTCCAAGCAGCGCACCCTGGGCGGCGGCGGAGCGGAGGAGACCTTCAGCTTCGACAGTGACGATCTGAAGAATCCTCTTCAGGACGCCGTCCTGAAGTCGGGCTGGACGTGGCGCGGAGTGGTCACCGGCAAGCTCTGACCAGCGAAACCTCCGGGCGCCAGGGTATTGACAGAAATATTCATATGGGCCGACCCTGCATGAACATATGCAGGAGGTGGCAGCCATGGCAGCCGTAGTGGAGAAGCACTCCATCGACGTCGTCCCCGACAGTGCGCGGCACGGACGCGCGTTCAGCCAGTTCACGCTCTGGCTCGGGGCCAATCTCCAGATCACGGCCGTCGTCACCGGCGCCCTCGCCGTCGTGTTCGGCGGTGACGTGGTCTGGTCACTGATCGGGCTCGTGCTCGGCAACCTGCTCGGCGGCGCCGTCATGGCCCTGCACTCCGCGCAGGGCCCCAAGCTGGGGCTGCCCCAGATGATCCAGTCGCGGGCCCAGTTCGGCGTCAAGGGCGCCGTCGTCCCGCTGCTGCTCGTCATCCTCATGTACGTCGGCTTCTTCGCCAGCGGCAGCGTCCTCGCCGGACAGGCCACCGCCCGCCTCACGCACACCGGCGACACCACGGGCATCATCATCTTCGCCCTGGTCACGGGCGTCATGGCCACCGTCGGCTACCGCGTCATCCACGCCCTCGGCCGGGTGGCCAGCGTGGTCTGCGCCCTCGCCTTCCTCTTCCTCGGCGCGCGCCTCCTGGAGCGCACCGACCTCGGCGAGCTGCTCGGCAACGCCCACTTCTCGATGCCGATGTTCCTGCTCGCCGTCTCCCTGTCGGCGTCCTGGCAGCTCGCCTTCGGCCCGTACGTCGCCGACTACTCGCGCTACCTGCCGCGCTCCACGAGCGCCAAGGCCACCTTCTGGTGGACCCTGTCCGGCTCGGCGCTCGGCTCCCAGTGGTCGATGACCTTCGGCGTGTTCGTCGCCGCGAGCTCGGGCGGCGCGTTCCTCGACGACCAGGTCGGCTACGTGGTCTCGCTCGGCGGCGCCGGGCTCGTCGCCTCGTTCTTCTACTTCGTCATCGCGCTCGGCAAGCTCACCGTGAACGTCCTCAACACCTACGGCGGCTTCATGTCGATGGTGACCGGCATCAGCGGCTTCCGGGGTCAGCGCGTCCTGTCGCAGCGCGGCCGGGCGCTCTACATCGCGGTCATCATGGTCGCGGGCACCGCCGTGGCACTGGCCGGCAAGGACAGCTTCCTGTCCTCCTTCAAGGACTTCCTGCTGTTCCTGCTGACCTTCTTCACGCCCTGGTCGGCCATCAACCTCGTCGACTACTACCTGATCTCCAAGGAGCGCTACGACATCCCCGCGCTCTTCGACGCGAACGGACGCTACGGCGCCTGGCGCTGGGACGCCCTCGTCGTCTACGGGGTCGGCCTCGTCGCCCAGCTCCCGTTCCTGGCGACGCACTTCTACACCGGCCCGCTCGTCGAGCCGCTCGGCGGCGCCGACATCTCCTGGATCGTGGGCCTCGTCGTCCCGGCCGCCCTGTACTGGCTGCTCGCCCGCCGCGACACCTCCCACATCCCCGATTTCCCCGAGCCCCGCACCGAGACCGCCCCGGACACCGCGGTCACCCCGTAGGCGAGCCCCTGGTCGACCCCCTAGGGGACAAGAGGGGGGCTAGCCCCACTGTCCCGGGGGCGACCGGTCCGTAGCGTGGTGCGGTATGAGCGGAATGGATGCCCGCGCCCAGGAGCGCACCCGGGACGCCGAGCTGAAGAAGGAGCTCGACGCCACCCTGCACGCGCGCAGGGAACTCGGTGAGGAGTACGAGTCCGCGCTGGTGGACTCCTTCATCGGCAAGGTCGAGCAGCGGCTCGACTCCGTCGTCGACCGGAGGGTGCGCCGCACCATGGCCGAGCAGCAGATGACCGCGGCCCGCGGCGGCCACGAGCGCACCGGTACGGAGAACTGGGCCGAGCGGTTCGGCTTCGTCATCGTGACCCTCGTCCTCGCGATCCCGCTGTCCGCGATCGCCGTCGTCAACGCCGGACTGCCGGGGCTGCTCGTCGCCTGGGGCGGCATCGTCGGCGTCAACGCGGTGCACGCGGGCCATGTGTGGCCGCGCCGCCGCGACGCCGGCGCCCGCCAGGACTCCGACTGGGAGGACTGAGGGGACTGAGGGGGCTGAGGGGGCTGAGGGAGGCGCCCCCGGCAGGGCTCAGGCCTGCCGGGTCCCGGCGCCCCTGAACCGGCCGGTTCAGACCTCCAGTTCGGCCTCGATCCTCTTCAGCTGGTGGCGGGCCATCGCCAGGTTGGCGCGCGAGGAGTCGAGCACCAGGTAGAGGAACAGCCCGTTGCCGCCGCGGCCCTTGAGCAGGCGGATCAGGTGGTACTGGGTGCCGAGCGTGATCAGGATGTCCTCGATCTCGTCCTGGAGGCCGAGGTGCTCCATGGTGCGCAGCTTGGCGCGGACCACGTCGGTGTTGCCCGCGGCGGCGACCTCCAGGTCGAAGTCCTTGGAGCCGCCGGCGGTGCCGAGGGCCATGCCGCTCGTGTAGTCGACGAGCGCGGCGGCCGTCGCACCCTCGATGCCCGTGAGGGCGTCCTTGAGAGCGGTCTCGGTGTTGGCCATGGTGCGGGTCCTCTCGTAGTGGTGGTGTGGTGTTCGGTGCGTGCGGTCGTGGTCAGGCGGTGTCGGTGGGGGTGTGCGGCGCGCGCAGGGGCAGGCCGGAGCCGGCGGTGCGGGTGCGGGCCCGGCTGCGGGCGCGGGCGGGCTCCTTCGGGGGCGCGGCGGCCGGGGAGGCCGCCACGACCAGCTCGCCGATGCGGGCGCCCGCCCGGCGGCCCTCCAGATGCAGCCGGCCCACGTTCACCCGGTCCCCGGCGAGCAGCGTCAGCACGGCCGAGTCCCCGGCCGCGTACGTCGCGACGTAGCCGCTCTCGCCGCGGACGAGGAGCTCGCGGAACCCGCCCTGCCCGGTCGCGTCGGTCAGACGCAGGGCGACGCCGAGCGCGGCCGCGGTGAGCGCGGCGACGCCCTCGGCCTCGACGCCCGGGGTGTCGTGGGCGAGGACGAGGCCGTCGACGCTCGCCGCGAGCGCCCCGGTCACCTGCGGCACATGGACTCTCAACCGGTGTATCTCGGCGAGGAGTTCGGCCTCGTCGACCATCGGGGTGCTCCTTTCGGGGGCGGGGTGCCGGCGGCGTCTCACAGGGCCTCCAGGGCGGCGCGCAGCCGGCGCAGCAGGGCCACGTCGGGGTCCTCGACGGCGGCCGTCCGCGCGATCCACTCCGGTACGGCCTCGGCGGCCGGAGTCTCGGGCGCGGTGGTGACGAGGCCGCGGGAGGCGAGGCGGCGCAGGTCGACGAGGGTGTGGAAGGCGGGGCGGCCGAGCGTGAGGGCGATCTGCGAGGCGGTGCGCGCCCCGTCGACGAGTTCGAGGACCCGGCGCCGGCGCGGCGGCACCCGCAGCGGATGCAGGGCGGTGCGGCTGAGCGCGGCGGTGTCGGTGTCCGGCTCGGGCCAGATCCGCTGGAGCAGGTCGCGGCGGCGCAGCGTCTCGCGCTCCACGGCGGCGACCGGCACCGGCCGCACCGCCCCGAACCAGTGCGCGACCCCGTACCGGAAGCGGGTCGGTCCGCTGGTCGGCGCGAGCGTGAAGTAGGCGGCGTCGAACAGGGCGCCCAGATGGCACAGTTCGAGCGCGCCGTCGGTCAGTCCGCCGTGCTCGACGAGGTAGCGGCCGACGCGGCGCCCGGCGCCCGCCCGGTCGACGGCCTCCCACCAGCCGTCGGCGTCGATCACGCCGGTCGCGGTGAGCAGCACGTCCATGCCGGGCGTCGCGGGCGACTCGGCGTGCACGATCCGCCCGTCCTGGAGGTACAGGGTGCCGTGCTCGCGGATGAGGGCGCCGGTGGCCCGCTCGGAGGCGAGCCGGCTGAGCATGGGGGAGACCCCGCCGCGGTCGCTCACCCGAGGACCAGCCGCTCGGCGAGGTCGGCGAGGCGGATCCGGGCGAGGGCCAGATTGCCGTCCGCCCGGTCGAGCCACAGATGGAGGAAGACGCTGCTGTCGAAGCTGGTGCGGACGAAACGCAGCAGGTGGTAGCCGTCGCGGCTGGTGACGATGACGTCCTCGACGGGCGGCTCCGCCCCGTTCCGCGACCAGTCGCCGCCGCCCGCCGGGGCGAAGGCGCGGTGCTCGGCGGTGAGCCGGGCCACCTCGGCGGCCTCGGCGGCGGTGGCCTCGTGGTCGCCGTTGGGCGACTCACCGATGGTGCCCAGGGCGAGTCCGCTGGTCCAGTCGACGACCGAGGCGCCGCGGGCCCCCGGCAGCCGCATGGCCTCGAGCAGACACTCGTCGATTCCGGGCACGCCTGGATCCCCCCACCCGTCCGTCACTTCGGTGCACCACTGGTGTCGGTGTGACGCTGACGCTACGCACCGTACGGAGGCCTGGTGAGCGTTCTGGCATTTTCCAATGGAACATGCGGCCGGGTACTAGAATCCGCCGACCTGCCTGTCCCGCAAGGGAGTTGGAGGCGTGCGCGGCGGAGGTTCAGAGCTCGGTGAGGCCGTCCCGCAGGGCGCCGCCCGCCTCGGCCACGATCTCCTCGACGGGCTGCGGTGCGCGCACGGTCGCAAAGCGCACGGTGCCGTCCGGTTCGGTGACATGGCCGTAGATCCCGGGCCTGGCCAGGGAGTTGTACGAGTAGTGCTGGGCGAAGTAGTAGGCGCCGGTGTCCAGGGCGGCCGCGTGGTCGCCGGCCGCGAGCAGCGGCAGTTCCTGGTTCTCGGCGAGCAGGTCGCCGGCGAAGCAGGCCGGGCCCGCCACGTCCTGCGCCACGAGCGGTCCGTTCTTGGGCAGCCCCTTCGCGTCGTACGCGGCGATCCGCAGCGGCCATGACGCGGGCGCGTACACGGTGCGGGTGGCGACCTGGACGCCCGCGTGCGTGACGGCGATGGGGCGGCCGCCGGCCTCCTTGGCGTACTCGACGAGGGCGAGCGTGGTGCCGTGCTTGGCGGTCAGGGAGCGGCCGAACTCGGTGACGAGCCCGTAGCTCCCGCCGAAGAGCCCCGGCACGGTGGCGGCGAGCAGTCGCGCGTACGCCGCGTAGGTGGGGGTCTCCTCGTCGGAGCCGAAGTTCACGGGCAGGCCGCCGCCGATGTCGAGGGTGTCGACCTGGCGGCGTCCGGCGGCCGCGTTGATCTCCTCGGCGAGCTCGTGGACGGCCCGGACGCCCTCGGCCATCCGCTCCAGGGGGACGCCCTGGGAGCCGGAGTGGGTGTGCAGCCGGGTCAGCCACGGCCGGTCCAGGTACGCCTCGACCAGCCAGGCACGGGCGCCCTCGTCGCGCAGGGCGACGCCGAACTTGGAGGTGGCGGTCGCGGTGGACAGGGCGCCGATGGAGCCCGCGCCGGTCTGCGGGTTCACGCGGACGCCGAGCGGGGAGCGGGTGGGGGCGGAGGCGACGAGGGCGTCGAGGCGGGCGAGCTCCTCGGGGTTGTCGGCGTTGACGGCGATGCCGAGGGCGAGGGCCTCGCGCAGTTCGGCCGGGGTCTTGGCGGGGGAGTCGAGGACGGTGCGGGCGGGCGGCATCCCGGCGGCGCGGGCGAGGGCCAGCTCGCCGGGGCTCGCGACCTCGGCGCCGATCCCGGCCTCGCGCAGCAGGCGCAGGACGGGCACGAGCGGGGTGGCCTTCACGGCGAAGGCGTGCAGGACGGGGGTGCCGGGGGCGGTGACGGCGTCGAAGGCGGCGTGCAGGGCGGCGGCGGAGGCGCGGATGCCGGTGACGTCGAGGAGGCCGGCGACGGGCGTCGCGGGGCCGACCAGGCCCTGCTCGACGGCGGCGCGTACGGCCTGGTCGCGGCGGGTGGCGGCGTCGGGGGACCGGCGGGGCAGGGGCTGCGTCTGATCGGTGTCGTGACCCATACGGTCCACACAACCATCCGTGACCGTCCGTGTGGTTCCGGTGGGACGTGTTGACTAGTTCTATTCAGAACGTCAGGATGTGAATATCTAAGCCAACACCCTCACCCTCCAGGAGGCACCCCGATGTCCGGACCCCGCCCCGTACGAGCCCCGCGCGGTACCGAGCTGAACACCCTGGGGTGGCAGCAGGAGGGTGCCCTGCGCATGCTCATGAACAACCTCGACGCCGAGGTCGCCGAGCACCCCGACAAGCTCGTCGTCTACGGGGGCACCGGCAAGGCGGCCCGCTCCTGGGAGGCGTACGACGCGATCGTCCGCACCCTCGAGACGCTGAAGGACGACGAGACCCTCCTCGTCCAGTCCGGCAAGCCCGTCGGTGTCATGCGCACCAACGAGTGGGCGCCGCGCGTGCTCCTCGCCAACTCCAACCTGGTGGGCGACTGGGCCAACTGGGAGGAGTTCCGCAAGCTCGAGGCCGAGGGCCTCACCATGTACGGCCAGATGACCGCCGGCTCGTGGATCTACATCGGCTCCCAGGGCATCGTCCAGGGCACCTACGAGACCTTCGGCGCCGTCGCCCGCAAGAAGTTCGACGGCACCCTGGCCGGCACCATCACCCTCACCGCCGGCATGGGCGGCATGGGCGGCGCCCAGCCGCTGGCCGTCACCATGAACGAGGGCGTCGCGATCTGTGTCGACGTCGACGAGACGCGCATCGACCGCCGCATCGGCACCCGCTACCTCGACGTCAAGGCCGACAACCTGGACCACGCCCTCGAGCTGGCCGTGAAGGCCCGCGACGAGCGTCGCGGCCTGTCCATCGGTGTCGTCGGCAACGCCGCCGAGATCTTCCCGGAGCTCCTGCGCCGCGACGCCCCGATCGACATCGTCACCGACCAGACCTCCGCCCACGACCCGCTGGCCTACCTGCCGGTCGGCATCTCGGTCGAGGACTGGGACAAGGAGCGCGAGGCGGACCCGGTGGGCTTCACCGAGAAGGCCCGCAAGTCGATGGCCCTGCACGTCGAGGCCATGGTCGGCTTCCTGGACAAGGGCAAGGAGGTCTTCGACTACGGCAACTCGATCCGCGACGAGGCCCGCAAGGCCGGCTACGAGCGCGCCTTCGACTTCCCCGGCTTCGTCCCGGCCCACATCCGCCCGCTCTTCGAGGAGGGCCTCGGCCCGTTCCGCTGGGCCGCCCTGTCCGGCGACCCCAAGGACATCGCGGCCACCGACAAGGCGATCAAGGAGCTGTTCCCCGAGAACAAGCACCTGCACCGCTGGATCGACATGGCCGGCGAGCGCATCGCCTTCGAGGGCCTCCCGGCCCGCATCTGCTGGCTCGGCTACGGCGAGCGCCACCTGGCCGGCCTCAAGTTCAACGAGATGGTCGCCTCCGGCGAGCTCTCCGCCCCGGTCGCCATCGGCCGCGACCACCTCGACTCGGGCTCCGTCGCCTCCCCGTACCGCGAGACCGAGGCCATGAAGGACGGCTCGGACGCGATCGCCGACTGGCCGCTCCTGAACGCCCTGGTCAACACCGCCTCCGGCGCCTCCTGGGTCTCCATCCACCACGGCGGCGGCGTCGGCATGGGCCGCTCCATCCACGCCGGCCAGGTCTGTGTCGCCGACGGCACCGAGCTCGCCGCGCGCAAGATCGAGCGCGTCCTCACCAACGACCCCGCCATGGGCGTCATCCGCCACGTCGACGCCGGCTACGAGCACGCCGCCGACGTCGCCAAGGAGCGCGGTGTCCGCGTCCCCATGACCGAGGGCGACACCAAGTGACCACCCCCGACTTCGTCACCATGTGGGAGGAGTTGCGCCCCATCGGGCGCGACTCCGGCTCCGGCGGCTACCGCCGCTACGCCTGGACCGGCGCCGACGCCGACTGCAAGGTCTGGTTCAAGGAGCAGGCGGAGAACCGCGGCCTGACCCTCGAGGTCGACCGCAACGGCAATCAGTGGGCCTGGCTGGGTGACCCGGAAGCCGGCGGAGCCGTAGTCACCGGCTCCCACCTGGACTCCGTGCCCGACGGCGGCGCCTTCGACGGCCCCCTCGGCGTCGTGTCCTCCTTCGCCGCCCTCGACGAACTCCGCCGCAGGGGAGTGGAGTTCACCAAGCCGCTCGCGATCACCAACTTCGGCGACGAGGAGGGTGCCCGCTTCGGCCTGGCCTGCGTCGGCTCCCGCCTCACCGGCGGCCACCTCACCCGCGAGCAGGCCTTCGCGCTCAAGGACGGGGACGGCGTCAGCCTGCCCCAGGCCATGGAGCGGGCCGGCTACGACCCCGAGGCCATCGGGCCCGACCCCGAGCGCCTCGCCCGCATCGGCGCGTTCATCGAGCTCCACGTCGAGCAGGGCCGCGCCCTGGACCTGTCCGGGGACGCGGTCGGCGTCGCCAGCTCCATCTGGCCGCACGGCCGCTGGCGCTTCGACTTCCGCGGCGAGGCCAACCACGCGGGCACCACCCGCCTGGTCGACCGCCGCGACCCGATGCTCTCCTACGCCGAGACCGTCCTCGCGGCCCGCCGCGAGGCCGAGCTCGCCGGCTCCGTCGCCACCTTCGGCAAGATCGCCGTCGAGCCCAACGGCGTCAACGCGATCCCGTCGCTCGTACGCGGCTGGCTCGACTCCCGCGCGGCCGACCAGGACGCCCTGGACCAGACGGTCACCGGGATCGAGAAGGCGGCCCGCGAGTACGCCGAGAAGCACGGCATCGACGTGTCGCTCACCCGCGAGTCGTTCACGCCCGTCGTCGAGTTCGACCACGCGCTGCGCGACGAGCTGACCCGCATCCTGGGCACCGACACCGACCTCGCGGTGCCCGTGCTCGGCACCGGCGCGGGACACGACGCGGGAATCCTCGCCTCGTCCATCCCCACCGCCATGCTGTTCGTACGCAACCCGACGGGCGTCTCGCACTCCCCGGCCGAGTTCGCGGCCGAGGACGACTGCCTCGCCGGGGTGCGCGCACTGGCCGACGTACTCGAAGGGCTGGCCTGCACGTGAGCACGACGTACTGGCTCGAACACGCCTGGCTCGACCCCGAGGTCGAGTCCGGCGTGACCGTGGAGATCGCCGACGGGCGCATCACCTCCGTCACCCGCGGCACCGCGACCCCGCCGCCCGGCGCGACCGTGCTGCGCGGCCTCACCGTGCCGGGTCTCGCCAACGCCCACAGCCACGCCTTCCACCGCGCCCTGCGCGCCACGGTGCAGGTCGGCTCGGGCACCTTCTGGACCTGGCGCGAGACGATGTACTCCGTCGCGGACCGGCTCACCCCGGACAGCTACCACGCGCTCGCGCGGGCCGTGTACGCGGAGATGGCGCTCGCCGGCATCACCGCCGTCGGCGAGTTCCACTACCTGCACCACGCGCCCGGCGGCACGCCGTACGCGGACCCGAACGCGATGGGCGAGGCGCTGATCGCCGCCGCCGACGAGGCCGGCATCCGCATCACGCTGCTCGACACCGCGTACCTGTCGGCGGGCTTCGGCAAGGCGCCCGACGCGCACCAGGCGAGGTTCTCCGACGGCACCGCCGACGCGTGGGCCGAGCGGGCCTCGCTCCTCAAGGACCGCCCGCACGCGAAGATCGGCGCCGCCGTGCACTCCGTACGGGCCGTCCCCGCGGAGCAGCTGTCGACCGTCGCCGAGTGGGCCCGCGCCCGCCGCGTCCCGCTGCACGTCCACCTCTCCGAGCAGATCGCGGAGAACGAGGCGTGCCAGGCCGCGCACGGCTGCACCCCGACCGAACTCCTCGCGGAGCACGGGGTGCTGGGCTCGCTCACCACGGGCGTGCACAACACGCACCTCACCGACCACGACATCAGCCTCCTCGGCGGCTCCGGCACGGGCACCTGCATGTGCCCGACCACGGAGCGGGACCTTGCCGACGGCATCGGCCCCGCCGTGCAGCTCCAGCAGGCCGGCTCGCCGCTCTCGCTGGGCTCCGACAGCCACGCCGTCATCGACCTGTTCGAAGAGGCGCGCGGCATGGAGCTCAACGAGCGGCTGCGCACGCATCAGCGCGGGCACTGGACGGCGGGGGCCCTGCTGCGGGCCGCCGCCGCGGACGGGCACGCGGCGCTCGGCTGGACCGACGCCGGTGTCATCGAGCAGGGGGCCGTCGCGGACCTCGTCACGATCGACCTCGGGTCGGTCCGGACAGCCGGGGCTCCGCCGCGGCTGGGTGCGGAGACGGCCGTGTTCTCGGCCGGCGCCGCGGATGTCCGTGACGTCATCGCGTCCGGCCGCGAGGTCGTCCGCGACGGGGTCCACGTCCGTGTCGGGAACGTGGGTGCCGCCTTGACCGAGGCGATTGCCGCGCTGCGGTAACCCGTCGTCGGGTGCGGGTGCGTCGTGGCTGGTCGCGCAGTTCCCCGCGCCCCTGAGATGCGCACTTCGTGCGCGATCTCATCGGGGAAATGCCGCCCGCAGGGCGTGCATTTCAGGGGCGCGGGGAACTGCGCGACCAGCCCCCACCGGACCCGCACCCGGCAACGAAACCGGAAGGAATCATGACCACCACCGCCATCGTCAACATCGGCAACCTCGTCACCAACGACCCGGAGCTGGGCGAGGGCCCTCTGGGTCAGATCAAGAACGCCGCACTGGTCGTGGAGGGCGACAAGATCGTCTGGGCCGGCCCGAGCGCGGAAGTACCCGCGACGGACGAGGCCCACGACGCGGCCGGCCGAGCCGTGATCCCCGGGTTCGTCGACTCGCACTCCCACCTGGTCTTCGCAGGAGACCGCACCGAGGAGTTCAACGCCCGCATGTCCGGCCGCAGTTACAGCGCGGGCGGCATCCGGACCACCGTCGCCGCCACCCGCGCCGCCACGGACGAGGCGCTGGAGGCGAACCTCAGGCACCACCTCGCCGAGGCCCTGCGCCAGGGCACGACCACGTTCGAGACGAAGTCCGGCTACGGCCTGACCGTCCGGGACGAGGAGCGCGCCCTGCGCATCGCCAAGGCGCACACCGACGAGGTCACCTACCTCGGCGCCCACATCGTGTCGCCGGACCTCGCCGACGACCCGGCCGCGTACGTCGACCTGGTCACCGGCGAGATGCTGGACGCCTGCGCCCCGCACGCCCGCTGGATCGACGTGTTCTGCGAGAAGGGCGCCTTCGACGGCGACCAGGCGCGGGCCATCCTGACGGCCGGCAAGGCGAAGGGCCTGCTGCCCCGCATCCACGCCAACCAGCTCTCCTACGGCCCCGGCGTCCAGCTGGCCGTGGAGCTGGACGCGGCCAGCGCCGACCACTGCACGCACCTGACGGACGCCGACGTGGACGCGCTGGCGAGCGGGAACACGGTGGCGACGCTGCTGCCCGGCGCCGAGTTCTCGACCCGCGCCCAGTGGCCGGACGCCCGCCGCCTGCTGGACGCGGGCGTCACCGTGGCGCTGTCCACGGACTGCAACCCGGGCTCGTCCTTCACGTCCTCGGTGCCGTTCTGCATCGCCCTGGCCGTGCGGGACATGGGCATGACCCCGGACGAGGCCCTCTGGGCGGCCACGGCGGGCGGCGCGCAGGCGCTGCGCCGCACGGACATCGGCCGCCTCTCCCCGGGCGCCCGCGCCGACCTGGCGTTCCTGGACGCCCCCAGCCACGTCCACCTGGCCTACCGCCCGGGCGTCCCGCTGGTCAGCGAGGTGTGGCGCTCCGGCGCGCAGGTCGCGTAAGAACGTACGTAACGGACAGCCGTACGCGAGAGGGCCCGCTTCCCGGGGATCTGGGAAGCGGGCCCACTCGCATGTCAGGGGCCGGGAGCCGGGCTCACTCCTCGACGGTCAGCCCCTTGCGCAGCCGCACGAGGGTCCGCGACAGGAGCCGCGACACGTGCATCTGCGAGATTCCGAGCTCTTCGCCGATCTCCGACTGGGTCATGTTGGCGACGAAGCGAAGGGACAGGATCTTGCGGTCGCGCGGCGGGAGTTCGGCGATGAGGGGCTTGAGGGACTCGACGTACTCGATGCCCTCCAGGCCGTGGTCCTCGTAGCCGATACGGTCCGCGAGCGCGCCCTCGGAGTCGTCCTCCTCGGGCTGGGCGTCCAGGGAGGATGCCGTGTAGGCGTTGGACGCCGCCATGCCCTCGACGACCTCGTCGTTGGAGATGCCGAGACGGTCGGCGAGCTCGCCCACGGTGGGGGCGCGGTCGAGCTGCTGGGCGAGTTCGTCGCCGGCCTTGGCGAGGTCGAGACGGAGCTCCTGGAGCCTGCGCGGGACGCGCACGGACCACGAGGTGTCGCGGAAGAAGCGCTTTATCTCACCGACGATGGTCGGCATCGCGAAGGTGGGGAACTCGACGCCGCGGCTGAGCTCGAAGCGGTCGATGGCCTTGATCAGGCCGATGGTGCCGACCTGGATGATGTCCTCCATCGGTTCGCTGCGGGAGCGGAACCGGGAGGCCGCGAACTTCACCAGGGCGAGGTTCAGCTCGACCAGCGTGTTGCGGACGTACGAGTATTCGTGCGTGCCTTCTTCAAGGGACTCCAGACGTTCGAAGAGTGTCTTGGAGAGGGCGCGCGCGTCGAGAGGTGCCACTTCGTCGAAGGGCGGGATCTCCGGAAGACCGAGGTCCTCCAGGACGTCGGACTCGACGTGGGCAGGGGGTTCCGGGGGGAGTTTCGACGACGCCTGGTCAGTACGCGTTTCGTCGAGCCGGGGTGACATGATGTCCTCCATCGTTCTCGGCATATGGCTGCCGATGCCAATACGTGCACTGCGGTGTGCGGCGCCTCCGAAGCCGGCCGTGGTGATTGGTGTCCTTACTAGGCCTACCCGCTTTACACAGCGAGCCGCAAGTGCGTTCTATGGCGAAATGTCCGATTTCTGGGCCTTGTTCGGGTACCGGCACCGGTGGTGAGGGCGTAGGGTTCGAGGGCGTCAATCGGCACGTCGAAGGCAGCTGGGAGCTTCGGAAGCTTTTCAGCGGGAGAGGGTCGTCATGGACCGCGGGACAGTCGGCAGCGCGCATCGGGGCCGACTTCTGGTCGGGGTGCGACGAGAGGGCTCCAGCGCCGTCGTGACTCCGGTGGGTGAGCTCGATCACCACACGGCGGATCTGTTGCGTGAGCCACTCGACGAGTGCCTGGACCAGGGACTGTCGCGGCTGGTCCTCGACTGCGCGGGTCTGGAGTTCTGCGACTCGACGGGGCTGAACGTGCTGCTGGGCGCCCGCCTCAAGGCGGAGGCCGCCGGTGGCGGGGTCCATCTGGCCGCGATGCAGCCGGTGGTCGCCCGGGTCTTCGAGATCACCGGCGCCGAGGCCGTCTTCACGGTCCACGAGACGCTCGCCGAAGCGCTCGCCACGGAGTGACCGGAGGGGCGTGTCCCCGCCGGCCGCAGAAGTTACGCTCCGGTTGTACTTGCGTGATCGAGGCGTTACCAGCGTCACATCGCCCGCGTCGAAACGGGGGGTGTTCCCGCCGTTCGTCCGGGCAGGAGATCCACGACCGGACAGACCCCAGCGACCCCGTATCCCGCATCTCGCAGTTCCGCATTGTCGAAGTCCTGAATCCTGAAGCACATGGTGAATCGGTGAGGTGAAGTGCTGATGAGCACCACCCGGCCTTACTCGCCGGGCGACCACGGCCCCGAGTCGGGCGAGCGGCCGGCCGGCACGGGCCGCCAAGTCCGCAGGCTGAGCCTCGGTGACGCGAGCGGTGTCGTACCCCTCGCCCGCGACTTCACCCGTGAAGCGCTGCACGCCTGGGGCTGGCTGCCGGCGTCCTCCGCGGACCGCCGGGCCGCGGCGGAGGACGTCCTCCTCGTCGTCTCCGAACTGGTCACGAACGCCTGCCTCCATGCCGAAGGCCCGGACGAGCTGACCGTCTCGCTCGACGGCAAGGTGTTGCGCCTGGAGGTCACCGACCGGGGCGCGGGCCAGCCCGCCCCCCGGACCCCGCACCGCGCGGGCCGTCCCGGCGGCCACGGCATGTTCATCGTCCAACGCCTCTGCATGGACTGGGGAGTTCTCCGCACCCCCGGCGTCACCGGCAAGACCGTCTGGGCCGAGCTGGACGCCCCCGCATAGCCGTGCCGCGGCGCCTTTCGCGGCGCTGTTCCGTACGTCGTTTCGAGCACGCCGGATCCTCCTGGATCCGGCGTGTTCTTTGTCTTCCCTCGTAAAGGTCCCGGGCGTACCTTGAGCCACCCGCATCTGATGAACCGTCAGTAACCGTCGGTCTGAAGGGATCTCGAGGTGACGTACCGGATGTACCCGAAACGAACCGCCGCGTTCGCGCTCAGCGCGGCTCTGGCGGGCTCGGCGGTGCTGATGGCCGCCCCCACCGCCTCGGCCACGGTCGTGGACGTCAACTACCAGTGCAAGACCCCGATCGGGAACAAGGGAGCCGTCTCCCCGATCGACATCAAGTCCGTGCAGAGCGGCAGCGGCTACAAGATCACGATGTCCTTCCAGAAGGGCGTCTCCTCCAGCCCCGTCGAGCTCGGCAAGGGCGCGATGAGCCCCAGCGCCGTCATCAAGCTCGGCGGCGCGGAGACCGGCGACCTGGCCGTGACCGGCCCGCCGAACGCCGAGGCGATCCCCGCGAACACGCCCATCAAGATCAGCGACCTGAGCGGCACGTACACGCCGAAGAAGAGCGGCAAGGTCACCTTCACCGCCGGCGTCCTCACCATCAAGGCGCTCGGCACCACCACGACCTGCACCCCGGCCAACAGCCCCAAGCCGTCCCTGGAACTGGACGTCAAGGGCGCGGGCGGAGGCGGAGGCGGCACCTCGGGCGGCTCCCAGTCGGCTCCCTCGGGCGGCGACAGCCAACTCCCACAGACGGGCCCGGAGGACTCGGCGATAGCCCTGGGCACTCTGGGAGGAACGGTCCTGTTGGTGGGCGCCGCGGGCAGCCTGTGGTTGACCCGTCGGCGCCGGGCAGGAGCGCCCCTTTAGGGGCGCGGGGACCGGCGCGAGCAACCACGGATGACCGTCACCCGCCGAAGCAGCAGAACCTCCTACGGCGCATGGGCGCTGCTGGGCGCCGCCCTGCTGACCTGGGGCGGCACCGCAGCCCCGGCGCAGGCGGCGGCGCCCGGCTGGACGATCACCCCGTCCGCGGGCGGCGCCGCCCGACCGTACATCTACGCGGAGGGCGCCCCCGGCACCGTCCTGGAGGACAAGGTGGCCGTCACCAACCCGACCACCCGCCCCCTGAAGATCACCCTCCGCGCCGCCGACGCCGACAACAAGAAGGACGGCACCCTCGGCCTGCGGACCCGCGCGAAGGACACCGGCGCCTGGATCACGTTCGCCGACACCTCCGTACGGGTCCCGGCCCGCACCCGCGCCGAGATCCCGTTCACGGTGAGCGTGCCCGCGGGCGCCGTCCCCGGTGACCATCCGGGCGCCGTCGTCGCGAGCGAGGGCGGCCGCGACGCCGGGGTCAGCGTCCACCTGCGGGTCAGCGGCCCGACCCTGTCGGCCCTCACCGTCGAACGGGTCCGGGCCGCCGACGGCGCCATCACCTACGACGTCGTGAACCGCGGCAACACCACGCTCAGCCCCCGCCTCGCCGTCCGCGCCGACGGGCTCTTCGGCGCGGTGCTCGACCGCGCCCCGCGCACCCTGCCCCTCGAACTGCTGCCGGGGCGCCGGGTCACCCTGACCGAGCCCTGGAAGAACGCCCCGGCCCTGGACGACGTCGACGTGAAGGTCACCGTCACCGCGGGCGGCGGCGCCGGTGACTCGGCCACGACGACCGCCCGGTTCGTCCCTTGGGGCGCGCTCGGCGGGGGCCTGGCCGTACTCGCGGGCGGCGGCCTGGCCGCGTACGGGTACGCGCGCCGCCGCCGACCGGCCCCCGACACACAAGGGAGTACGTCATGACACGCCGCAGCGCGCCGGGCACGCGGCTGCTCGCCGTCCTCGGCCTCGTGGCCGCGCTGCTCGCCGGCGCGGCCGCCGCACCCGCGAGCGCCGCCGCCGGGAAACCGACCGTGACCCTCTCCAAGTCCCAGGCGGGGACCGGGGGTTCGATCACCGTGAAGGGGAAGGGCTGGCGCCCGAGCGCACTCCTGATGATGCTCGTGTGCGGGCGGTCCACGCCGGAGCGCGGGGTCGTCGGCGGCACCAACTCCTGTGCCAACGCGGACGGGCTCGCCGTCACCACCGACTCCAAGGGCACCTTCAGCAAGAAGCTGCCGGTCGCCGAACCGCCCGTGCCGTGCCCGTGCGTCGTCCACGTCGCGACGGTGACGGGGGAGAAGGCCCAGGCGGACGCCGCGTTCCTGGTCGCCGGGCATCCCGTGAAGGCGATGCCGAAGGAGGACACGGGCGGGCGGCTCACCATGGTCACCGACACCCGGCTCGAGGGTTCGAGCGGCATCCTGACCTGGTTCGGCGCCCCGCCCGCGCGGAAGTTCACCTTCACCGTGGGCAACGTGGGCTCGACACCGGTCAAGGACCCCGTCTTCCAGGTCGGCACCTCGCACGGCGTGTTCGCCCCGCAGTGGGAGGAGCAGCAGTGGCGCGGCACGATCGAGGCCGGCCGCAAGGCGCGGATCGAACTGCCCGTCGAGCTCACGGCCGGCGCGCACGGCAGCTATCTCGTGTCGCTCAAGTACGGCGGCAAGGTCCTGGCCGAACAGCCCTGGGGCGTCGGGCGCCCCTGGGGCGTCACCCTCTTCTGGATCCTGCTCTGCGTCGTCGTGCCGGCCGCCGTGTTCCGCATCGGCATGGCCGTCGTGGACCGGCTGCGCCCGCGCGACCGCGGCGCGGCCGGACGGCACCGCGGCGCCCAGCGGCTCGCCGACCTCACCGTGAAGCTGCCGAAGCTGCGTACCCCGCAGCCGGCGGACCGGCCCGCACCCGGCGCCCCGGCGGACGGCGGCCCGGACCCCTCCACGACCACCCTGCCCTGGTTCACCCCGGACACCGGTCCGGGCGTGCCTGCGGCGGGTCAGCTCTCCGCACCGCCCGACAACACCAGTCCGACGAAGGGAACCACGTGAACAGGCAAAGGAGAGCCGGTGCGGCCGGCTGCGCCCTGATCCTGTCCGGTGCGGGGCTGTGGCTGGCCGCAGCGCCGGCCCATGCGGCCGCGTCCTCGTATCCGACGGAGTGCATCCCGCCGGCGATCTCCGGCCTGCCCCCGATCCAGGGCACCACGGCGACGGACATCACGGCACCGGCCACCGCGAAGGTCGGCGACGAGATCGACGTCGTGTGGAAGACGACGCAGGCCGCGTCCAAGAACCCGGACGTGCTCGACCTGGGCGCCGACACGGTCCAGCCGAGCGGCGTCATCAAGGTGGCCGGGGCGCAGACCGGCGACCTCAAGATGCAGGGCGAGCGCAAGAACCCGCCCATCCCCAAGGGCTCCCCGATGGTGCTGTCCGACATGACGGGCAAGCTGAAGCTCACCCAGCCCGGTGAGGTGACGCTGACCCCGGACGCGTACAACATCAACGTCAACAAGCCGATCTCCACCGACACCAAGTGCACGCCGACGGGCGCGGTCCCGAAGGCGATCACCATCAAGGTGACCGACGGCGGCGGCGCCTCCTCCGGGGGCACGAGCTCGGGCGGTACGACGTCCGGTGGCACGGCGTCGGGGGGCTCGACGTCCGGTGGCGGCACGGAGGGCGGCACGTCCTCGGGCGGCTCGGACAGCGGCGGCGCCACGACCTCGGGCGGCACCACGTCCGGCGGCTCGGGCGGCGGTGACGGGGGCAAGACCGACTTCACCGGCAAGGAGGTCCAGATCCCCTACGAGTGCAAGACGCCCATCGGCGACAAGAACGCGACGTCCCCGGTGCAGATCAACGCGAAGAAGGACGGAGGGAGCTACGCGCTCACCGTCCAGTTCAAGAAGGCCGTCATGGACAGCCCCGCCGACATCCCGGCCGACTCCGTGAAGCCGTCGATGGAGGTGAAGCTGGGCGGCGCCGACAAGGGCACCGTCCACGTCGAGGGCCCGACCAACAAGGAGCCGATCAAGTCCGGCGAGCCGATGACGATCCCGGACCTCACCGGCACCTACAAGCCGGGCGCCGACGGCAAGTCGACGCTGTCCCCGGGCGTCCTCACGGTGAAGGCCCTGGGCACGACGACCACCTGCACCCCGGCCAAGACGGAGGTCTCCCTGGAGATCGACACGGCGGCCCAGCCCGGCGGCGCGTCCGGCGGCACGAGCTCCGGCTCCGGGGGCGGTTCCGCGTCCGGCGGCTCGTCCTCCGGCACGAGCGGCGGCCTCGCCGAGACGGGCGCCTCGAACGACGGCGCCCTGCGTGCCCTCGGCCTGGTGGCGGGCACGGTGATCCTGATGGGCGGAGCGGTCTTCACGTTCCTTCCGAGGGCCCGCCGGGTCAGGCGATAGTCGTCACACCGGGACACGGCTCTCACCAGGCCTGATGAAGATCATCGGGCGTTAGTCTCGGTCGTACGCATCACCCGTACGACCGAGACGAGAGCGCCCCATGACCGAAGCGGACACCACCGCGCGGGAGACCGACGCCCACCCCGCCTGCCGCCGCTGTGCCGAGTCCGGACTGAAGGTCCGGGCCGCGGCGGCCGCCGACACCGCGCTGAACATCGCGGCGTCGGCGCTGGGCGGCGGCGACTTCGCCAACCGCCCGTGCGCCGTGTGCGGGCACGCCGTACGGCTGCACGAGCGGCCGCTCGACGTGCCCGTCGTGGCCCGGGAGGCGTGACGCGGGGCGTGGGTTCAGGAGAAACGGCGAGGGCCCGCCGCACCGGATCGGTGCGGCGGGCCCTCGCCGTTCAGCAGGGTCCTGGGGACGTCAGCGGACGTCGCCCATGAGCTCCTTGACGCGCTTGCGGTACATGAAGATCGCCACGCCGGCGAGGACCGCCGCGAGCGCCTCGACGGCGACCATCGGCTTCGTGTCCAGGTTCACGCCGTTGTTCGACAGCAGACCGGTGACGGCGTCGCCCGCGGTGACCGCGAGGAACCAGACACCCATCATCTGGGAGCTGTACTTGGCGGGCGCCATCTTCGTGGTGACCGACAGGCCGACCGGGGAGAGGCACAGCTCACCGACGGTCTGGCAGAAGTAGATCAGGACGATCCACCAGGGGCTGACCTTGCCGTCGCCCGAGGCCGTCAGCGGCAGCAGGAAGACGAAGAAGGAGATGCCGATCAGGGCCAGACCAGCCGAGAACTTGGCGATCGTGCTCGGCTCCTTGCCCGAACGGGCCAGGTAGAGCCAGAGCCAGGCGGCGACCGGGGCCAGCGCCATGACGAGGACCGGGTTGACCGACTGGAACCAGGAGACCGGGAACTCCCAGCCGAAGACCGAGGTGTTCACGTTGCTGTCGGCGAAGATCGACAGGGTCGAGCCACCCTGGTCGTAGATCATCCAGAAGACGGCCGCGGCGACGAAGAACCAGATGTAGCCGGAGACCTTGGTCTGCTCGGTCGGGGTCAGCTCCTTGTCGCGCTTGATGCGGAGCAGGACGACGACCGGGACGATCAGACCGATGATCAGCAGCGGGTTCGTGGCCCACTTCAGGGTCCACATGCCGGAGCCGCCGACGATGCCGTAGAAGACGACCGCGACGAGCAGCCAGATCATGGCCTTCTTCAGCGTGGCCGCGCGCTCCTGGGCGCTCAGCGGCTTCGGCACCACGTGGGACTTGGCGTCCAGGTGCTTGGTGCCGAGCAGGAACTGGACCAGGCCGAGGGCCATGCCGAGCGCGGCGAGCGCGAAGCCGAAGTGCCAGTTCACGTTCTGGCCGACCGTGCCGATGATCAGCGGGGCGGCGAAGGCACCGAGGTTGATGCCGATGTAGAAGAGCGTGAAGCCGCCGTCACGACGCGGGTCGTTCGGGCCGTCGTACAGGTGGCCCACCATCGTCGAGATGTTGGACTTCAGCAGGCCGGAACCGACCGCGACGAGCAGCAGACCGAAGTAGAAGGTCGCGGTCATCGGCAGGGCGAGCACCAGGTGGCCCGCCATGATGACGGACGCGGCGATCGCCGTCGTCTTGCGCGGCCCCCAGACACGGTCGCCGAACCAGCCGCCGGGCATGGCGAGCAGGTACACCGTCGACATGTAGACGGAGTAGATGGCGATGGCCGTGCCCGCGTCGAGGCCGAGCCCCGCGGGGGCGACCAGGTACAGCGGGAGAAGGGCGCGCATGCCGTAGTAGGAGAAACGCTCCCACATCTCGGTCATGAAGAGAGTGGCCAGTCCGCGGGGGTGGCCGAAGAAGGTCTTCTGCGGGCCAGGAGTGCTGGCCGCGTCCTTCGTGAGGCTGGACGCCATGGGTCGATCCTCGTGGGGTCTCGGGGGCACGTCGCCGGGTTCGGGACGGGTCCCCTGTGGGGTCTGGCCGGCACCGGGTCCTGCCGCCCTCCCCACGCCTTTGGGGATCTGGTGCGGCGGGCCCGGGATCCATGCCCGGCGCGCTACTTGCGCGCAGGGCCCGGCCACAGGTCATTCCATGTCGACGCTGACACTCGTCAGCTCACACAGGAAAGGGACCTTCAGTGCGCGGTGCGCTGCAAAGGTCCCCCAGTAGTGCATCAGGCGTTGAGTCACCTTACGACACCCCAGGGCGGGATATGGAAGGACTTGAGAGATGGATCACAGGCCAGGAAGGAACCGCTGAGCGAATTCCAAGGCAATTCTCAGCTTCGCACCCCAGACCCGTAGGACGCGAACCCGGAGCCTCAGGTTCCGTTCTGATCACCGGAGTGGAGCGGCTCCGCGCGCTGTCGAGGCGGAGGTGATCTAGGGCCGTTCCCCCCGCAGGCGTCCACCGGCGCGGACTACCATCACCCCATGACCCGTGTACTGCTCGCCGAGGACGACGCGTCCATCTCGGAGCCGCTGGCCCGCGCCCTGCGCAGGGAGGGATACGAGGTCGAGGTCCGCGAGGACGGGCCCACCGCGCTCGACGCCGGACTCCAGGGCAGCATCGACCTCGTCGTGCTCGACCTGGGGCTCCCCGGGATGGACGGCCTCGAAGTGGCCCGACGGCTGCGTGCCGAGGGGCACACGGTGCCGATCCTCATCCTGACCGCCCGCGCCGACGAGGTGGACACGGTCGTGGGGCTCGACGCGGGCGCCGACGACTACGTCACCAAGCCCTTCCGCCTCGCCGAACTCCTCGCCCGCGTGCGGGCCCTGCTGCGGCGCGGCTCCGCCGAGCCGAAGGAGGCGCCGGCCACGCACGGCGTCCGCATCGACGTCGAGTCGCACCGCGCCTGGATGGGCGAGGAGGAACTCCAGCTCACGGCGAAGGAGTTCGATCTCCTGCGCGTGCTCGTGCGTGACGCGGGACGGGTCGTGACCCGGGACCAGCTCATGCGGGAGGTCTGGGACACGACGTGGTGGTCCTCGACGAAGACGCTGGACATGCACATCTCGTGGCTCCGGAAGAAGCTCGGCGACGACGCGGCGAACCCTCGTTACATCGCCACGGTGCGAGGCGTCGGCTTCCGCTTCGAGAAGAGCTGAGGCCCTGCGGGGCTTGAGCCGAATATGGCCCCTGCGGTGCGCCGTAGGGCTGGCCTTTGATCGCGGCCGTCCGTCCGTCGTGGTTGCTCGCGCAGTTCCCCGCGCCCCTGAAGGGCACACTCCGTGCGCCCCCAGGGGCGCTTGGTGGTCGCGCTCCGCGGCGGAGCCGCAGATCGATACGGCCCCGCGCCCCCGGGGCGGAGCCGCGGTACCGAGCCGATCCGGGACACTGAGAGCTATGCGTCGCCGTCTGATCAATTCCACGCTCGCCGTCGTGCTCGTCGTGATCGCCGTGTTCGGGGTGAGCCTCGTCATCGTCGAGACCCGGACCATCACCAACAGCGCGCGCGAGCGGGTGGAGTCGGAGGCGGTGCGGCTCGCCTCCATCGTGGACAGCCGGCTGCTCAGCGACGAGCAGGTCACCGTCGGCATCCTCAAGGACCAGGTCGCCATCGAGGAGCGGTACGCCGTCATCGAGATGCCCGGCCGTCCGCCCCTCGAGCTCGGCGACAAACCCGAGGGCGACGTCATCGCGTACACCGCGCCGGGGGAGCAGGGCGAGAAGGTCACCGTCGAGGAGCCCCGCTCGGCGGTCACCCAGGAGGTCGGCCGCACCCTGCTGATCATCGCCGGGGTCGCCCTGCTCGCCGTCGTCGCCGCCGTACTGCTCGCCGTCCGCCAGGCCAACCGCCTGACCTCCCCGCTCACCGACCTCGCCTCCACCGCGGAGCGCCTCGGCTCCGGCGACCCGCGCCCCCGCCACAAGCGCTACGGCGTCCCCGAGCTGGACCGCGTCGCCGACGTCCTCGACGGCTCCGCCGAACGCATCGCCCGCATGCTCACCGCCGAGCGGCGCCTGGCCGCCGACGCCTCGCACCAGCTGCGCACCCCTCTCACGGCGCTGTCCATGCGCCTGGAGGAGATCACGATGACGGACGACCCGGACGAGGTGAAGGAGGAGGCGACGATCGCGCTCGCGCAGGTCGAGCGGCTCACCGACGTCGTCGAGCGGCTGCTCACCAACTCACGCGACCCGCGCACCGGCTCGGCCGTCTCCTTCGACCTGGACGAGGTCATCAAGCAGCAGCTGGAGGAGTGGCGCCCCGCCTACCGCAGCGCGGGCCGCGCGATCGTCTCGTCCGGCAAGCGGCACCTGACGGCCGTAGGCACCCCGGGCGCCGTCGCCCAGGTGCTGGCCGCGCTGATCGAGAACTCGCTGATGCACGGCGGCGGCACCGTCGCCCTGCGCACCCGCGTCACCGGCAACCAGGCCGTCATCGAGGTCACCGACGAGGGCCCCGGCGTCCCCTCCGAGCTGGGCTCGCGGATCTTCGAGCGGACCATCTCGGGGCGCAACTCGACCGGCATCGGCCTCGCCGTCGCCCGCGACCTCGCCGAGGCCGACGGCGGCCGCCTGGAGATGCTGCAGGCGTCCCCGCCGGTCTTCGGCCTGTTCCTGTCGCGCACCCCGATGCGGAAGAACCAGGACGGTGGCGAGGACGGGCACACCATCCGGTAGCGCACCAAGGCCCGGCCGGCTACTTCACGCGGTGGACGCCCCGGTCCCGCTGCTCGAGGAACGATTCGGCACTGGCCACGGCCTCCCGCGCCGGCAGCGCCCGGAACACCCAGGTCCGGTACGACCAGAAGCGGAACAGGGTCGCCAGGCCCATGCCGAGGAACTTGAAGATGTTGCTCTGCAGCGGGCTGTCCCAGTCGAACCCGTACGTCGCCACGTACAGGACCCCGTTCTCGATCACCAGGCCCACCACGCTGAACAGCAGGAACAGCGTCAGCTCCTTCGCGCGGCCGCTCTTGTCGCGGTCGCGGTACGTGAAGTAGCGGAACCCCACGTAGTTGAAGGCGATGGCGACGACCGTCGCGATCACGCTGGCCCGCACGACCTGGAGGTCCGTGCCGTGCCGCATCAGGTTGAAGACGCCGAAGTTCACCAGGACGCCGAGCGCGCCGACGACGCCGAACTTGGCGATCTCCCGGAACAGGGCGGTGAAGCGCCCGCGCAGCCCGCCCGGCCCGGACGGGGGTGTTCGCTCCGTGGTCGCTGTCATGGTGCCGCCTCAGCCCCCGTCGTCCCCGTGAAATGGTCGGGCGGTCGGTCACAACCGCCCCGTCCATGCTAGCCAGCGACCCCGGTGAACGCCGGGAGACGCCCTGTGTGGAGGTTCCTCCAAAAGATCGCCCGTACGGGAACCGGCCGATTGGCCGATACTCTGGGGGTGTGACGTTCCCGGTAGTCGGCATGGTCGGCGGTGGCCAGCTCGCTCGTATGACACACGAGGCGGGCATCCCGCTCGGCATCAAGTTCAAGCTCCTCAGTGACACTCCTCAGGATTCCGCGGCGCAGGTCGTCAGCGAGGTCGTCGTCGGCGACTATCGCGACCTGGACACGCTGCGCGAGTTCGCGCGCGGCTGTGACGTGATCACCTTCGATCACGAGCACGTGCCCACCGAGCACCTCAAGGCCCTGGAGGCGGACGGCATACCCGTGCGCCCCGGACCCGACGCGCTCGTGCACGCCCAGGACAAGGGCGTCATGCGGGAGAAGCTCACCTCCATCGGCGTGCCGTGTCCGCGCCACCGCATCGTGACCGGCCCCGCCGACGTCACCGCGTTCGCCGAGGAGGGCGACGGATACCCCGTCATCCTCAAGACCGTGCGCGGCGGCTACGACGGCAAGGGCGTCTGGTTCGTGCGCTCCGAGGCGGACGCCGCCGAACCCTTCAAGGCCGGCGTGCCGGTCCTCGCCGAGGAGAAGGTCGACTTCCGCCGCGAGCTCGCGGCCAACGTCGTCCGGTCCCCGCACGGCCAGGCCGTCGCCTACCCGGTCGTCGAGTCCCAGCAGGTCGACGGCGTCTGCGACACCGTGATCGCCCCGGCCCCCGACCTCGACGAGACCCTCGCGGGCGAGGCCCAGGAGCTGGCGCTCCGCGTCGCCCAGGAGCTCGGCGTCGTCGGCCACCTCGCCGTGGAGCTCTTCGAGACCCGCGACGGCCGCATCCTCGTCAACGAGCTGGCGATGCGCCCCCACAACTCCGGCCACTGGACCCAGGACGGCGCGATCACCTCGCAGTTCGCCAACCACGTGCGGGCCGTCCTCGACCTCCCGCTCGGCGACCCGCGCCCCCG
Organism: Streptomyces sp. NPDC050145; assembly: GCF_044460245.1. Classification (NCBI taxonomy): domain Bacteria; kingdom Bacillati; phylum Actinomycetota; class Actinomycetes; order Kitasatosporales; family Streptomycetaceae; genus Streptomyces; species Streptomyces sp. NPDC050145. Next base: position 52,936 of record NZ_JBITJS010000027.1, on the reverse strand, counting down.
CGCGACCTGGACCGTCATGGCCAACGTCCTGGGCGGCGACTACCCGGACATGTACAGCGCGTACCTGCACTGCATGGCCCGCGACCCCCAGCTCAAGATCCACATGTACGGCAAGGACGTGAAGCCCGGACGCAAGGTGGGCCACGTCAACACCTACGGCGACGACCTCGACGACGCGCTGGAGCGCGCCCGTCACGCAGCCGGATACCTGAGAGGGACCATCACCGAATGAGCCCCGAGAGCCCCTCGCACCCCGTCGTCGGCATCGTGATGGGGTCGGACTCCGACTGGCCCGTCATGGAGGCCGCGGCCAAGGCCCTGGACGAGTTCGAGATCCCCTACGAGGTCGACGTCGTCTCCGCGCACCGCATGCCGCACGAGATGATCGCGTACGGCGAGCAGGCCGCGGGCCGGGGCCTCAAGGCGATCATCGCCGGGGCCGGCGGCGCCGCCCACCTGCCCGGCATGCTCGCCTCGGTGACCCCGCTGCCCGTCATCGGCGTCCCCGTCCCGCTCAAGTACCTCGACGGCATGGACTCCCTGCTCTCCATCGTGCAGATGCCCGCCGGCGTCCCCGTCGCCACCGTCTCCGTCGGCGGCGCGCGCAACGCGGGCCTGCTCGCCGCCCGGATGCTCGCCGCGCACGACGAGGACCTCCTCGCCCGCATGCGCGAGTTCCAGCAGGAGCTCAACGACCAGGCCACCGAGAAGGGCAAGCGCCTGCGGTCCAAGGTCGAAGGCGCGGGCGCCGGCTTCGGCTTCGGGAAGTGAGCGGCATGACCGTCACCCCCGAGGCCCTGGAGCAGGCCCGCGCGCTCCTCGCCGACTTCCCCGTCGTCGACGGCCACAACGACCTCCCCTGGGCCCTGCGCGAGCAGGTCACGTACGACCTCGACGCGCGCGACATCGCCGCCGACCAGAGCGCCCACCTGCACACCGACCTGGCCCGCCTGCGGGCCGGCGGCGTCGGCGCCCAGTTCTGGTCCGTGTACGTCCGCTCCGACATGGCCGGCGACACCGCGGTCAGCGCCACGCTGGAGCAGATCGACTGCGTCGACCAGCTGATCGCCCGCCACCCGGCCGACCTGCGCGCCGCGCTCACCGCCGCCGACATGGAGGCCGCCCGCGCCGAGGGCCGCATCGCCTCCCTCAAGGGCGCCGAGGGCGGCCACTCCATCAACAACTCGCTGGCCACCCTCCGCGCCCTGTACGCGCTGGGCGTCCGCTACATGACGCTCACCCACAACGACAACATCGCGTGGGCGGACTCGGCGACCGACGAGCCCGGCGTCGGCGGCCTCTCCGCGTTCGGCCGCGAGGTCGTGCGCGAGATGAACCGCGAGGGCATGCTCGTCGACCTCTCGCACGTCGCCGCCACCACGATGCGCGCGGCACTCGACGTCAGCGAGGCGCCGGTGATCTTCTCGCACTCGTCCTCGCGCGCCGTCTGCGACCACCCGCGCAACATCCCGGACGACGTCCTGGCCCGCCTGTCCGGCAACGGCGGCGTGGCCATGGCCACCTTCGTACCGAAGTTCGTCCTCCAGGCCGCCGTCGACTGGACGGCCGCAGCCGACGAGAACCTGCGCGCCCACGGCTTCCACCACCTCGACACGTCCCCCGAGGCGATGAAGCTGCACCGCGCCTTCGAGGAGGCGCGCCCGCGCCCGATCGCCACCGCCGCCACCGTCGCCGACCACCTCGACCACATGCGCGAGGTCGCCGGCGTCGACCACATCGGCATCGGCGGCGACTACGACGGCACCGCCTTCACCCCCGACGGCCTCGACGACGTCTCCGGCTACCCGAACCTGATCGCGGAGCTCGTCACCCGCGGCTGGTCCCGGGACGACCTCGCCAAGCTCACCTGGCGCAACGCGGTCCGCGTGCTCGGCGACGCCGAGTCCGTCGCCCGCGACCTCCAGGGCAGGCGGGGCCCGTCGAACGCGACGCTGGAGCAGCTCGACGCGTAAGGCATCGCAGGGCATTTCCTGAGGAACGGGTGAGGGCGCCGGAAATTCGGCGCCCTCACCCGTTCGCGCTACTCACCGCGAAACCCTGCCGCACCGCATGCCACGGTGGGCCGAACGCTTCACCGAATTAAGCAGGACCCTCATGGCAGAACTGCAGGATCACATCAGCGCCCCCGCCGAAGCCGGCGAGCTCGACCAGCCCGCCCCCACCTCGGCCCCGCCCCCACCGGTCCCCACCACCCCCGACCCGGCCCAGGCCCACGAGCTGCTCGCGCGACACCCCATAGCCGACGGCTACAGCGGCCTCCTCCAAGCCCTGCGCACCCTGCCCTGGTACGACCTGGAGCTGGGCGAGAGCGCCGTCGAGACCGACCTGCCACGGCTGCGCGCCGGCGGCACCGGCGCCCTCCTGTGGGCGCTGCACATCGCGGGCGAGAAGCCCGTCACCAGCGCCCTCGAACAGATCGACCTCGTCAACCACGTCGTCGACCGCTACCCCGAAGGCCTGCGCCTGGCCCGCTCCGCGTCCGAGACCGCCGACGCCCGCGCCCACGGCCGCACCGCCGTCCTCATCGGACCCGCCCCCGCCGCAGCCGCAGGCGACTCCCTCGGCACCCTGCGCGGCCTGCACGCCCTCGGCCTGCGCGCCCTCACCCTCACCGGCACCGCATGGGCCGGCGACACCGGCCTCAACCGGTTCGGCGAGGAGATCGTCCGGGAGATGAACCGGCTCGGCATGCTCGTCGACCTCACCGGCGCGTCCCCCGCGACCGCCCGGCACGTGTTCGCCGTCTCCAAGGCCCCGGCGATCCTCACCCGCTCCGCCGCCCAGGCCCTCAACCACCATCCCGACAACGCCCCGGACGAACTGCTCGCCGCCCTCGGCGCCTCCGGCGGCCTGTGCCTCGTGCCCTGCTCCGCCGACCGCACCGGACCCGCGCTCCGCGACGTCGCCGACCACCTCGACCACGTACGGCAGATCGCGGGCCCCGGCGCCGTCGGCCTCTCCGGCATGTACGACACCGCGACCGCGCACCCCGAGGGCCTCGACGACGTCTCCGGCTACCCGGCGCTCATCGGCGAGCTCATCGAACGCGGCTGGCCCGAGACCGACCTCGCCCAGCTCACCTGGGGCAACGTCCAACGGGTGCTGCGCGCCGCCGAGTTCACCGCCCGCGCCGCACACCACCGCGGCACTCCACCGACGGGTTCCCCGCGCATATAGAACACCCCGCGCCCCTGAAAGGCGCACCAAGTGTGCCTTTCAGGAGCGCGGGGCTGTGTCGATCAGCGCTCCGCCGCGGGTCGCGACCACCTACGCCGCTGGGGGCGCACGAAGTGTGCCTTTCAGGGGCGCGGGGCTGTGTCGATCAGCGCTCCGCCGCGGGTCGCGACCGCCAACGCCCCTGGGGGCGCACGAAGTGTGCCCTTCAGGGGCGCGGGGAACTGCGCGAGAAGCCCCACCGGGCGGCACCCGGCGACGAAAGCAAGAACCCCCTACGGCGCGAAGCCGTACCGGTGACTAAGCCGACGGCCGCCCCATCGCCCGGTACGTCCACCCGGCCTCCCGCCAGGCCACAGGATCCAGCGCATTCCGCCCATCCAGAATCACCCGGCGCCCAGCGGCAGCGCCGAGCTCCGAGGGATCCAGCTCCCGGAACTCCCGCCACTCCGTGAGGTGCAGCACGACATCCGCCCCCCGCACCGCCTCGAGCGCGGAGTCCGCGTACCCCAGCGTCGGGAAGAGCCGCCGCGCGTTCTCCATCCCCTTCGGGTCGTACACGGTCACCTGACCGCCCTGAAGATGAATCTGCCCCGCGACGTTCAGCGCGGGCGAGTCCCGTACGTCGTCCGAGTCCGGCTTGAACGCGGCACCGAGCACCGCCACCCGCTTGCCGAGGAACGCCCCGCCCCCCAGCGCCTCCCGCGCCATCTCCACCATCGCCCCGCGCCGCCGCATGTTCACGGAGTCGATCTCGCGCAGGAACGTCAGCGCCTGGTCCGCGCCCAGCTCGCCGGCCCGCGCCATGAACGCCCGGATGTCCTTCGGCAGACAGCCGCCGCCGAACCCGATCCCGGCCCGCAGGAACTTGTGCCCGATCCGGTCGTCGTACCCGATCGCCTCCGCGAGCTTCGCGACGTCACCGCCCGCGGCCTCGCACACCTCGGCCATCGCGTTGATGAACGAGATCTTGGTCGCCAGGAACGAGTTCGCCGAGGTCTTCACCAGCTCGGCCGTCGGATAGTCCGTCACGACGAACGGCGTGCCCTCGGCGACCGGCGTCGCGTACACCTCGCGCAGCAGCTTCTCGGCCCGCTCCCCGCGCACACCGACCACGATCCGGTCCGGGTGCAGGGTGTCGTCCACGGCGAAGCCCTCGCGCAGGAACTCCGGGTTCCACGCCAGCTCCACGCCCTCGGGCAGCAGCCGGGCCAGCCGCTCCGCGGAGCCCACCGGCACGGTGGACTTGCCGACGACGAGCGCGCCGGGCTTCACGTGCGGCGCGAGCGCCCCGAAGGCCGAGTCCACGTACGACATGTCGCACGCGTACTCGCCGTGCTTCTGCGGCGTGTTCACACACACGAAGTGGACGTCGCCGAACTCCGCGACCTCCGCGAAGTCCATCGTGAAGCGCAGCCGCCCGCTGGACCCCTCGATCCCCGCGACGTGCTTGCGCAGCAGGTCCTCGAGACCGGGCTCGTACATCGGGACCTCGCCCCGCGTGAGCATCTCGATCTTCTCGGGGACGACATCGAGCCCGAGCACCTCGAAGCCGAGCTCGGCCATGGCCGCGGCGTGCGTGGCGCCGAGGTATCCGGTGCCGATCACGGTGATCTTCAAAGGCATGGCGAGAAGCTCCAGAGGGTGTCGGTGCCAGGGCGCTACTGAGTACTGATCTGCTCTGCGGTGGTGCCGCGACGCGCGCCCGAGCATAGTCGGGGTATGCGGAGCGCCCCGAAGGGGCAAGTTGTGGCTGTCGCGTAGCTCACGTATCCGTCCTGCGGGCCGCGCCCTAAGATTTGGGTTACTTAACGGTAATTAGCGTCGCTTGGAGTGAGAGACCTTGGCCGGATCGGCTGATTTCGACCTGTACCGCCCGTCCGAGGAGCACGACATGCTCCGCGACACGATCCGGGCGCTGGCCGAGGCGAAGATCGCCCCGCACGCCGCCGCGGTCGACGAGGACGCCCGCTTCCCGCAGGAGGCGCTCGACGCCCTCGTCGCGTCGGACCTCGCCGCGATCCACGTCCCGGAGGCCTACGGCGGCGCCGGCGCCGACGCGCTCGCCACGGTCATCGTGATCGAGGAGGTCGCCCGCGTCTGCGTCTCGTCCTCCCTCATCCCGGCTGTGAACAAGCTGGGCTCGCTCCCCGTCATCCTCTCCGGCTCCGAGGAGCTGAAGAAGAAGTACCTGGGCCCGCTGGCCAAGGGCGACGCGATGTTCTCGTACGCCCTCTCCGAGCCCGACGCGGGCTCGGACGCCGCCGGCATGAAGACCCGCGCGGTCCGCGACGGCGACTACTGGGTCCTCAACGGCGTGAAGCGCTGGATCACCAACGCGGGCGTCTCCGAGTACTACACGGTCATGGCCGTCACCGACCCCGAGAAGCGCTCGAAGGGCATCTCGGCGTTCGTCGTGGAAAAGAGTGACGAGGGTGTCTCCTTCGGCGCCCCGGAGAAGAAGCTCGGCATCAAGGGCTCCCCGACCCGCGAGGTCTACTTCGACAACGTCCGCATCCCCGCCGACCGCATGATCGGCGAGGAGGGCACCGGCTTCGCCACCGCGATGAAGACCCTCGACCACACCCGCATCACCATCGCCGCCCAGGCCCTCGGTGTCGCCCAGGGCGCCCTCGACTACGCCAAGGGCTACGTCCAGGAGCGCAAGCAGTTCGGCAAGCCGATCGCCGACTTCCAGGGCATCCAGTTCATGCTCGCGGACATGGCGATGAAGATCTCCGCCGCCCGCGCCCTGACCTACCAGGCCGCCGCCGCCTCCGAGCGCGGCGACGCCGACCTCACGTACCTGGGCGCCGCCGCCAAGTGCTTCGCCTCGGACATCGCGATGGAGGTCACCACGGACGCCGTCCAGCTCCTCGGCGGCTACGGCTACACCCGCGACTACCCGGTCGAGCGCATGATGCGAGACGCGAAGATCACACAAATATACGAAGGCACGAACCAGGTCCAGCGCATCGTCATGGCGCGCAACCTGCCGTAAGGCGGGCCGGACAGGCCTGACCGGCTTGACCGACAGACGAAGGGCGTCCGGGAAACCGGGCGCCCTTCACTCTTTCTGGGTAAGGGAACCACGAGACATGGATATCACCATGTCTCGTGTCTTACGTTCGTCGTGTGGCCGAGGGCTTCTCGGCACACGGCGGACCACAGGAGCGCGCTACGTTCGACCCATGACCGCTGATTCAGGTGTGAACCTGCCCGAGGGGTGGAGCCTGGACGGGGAACGACTCGTCCACGAAGCCGAATTGCACGGCTGGCGTCTGACCGTTGTCAACCGGCTCGACGCACCATGGGACGGCCCGACGAGCCTCTGCATCGAGCCCCCGGACGACCTCGGCGCAGGGGTCGGCACGGACGGCATCACGGCGGAACTCATGAGGTCGATCTCCCTGGCGGAGATCCGCAGGACGACCAAGGACCTGCGGGCACGCCTGGGGCGTTCGACGGGCGCGGCCACCACCGCTGCGAAGCTCTCCAGGGTCGAGACCGAGCAGGAGTACGCGCTGATGGCCCATGCGTACGTGCAGCTGGTGCAGCAGGGGTACCGGAGTCCGGTCACCCGGCTGGCGTCGGCGTGGGGGTTGAGCCGGAACACCGTCAGCGGGCGGATCCGGCGGGCGCGCGCGATGGGCTTCCTGGAGGGGTCGCCGGGTAAACCCGCAGACCGTCTGACCGGCAAGGCCAGACGGCACCTGGAGGGGGATGACGGGCATGGGGAATCCGCGCGCGCTGGGGAAGGGCGTCGACCCGCCGAGGGGTGAGTCACTGGTGGAGGTCTTCGAGTTGTGGGCCACCACGAGGGGAGTGGAGAACAGCAGCGTCAAGCAGTACCGGTCGATCTCGGCGAGAGCCGTCCAGCCGTTCTTCGAGGCCGAAGCCGTAGGGGCCGTCACCACCTGCCGGATCGAGCGATGGGTGGAATGGATGATCCGGGACCGGGGCTACAAATCCTCGACCGTCCGGTTCCGGTTCAACGTGCTCGTGGCGGTGTTCGACTGGGCCGTCGGGCGGGACCTGGTCGACAGCAACCCGTGCCGGTCGGTGACGTTGCCGGTCAGCCGGGCGAGGACTCATCGGGACCAGCGGGCGGACGTGCACATCCCGCCGACGGATGCGGTGCTCGCCGTCATCGGCGCCGCCCCGGAGCGGTACCGAGGCATGTTCTGGCTGATGGCCGGGTGTGGTCTGCGGCTCGGTGAGGCGATGGGCGTGACCCGGGACCGGATCTCGTTCGCCCAGGGCCTGCTCACCGTGGACCGCCAGGTGGCCTGTGACCGCGACACGGGGTCAGGCCGCTTCGGCAGCATGCGACTGCGTCACGTCAAGTGGCGGGAGGACGGGGAGAAGGGGCGCCGTGTACCGCTCCCCGGCGTGGTCGCCCTGGCGTTGCGGCGGCATCTCAGGGACTTCGACACCTGGGGTGATGAAGAGCTCCTGTTCCCCAATGTGACGGGAACGGGGCTCCTTTACCCCTACTACTGGTACCAGCGCATCTGGCGGCCGGCATTCGCCGAAGCGGGCCTCGACTACTTCAAACCGCACAGCCTCCGGCACTACTACGCGGCCTCTCTGCTGAGCCAGGGCGTACCGGTGTCCGAGGTGTCCGCCTGGCTCGGGCATGCATCGGTGTCCTTCACCGAGCGGTCTACGCGGACGTGATGCCGGACGCTCCGGACCGTGCGCGGTTGGCCATCGATGGTGCGCTGGGTTCCGTATGCGGCCCGGCCGGGCAGTCGGTGGCCGCTGTCGCGTAGTGGTGGTGTGAGTCTCATGATCGCGGAACCAGTCAAATGTTCTTGCGAACCAGCCAAAGAACTTCGAGGCGTTGGCTGTGGGCATGCCAGGTCACGAGACTCGAGCCGTCGATCATCCGGACGGAAGGAATCCTCATGCGCATGCGACGGCTCGGTGGCATCGCCGCCACGTTCGGCCTGGCCGCCGCCGGTCTCGTCTTCTCCGCTACGCCGGCCGCGGCCGCGGGGTACAACGGCGCCTGCGGGTCCGGTTACAACGTGATCGGTTCCAAGGACGTGGGCCAGGGCATCGCCTATGTCACCTACAACAGCTCCAACGGCTACAACTGCGTGGTCACCGTCAACGACGACCCGGGGACGGCGCGTTACCTGGACGCCCGCCTGCGCGTGCACCGGACCGACACGGTGTGGAAGTCCAACGAGATGGACGCGGGGACGTTCGCCTACTACGCGGGGCCCGTCTACGTGTACGCCAAGGGCCACTGCATCGACTACGGCGGCGAAGCCGGCAGCAACAGCTACGTGCAGATCGACTACGGGGTCCACTGCGGCTGAGCCGTGCGGACGTGCACGTGAACGGGGCGCGGGAGGTGAACTCCTGCGCCCCTCATGTCAGGTGGCGGTCATCGTCGCCTTTACTCCGCCGAGCACGGCAGGTGAGGTCACCACCGAGACGGACTTGCCAGGTCAAGTCCGAGGAACTAATACGCGGCCGCCACAGTCCCGCAGTTGGTTGCGCCGAGAGAGGCCTGACGGTGTGAAGCGTGTCGTACTCTGGGCGCCTGCAATTGCGTTGCGAGGTCCCGATGGTCCTGGTACGTGGATTGTCGAAGGCCGGGGGGCCGCCGTGTCTGCTGGGGAGCGGGACGGCTCGTGACGTGCACCCCCGGAATGCCAAAGGGGTGGAACATGGCCGTGGGGGGCTTGGCCGACCGTCATGTGGTCGCGCAGCAGATCAGGGATCTGGCCGGGGAGCCGGGGCTCGCGCCGCGCAGCGAGGAACTGTACGAACTGGCGAAGGCGCTCGGAGCACCGACTCCTGGTGCCGATCTGGAGCCCTGGACGCAACTCGACCTGCTGGCCGCCTACGCGCGTCCGGAGAGCATCCATATTCCGGTGGCGGAGCCCAAGCGTTGGCTGACCGGCCTTGAGATCGCGCTGGGCGTCGGTGTCTTCCTGCCGCTGCTTGCCACCTGGGTGGGTCTGGCCAATGCGTCGAGCGCGTATGAAGCGTTGACAACCGCTGACCCCAAGGCGGCGGGGCGCCCCTTCCTCCAGCTGTGGCAAACGGGCTTCGAGGGGCGGCTCGACGGGCTGTCCTTCGGTACGACGGCGATGGTGGCCGCCACCATGATCTTCGGGCTGATGGCCGCAGTCGCCGTGCACGGTTGGAAGAAGACCGCTGGCGATCGGGCCGAGGAGGTGTCCCGTCGGCAATCCGACCAGCTGTCCTCCCGCCTGGTCATCGCTCTTACGCGGGCTCAACTCGCACTGAATGAGCACCGCCTGTCTTCACCGACGCGGTTCGCCGCCGAGCTGACCGGTGCTGCCAAGACCCTGACGCGACTCGGAGACCGAGCGGCGAAGGCGAACACGCAACTGGCCACCGCGGCCGGGGCCGTCGGGGACGCGGTCCAGGAGGCTGGGCGTCAACTCAGCACGGTGGGCAGCGCGGTCCAGCCCCTCGAACTCGCCGCAGGCAGGATCGAGGATGCGGTGCGCCACAGTGGCAAGGAGCTGGAGGCCGCGGTCAGTGGAAGCGGCGTCATGGTCCGCAAGGCACTGGAGGATGTGCGGGAGGTGAACGGCGAGGTCCGTGACACTCTCGGGCAGGCCGGTGAGCGAGTCGAGGATTCGGTGACGCTGCTTGCCGCGGCACAGCGGTCGTTCACCACCGGCGTTGAAGTTGCCGCGGATGTTTCGGCGCAGGTGCTCGGTCGTCTGGACGGCGTTGCCTCGGACTCGGCGGCAGTGGTGGCGGCAGCGGAAGAGGCCGCCCGCGGCACCGTGTCCGCGGCAGGTGAGGCGCAGGTGTCCGTGCGGGAGTCGCAGGAAGCCGTCCGCGCGTCGCAAGTGACAGTGCGGGAGATGGCGGCGCACACGGAGGCGCTGCGGGAGGCGGCGGAGCGGTTCGCGCATCTGCTGGAGACCGCGGTGCCCGTCTCCGGCGACGGGGGCGCGGCTGGCCTGGGCCTGACCCTCGACAAACCGTCTGACGCCGCGCGCTCCACCCGTCCGAGCGCCGCGCTGTGAGGGCTCCCCGGTTCAACCCGCTGTTTCTCGCGGGTTGGCTCTTCGCCGACATGTTGCTCGTACTCGCCCTGGTAGCCATGGGAGATCAGGGCGATCCGCAGGCCGTGGCCAAGGCGCGTCCGTCCGCCTCGGCGGCGAAGGACAGGCCTGAACCGTCTCCGAAACCGAGTCCGTCGGGGGCCCGCGCGGTGTCCCGGACCCCGGTAAAGGTGGCTGTCGACGCCCCCGCCGGTGATGTGCGGAGCATCAAGGAGCAGGTGCGCAGTGCCACCGAGAAGTACGCGGGGCGACAAGCGGCCATCGTGCTGACCTTCGGTCGCCACCCCGACCCGGCGGGTGGCGGGAAGTATGCGACGGAGGTCAACTCCGCGCTCCGTACGGCACGTCCGGAGATGTTCGGGAAGGCCACGACGCGCGACTTCTGGAAGGGCGGGTCCGCCGGGGGCCACGCCGACATAGAGATCTATTTCTACACGTACGAGAACTGACCGACCGGAGGCGCGAGGCCATGCAGATCCTGCCGTTCTACCTGCTGTGCGACGAATCGGGCTCGATGTCCGGGGACCCGATCGCTTCGATCAACGGTGCACTGCCCGAACTTCATCACGAGATCAGCACCAACCCGACGGTCGCCGACAAGACCCGGTTTTGTCTGATCGGATTCTCGGACGATGCCAATGTGCTGCAGCCCCTGGTGGACCTCAGTGACATCGAGGAGGTCCCGGCGCTCTCGGCCGGTGGCCTGACGTCGTTCGGCGCGGCGTTCCGCACGCTGCTGCGGTGCATCGAGACCGATGTGGCCGCGTTGAAGGCGGAGGGACACGAGGTGTACCGGCCGGTCACCTTCTTCCTCTCCGACGGGATCCCGACGGACGAAGGCTGGGAGCAGGCCCACAAGGAGCTGCTCGCCTCGCGGTACGCCCCGAAGATCATCGCCTTCGGTATCGGCGACGCAGAGGAGGCCACGATCGGGCGGGTAGCGAACTTCCGGGCCTTCATGCAGAAGGACTCCAGCGTCACCGCCGCTAAGGCACTGCGTGAGTTCGCCTCCAGCCTGACCCGTTCCATCGTGCGGTCCGCGAGCACGATCGCGGCGGACGGCGGATCGGGCTTCACGCTGGCCGTCGACGAAACTGTGCCCGGGTTCTCCACCGTTTCTCTCGACAAGCTCTGAGCGGGGGCGACCGATGCCGGGACATCCTGATCACGTGGACGGCCGGGAAGCCGACGGGCAGTTGGCCGCACATTTCGACTCCATTCCCAAGGATCTGGTGACCGCACGGCTAACGGAGGCGCCCGTGCAGTCACCGGCGCCCGCACCGGACGTACCCGAGCTCGGCGCCCCTCAGTACAGCGGCCCGAAGCCGCCGCTGTACCCCTCGGTGCCGAACAGCAGGCCGACCGTGGACGCAGATCTGTTTGCCGCACTGTTGCCGGACACCGTCATGGACGGCGCGTCCGCGCCGGGTGTGACGGTCCGGGCCGCTTCCGTCCGGGGCGACTCCCACCGGTATCACGGAGAGCCCCGCCAGGATGCTCTCGGAGTTGCACGGATCACCTTCCCCGCCGCCCCTCAGCAGTCGGGCGACGGTGGGGAGGAACTGCTGATGCTGGCGGTCGCCGACGGTGTGGGGTCCGCAGCGCAGTCCCACCTGGGTTCCAACGAGGTGTGCAGGCTTGCCGCTCGCTACGTGAGGCGCGCGGTATCACTTCCCGCCGTGATCCGTTCCGGAGACGGCGAGCGTTTCCAGGAGATCGCCGACACCGTGGTGGAACGGATCTCCCACGCTTTGTCCAACGCGGCGCTGGATCGTGGACACGAGCCCGGTGCGTACGCCACCACGCTCCGCATCCTGCTGGTCCCCTCCGATCCGTCGATCCGGACCAGGGCGTTTCTGGCAGTCGGTGACGGTGGCACCGCCCTGTTGCGTGGAGGGTTTTGGTACCCGGACATCACAGCGATGTCCGGCGACGACACGGAGATGATCGACACCCGCACCGCGGCGCTCCCCATGTCCCGCACGGCACAGACGCGGCTGATCCCGGCACGTGCCGGGGATGTCTTAGTCCTGGCCACCGACGGACTGTCGGGCCCCCTTGCCGGGGACGAGGAGATGCGTGAGTTCCTGCGCGCGGCGTGGGGCGACGGCACGGTGCCTGAACCGGCCGACTTCCTTTGGCAGTTCCAGTACAGGGTGAAGTCGTACGACGACGACCGGACCGCTGTGGTGCTGTGGGAGCGGGAGGAGCACGCATGACCGCCGGCGACGGAGCCGACCAGCAGTACGCGCAGCTCCGGCTTCTCGACAAGGCAGGAGACGGGGGGCAGGGAGAGGTACATGTCGTTGCCGGGCAGGGGCGGCTGCTCTACAAGGGGTATCGGGAACCCCACAAGGTCGATGGTGCGGCGCTCGCTGCCCTGGTGTCCTATCGCCTGAGGCTTCAGGAGGCGGATCGGGAGCGACTGGACAGAGAGGCGGCGTGGCCGCTGTGCCGGGTTCTCGACGGCAGCAGAGTCACCGGGTTTCTGATGAACCGGGCGCCGAACCCGATGACATGGGCGACGTCCAAGGGCGACAGCCGCCTGATCGACCTGTCCTACTTGTTGCGAGAGGCCAAGCCGGCGTGGAGTGCGGTGGTGCAACCGGCACCACAGGCACGGCGTGCGCTGGCGATCGCACTGACCGAGGCTATCGGCAGGCTGCACGCGGCCGGCCTGGTCCTGGGAGACCTCTCGCAGTCCAACGTGCTGTGGACGCTGGACCCGGTGCCGTCCGTCTTCCTGTTGGACTGCGATGGGATCAGGCTTGTCGGCCGGGCTCCTGTACTGCCTCAGGCCGATACGCCTGATTGGCACGATCCGCTGGCCTCCCCGGGCACCGCCACCGTCGACAGCGATCGCTACAAAGCCGCCCTGATGATCGGCAGAGTGCTGGCACGGGACGCGTATGCGAGGCCGGGCAAGCCCCTGATTCCTGTCACCGGAGTGCTCGACGCTCGCCGGGAGGAAGCCGTACGGCGGTTGTGGGATCAGGCAGGTGGTCCGGCAGGAGGACGGCCCGATCTCGGTCAGTGGAGGAACGCCCTCACAGCGCGTGAGACGATCAAGCTGGTCGCGGCGAGGCCGGAACCCCGGCCGGTGGTGGACCGCTCGAAGTTCGACGGTCGCCGCAGCCGGGGCACCATTTCGTTTCGCGACTGAGTCTGTCCTCATGAAGCTGGCGGTTGACGAGGGCTGAGCGGCGACGTTGGCGGGCTGCCCGTTGTCTCGCACCCCTCGCTTCACGAGCGACTCCGTTTCTCTCGCTCCCTGCGGGGACCAGGCGGAGCGGAACCGGTTCGTCGCCGGGACCTTCGGCAGCGACCACTGGTTGTGGGACACGCCCGATGCGTTCCGGTTCGACTCAGGCAGCCGCGTGCTGGCCGGAGTCCGCCTCGAGCTGCCGTCCTCCGCGTACTCGGAGACCGCCGGGTGTCCTGCCTTGCCCCCTGTGCGGCAGGGCGGACTCCGAGCTGACGAGGTCGGCAGTTTCCGGCACGAGATCTGCGCGCTGCTGTGCCGGGCTCCGAGGGGCGCCGCACTGGTCTGTCTCCGCGACACGGACGTCCTGGACCCACCGCTGGAAGCCCGATCGGCATCGCGCAGGACGTGGCGCTGCTCGTCCAACGAGGTGCCGTCGTGGGCTGGAGCGTCCACGCCCCGGCGCGGTATCCCGACCAGTGCTTACCAGGATCCCGACCCGGAGCCGCCCGCGCCCGCAACGCGACGGCTGCTCAGTGAGTGCCGGGGTCTCGTCACGGAGCCGGTGGTCGACGACCTCGTGCTGGCGGTCGCGGACCGGCTGTCGGGCAAGCGCACCTTCGACCTCGCCCCGGCCCCGAACCCGGTCACGTACGTGGGCAACCCCCAAGTATCACGGGGACGAACGCCACGCCTTCACCGACGAACGGGCCCTGGAGATCGTCAAGAACCCTGATGCCGTGTACCAGTCACAGGGCCAGGCCATCACGGCGTACGGGGAGTCGGGTATCAAGGGCGAGACCGGGGCGAAGGCGCTCGGCGGCAGTCGTGGCCCCTGGAGTGCAGATCAGATGAGGCAGGCATGACCGCGAAAGTGTCGTTCGACGGTGCTTGGCAGGCAGCGGTGACGGGCGATCCGCTACCCGGCACCCCCCGCTTCACGGGAGATTCCGTGGATGTCCCGGGGTACACGGACGTGACGGAACAGCAGCGGTTCCTCGCGAGCACCTTCGGGAGCGGGCCCGCGCTGTGGGACACACCCGACACCCTCCGGTTCGACCCGGAGAGCCGGAAGCTCGTCGGTGTCGAGCTTCAACTGCCGTACAGCACCGCCTACTCCGAGGTCTCCGACCGTGTGCCCGAGCTGCCCGAGGTGCGGCTGGGCGGGCTGCTCGCGGCGGAGGCCGAGGGCTTCCGGCACGAGATGTGCTCGGTGCTCTGCCGGACCCCGGGGGACGGCGTGCTGGTCTGCCTCCGCGACCTCGACGTCCTGGACGCGCCGCTGGACGCGCGGATCGGCATCGCCTCCGACGTCGCGCTGCTCGTGCAGCGCGGAGCCGTCGTCGGCTGGACCATCACAGACCCGGCGCGGTATCTGACCGCCACGTACCGTGCCCCCGACCCGGAGCCGCCCGCGCCAGCCACCCGACGGATGCTCAGCGAGTGCCTGGACCTGATGACCGAGCCGGTCGTCGACGATCTCGTGGATGGCGACCCCGCCGCCGTGGCCCGCCTCCGGGCGGCCGACGAGGCGCTGCGCACCCAGCGGGAGGACTCGAACCGGGCCGCGGCCCTGCGCGAGCTGATCGCCCAGTACGTGGAGGACTACGGCGTCAGTCGCTCGTGACCGTGACCTTCTCGTCGTTGTTGAACTGGTCGACGAGCTGCTTGACCTTGGCCTTGTCCCACAGGAGGTTGCCGCCGACCGAGCCGTTGACCGGCATGTTCATGGACTTGCCGTCGCCGCCGGAGACCGACTTCATCGCCATGAACATCGAGCCCAGGTCCCACAGGCTCATGTCCTTGTCGACGACCAGGGAGTCCAGGCCCGCGCCCATCGTGGGGTAGAGCTTGAACGGGTTCATGACCGTCGACGGGGACGCCACCTTGTGGGCCAGGGCGGCGAGGAAGGCCTGCTGGTTCTTGGTGCGCTGGAGGTCGGAGGCGGCGAAGGCGTGGCGGGTGCGGACGAAGGCGAGAGCCTGCTGACCGTTCAGGGTCTGCTTGCCCTTCTCGAAGTCCGCCCCGGACCACTTGTCCTTGAAGCCGTCCTTCAGGTCCATCTCGACGCCGCCGACCGCGTCCACGATGTTCGCGAAGCCGGCGAAGCCGATCTCCGCGTAGTGGTCGATGTGCAGGCCGGTGTTGGACTCGACGGTGCGGACGAGGAGCTCGGGGCCGTCCTCCGCGTAGGCGGCGTTCAGCTTCACCTGGCGGCCGGTGCCCGGGTAGAGCTTGCCGGACTCGGCGCCCTTGAAGGAGGGGATCGTCACGTTCGAGTCGCGCGGCAGCGAGACGAGGGTGTCGCCGTTGTCGCCGACGTGCAGGATCATCATCGTGTCCGTGCGCTTGCCCTCGGCGGAGCCGGTGTGCAGCTCCTTCTTCTGCGCGTCGGACATGCCCTCGCGGCTGTCGGTGCCGACGATCAGGTAGTTCGTGCCGTCGCCGGCCTCGGGGCGGTTGATGACCTTGGACAGGTCGACGTCCCGGTGCAGCTTGGAGTCGGCCCAGAAGTACGTGGCGATGCTGGTGACGCCGACCACGGCGACGACCGTGATGACGCCCCACTTGATGCGCTTGCCCCAGTTCGCGGGACGGACCGGGCGGCCGGTCGGCGGCCCGTAGTCGTCCCCGCCGCCGCCCCCGTGCGGGGCGCGGCTCTGCTGGCCGTAGACCTGGCCCGTGTTGTAGCCGCTGTCGTAGGACGGCTCCTCGCGGTACCGGTCGCCGTAGCCGTCGTCGTACGCGGGCTGCTGCGGGGGCACCGGTCGCTGCACCTGGCGCATCGAGCGCGCGCCCTCGGGGCGTGCGCTCGCGCTGCCTCGGCCGTAGCCGCCGCGCGAGCCACCGCCCTGCCTGTCGCTCCACCCCTCGGGCCAGTCATTCATACGGCCCAGTGTGCCGTGCGGGGGTGCGCGCCTTACAGGGCGGTGGGTAAATCGGACCGGGGCTGTTGCAGAGCTGACACAAACGAGCCCCGCATATGGTGGGTGCCATGACAGACCAGGCCCACGGCACGGAATCCGAAATTCCGGGCAAGCCGACTTCCGCTTCCCGCACGACGTTGTCGCACATCATGACGCACAACGACACCAACCTCCTGGGTACGGTCCACGGCGGCGTGATCATGAAACTCGTGGACGACGCGGCCGGCGCGGTGGCCGGGCGGCACTCCGGCGGGCCCGCTGTCACCGCGTCCATGGACGAGATGGCGTTCCTCTCACCGGTCCGGGTCGGTGACCTGGTGCATGTGAAGGCGCAGGTGAACTGGACGGGGCGGACCTCGATGGAGGTCGGCGTGCGGGTCCTCGCCGAGCGGTGGAACGAGTCGACTCCGGCGCAGCAGGTGGGCTCCGCGTATCTGGTGTTCGCCGCGGTGGACGCGGACGGCAAGCCGCGGACCGTGCCGCCCGTGGAGCCGGAGACGGACCGTGACCGCCGCCGCTACCAGGAGGCCCAGATCCGGCGCCAGCACCGGCTGGCCCGGCGCCGCGCCATCAAGGAGCTCCGCGCGAAGTCCGCCCCGGAAGAGGACTGATCCGCCGTAGCCCCGAGGCTTTCGTCGCCGGGTGCGGGCCGGTGGGGCTTCTCGCGCAGTTCACCGCGCCCCTGGAGGTGCGCACTTCGTGCGCCACCTCCGTCGGGCGTCGACCCGTCGGGGAAATGCGGCGCGAAGCGCCACGCATTTCAGGGGCGCGGGGAACTGCGCGACCAGCCACGACGAAAGCCGCACCCGGCAGCGCTCAGCCGCACACCACCTCGTCGCCCGTCACCGCGCCGAACTCTCCCTGATAGGCGTCCTCGGCCCGCACCGGCCGGACGCCCTTGTAGTCGGACCCGGCGACCACCTTGAGCATGGGCCCCTGGCCCTTGACCGGCTTGAGGCGGGCGCCGGGGAGGGCCGCGGCCAGGGACTTCGCGGAGCGGTCCCAGCGCGGGTCGTAGAGGACGAGAGTGTGCTCGGCGACGGCGCGGCCCGAGGCGTTGGCCGGGGCGCCCGACGTGCGGAAACCCGTCTTCTTCAGTGCCTTGTCGACCTTCATGCCGAGCCCCGGGGTCCGGGTCCCGTTCTCGACCTGCACCCGGATCTGCTGCGGCGAGACCCCGACGACCTTCGCCTTCTTCTTCTTGTGGTGCGCGGCGAGCGGCTCGTCCTCGCGCAGGGCCTGGAAGAGCTTGCCGGACTTGACCGGGTCCCACTTCACGGTCGACCCGATGCCCTTGACCGGGTAGCTCATGTCGCCGATCGGCACGGTCGTGAACTCCGACGAGGACGGCGAGAAGTTCCGCATGGCCTCGGCGAGGTCGACCATCTCGTTCGTGCCGAAGCCCTTGTCGGCCCGGACCGAGCCGAGCAGCGTACCGGCGACCTCGCGGAACCTGACCGGGTTGAGGAGCACCCCGGACGAGGTCGTCGCGGAGATCAGGGAGGCGAGGAAGCGCTGCTGGCGCTGCATGCGGCCCAGGTCGCTGGCGCTGTCGGCGTGCCGGGAGCGCACGTACTGGAGGGCCTGCCCGCCGTTCAGCTTGTGGGAGCCGACGCCGAGGTTCAGTCCGGTGTACGAGTCCTTGAGGGGCTTGGCGGTGCAGACCTCGACGCCGCCGAGCACGTCGACGGTCCGCATGAAGCTGGTGAAGTCGACCTCCAGATAGTGGTCGATCTTGACGTGCGTCATGTTCTCGACGGTGCGCACGGTCAGCTGCGGCCCGCCCTCCGCGTACGCCGCGTTGAGCTTGACCGGGTGCGGGTGGTGTTTCTCACCGGTGGTCCGGTCGGTGTGGGCGGGCATCTCCGCGTAGGAGTCGCGCGGGAGGGAGACCACGGAGGCGCGGTCGTGGTCGGCGGAGATGTGCACGATCATCACGGTGTCCGTGCAGTGGCAGGGGGCGCCGCCGAGCCGGTACTTCTTCTTCTCGGCCGGGGTGATCCTGTCGCGGCCGTCGGTGCCGACGAGCAGCACGTTCGTCCCGTGCCCGGCCGCCGGGCGGTTCTTCATGTCCTTGAACGGGTCGATGCGGTCGATGCCGCTGTCCAGGCTCGTCACGAGCGCGTGCCCGATGCCGGCCGCGGCCAGCACGGTGACGGAGAACGTGGTCGCCACCCGCATGGCCCATCGGGGCTTCCTCCTGCGCATCGGCCGCACCGGTCGGCGGCCCTGCCCCGGCCGCGGGGGGCGCTGCGGACGGGCTGGGGAGCGGGGCGGCGTGGGCACGGGGGGACACCTCCGCGACGGCGGGCGTGGGATCCTGAGCACCGTAGGCCGATACGATCTCCTGCCCGCGGTAGCGACCCGGGCGGCGCGCGTCGGTATCCCCCATTAGCGGTAACGTGACCCGCGAAGCCGCACCCCCGGGGCCGACCGACCGGACCCCCGGCCCTCGGCCGAGAAACCGGACCCCCGGCCGTGAAAGACGAGATGGATACCCAGAACGCACCTTCCGACGGGCAGCTCCCGGCGGTCTCCGTGATCATGCCCATCCTCAACGAGGAGCGGCATCTGCGGGAGGCGGTCGAGGCGATCCTGGCGCAGGAGTACGCCGGCGAGATGGAGGTCGTGCTCGCGCTCGGCCCCTCGGCGGACCGCACGGACGAGATCGCCGCGCAGCTCGTCGCCGAACACCCCCGCGTGCACACGGTGCCGAACCCGACGGGCCGTACGCCCGCCGCGCTGAACGCGGCGATCAAGGCGTCCCGCCACCCGGTCGTGGTCCGTGTCGACGGGCACGCCGCGCTCTCCGCGGGCTACATCGAGACCGCCGTACGTCTCCTGGAGGAGACCGGCGCGATGAACGTGGGCGGCATCATGCACGCCCAGGGCACCAACGCGTGGGAGCAGGCCGTCGCCGCCGCGATGACCTCGAAGATCGGCGTGGGCAACGCGGCGTTCCACACGGGCGGCGCCGCGCAGCAGGCCGAGACGGTCTACCTCGGTGTCTTCCGGCGCGAGGCGCTGGAGCGGCAGGGCGGGTACAACGAGGAGTTCATCCGCGCCCAGGACTGGGAGCTGAACTTCCGGATCCGTGAGGCCGGCGGGCTCATCTGGTTCTCGCCCGAGCTGAAGGTCTCCTACCGGCCGCGCCCGAGCGTGAAGGCGCTGGCCAAGCAGTACAAGGACTACGGGCGCTGGCGGCACGTCGTCGCGCGCTACCACGCGGGCTCGATCAACCTGCGCTACCTCGCCCCGCCGGCCGCCGTGTGCGCGATCGCGGCGGGCGTGGTCGTGGGTGCCGCGCTGACGCCCTGGGGCTTCGTCGTCCCGGGCGGCTACCTCGCGGCGATCCTCGCGGGCTCCGTGCCGGCGGGCAAGGGCCTGCCGCTGAAGGCGCGCGCCCAGATCCCCGTCGCCCTCGCCACGATGCACATGACCTGGGGCTGGGGCTTCCTGACCAGCCCGAAGTCGCTGGCGAAGAAGGTCATCGCCTCGCGCCGGCCCGCCGTGCTCGGCGACGGCAAGGTGACGAGCTCCACCAGCCCCACCAAGTGACGTACGGGGCGCGGGAGTTCACCTCCCGCGCCCCGTACTCTCCGCATGTCTCGCCAGGTGTCACCGTCTACCAGGTGTAACCGTCCTCCACGGCCATGCACTTGGAGGCGTCCGCGCCGTTCTGTGTCTGTTCCTTGTCGAGGGCCTTGGCGTCGTCGGTCGAGTCGGCCGCGTCCTTCGGGTAGACGTTGCCCTCGCGCCAGTCGGCGCCCACGGTCAGCGTCACTCCGGAGACGTCCGTCGACTTCTGGACCGAACTCAGCGGAATCCCGAGGGACTTGGCGACGGCCTGGGCGTCGCCCTCCAGGTCGGCCGACGGGAAGCGGATCACCGTGTGCTCCTCGGACAGGGACTGCGACTGGTCCGCGACGGCCCGGGCGAAGCCCTGGCCCGTGAGGATCCCGGCCACCGCCGAGGCCCGACCGGGCGCGGCCGGCACGGTCGTCGTGCGCGTGCCGTTGCGCACCTGCACCGCGATCTCGCCGTCGGGCGCCGCCGGATCGTCCGAGACCTCGGTCTTCGGCTTCTTCTTCCTGCCCTTGCCGTCGAGCGCGACGTCGTCCCGGAGCATCCGCCACAGCGCCTCGGCCTCGCCCGCCTTCGGGGCCACGCGGGCGCCCTCGTAGACGAACGGCATGGTCGTCATGGTGATCCGGTCCGGATCGGGCTTCTTCAGCTCGTTGCTCAGGTCGTACAGCTTCTTGACGGTGTCCAGGCCGTCGTCGGGCTTCACCGCCTTCGTCGCCTTCTCGGCCAGGGTGCGCAGCTTGCCCGGGTGGCTGAACGTCGTGTTCTTGCGCAGCTCGCGGACCATCGCGCTCATGTACATGTGCTGCGCCTTGGCGCGCGCGATGTCGCTGCCGTCCTCGAAGCCGTGCCGGGTCCGCAGCCACTGGAGGGCCTGCTCGCCCTTCACGTACGTGGTGCCCTTCTTCAGCTTCAGGCCCGAGCCCTCGCCCCGGCTGTTGCGGGAGTAGACGTTCTGGTCGACGCACACGGGGACGCCGCCGATCGCGTCCGCCATGGACACGACGCCCGAGAAGTCGACCATCATGTAGTGGTCGATGTGGATGCCGGTCATCTGCTCCCAGGTGGCGACCGTGCAGCCGGCGCCGCCGCGGGCCAGCGAGGAGTTCACCATCTGCCGGGACACGGTCGCCTCGTAGACGTGGCCGCTCTTCGGGTCGGTGCACTTGGGCAGCTGGGTGAGGGTGTCGCGCGGGATGCTCACCACGGACATGTTCGTGCGGTCCGCCGACAGGTGCAGCAGCATCTGTACGTCGGCCAGCGGGGGCGCGCCCACGCTCGCCTTGTGGCCGCCCAGCTTCAGGTTCTCCTTGCTGTTCCGGTCGTCCGACCCGATCAGCAGGATGTTCAGCGGGGTCTGGCCCGCCGCGTTCGGTGTCGGCTTCGCCGCCCGGTGCTCGCCCAGGCTGAGCTTGCCCGTCTGGATGTTGTTGTTCAGGTGCTGGTACCAGAGATATCCGGCACCGGCCGTTCCCAGTACGAGGACCGCGAGCACGCCCGTGGTCCAGCGCAGTATTCGCGAGCGTTTGCTGCGCGCGCTTCGTCGCCCCATCCCTGCCCCACACTCCCCACCCCTGGCCAAGGCTCGGCCGCCCCGCTGTCATGTGGTGAGACAGTCTCGGGGCGGCCGAGGTTGGTCATTCGGCGCACACAGTTTTGTCCGCCGTCGACTTGTCCACGTCCGGCGCCTTCGCCGAACCGCTGATGGGCACCCCCGCGCCCTTGAAGTCCTTGCCGAGGATCAGGATCATCGCCGGCAGGCCCTGGTCGTTCGTCTCGCTCTCGCCCGGCTTGAGCGCCGAGGCGGGCAGTCCCATGATGTCCGCCAGCTTGCGGGCCTGGTCGGCCTGGTCCGGCGAGTACTCCAGTGTGGTCTTGGCCTGGTCCTTCGGCGCGTTGCCCAACTGGCTGGACTTCAGGACACCTTCGGTGTTCTGCAGCCAGGTGAGCGTGGTGCCGGCCGAACCGGGCGGCGCGCCGCCGTTGTAGAGGTCGACGCGGACCTCGGAGGCCGCGGAGCGCGCGCCCTTGAGGCGGGCGGACTCGGCGGCCTTCTTCTTCTTTTTCGTCTCCGTGAGGGAGACGTCGTTCTTGACGGCGTCGAAGATCGCCGGTGCGTTCGCCTGGTCGACGACGACCGTGGCGTGGACCTTCTCCGCCGGGTTGTCCCGGACCGGGACCGTCACGAAGGAGATGTTCTTCGTCGGGACCTTCTTCAGCTCCAGGGCCACGTCCTTGAGCTTCTGGAGGCTGCCGATGCCCTGGTCGACGGTGAGCGCCTTCGTCGCGGCCTCGGCGAGACTCGTCAGCTTCGACGGGTTCGTCAGGGTGTCGCCGGAACTCATCTGGCGGGCCAGCGAGCCGAGGAACTGCTGCTGCACCTTGATGCGGTCCAGGTCGCCCGCGTTGCCGAAGGCGTGCCGGGTGCGGACGAAGGCGAGGGCCTGCTCGCCCTTCACCACGCTCTTGCCGGCGGGCAGCTTGAGGTGCGAGTCCGGGTCGTCCACCGGCTTCTTGACGCAGACCTCGACGCCGCCGACCGCGGTGGACAGGGTCTTCACGGCGTTGAAGTCGGCCATCATGAAGTGGTCCGGGGTGATCCCGGTGACGGCCTTGACGGTCCTCATGGTGCAGCCCGGGTCGCGCCCGTCCTGGCCGAGGCTCGTGTTGAAGCGCACGCTCGGGGTGCCGGCGATCGGCTTGCCCTCGGTGGTGCACTCCGGGATGTCGACGATGAGGTCGCGCGGGATGCTCAGCGCGGTCGCGTTCGTCCGGTCCTTGGAGACGTGCAGCAGGATGTTCGTGTCGGCGTGACCGACGCTGCCCTTGTCGCCGTAGCCCCCGTTGCCCTTGCCGGTGCGCTTGTCCGTGCCGATGACGAGGATGTTGAACGCCTCGTCCTTGGCGAAGCTGTTCTTCGCGTCGGGCGTGTTGTTGACCGTCAGGTTGCCGTTGAGGTGCTCGAGGTAGATGTACACCGCGCCGGCGCCGGCCAGGATCACGAAGGCCATGGAGCCGGAGGTCCACAGCAGGACCTTCTTGACCTTCGACTTCTTCTTCGGCTTCGACCTGCGCCGCCCCGGGTCCGGAGCCAGTGCCTCCGGCTCACGCCTTCTGCGCTGGGGAGGGACGTCTCCCGGGTCCTGTTGCTGCTGCCGCCGACGGCCGCCGGGCCGCGATGCGGTGCGGCGCGGTCCCGGCACCCCCGACTGCTCAGCGGAGGGGGTCAGTCGCAGTTCGTAATCACCGGTCTGCGGGTTCAGGACCCACTGGTCTGCGGGGTCGATGTTCTCCGCCCGCCCACGGCCTTGCGCGTCCACGGTTGTCTGTGTCCTCCGTCGGGGCCACGCGGCGCCCTACCCCCCTTAAAGCGGGCGCCCGGTCAAAGTCGGTCAGCAGTGCGCGACCTTGCCCAAGCGTGGCCGGGTGCACCGGATCGCTCACACTATCCGCCCAGTTCAGCGCCAGGCGACGGCGGTGACAAATTCCACTCCCCTACAACTGGGCATTCCGGCCCATATCTTTGAACCTGTGTGCCGGCTGATGACTCCCGCTTTACCGAGGGGCGGTTGAGGCGCCTCCGAAGGGCGCGGACCGGCCTCAGCCGCAGGTGTCCCGCTTCGCCGTATTGCCCCGGAACGTCGGTGCGGGATCGGGGGTGCCGGAGTCGGACGCCGAGGGTGACGACGCCCCGGACTTCTCGTCCATTTCCCGCTGATAGGCGACCGTTTCATCGGAAATGCCAGGTGAGGAGCGCTCGCCCTCCTCGCGCGCGGAGGCCGGCACCTCCTTCGTGACGACGACCGGCCGGTCGGTGCGCAACCGCCGGAAGAGCTGGTCGGCGGCGGGCTGGACGAGCTGGTCGCGGTTGGCGTTGTAGACGTACGCCTCCCGGGGCACGGTCAGGAACTGGATGCGGTCGGACGGGATGTTCCGCATCCCGCGCACCAGGTCGTACAGGCCGCGCAGGCTCGCGAGGCCGGGGTCGGTGGTCAGGGACGAGGTGGCGGCGTCGAGGAGCGGGTAGAGCTTCGTCGGGTTCAGGAGGACACCGTTGCTCTGGACCTTCTGGACGAGGGCGCCGAGGAACCGCTGCTGACGGTCCATCCGGTCGGTGTCGCTGCCGTTGCCGAGGCTCTTGCGGGCGCGGACGTAGCCGAGGGCCTGCTCGCCGTCGAGGCTGTGCTCGCCCGCTGACAGCTTCAGATGGGCGTCGGCGTCGTTGATCGGCTCGTCGAGGCAGACGGTCACCCCGTCCACGGCGTTCACCATGTCCTTGAAGCCCTGGAAGTCGACGACCATGTGGTGGTCGACGCGGATGCCGGTCACCTTCTCGACCGTACGGATCGTGCAGGCGGAACCGCCCGCCTCGAACGCGTAGTTGAACATGGCGAACGTCGGCTCCAGGCGCTTGCCGCCCGGGGCGGTGCACCGGGGCATGTTCACCATCAGGTCGCGGGGGAACGAGACGGCGACCGCGCTCTTCCGGTCCGCCGCCACGTGCAGCAGGATCGTCGTGTCCGAGCGTTGGGTGCCGTCGTTGCGGCCGTACTTGCGGTTCTTGCCGGCGCGCGAGTCGGACCCGATGAGCAGGATGTTCTGCGCGCCGTGCACGAGGACGGTGGGCCGCTCCTTGTCGTACTTGGCGAGTTCGGCGGCCGCGTCCGTGTCCTCGGTGATGTTCCCGCTGAGCTTCTCGTACACGATCCAGCCGGCCCCGCCCGCCGCGAGCACCAGGAACGCCAGCGTGCACGCCGCGTACCGCAGCCGGCGCCTGCGCCGCCGGACGCGTCCGGCACCGGTCGGCGACGAGCCGGTGCCCGGGCCGAGCGGTGTGGCTGCGGAGTCGGTCACGTGCGGTCCCCTCACGGTCCGGCCTGGGGAAAACGGCGTCTCCACGATCATCGGCCCGGCCGCGCCGGGCGGCCGGGGGAGCGGGGCCGAACGGGTGAAGATCCGCTACTTCGCGGTCGCCGACACCCGCTCGCTGTCGATGCGCCGGGCCAGCGCCTCCTCGTCGAGCCGGTCCAGGTTCCGGCACAGCACGACGGAGCCGCCCGCGGCCAGCGGTGCGAAGAGCCCCGCGCTGAGCCCCTGCCAGGTGTCGTACGAGAGTCCGGACAGCAGCCGGGAGCCCGGTCCGGTCAGCCCGAGCGGGGCGGCGTCCGAAAGGGCCCGCGCGGCGACCTCCGCCCCGGTCCACTCGGCCCCCGCGACGACGAGCGAGGGCTCGTCGGGGTCGACGGGGGAGAAGGGGGCGAAGCGGTCGCCCTGCGAGGGGACCTCGACGGCGTAGTCGACGAAGCCGTCCGGCGTCTGCGGGAAGCGGCCGCCGAGCGGGCGCAGCGCGAGCGCGACGCGCTCGCCGGAACAGGCGCGGGCCGCCTCCAGCGTGTCGGGGCCGCTCACCACGACGTCGGCGGCGGCCGGGTCGCCGCCCACGTCCGCGACGGCGCCGACCGAGGCGCAGGCCAGCAGCCAGACGGCGGTCTGCCAGTGGGCGGGCAGCAGCACGGCGACACGGTCGCCGGGCTCGACGTTCAGGTCGCCCTGGAGGAGGTTGGCCGTCTTGTTGACCCAGTTCGCGAACGTGGCCACGGACAGCTCCACGCGCTCCCCGGTGGCGTCGTCGTAGAAGGTGACCAGGGGGCGACCGGGATCGTCCGCGAGGGCGTGCTGAAGAAGTTCGGCGGCAGTACGGGGCTCGGATTTCACGGGGTTCAGCGTAGGCGTCGTGGCTTCACCGGTCCGTCGCGGAGTGCGCCATCCGTCGTGGCTGGTCGCGCAGTTCCCCGCGCCCCTGAGATGCGCACTTCGTGCGCGATCTCATCGGGCGGTTGCGCGTCGGGGAAATGCGACCCGAAGGGTCCGCATTTCAGGGGCGCGGGGAACTGCGCGACCAGCCCCCACCGGCCCGCACCCGGCGACACACGGACAGCCCCCCGACGGCCCCCCGCCCGGCCCAACAAGGCCCCCCGGATGAACCACCCCGATGGCCCGCGCAGCGCCCCCGTGCAGAAATCGTTCGCATGCGTGGATTCCTTGCCTCCGCGGTCGGCGTCAGCTGTGCGGCCGCCCTCGCCCTCCCCCTGACCCTGCCCACCACGACCGCCGCCGCGGCACCCGCGACCCCGACCCAGGGATCGGTCCCCGGCAGCACCCAGTCCCTCCCGCTGGCCCCGCTCACCGCGGACCGCGCCGCGGGCGGCGCCGCCGCCCGGCAGCAGGGCCTGCCCCAGCGCGACGTACGCCCGTTCTCCCTCGTCGGCGTCGTCTGGAACGACCCGTCCGTCGCCCTGCACGGCCAGGTCCAGGTCCGTACCCGGGCGACCGGCACCACCACCTGGTCGGCCTGGCAGGACGTCGAGACGCACAACGACGACGCCCCCGACCCCGGCACCGCCGAGTCGTCCGGCCGCACCCTGCGCGGTGCGACCGCCCCGCTCTGGGTCGGTGACTCCGACGGCGTGGAGGTCCGCGTCCAGGCCGGTGGCGGGCCGGACGGCTCCGACCGCGGCGACGCCACGGCCGAGCCGCTCCCGCAGGGCCTGCGCCTGGAACTCGTGGACCCGGGCGACGAGCCCGCCCAGGGCGCCCCCGCCGACGCCCCCCGGGCCGGCACCCTGACCGCCGAGGCGGCCGCCGCCTCCGCCGTGAACGCGGAGCTCGCCCCGCTCGGCGCCACCGAGATCCCCGCGCTGACCAAGCAGCAGACCGAGGACGCCCTGATCAGCGCCCGCGGCGGCGACACGGAGGGGGCCCAGGCCCGCCCGTACATCGGCCCGCGCCCGCGCATCGTGACCCGCGAGGGCTGGGGCGCGGACGAGTCACTGCGCGAGAGCCAGTTCCTGTACACGAACTCGGTGAAGGCGGCGTTCGTCCACCACAGCGCCTCGGGCAACAACTACCGCTGCTCCGAGGCCTCTTCCGTCATTCGCAGTATCTACCGCTACCACGTGAAGAGCAGCGGCTGGCGTGACATCGGCTACAACTTCCTCGTGGACAAGTGCGGCACCATCTACGAGGGCCGGGCCGGCGGCGTCACGAAGGCCGTCATGGGCGCCCACACCCTCGGCTTCAACACCGACACCATGGGCATCGCGGTCCTGGGCTCGTTCGGCAGCTCGAACCCGCCCGCCGCCGCGGTGAAGGCGATCTCCCAGCTGACCGCCTGGAAGCTCGGCCTGTACGGAGTGAACCCGAAGGGCTCGACATACCTCACCTCAGGTGGTGGAAATCTGTACAGCAAGGGAAAGAATGTGCGGCTGAAGGTGATCTCCGGCCACCGGGACGGCTTCGCGACCGAATGCCCGGGGCGCCGTCTCTACAACCAGCTCGGCACCGCCCGCACGACGTCGGCGCAGCTCCAGGGACGCTGACACGCCGGACACGGGCCGGCCCGGGCACCTCGAACGGTCTGCATACACTGGCCGGCCGAAAGACAGTTCGGCCGGCCCCAGCAGGAAGCAGAGACGACAGGTGACAGAAGCGATCCTCCTGGTCGGCGGCAAGGGCACCAGACTGCGGCCTCTCACGGTGAACACGCCGAAGCCGATGGTCCCGGCGGCCGGTGTGCCCTTCCTCACGCATCAGCTCGCCCGCGCGAGAGCGGCCGGCGTCGACCACATCGTCCTGGCCACCTCGTACCTGGCCGAGGTCTTCGAGCCGTACTTCGGCGACGGCTCCCGCCTCGGCCTCCATCTGGAGTACGTCACCGAGGTCGAGCCCCTCGGCACCGGCGGCGCCATCCGCAACGTCGCCTCGCGGCTGCGCTCCGGGCCCGACGACCCGGTCCTCATCTTCAACGGCGACATCCTCACCGGCCTCGACATCGGCGCGCTCGTCCACGAGCACGAGTCGACCGGCGCGGACGTCTCCCTGCATCTCTCGCGGGTCGAGGACCCCCGCGCGTTCGGCCTCGTCCCCACGGACGGCACCGGACGCGTCACGGCGTTCCTGGAGAAGCCCCAGACGCCCGAGGAGATCGTCACCGACCAGATCAACGCCGGTGCCTACGTCTTCCGCCGCTCGGTGATCGACACGATCCCGACGGGCCGCCCCGTCTCGGTGGAGCGCGAGACGTTCCCGGGGCTGCTCGCCGACGGCGCCCACCTGCAGGGCATGGTCGACTCGACGTACTGGCTCGACCTCGGTACCCCGCAGGCCTTCGTGCGCGGCTCCGCCGACCTCGTCATGGGCCGCGCCCCGTCCCCGGCGGTCCCCGGCCGGCGCGGCGAACGGCTCGTGCTGCCGACGGCCGAGGTGGCCCCGGACGCAAAGCTCACCGCCGGCACGGTGGTCGGCGAGCACGCGCGCGTGGGCGAGGGCGCCCGCGTCACCGGATCGGCGATCCTGGCCGGCGCGGTGGTCGAACCCGGCGCGGTGATCACGGACTCCCTGATCGGCCGCGGCGCCCGCGTGGGTGCCCGCACGGTCCTCACGGGCGCGGTCGTCGGGGACGGGGCGCAGGTCGGCGCGGACAACGAGCTCCGCGAGGGCGTCCGGATCTGGTGCGACGCGACGATCCCGGACGCGTCGATCCGCTTCTCTTCGGACCAGTAGCCGCGACCAGGCCCCTCCCGCGTGACCTCGGCGACATCCGCCGCACCCCGGAGGGGCCCGGGCTACCCTCGAGGGATGGCCGGCCGCCGATACGTTCCGCACCCCGCACCACAGCAGACCCGCACCACGGTCCGCGGCGGCGAGACCCACGTCCCCCGGCCCACCCACGCCCCGGTCGCCTCCACCGCCGCGACCCGCGTCTACACGCCGCCGGCCCCCGTCCACCTGGGCCTCACGCTCGGCCCCCTGCGCCGCGGCCCCGCCGACCCCACCTTCCGTACGACCCCGGACGGCTCCGTGTGGCGCACCGGCCGCACCCCCGAGGGCCCCGCGACGCTGCGGGTCGCCCAGCGGGCCGAGGACACGCTCGAGGCGACGGCCTGGGGCCCGGGCGCACCATGGTTCCTGGATCAACTCCCGGCTCTGCTCGGTGAGTTGGACGACCCAGCGCCCTTCGAGCCGCGCCACCGCCTGGTCGCGCAGACGGCCCGCAGACGGCAGGGCCTGCGACTGACCCGGACCGGTCTGGTCCTGGAGTCGCTGATCCCGTCGATCCTGGAGCAGAAGGTCACGACGGACGAGGCCTACCGCGCCTGGCGCCTGCTCCTCCACAAGTACGGCGACCCGGCCCCGGGCCCGGCCGGCGGTGACCTGCGGATGCGGGTCGCGCCGGACCCGTACACCTGGACCAGGATCCCGTCCTGGGAGTGGCACAGGGCGGGCGTCGACAACAAGCGCGCGTCGACGATCCTGCGCGCCGCGAAGGTCGCCCGCCGCCTGGAGGAGGCGGCGCACATGGACCCGCCCGCCGCCCGCGCCCGCCTCGAACTCGTCCCCGGCATCGGCCCGTGGACCTCAGCCGAGACGGTCCAGCGCACGAACGGAGCCCCCGACGAGGTCACCACGGGAGACCTCCACCTGCCGGGCATCATCGGCCACGCCCTCGCCGGCAACCGCGACGCGACGGACGCCGACATGCTCGACCTCCTGGCCCCTTACGCGGGCCAACGCCACCGAGCGGCCCGCCTGATCCTCCTCAGCGGCGTCTCCCCGCCGCGCCGCCAGCCGAAGATGCGGCGAGTGAACATCGCGGAGTGGTGAGAGAAGGGGTGAGAGGTGCGCCCCGCAAGGGGCGCGTCCTGCCTACCGAACCTCGACGAACTCCGAGACGATCCGCGCGGGCCGCTCCGCAGGGGCCTGCGCCGGGTGCCCGACGGCGACGGCCCCCATCGGATCCCAGCCCGACGGAAGGTCGAGGACCCCGCGCACGACATCGCGGCAGAACATGGTCGACGAGACCCACGCGGAGCCGAGCCGCTCACCGGCCAGCGCCACCAGAAAGTTCTGCACGCCCGCCCCGGCGGCGACGACGAACATCTCCCGCTCGGCCGCGTCCCGCCGCGCGTCCCCGTACGTGTGCGACCCGTCCATGACGAGGCACGGCACGACCAGGTACGGCGCGTTGCGCAGCACGTCACCGCGCCGCACCCGCTTCTCGACGGACTCCTCGCTCTTGCCGTCCCGGCGCAGGTCCGCGACCCACGCGTCCCGCATCGCGTCGAGCAGTTTCGTGCGCGAGGCGGCCGACTCGAGGAGCACGAAGCGCCACGGTGTCGTGTGATGCGGCGCGGGCGCGGTCACGGCCGCGGCGACGGCGCGCCGCACCGCCCCGGGGTCGACGGCCTCGTCCGTGAAGGCCCGCACGGTACGCCGCTGCGTCACCGCTTCCCGTACGGCCTCGGAGGTGCCGAGCCGGAACATGTCGTCGTGGGCGACGCGCACCAACTCCCGTGCAGAGCCGCCCTGTTCATCCGTGGCGGTCACGTCGGGAAGCCCGCGTACGACGGCGACGGGCAGGCCGCCGGCCTTGCCCTTGACGAGGTCGCCGGCGGCGGCCAGCTCGTCGGCGGTCGCCACGACGGTCGCGCTCAGCGGATTGCCGTGCGCGTCCGTACCGCCGCGCAGGTCCTCGAGGACCCGCACACCGGCGGCGCCGATCGCGACGTCCGTCAGGCCGTTGCGCCAGGGGCGGCCGAAGGTGTCCGTGACGACGACGCCGACGTCCACGCCGAGCGCGGCGCGCACCCCGTCGCGGATCGCGGCCGCCGACGCGTCCGGGTCCTCGGGCAGCAACAGCACGGTGCCGGCCGGGGTGTTCGACGCGTCGACCCCGGCGGCGGCCATCACCAGGCCCAGCCGGTTCTCCACGATGCGCAGGGTGCCGCGGCGGGCCACGACCCGTACGGTCTCGGCGTCGATCGCGGCCTCGCGGTCGTCGGCCCGTACGATCCGGCCCTCGGCCTTGCTGACGATCTTCGAGGTGACCAGGAGGACGTCACCGTCGGCGAGGTCCGGCTCGGCGGCGACGATCAGCGCCGCGAGGTCGTCGCCCTCGGTGATCTCGGGTATGCCGGGGACCGCCCAGGCCCGGAAGGACGGCGCGTCGCTCACGAGGCCCGGACCTCCTCGGCGAGGGCGAGCGCGGCCCGCGCCATGTCGGCGGCGGCCAGTCCCTCGGCCGGGTCGGTCATCATCAGGGGCACGGCCCGGCACCGGATCCCGGCCGCCTCGACGCGCTCCACCGCGCCCGCGTCCGCCGTGTCCACGAGCCAGCCGTCGAGCAGCCCCGACCCGTAGTGCTCGGCGACGGCCGCCGCGCTGGACTCGACGCCGACCGCGGCCAGAACCTTGTCGGCCATGCCGCGCACCGGCGCGTCCCCGACGATGGGGGAGAGGCCGACGACCGGGACGCCCGCGCCGGCGATGGCCTCGCGGATGCCGGGCACGGCGAGGATCGTGCCGATGCTGACCACCGGGTTCGACGGCGGGAAGAGGATCACGTCGGCCTCGGCGACGGCCTCCAGGACGCCCGGCGCGGGCTTGGCGGCCTCGGCGCCGACCGGCACGATCGCGTGCGCGTCCACGGAGGCGCGCAGCTTCACCCAGTACTCCTGGAAGTGCACGGCGCGGCGCTCGCCGTCGAGCGTGACGGCGACGTGCGTCTCGACGCGGTCGTCGGACATGGGCAGCAGTCGCACGCCCGGCTTCCAGCGCTCGCACAGCGCCTCGGTGACGGCGCTGAGCGGGTACCCGGCGCCGAGCATCTGCGTGCGCACGATGTGGGTCGCGAAGTCCCGGTCGCCGAGCCCGAACCACTCGGGCCCGACCCCGTAGGCCGCGAGCTCCTCCTTGACCCGGTGCGTCTCGTCGGTACGCCCCCAGCCCTGCTCCTCGTCGATGCCGCCGCCCAGGGTGTACATCACCGTGTCGAGGTCGGGACAGACCTTGAGTCCGAAGAGATGGATGTCGTCCCCGGTGTTGCCGATGACCGTGATGTCCGCGTCGGGGGCCGCCCGCCGGAGACCGCGAAGGAACCGGGCACCACCGATGCCGCCTGCCAGAACCACAATGCGCATGGGCCCAGCATCGCAGGCGGCGCCGACAGTGCGTCAGCTGGACCCGGCCAGAACGATCTCGGCCACGCCCGGACTCAGACGGCGGCCGGGGCCTCGGCCGTCTCCGTGGCCCCGGTGGAGCAGGCGGCCGAGTGCATCGGCATCTCGGTGAGGCCCGGGTAGTACACGTGCAGACTGACAGCCGGCTCCAGGGAGTCGTTGGCGACCTCGTGGACGTACCCGGGCGCGAAGACGCGCTGCGCGCCGGCCTGGAGCGTGCGCACACCCCGGTCCGTACGCTCCGTCAGCTCGCCCTCCAGGAGGGTCAGGACGCCGGAGGAGCGGCCGTGGTCGTGCAGTCCGCTGCCCTGCCCGGGCACCCAGGAGAGCAGCCACACCTCGTAGCCGGGCCCGGTGCGCAGGCGGTGGTACCAGCGGGTCGTCGCGTCGTACTCGACGAGGTGCTCCCACTGGGAGCGGTCGGCGGCGATGGAGCGGGCGAGTCCGGCGAACTCGGCCACGGTCTGCGGGTGCTCACGGGCAGGCTGCAGCAGGTGCTGGACTTCGAGGAGGTCGCCGGCGATCTGGAGGTCGCTGTCGCTGTTCATGGGGGTGTGTGGTTCCTCAACGGGGAGTGCGGGGTGCCCCGCCCGGGCGGGGGGCGAAGGGCCGTACAAGGAGAGAGGAGATGCGGCGTCGGAGCTCGGGAGGCTCTACGACACACCAGCCGGGGATCGTCTCGATCGTCAGCAGCTGGGACAACAACAGCAACAGCACGCGCGCGCAGCAGTGACGGACCCGGCGGTGCGGGTCGTCGAAAGCGGCAGGTTCGCGAGCATGCCCACCAGGACACCGGGTCTCCGTGGTCGCTGTCAACCCAATGTCCGGATTGTGGGAAATGTTTCACCTCATCCGGTATCCCTCGCAGGCGAAAGGTTTGTGCAGGGCCCGTACCGGACATGTGGCGCAGCAACCCGGCGGGCAAACGTCGTTGTCATCCTGTGATCCGAATGTGATCAGGTTCGCTTCCGTCTGCGCACCGGAACGAGATCGATCTCTGCGACGTCCTTTCTGGTGACAGGATGCGCCGCTGGCAAGTGTCACGGTTTTTGCCGATTTGAACACTTTCCGCATAGCCTTGGTTCCGCAGAGTGAATAAGGGGCCCAATAGCAGATCCCGGCTTGACTGCCCCGGATCGGCACACTTGTAATTTCACTCGTGTCGTTCAGCCGAAATCGGTAACGGCAACATCACGGGGACGCACGGACGGACGAGGGGCGCACTATGACCGAGTCGTTTACGGATCTGCTGGTCGAGGACGCGGAAGAGGAACTCGGCTGGCAGGAGCGCGCACTGTGCGCACAGACCGACCCGGAGTCCTTCTTCCCTGAGAAGGGCGGCTCCACCCGGGAGGCCAAGAAGGTCTGCCTGGCGTGCGAGGTCCGCTCCGAATGCCTCGAGTACGCACTCGCCAACGACGAGCGGTTCGGCATCTGGGGCGGTCTGTCCGAGCGGGAGCGCCGCCGCCTGAAGAAGGCCGCCGTCTAGCTTCGGGCAGGCGCACGCACAGGTTCGAACACGAGGTACTCACGGCCCGTCGCCGGTGGTTGTCCACAGGCGGCGGGCCGCCGTTGTTGCCAGCCGTTAGTGTGGGGCCCCGTCCGAGACGCCACCGTGTCCCCAGCGGACACAGGCGTCCACCGCAGTCCAGACGAACCGGGGCCCGTACCTCGATGTCCGTGCACAGCCATTCGGCAGGCCAGTTCGGCACTGCCGCCGCCGCGTTCAACCCGGGGCCGCAAGCGGGGTCCGACCCGAGCGGCGCCCCCGAGTTCCCCAGGCATGTCGTCACCGCCGTCCTCGTCTCGCACGACGGGGCCCGCTGGCTGCCCGACGTCCTGACGGGACTGCTCGGCCAGGAGCGCCCCGTGCAGAACGCGGTGGCGGCCGACACCGGCAGCGCCGACGCGTCCGCCACCCTGGTCGCCCAGGCACTCGGCGACGAGCGCGTCCTGCACCTCGCCCGCCGCACCGGCTTCGGCCAGGCCGTCGAGGAAGCCGTGCGCGGCGCCGGCGTGCTCACCCCCGAGGAGCTGCCGTACCTCAAGCGCCCCAGCGGCTGGGACCCCGTCAGCCGCTCCTGGCGCGACGATGCCTACGACCTGCCCGACCTGCCGCACGGCGCACCCGAGCAGTGGCTGTGGCTGCTGCACGACGACTGCGCGCCCGAACCCGACGCGCTCGCCCAGCTGTTGCGCGTCGTCGAGGCCGAGCGTGAGGCCGGCGCCGACGTCGCGATCGTCGGCCCCAAGCTGCGCGGCTGGTACGACCGCAGGCAGCTGCTCGAAGTGGGCGTCTCCATCGCCCACTCCGGCCGCCGCTGGACCGGCCTCGACCGCCGCGAGCAGGACCAGGGCCAGCACGACCACGTGCGGCCCGTCCTGTCCGTGTCCACCGCCGGCATGCTCGTGCGCCGCGACGTCTTCGAGCAGCTCGGCGGCTTCGACCGCCGGCTGCCCCTCATGCGTGACGACGTCGACCTGTGCTGGCGCGCCCAGGCCGCCGGACACCGCGTCCTCGTCGCCCCCGACGCCGTCGTGCGGCACGCCGAGGCCTCCTCGCGCGAGCGCCGCACCGTCGACTGCGTCGGCCGCACCGCCACCTCGCCCCACAAGGTCGACAAGGCGGGCGCCGTCTACACCCTGCTCGTCAACGCGCGCGGGGCGGTGCTCCCCTGGGCGCTGCTCCGCCTCGTCCTCGGCACCGTGCTGCGCACCCTCGCCTACCTCGTCGGCAAGGTGCCCGGACAGGCCTTCGACGAGATCGCCGGCCTGATGTCCACCCTGCTGCGGCCCGGCCGGATCCTCGCCGCACGCAAGCGCCGCGGCAAGGGCACCGTCGACGCCAAGGAACTGCGGCCGCTGTTCCCGCCGCCCGGCGCCACCGTCCGGCACACCGTCGAGCAGGTCGCCGGCAGCCTCTTCGGCGGCTCCGAGCCCGAGACCACCACGGCGGGCCGGCACGGCGGCGGCGGACTCGAACCGGCGCCCGGCGACGACGACTTCATCCAGGTCGAGCGGTTCGCCCGGCTCAAGCGCATCGCCCGCAACCCGGGCCCGATGCTCCTCGTCGTCCTCCTGTTCATCTCCCTGGTCGCCTGCCGCGAACTGCTCGGCAGCGGCGCCCTCACCGGCGGCGCCCTGCTGCCCGCCCCCGGCGACGCCTCCGCCCTCTGGTCGCGCTACCTGGACGCCTGGCACGCCACCAGCACCGGCGGCACCCAGGCCGCACCCCCGTACCTCGCGATCGTCGCCGCCCTCGCCTCCGTGTTCCTGGGCTCCACCGGACTCGCGCTCACCGTGCTGCTCGTCGGCTCGGTGCCGCTCGCCGGGTTCGCCGCGTACTTCGCCTCCAGGCCGCTCGTCGAGTCGCGCCTGCTGCGCGCCTGGGCGGCCGTCGCCTACGCGTTCCTGCCCGCCGCCACCGGCGCCCTCGCCGGAGGCCGCGTCGGCACCTCGGTCCTCGCCGTCCTGCTGCCGCTCATCGCGCGCGCCGGCCTGTCGGCCTCGGGCCTCGCGAACGGCAAGGGCGCGCGCGGCAGTTGGCGCGCCACCTGGGCCTTCGCCCTGCTGCTCACCATGGCGACGGCGTTCACCCCGATCGTCTGGCCCATCGCCCTCGTCCTCGGCGTCGCGCTCCTCGTGGTGCGCCGCGACGACATCACCGCCTACGGACTGCGCCTGCTCGCCGCGCTCGGCACCCCGCTGCTGATGCTCGCCCCGTGGTCGCTGTCCCTGCTCCCGTTCGGCTTCTTCAAGGAAGCCGGACTGCCCTACGGGAAGGACTCGGCGTCCGCCCTCGGACTGCTCGGCGCCTCGCCCGGCGGCCCCGGCACCACGGGCAGCCTCCTGCTCGTCGGCATCGTCCTCGCCGCACTCGCCGCCCTGCTGCGCCAGGAGCGCCGCCTGGCGATCCTGACGGCCTGGACCGCCGCCTTCACGGGCCTCCTCTTCGCGATCCTGTCCGACGGATCGACGTGGGCCGGCCCCGCCACCCTCGTCTACGGCCTCGGCCTCCTCGCCGCCGCCGTCCTCGGCGCCGACGGCGCCCGCTCGCGCGTCGCCGAGCAGAGCTTCGGCTGGCGCCAGCCGGTCGCCGCCCTCGTCGCGTTCGCCGCGGCCGGCGGACCGCTGCTGCTCGCCGCCGGCTGGATGATCGCCGGCGCCGACGGCCCCCTGGAGCGACGCGACCCGGTGCAGGTGCCCGCGTTCGTCGCCGAGGAGGCCGGCACCCGCGACCAGGCCCGCACGCTCGTCATGGCCGGCTCCACCGGAGAGGTCTCGTACTCGCTGGTGCGCGGCGCCGGCGCCCGGCTCGGCGACGGCGAACTGACCGAGGCCGCGGGCGTCAACCCGAAGCTCGACAAGGTCGTCGCCAACCTGGTCGCCGGCTCCGGCGCCGACCAGGCCGACCAGCTCGGCGGCTTCGCCGTCCGCTACGTCCTCGTACGGGACGGAGCACCCCGCCAGATGGGCCGCGTCCTGGACGCGACGCCCGGCCTGACCCGGCTCAGCCAGCAGGACGGCACCGCCCTGTGGCGCGTCGACCGGCAGGTGGCCCGCGCCGTGCTGCTCCCGACCGCCGCCACCGGCTCCACCTCGGAGCAGGCCAGGCCCGTCGCCGCGGGCCCCGTCGACGTGCACACCGACGTACCCGCCGGCCCCCAGGGCCGCGTGCTGCGTCTCGCCGACGAGGCCGCCGAGGGGTGGACCGCCACGCTCGACGGCACGGCCCTGAAGCCGGTCACCGTCGACGGCTGGGCCCAGGGCTTCGAACTGCCCGCGTCCGCCGGCCGCCTCGACGTCACCTACGACGCCCCGCTCACCCACACCGCCTGGCTGTGGGGCCAGGGCGCCCTCACGCTCGTCCTGATCGTGCTCGCCCTGCCGGGCCGCCGCCGCGACGTCGACGACGACCTCCCCGAGGAGGACGTCGTCGTGCCCGCGCAGGCCGTCGAGGGCGAGGGCCGCCGCGCCCGCAGGCTGCGCGCCCAGGCCGAGGCCGAGGCCGCGCAGAACGGGGCACCCGACGAGACGCCGCCCGTCCCGGAGGAGCCCGCGGGCATCCCGCAGCAGGCCCACGCCGAGTGGGACCAGCCCAGCTACGCGAACGCCGAGTACGACACCACCGCGTACGCGTCGGGCGAGCAGCAGCCGTACCAGGACGCCTCCTACGGATACGCCCCGCAGGCCGACCCCTATCAGGCGAACCAGTACGACCCGTACGCCTACGGGGGAACCTACGAGACGCAGACCCCGTACGAGCCCTACGAAGCGACGCACGAGCAGCACGGCGACGGCACCGGCGCCGACCATGAGCGCCCCGACGGGAGCCAGTAGTGAACCGCACGACCCTGTCCCTGATCGCCGCCACGGTGGCGCTCGCCGCCGTCACCGGTTTCGCCGGCGCGACCTCCGGTGGCGGCTCGGACGACGCGCCCGCCAAGGCCGCCGCCCGGCTGCCCGTCGAGCGGTCCAGCCTGCTGTGCCCCTCGCCCAGTGCCTCGGACCTGGCGGAGACCGCGTACGGGGCGTACACGCCGCCCTCGAAGGACACCGAGGACGGCGGCGCGGCACGGCTGCTGCCGGCCGGGACCGACGCGACCGACGGCGCGGACCAGAAAGCGGACCAGAGCAAGAGCAAGGGCAAGGGTGAGGACAAGGAGCAGAAGCCGGTCCTCACCCCGAAGGCGCCCGGCAAGCCCGTCGAGGGCGAGGCCGACGGCGCCGACGCCCCGGCCCTGATCGGTACGGCGGACGGTGCGCTGGCCCCCGGCTGGACCGTCCAGCAGACCACGTCCGTGAGCGCGGGCACCGGCCGCGGCCTGCTCGGCCTGAGCTGCTCCGCGCCCGACACCGACTTCTGGTTCCCCGGCGTCTCCACCGACGCGGACCGCAGCGACTACCTGCACCTCACGAACCCGGACGACGAGGCCGCGGTCGTGGACGTGCAGCTGGCGGGCCCCGACGGCGCGATCAAGTCCGACGTCGGCGAGGGCATCCAGGTGGGGCCGCACTCCAGCGTCCCCGTGCTGCTGTCGACGCTCACCGAGAAGCCGTACCCGAACCTGACGGCGCACGTCACCGCGCGCAGCGGCCGGGTCGCCGCCGCGGTGTCGGCCGCCGACGCCAAGCTGGGCGGCGACTGGCTGCCCGCGGCCGCCGACCCGGCGGGCACGCTCGTGCTGCCCGGCATCCCGAAGGACGCGACGAACGCCCGCCTGGTGGTCTTCGCGCCCGGTCAGGACGACGCCGACCTGAAGGTGCAGCTCGCCACGGGCACCGGCCGGATCTCCCCGGCCGGGCACGCCACGCTGCACGTGAAGTCGGGCATGACGAGCGCGGTCGACCTCGGTGAGGTCACGCGCGGGGAGCCGGGTTCGCTGATCCTGTCGCCCACGGAGGACTCGGTGCCGGTGGTGGCCGCGCTGCGCGTCACGCGCGGCAAGGGCGCCGACCAGGAGACCGCGTTCATCCCCGCGACCCGGGACATCGGCACGCGCGCGACGGTCGCCGGCAACCCGGCGAAGGGGGTCACGCTCGCGCTGACCGCCCCCGACGCGGCGGCGAAGGTCAAGGTCACCGCCTCCCCGGGCACCGGCGGCGGCACGGCGACCACGAAGGAGTACACGGTCAGGGCCGGGACGACCCTGTCGGTGGCCCCGCCCGTCCCGAGCGGCCTGAAGGGCACGTACGCGCTCACCGTGGAGCCCGTCTCGGGCGGTCCGGTGCACGCTTCGCGGACGCTGGCCGAGGAGCAGGACGGTGTGCCCGCGTTCACCGTCCAGACGCTGCCGGACGACCGGGGCACCGTGTTCGTGCCGCAGGCCGACGAGGACCTGGCGGTGCTCCAGCGGTAACGGCTCCAAGGGCTCCGAAAGCTCCGCAGGCTCGAAAGCCCCGAAGGCTCGAAGGCTCGAAAGACGAGGCCGCCGCGGTGGGCGCGGCGGCTCAGTCCTCGGCGTCCCCGTAGCGCGGGTCCACGGTCTCGGGAGTCAGCCCGAGCACCTCGGCGACCTGCTCGACGACCACGTCGTGCACCAGCGCCGCCCGCTCGTCGCGCCCCTTGCTGCGGATCTCCACGGGGCGCCGGTAGACGATCACGCGCGCGGGGTGTCCTTCCCGTGCCGGGACCGTGCCGCCCAGGGGCACGGTGTCGCCGCCCCAGGCCTCGTCCTCGCGAGTCAGCCGCGGCACCTCCAGGACCAGGAAGTCGACCTCGGACAGTTGCGGCCAGCGCCGCTCCAGGCGCTCCACGGAGTCCTGCACGAGGTCCGCGAAGACCTCGGCCCTGCTCGCCGCCAGCGGCACCTGGGGCGGTGCCACGGGCCCGCGCATGCCGCGGCCGTGCCGGTCGCGGCGGCGCGGCGGGCGCGGCTCGCCGGGGGAGCGCGGTCCCTGATTGTCAGGACTTTCCATCACCGAGGCAGCGTAGTCCTCCGCGGCCGTGCGGGTCTCGGCGGCGCGGAGCGGCTCCGTTCGGGGCACTCCATGTCGTTTCCCGACCGATCAGGCCAGTCTTGGGTCTGATCACGCTTCTTCCCCGGACCGTTGATCGCGCGACTCCTGGCCGGATCTGCCCCGAGTGGTGACCGGTTTCAAGTGGTCACGGGGGCGTACGACCCGGGGTCCGTGCAGGTCACCGCGGGCGCCCCCGCGGACCCGTGTGCGCCGTCTCACCACGCGACACGGTGGGGTGACCTCGGGGAGAGTCGTCGCGGCCCGCTCAAGAGTGCGGTACCGTCCAACATCGTGAGCCCTGTACGTCGCTGTTCGCGCACCGCTTGCGGCCGTCCCGCCGTCGCGACGCTGACGTACGTCTACGCCGACTCGACCGCGGTCCTCGGCCCCCTCGCCACCTACGCCGAGCCGCACTGTTACGACCTGTGCGCCGAGCACTC
Organism: Streptomyces sp. NPDC050145; assembly: GCF_044460245.1. Taxonomy (NCBI): domain Bacteria; kingdom Bacillati; phylum Actinomycetota; class Actinomycetes; order Kitasatosporales; family Streptomycetaceae; genus Streptomyces; species Streptomyces sp. NPDC050145. The sequence continues at coordinate 13,042 of NZ_JBITJS010000027.1, read as the reverse complement.
CGAGCGCCTCACCGCCCCGCGCGGGTGGGAGGTCGTCCGGCTCTCCGACGGCAGCGGCCCGAGCCGCCCCAGCGGAGACGATCTCGAAGCCCTCGCCAACGCCGTGCGCGAGGCGGCCCGCCCCCAGGAGCGCGTCGCCGAGGCCGGCGGTTCCGGGCCGCGCACCGCGGACCCGATGGAGGTCGCCCGCCGCGGCCACCTCCGCGTCCTGCGCTCGCCGGACAACTGACGCGCGCTCAGCCCGCTGGTGAACCCACGGGCTGCGCCGGATATCTGACGCCCCGCCGGGCATCCGACCCCCGTAGCACCATCTGACGCACCGCCATTCGTGTCCCATGCGTTGACTCGTGTCGCTCGATGACATGACCATGACGTCTCCGCTCCTGATTCCGGGATTCCGGGAGGCGCACGTGTTCGTCCAGCAACTGGAGCCCGTCGGCGGCTCGCTCGGTCTGTCCGCCCTCGTCGCGACCCTGCCCCTCGTCACCGTCCTCGTCCTGCTCGGCGCCGTCCGCATGAAGGCCCACCGCGCGGGCCTCATCGGACTCGCCGTCGCCGTCCTCGTAGCCTGGCTCGCCTTCGGGATGCCGCTCGACCAGACCTTCGCCGGCGCAGCCCAAGGCGCCCTGTTCGGGCTCTTCCCCATCCTGTGGATCGTCGTCAACGCCCTGTGGGTGTACCGGATGACCGTCCGCACCCGGCACTTCGACATCCTGCGCCGCTCCTTCGGACGGCTCTCCGACGACCCGCGCATCCAGGCGCTTGTCGTCGCCTTCTGCTTCGGCGCGCTCCTGGAGGCGCTCGCCGGGTTCGGCGCACCCGTCGCCATCTGCGCCGTCATGCTCGTCGCGCTCGGCTTCGACCCGGTCAAGGCCGCCGTCGTCGCCCTCGTCGCCAACACCGCGCCGGTCGCCTTCGGCGCCATGGGCACCCCCGTCGTCACGCTCGCCCAGGTCACCGGCCTCCCGCTCGACTCGGTCGCCTCCGTGGTGGGCCGTCAGACCCCGCTGCTCGCCCTCGTGGTGCCGCTCGTGCTCGTCGGTCTCGTCGACGGGCGGCGCGGCCTGCGCGAGACCTGGGTGCCCGCGCTCACCTGCGGTGTCGCCTTCGCCGCCGCCCAGTTCACCGCGTCCAACTACGTGTCCGCGCAGCTCGCCGACATCGGGGCCGCCCTGATCGGCGCCGGCGCCCTGGTCGCCGTACCGCACGCGCGCCGGCCCGCCGCCGAGCCCGTACGCGCCGCCGTCCTCACCGGCGCCCGCAGCGAGGACCTCGACGAGGAGGACCCGCGCCGCGAGATCGTGCGCGCCTACACCCCGTACGCGCTGATCGTCGTGATCTTCTCCGTGGCGCAGATCCCCGCCGTCAAGGAGACCCTCGCGCGCGCCAACCGGGTCTTCGACTGGCCCTTCCTGGACGTCGCCGACCCCAGTGGCAAGCCGGTGAGCGGCAACATGTTCACCCTGCCCCTCGTCTCCACCGGCGGCACCCTCGTGCTCCTCGCCGGGATCGGCACCGCCGTCGTCCTCGGCGTCCACGCGCGCGTGGCGGTGCGCGAATGGCTGGGCACCGTCCACGAACTGCGCTTCGCGATCCTCACCGTGACGAGCGTTCTCGCCCTCGCCTACGTGATGAACCTGTCCGGGCAGGCCGCCACCATCGGGCACGCCGTGGCCGCGGCGGGCGCCGGGCTCGCCTTCCTGTCACCCGTCCTCGGCTGGTTCGGCGTCGCCGTCTCCGGCTCCGACACCTCCGCCAACGCCCTCTTCGGCGCCCTCCAGGTGACCGCCGCCCAGCAGTCCGGCCTCTCGCCCGAGCTCCTCGCCGCGGCGAACAGCTCCGGCGGCGTCCTCGGCAAGATGATCTCCCCGCAGAACCTCACCATCGCCTGCGCCGCCGTCGGCCTCGCCGGCAAGGAGGGCGACCTGCTGCGCAAGGTACTGCCGTGGAGCCTGGGCCTGTTGCTCGTGATGTGCCTGATCGTGCTGGGGCAGAGCACCCCCGTGCTGTCCTGGATGCTGCCGTGACCTGTGGTGATGCCGAGCGCCACGCGCCCGGGGAGGAATGAGGGGTTCACGGTCCGCCGTCGGTCCGGCCGGGTAGTTTGTGGGGTCCGAGAAGACTCCAGGAGGGCTGGGCCGGCCGTGGCTGCAGATCTGTCGACGATCGTGAAGGCGTACGACGTGCGCGGGGTGGTCCCGGACCAGTGGGACGAGGAGACCGCCGCGCTCTTCGGCGCCGCCTTCGTCCAGGTGACCGAAGCCGACGCGATCGTCGTCGGGCACGACATGCGCCCCTCCTCGCCCGGCCTGTCCGGCGCCTTCGCGCGCGGCGCCGCCGCACTCGGCGCCGACGTCACCGAGATCGGCCTGTGCTCCACCGACCAGCTGTACTACGCGTCGGGCGCCCTCGGCCTGCCCGGCGCCATGTTCACCGCGTCGCACAATCCAGCCCAGTACAACGGCATCAAGATGTGCCGGGCCGGCGCCGCCCCCGTCGGCCAGGACACCGGCCTCGCCGACATCCGCCGCCTCGCCGAGCGGTGGAGCGAGTCCGGCGCCCCCGAGCCCGCCGCCACGCCCGGCACGATCTCCCGGCGCGACACCCTCGACGACTACGCGGCGCACCTGCGCGGCCTCGTCGACCTGAGCGGCATCCGCCCCCTCAAGGTCGTCGTGGACGCGGGGAACGGGATGGGCGGGCACACCGTCCCCACCGTTCTCGCCGGGCTGCCGCTGGACGTCGTACCGATGTACTTCGAGCTGGACGGCACGTTCCCGAACCACGAGGCGAACCCGCTGGACCCGGCCAACCTCGTGGACCTCCAGGCCCGCGTCCGTGCCGAGGGCGCCGACCTCGGCCTCGCCTTCGACGGCGACGCGGACCGCTGCTTCGTCGTCGACGAGCGCGGCGAGCCGGTCTCCCCGTCCGCCGTCACCGCCCTGGTCGCCGCGCGTGAGCTCGCGCGCAACGGCGGGACGGGCACGATCATCCACAACCTGATCACCTCCTGGTCCGTCCCCGAGGTCGTCCGCGAGCACGGCGGCACGCCCGTGCGCACGCGCGTGGGGCACTCGTTCATCAAGCAGGAGATGGCCACCAGCGGCGCGATCTTCGGCGGCGAGCACTCGGCGCACTACTACTTCAAGGACTTCTGGAACGCGGACACGGGCATGCTCGCCGCCCTCCACGTCCTCGCCGCGCTCGGCGGCCAGGCGGGCCCGCTCTCCGCCCTCGTCGCCTCCTACGACCGCTACGCGGGCTCCGGCGAGATCAACTCCACCGTCGCCGACCAGGCGGGCCGGCTCGCCGCGATCAAGGCCGAGTACGGCGGCCGCGACGGCGTCACCCTGGACGAGCTCGACGGCCTGACGGTGACCGCCGCCGACTGGTGGTTCAACGTCCGCCCGTCCAACACGGAGCCGCTGCTGCGGTTGAACGCGGAGGCGCGGGACGCGGTGACCATGGAGAAGATCCGCGACGAGGCCCTCGCCCTGATCCGCGCCTGACCCCTGCCCACGGCCTTTTTTCCGGGTACGGATGGGGGCCGCCTCTCATGGATGCGGAGACGGTACGGCTGCCTCTTGGGCGTGGAGACGGTACCGCTGCCTTGGTCCGGGGCGGTGCCGTTGCCCTGGGCGCGGATGCGGTGCCGCTGTCTTGGTTACGGGACCGGGGTGCCGCCAACCTGGTCTCGAGCAGCGGTGCCCTGACCCGGGGCGCGGGATGCGGATTCGGGTGCCCTCGATTTGGGCGGTGCCCCTGCCCTGGACACGGATCCGGGCGTTCCTCCCCGGCACCCGGTCTCCCCGGCTTTGCCCAGCCCCTGCTCCCACCCACCCGCCCCCTCCGGGGGCGTCGGCCCGGCGCCCAGCCTCGGGCAGCACCCCATCCCCGGTCACGCATTCCGGTCTCCCCAGCCTTGGGCAGTCTGCCGCCTGGGGCGGCACGGGTGGGCAAGGCGGCACCCCGGCGCCGGACGCGCGCTCAAGGAGGCGTCGGCCCCAGCCCCGCCCCGGAACGGGACACCCCACGGGAGACCCCACCAAGCAGACACCCCACCCCCACCCCGGCCCCACCCAGACCCAGCCACTTGCCCCCACACGAATCCCCGCCCCACAACAAACCCGCCCCCCGCCGGAGAGGCACAGGCATCGGGCCCCGCCCGCCCCCCAGCGGTACGCTGACCAGGTCACACCAAGACACCCGGAAGAACACCGACCGACGACCCGACGGACCCCGACGTCCGTCCCCCGGAGGGAAACGCCCATGCCGCTCGAAGCCGGCCTCCTGGAGATCCTCGCCTGCCCGGCCTGCCACGCCCCGCTGAAGGAGGCCGAGGCCGAGCTGATCTGCACCGGCAAGGACTGCGGCCTGGCCTACCCGGTCCGCGACGGCATCCCCGTCCTCCTCGTCGACGAGGCCCGCCGCCCCGCGTAACCCCACACCGCGAAGCAGGAGACCGACGCATGTTCGACGAAACCCTCCTGGACGACCCGGACGCGCTCGCCCGAGCCGACCGCCGGGGCCTGCTCCGCGGTGCCGCCGAAGCGGGCGCCCGCGTCCGCACGGCGGTCCTGCACGCCACCGAGGCCGGCATCGGCGACCTCAAGCCCGACGGCCGCCCCCGCACCCTGCTGATCGCGGGCCCCGGCACCGCCGCCCTCGGCGTCGCCGACCTCCTCCGCCGCCTCGCGGGCGCCGCCTGCCCCGTCGTACGGCTGCGCACCACCGGCGTCGCACCCGCCCCCGGCGCCCTGCGCTGGGAGCTGCCCGGCTGGGCGGGCGCCGTCGACCTGCTCCTCGTGGCGACCCCCGACGGCAGCGAGCCCAGCCTGTCCCTCCTCGTCGAGCAGGCCTACCGGCGCGGCGTCTCCGTCGTCGCCGTCGCCCCCGCGGGCGCCCCGCTCACCGAGGCCGTCGCCCGCGCCCACGGCCTCTTCGTCCCCATGGCGACCGCCCCGTACGAGCAGGACGAGCCGGACGCGGCCTCCGCCCCCGGCGCCCTGTGGGCCCTGCTCACCCCCCTGCTCGCCCTGCTCGACCGCACCGGCCTGCTCGACGCGCCCCCCGAGGCCCTGGAGAAGGTCGCCGACCGCCTCGACCGCACCGCCGAGCGCTGCGGCCCCGCCATCGCCACGTACGGCAACCCGGCCAAGACCCTGGCCTCCGAGCTCGCCGAGGCACTCCCGCTGATCTGGACCGAGGGCGCCGCCGCGGGCCCCGCCGGCCGCCGCTTCGCCGCCGCGCTCGCCGAGCTGGCCGGCCGCGCCGCCCTCGCCGCCGACCTGCCCGAGGCCATGCCCGCCCACGGCGCACTGCTGACCGGTGCCCTCGCCGCCGGCGCCGACCCCGACGACTTCTTCCGCGACCGCGTCGAAGAGGTCCAGACCCTGCGCGCCCGTGTCGTCCTGCTCCGCGACCAGCCCGCCGGCAGCCTCAGCGCCGCCCCCTCCGCCCGCGAGCTCGCGCTCTCCCACGACATCGCGATCAGCGAGCTGGAGACCGAGGAGGGCAGCGACCTGGAGACGCTCGCGGAGCTGATCGCCGTCACGGATTTCGCCGCCGTTTACCTGGGCCTCGCCTCCACGGCGTGAAGTAGCCCCGCCGGCGCGCAGCCACGCCACCGGCTCACAGGCACGCCGGCTCGTAGTCCCGCCGCCTCGCCCGACGCGTACGGAGAACGCCCCATGGACCGCCTCACCAACCCCGTCCGCCCCTACGCCTGGGGCTCCGCCACCGCCATCCCGCACCTCCTGGGCGTGGAACCGACCGGCGAACCCCAGGCCGAGATGTGGATGGGCGCCCACCCGGGCGCCCCCTCCGGCACCGACCGCGGCCCGCTCAACCAGGTCATCGACGCCGCCCCCGAGCGCGAACTCGGCCCCGAGACCGTCGCCAAGTTCGGCCCCCACCTGCCCTTCCTCCTCAAGCTCCTCGCGGCGGGCGCCCCGCTCTCCCTCCAGGTCCACCCCGACCTGCGCCAGGCACAGCAGGGCTACGAGGCCGAAGAGCGCGCCGGCATCCCCGTCACGGCCCCGCACCGCAACTACAAGGACGCCAACCACAAGCCCGAACTCGTGTGCGCGCTCACCGAGTTCGACGGCCTGTGCGGCTTCCGCGACCCCGAAGAGGCCGCCCGCCTCCTCGAAGGCCTCGGCGTGGGCAGCCTCAAGCCCTACGCCGACGTGCTGCGCGCCCACCCCGAAGAGGCCGCCCTGCGCGAGGTCCTCACCGCGATCCTCAGCGCCGACCGCACCGAGATGGCGCACACCGTCACCGAGGCCACCGCCGCCGCCCAGCACCTCGGCGGCCCCTACGCCCCGTACGCGGACATCGCCCACCACTACCCCGGCGACCCGGGCGTGATCGCGGCCATGCTCCTCAACCACGTACGGCTGCAGCCCGGCGAGGCCCTCTTCCTCGGCGCCGGCGTCCCGCACGCCTACCTGGACGGCCTCGGCGTCGAGATCATGGCCAACTCCGACAACGTGCTGCGCTGCGGACTGACCCCCAAGCACGTCGACGTCCCCGAACTGCTGCGCATCGTCCGCTTCGAGGCCGCCGACCCCAACATCCTGCGCCCCGAGGCCTCCCCGGACGGCGAAGAGGTCTACGACACCCCCATCGACGAGTTCCGCCTCTCGCGCCACGTCCTGCCCGCGAGCAGCGGCCGCCACGACCTGACCGCCCCCACCCCGCAGATCCTGCTCTGCACCGCCGGCACCGTCCGGGCCGGCGAGCTCGACCTCGGCCCCGGCCAGTCCGTGTTCGTCCCCGCGGGCGAGAAGGCCGAAGTGTCCGGTACGGGCACGATTTTCCGTGCCACAGTCGTGGCCTGAGCTCCGTCCCACGCGCCCCGTGCTGCAACAATGACCCACTGCAAAGGGCAAGCAAAACAGCCCTTCTGGTCACAGCAGCACGGGTCGTACGAAGGGACACCGGGAACAACATGAGTGCTTCAGGCGGAGCCAAGGCGATCGTGGCGGCACTCGCCGCCAACCTCGCCATCGCGGTAGCGAAGTTCGTAGCGTTCCTCTTCAGTGGCTCCTCGTCGATGCTCGCCGAGTCCGTCCACTCCCTCGCCGACTCCGGCAACCAGGGACTGCTGCTCCTCGGCGGCAAGAAGGCCCAGCGCGAGGCCACCCCGCAGCACCCCTTCGGCTACGGCCGCGAGCGCTACATCTACGCGTTCCTCGTCTCCATCGTGCTCTTCTCCGTCGGCGGCATGTTCGCCGTCTACGAGGGCTACGAGAAGATCAAGCACCCGCACGACCTCGAGCACTGGTACTGGCCGGTCGGCGTCCTCGTCTTCGCGATCATCGCCGAGAGCTTCTCCTTCCGTACGGCCATCAAGGAGTCGAACGAGCTGCGCGGCAAGCTCAGCTGGGGCCAGTTCATCAAGCGCGCCAAGGCGCCCGAGCTGCCCGTCGTCCTCCTGGAGGACTTCGGCGCGCTGATCGGTCTGGTCCTCGCCCTGTTCGGCGTCGGCCTCACCCTCGCCACCGGCGACGGCGTCTGGGACGGCATCGGCACCCTCTGCATCGGCATCCTGCTCATCGTCATCGCGATCGTGCTCGCCCTGGAGACCAAGTCGCTGCTCCTCGGCGAGGCCGCCGGCACCGAAGAGGTCGAGAAGATCGAGAAGGCGGTAGTCGACGGCGACACCGTCACCGGCCTCATCCACATGCGCACGCTCCACCTCGGCCCCGAGGAGCTCCTCGTCGCCGCGAAGATCGCCGTCCGGCACGACAACACGGCCGCCGAGGTCGCCCGCGCCATCGACGCGGCGGAGACCCGCATCCGCGCCGCCGTCCCGATCGCCCGCGTCATCTACCTCGAGCCCGACATCTACAGCGAGGCCGCGGCCGCCGAGGGCGCCGACCCCGCGGCCACCCCGGGCGGCCCGACCCCGACCCACTGACCTGAACGAAGGGGGGCGGCGAGCTTCAAGCTCGCCGCCCCCCTTCCGCGTCCCCACCCAGCGCGCCACCCACTCCCGGAGACCGCCCCTGTCCCTGGGACGCTCCGGCCCCTACGCCGCTCACCTGCGGAGCCGCGCGGGGAGAGGCCGGCTCCGGCGGACGGGGTGGGGCCGGAGGAGGCGATCGGTGTAGATTCGTCACGAGCCAGACGTCGCTGCTGATGGCGGTCGGGCGGCCCGCACGACGGGCCGGCCGAGGGAGAGAGGGCCTCCGACGGACTGCGCTGCGAGTATCGGAGGACACCTGTGTCCGAAGACACCCGCAGACCAGCCATGCGTGCCCGCCCCGCAAGGACGCGACGCACCAGCCCACCTCGACCGACTGCACTGCACCGAGGAGCAGCTCACACATGACTTCCGCACAGGACTTCAAGGTCGCCGACCTCTCCCTCGCCGAGTTCGGCCGCAAGGAGATCACCCTCGCCGAGCACGAGATGCCCGGCCTGATGTCCATCCGCAAGGAATTCGCGGCCACCCAGCCGCTGGCCGGCGCCCGCATCATGGGTTCGCTGCACATGACCGTGCAGACCGCCGTCCTCATCGAGACCCTGGTCGCGCTCGGCGCCGAGGTCCGCTGGGTCTCCTGCAACATCTTCTCCACGCAGGACCACGCCGCCGCGGCCATCGCCGTCGGCCCGAACGGCACCCCGGACAACCCCCAGGGCATCCCGGTCTTCGCCTGGAAGGGCGAGACGCTCGAGGAGTACTGGTGGTGCACGGAGCAGGCCCTGACCTGGCCGAACACCCCCACCGGCGGCCCGAACATGATCCTGGACGACGGTGGTGACGCCACCCTCCTCGTCCACAAGGGCGTCGAGTACGAGAAGGACGGCAAGGTCCCCTCGGCCGACACCGCCGAGTCGGACGAGCACCGCGTCATCCTCGAGCTCCTCAACCGCACCATCACCAACGGCTCGCAGAAGTGGACCCAGCTCGCCTCGGAGATCCGCGGCGTGACGGAGGAGACCACGACGGGTGTCCACCGTCTCTACGAGATGCACCGTGACGGTTCGCTGCTGTTCCCGGCGATCAACGTGAACGACGCCGTGACGAAGTCGAAGTTCGACAACAAGTACGGCTGCCGTCACTCGCTGATCGACGGCATCAACCGCGCCACCGATGTCCTGATCGGCGGCAAGACCGCCGTCGTGTGCGGTTACGGCGATGTCGGCAAGGGCTGCGCGGAGTCGCTGCGTGGCCAGGGCGCCCGCGTGATCATCACCGAGATCGACCCGATCTGCGCGCTCCAGGCGGCGATGGACGGCTACCAGGTCACGACGCTGGACGAGGTCGTCGACAAGGCCGACATCTTCGTCACGACGACCGGCAACAAGGACATCATCATGGCCTCGGACATGGCCAGGATGAAGCACCAGGCGATCGTCGGGAACATCGGCCACTTCGACAACGAGATCGACATGGCCGGCCTCGCCAAGACCCCCGGCATCGTGAAGGACGAGGTCAAGCCGCAGGTCCACACGTGGACGTACCCCGACGGCAAGGTCCTCATCGTCCTGTCCGAGGGCCGCCTGCTGAACCTGGGCAACGCGACGGGTCACCCCTCGTTCGTGATGTCCAACTCGTTCGCGGACCAGACGCTGGCCCAGATCGAGCTGTTCACCAAGCCCGAGGAGTACCCGACCGACGTCTACGTGCTGCCCAAGCACCTCGACGAGAAGGTCGCCCGCCTCCACCTCGACTCCCTCGGCGTCAAGCTCACCACGCTGCGCCCGGAGCAGGCGTCGTACATCGGTGTCGAGGTCGACGGCCCGTACAAGCCCGACCACTACCGCTACTGAGCACCCACTGCTCCGCACGCATCACCCCGCCTGACACCAGGCCGAGCTGAACCGCGCTGCAAGGACAGGCCCCCGCACCCCCGTGCCGGGGGCCTGTCCCGTGGAGCGGCCCGCACCCGCCGGCCCGATTACCGGCGGCCCGGACCCGTCAGACAGCCCGGACCCGCGTCACCGGGCCAGACAGAGGACGCCACGAACCCCATGCCCCGCGGCCGATATTCGCTCCATGATCCGCACGATCACACCCCCCTCGGTGAAGAACACTTCCACTGCGCACCCGGCCCCTCCGGCTGGCGCTACGTGGCCCAGCGGACCACCCCCTCCGGCGATCACTCCGGCTCGATCGATCTCACGCTCGACGAACTCGGCCGCCCCCTCCGCCTCGAACTGAACGCATCGAGCTGGCAGGTCCGAGGAGCCGCCCTCGACGGCGTCACCTGGGTACGCACCGACCCGACCGGCGCCCACGCCACCGAAGGCAACGCACCCGCGCACGCGTTCACCGGCACGTCCCCCGCGTTCCTCGTCGCCACCGCACGACTGCTGCGCCTCACCCCCGCTTCCCCCTCGACCCGCGTCCGCCTGGTCGCCCTGACCGATCCCGTGCTGGCGCCCCGCACGCTGGACCAGTCCTGGACCTTGCTGGAAAGCGAAGCACACGCCACTGACAACGGACCCCTGATCGTGGACGCGTACCAGGTCACAGCCCTGGACACCGGAGAACAGCACACCGTCCACATCAGCGGCGACGTCGTCCTCGCCGCCCCCGGCATCGAGCTGGAACACCTCGAGACCCCGCCGTCGACGTTCCCCTGACGCGGCCCGGCCCCGTCAGGCCGGATCACGCAGGCGGCACGAACCCGGTCGCGGGCGGCTCGGGCCGCTCAGCGCCGTCCGCGGGCTTCCGCAGAGACGGCGGGGGAGCGCCGGCGTCCCCGTCGTATGAGCCCGGCCCGCCCGGCGCAGCGAATCCGGTGGCGGGCGGGGCATACGGCGGCACGGCCGCCGGAGTGACCGGAGCCGTCGGGAACGGCGCCGCAGGAACCGCGACCCGACCGGGCCCACCCGGCGCACCGGGCCCGAACGCCCGCTGAGCCTCCCGAGCCTGCCGCTCATGCACCACGGCCGCCAGGAACGCCGCCGGCGGCACCCCTTGAGGCACCTGCGTCCCCGTGCGCGCCGCGAGATCCGCCGCCAGCCCCTCGGCCATCCGCCACCCCACCTGCGGATCCAGCTGCCCCATCCGCGTCAGGTACTGCCGCACCGCCAGCCACAGCCCCTCGGGCACCGCCGACAGATCCAGCTCCGAGAACCGCCCCACCAGCCACGCAGGCGGCGCCGGCACGAACGAGGCCTGCCCGGCCGGCACCCGCTCCCGCACGACGAGCGTCCCCGCGAACACGTCCCCGAGACGCCGCCCCCGCGCCGACACCAGCGACGCGATGCACGCCACGACACCGAACGTCATGAGGATCTCGACGACACCGACAGCCCCGCGCACCAACGCGTGCCGGAACCGGATCGGCCCGCCGTCGTCCCGCACCACCCGCAGCCCGCACACGAGCTTCCCGAGCGAGCGCCCATGACTCAGCGTCTCCACGGCGATCGGAATCCCGACCAGCACCAGCAGAAACATCGCCACCGCCAGCGCGGCCGCCGCAGCGTCGTCCAGCGAGGCCGTCGCGGCTACGACGCCGATCGACACCACGATGTAGACGGCGAACGCCACCACGAGGTCGATGAGCACGGCGAGCGCCCGGCTCGGCAGTTTCGCGGGCCGCAGCTCGAGTGCCACGGCCTCACCTGTCACCAGCTCGCTCACGCCGGCCACCCACCCTTCCCCGACCTGCCCTTGGAAGCGTCAGTCTGCCAAGCTGAGCCCACATCGCGCCGTACAGGTGCCGGAAAGCTAGGAGCAGCAGACCGGATGGACCTCGACGTCTTCGTGTCAGCCCACCGAGCCGAGTGGGACCGCCTGGACGCCCTGCTGCGCCGCCGGCGCCGCCTCACCGGCACGGAGGCGGACGAACTGGTCACCCTGTACCAGCGCACGGCCACCCATCTCTCGCTGATCCAGTCGAGCGCCCCGGACCCCCGGATCGTCGGCCGCCTCACCCAGCTCGTGGCACGCGCGCGTAGTGCCGTCACGGGAACCCGCACCGCTTCATGGCGCGACGTGACCCGCTTCCTCACCCACGGATTCCCGGCAGCCGTCTACAGGGCACACCACTGGTGGGTCCCCACCGCGCTCCTCTCCACGGCGATAGCCGCCCTGATCGGCTGGTGGATAGGCACGCACCCCGAAGTCCAGGCCTCCATAGCCGCCCCGTCCGAACTACGGGAGATGACCCGCCCCGGCGGCCAGTACGAGACGTACTACTCGAGCCACCCCGCGGCGTCCTTCGCGGCACAGGTGTGGACGAACAACGCCCAGGCCGCCGCGATGTGCCTCGTCCTCGGCATATTCCTGGGCCTGCCGGTCCTCTGGATCCTCTTCCAGAACATGCTCAACGTGGGCGTGGGCATCGGCCTCATGACCTCCGCGGGCCGCCTGGACACGTTCCTCGGCCTGATCCTTCCGCACGGCCTTCTCGAACTGACCGCGGTCTTCGTCGCCGCCGGCACCGGCCTCCGCCTCGGCTGGACGGTCGTCGACCCCGGCCCGCGCACCCGCCGCACCGCACTCGCGGAAGAGGGGAGAGCCGCCCTGGGCATGGCGATAGGCCTGGCCCTGGTCCTCTTCGTCTCCGGCGCCATAGAAGGCTTCGTCACCCCGTCGGGCCTGCCCACCTGGGCGCGGATCGGCATAGGCATCGCTGCCGAGCTCGCGTTCCTCCTATACGTCTACGTCCTCGGCGGCCGGGCCGTACGAGAAGGCGAGTCCGGCGACCTGGAAGCAGCCGAGCGCAGCGCGGTGCAACCGACCGCCGCTTGATGTGCGAAGCGCCCGTCTGACCTGCTACTGTCCTCTCACCCGGAAAGACCGTTGACACGGCCTGGAAGGGGAGGTAGATTCGAACAGTTGACCCGAGCTGGACATGTTGAGCTCCAACGGTTAGCATCTAGCGCGCTTCACGAAATAACATTCTTCGAGAAGCCCCTCCGATTAATCAGAGAATGAACGCCGGTCAGACCGGCCCAAAACTTCTGATAAAGTCGGTTCAGCCGAAAGGCAAAGGCCCTCCAACGGCCACCGGAAATGAAATCCGAACCGGAAACGGAACGGAAAACGGATCTGGTAAGGTTGGAAACGCAAGAC